>RAYY01000009.1 GCA_003611875.1 bacterium D16-56 | reverse complement strand
TTTTTCGTGTTTTTTTATCTGAAGTTCTTAAGTGTCTAAAGTAGTAAAATCCTTATATTTTCAACGTTTTTCTTGATGTTACAAGCAGATTTGAGTGCAACACAATTCTACATTATGTTGCACTCATAGATCAGGCGCCATGGGGTTATAAAACCATGGGGTTATAAAGCCATGGGTTATAAAGTTTAAGCAGAATATTAAATGGGTTGCAGTTTGTTCGTTTTAGCGAACGGGAATCACAAACCAAAAGAAACCAGCAAAAGTGTATGTATGGCAAAATATTCGGGACAAAACCGGGAAGAAAAGCTGTGAGCCTGGAGGCTGCATTTTTCTGAAAGGGGTTATACTGGCTGTGGTCATCATGGCGTCAGGTATTCGGGTCATTGATTTTTTGACCGGGAAATGGCGAAGCTCGCCCATTTATGAATTGGGCTGCGCCTTTCCTCTTAAATTTCTGAAGAAGCAGAGATTTTATGTCTTGATGTCTTATAGTAATGGTTGTGTATGATAAAGGAGATAGGAAACTCAAAATTCCTTGATTTTTTGAGGAAAATCACTTGACAATATAGGGAGAGAGATTATGTTGTGGTATGTACTGCAGACGAGAACCGGGGAGGAGGAAAAGCTGGCAGGGCTGATACGAAGACTGGTTCCGGGACATTTATATGGGGAATGTTTTGTAGTGTACCAGGAACAGCTTTGGAGAAGGCAGAAGCAGAATCTTGTTCATGTAAAGCGGGTGTTTCCCGGATATGTATTTATCACTTCAAAAGAGCCGGAGGCTTTATTTTTTTGTCTGAAAAAGGTTCCGGCTATGGCGAAGCTGATGGCGGACGGTGAATCCTGCTTTCTTTTTGTAGAGAAAGAGGAGGCAGCATTTTTAAAGAAAATCATGAATGCAGATCATGTGATCGGCCTTTCCTATTTGCAGACTGACGGAAACGGGAACATTCGTCAGGTGTCAGGGCCATTGAGGAATTGTGTGGGGCAGATTGTGCGGTGCCGGTATGGCAAGCGGCATGTATTGGTTCGTCTGAAGCTTCTTGGAGAGGAAAAGACGGTGCTGCTGGGAATTGTTCTGAAGGAGGATATTTGCCAGGGGCTAAGGTATGGGAGGATGGAGGCAGAGATTGGACTGCCGGAGCGGTATTGGGTTAAGGGGGCGGAGGAAATAAAGGAGATGGCAGTGAGGGAAGGGGCGGAACAGGCTCTTATGCTGCAGGAATTGCCGGGGGAAAAGGTCAAAGGGAAAAGCTGAGAGGGACTGTGCACCAAAGGGGGAAAGCGTTGATGTTATGGTATTTATTAAAGACCTGGGCCGGGAGGGAGGAAGAATTGGTGAAGGTCATTCACAAGACAATCCCTTCCTATCAGTATAAAGAATGTTTTGTGATCTATCAGGAGCGAATCTGGAGGAGGCAGCAAAGAAGTATAGTCCACAGGGAGCGGCTGTTTCCGGGATGTGTATTTCTTACCTGTGAAGACAGCGGCAAGGAGGACTTCCTTCCTCGCTGCCCGGAAAAAAATCCGGATATAGGAGACAGAATGGCATGGGGCAATATTACGATTCTGCCCATGATGCCAAAAGACGGGGAGTTCCTGGAAAAAATTTCGGGAACGGATCATGTGGTAAGGCTTTCCTATGTGCAGAAGGAGGAGGGCGGGGAGATTGCTTTGGTGTCAGGCCCTTTGAAGAAATGTGCAGGACAGATGGAACGGATTCAATTGAAAAAGCGGTATGCCGTGGTGCGATGCCGGTTATGGGGAGAGGAGCAGGCCATAGTGTTGGGAATTATGTTGAGAGAAGACAAGGGAAGGATGTTTTTCAATGCTGGTGCAGGGACTTTGGATAGAGAGCGGGAGATGTCAGCGGCGTTTGAATAGAAATCAGAGATCAGTATATTTTAAGGAGTCGTTTTCTAATGGAAAAGGCTATGGATAATAATTATGAACAATATAAGCGGATGGTCAAATTTATATTCAGCATGATTGTGCTTTCTATGGAGATGGCTGCATTCTGGTATGTATGGCTCCACTTTTATAATCAGAAGATGGAGACCCCCTACAACCGGAGCGGCCATTGGCTGATGGTGGCCGTGTACGGGATATTCCTTGTATTGTTTAATGTTCTTTACGGCGGCTGGAGGGTAGGGTATCTGAGAACCGGAAACATGATATATTCCCAGTTTCTTGCTGCCTTTTGTGCAAATGTTATGGCTTATCTCCAGATCACATTACTGACGAAATCCTTTCAAAATATAGTTCCTCTGTTAGCCATGGCTGGTGCGGAGCTTTTGGTGATTAGTATCTGGAGCTTTCTTTCTACCCGAGTGTATCGCCTGCTTTATCCGCCGCGGAGTGTGCTGCTGATCTATGGGGAGCATCCGGTGGCGGGGCTGATGGGGAAAATCCACAGCAGAAACGACCGATTTGTGATTGGGGAGACCATCCATATCTCTAAGGGGATTACCTTGATTAAAGAAAGGATCCATGGATATGAAGGGGTGGTGGTTTGTGATCTTCCTTCCCACATGCGGAATGTGATATTAAAGTATTGCTATGAGAAGGGGATTCGGACCTACACAACTCCGAAAATATCGGATGTGATCATAAGAAGTGCAGAAAGCCTGCATTTGTTTGACACGCCTCTTTTGCTGTCCAGGAACAATGGATTGTCTTTTGACCAGCGTGTGGTAAAACGGGGGATGGACTTGGCGTTGTCGGTGACAGCGCTTATTTTATTGTCCCCTGTTTTTGTTGTGACGGCCATTGCCATCAGGCTGTATGACGGAGGCCCTGTTTTGTATGTTCAGGAGCGGTGTACTAAGGGAGGGAAGGTGTTTCGGATCTATAAGTTCCGCAGTATGGTTGAGGATGCGGAAAAGGAGGGGCGCTCGGTGCCGGCCACAGAAGGGGATCCTAGAATCACGCCGGTGGGGCGGATCATCCGCGCCACAAGAATCGATGAGCTGCCTCAGATATTCAATATAATAAAGGGGGATATGAGCATAGTAGGTCCAAGACCAGAGCGGGTGGAGCATGTGAAGGTGTATACCGGGCAGATCCCGGAGTTTGGCTATCGGATGAAGGTGAAGGGCGGCCTGACCGGATATGCACAGGTGTATGGGAAGTATAACACTACGGCTTATGATAAGCTGAAGCTGGATCTGATGTATATCCAGAATTATTCGCTGCTGCTGGATGTCCAGATTATTTTTAAGACGGTGAAGATTTTGTTTATGAGGGAGAGTACGGAGGGGTTTGGGATGGAGGATGCGGCGGCGATGGCAGGTGGAGACGGGGTGGAGAAAGTGAATAATCATTATAGTAAAAAGAGAGGATAAGCATGTCTGGCTTTATTAACAAGAATCCAAAAGTATCGATTATTGTTCCTTTATATAATACGAAGAAATTGCTGTCAGAAACCATAGAATCTGTCCTTTCTCAAACATATACAAATTGGGAAATGATTATTGTTGATGATTGTTCTACAGATGGCTCTTATGAATATGCAATGACATTTTCAGAGAAAGATCAAAGGATTCAAGTATATAAATTAGATTGTAATTCAGGGCCCGGGGCAGCAACAAAATATGGATTTGAAAAGGCAAAAGGAGAGATGATTGCTTTTCTTGACAGTGACGATTTGTGGATGCCAGTTAAGCTGGAACGGCAGATAAAATTTATGACAGATCATCAATATGAATTTACCTGCACGGACTATGAACAGATCAATGAAAAGAGTAGCCGCATTGGAAGGACGATTCGCTGTAAAGAGCGGGCAGATTATAAATCGGTGCTTAGAATCTGTCCTGTTGGATCTTCTACGGTGATGATCACATCCGATCTGTTGGGAAAAGTCGATATACCAACCATCCGGAAAAATAACGATTATTCATTATGGCTCAGGATATTAAAAATATATCCTTATGTTTATGGGATGCAGGAGACATTAATGCTGTACAGAATATGGCCCCAGTCCATTTCCTATAATAAATTCAAAAAGGTAAAGTATTCGTGGAGGGTATTTCGGGAATATGAAGGATTTTCTGTCATGTTTTCGCTATTTTTGATTTTGGAGTGGGCCTTTATAAAAATAATGAAAATCAAGTAGTCAGGCATGGAAGAATTACATTTAAGGGGAAAGTAGATTTATGAAGATTCAATTGATGAATGTACAGAGGCAGCATGAAGAATATGCGAAAGAATACGAAGAAGCGGCATTAAGCGTTCTTCGAAGCGGACGCTACATTGGCGGACCAGAAGTAGATGCTTTTGAAAAGGAATTTGCAGAATATCAGGGAGCAAAATATGGCATTTCATGTGGAAATGGAACCGATGCAATTATTCTTGCACTGCGTGCATTGGGTATTGGAAAAGGTGATGAAGTAATTACTGTAGCTTGGACCTTTTTTGCTACAGCAGAAAGTATTGCTGCAGTTGGTGCTGTACCTGTATTTGTAGATGTAGATCCTGTTACCTATTGTATGGATCCTAAGCTTGCTGAAGCAGCAATTACTAGGAAAACAAAAGCTTTATTACCAGTTAATTTTTATGGAAACTGTGCAGACCTAGAAAAGATTCAAGTAATTGCTCAAAAATACAACCTAAAAATAATTGCTGATTGTGCACAGTCAACAGGAAGCCGTTATAAAGGAGAGAGGAAGAAAACTCTTGGTGATGTATCCTGTTTCTCTTTTTTTCCAACAAAGAACCTTGGAGCATCTGGAGATGGGGGGATGATTTTAACAGATGACGAGCATATTGCCCAGGTCTGTAAAGCATTAAAAATCCATGGGGCTGGTAAAAATGGCCTATATAGTTTGAAATATCAATACGAATTAGAAAAGAAAAATTTTCCGAGTAATATACCAGTTGGAGAAACGAAATATTACAACTACCTAATTGGATACAACTCGCGTTTAGATGCTATACAGGCGGCGATCCTGCGTAAGAAACTTAGACATATCGAAACATTTATCAATAGAAGAAGGGATAATGCTCAATTTTATAATGAAGCTTTGAAGAATACCACTTATATTACACCTATGGAAGATAAGGATACGTACCATTCTTATTATATTTATGCATTGAAGCATCCAAAAGCTAACATAATTAAAGAAAGGCTCAATCATGCGGGAATAGATTGTGGAACCTATTATCCTATTCCACTGCATTTACAAGGAGCTTTTAAGGAATTGGGATATAAAGAGGGGGATTTGCCTGTAACAGAGGAATTGGCAAAGACTACATTTGCAATACCTATATTTCCAGAGCTTGAGACAGAAGAAAGGGAGTATATCAGTAATATGTTAATGAGTATTGAAAGAAATTTGTAGATTAAAATAGTTTGTAAAGAGATTTTTAGAGATGATTTAGTATTAAATATATATGAAAGGGTAAGAGAATGAAAGAAATACCATATGTAAATAGTGTTTTAGAACAGCCTTGGTGGTTAGATTTGGTTGCACCTGATAGATGGGAAGAAATAATAATTAATGATGAAAAAACTGGCGAGGTGATGGCACGTTTTGCATATGTATCGGATGGAAAAAAAATATACATGCCAGATAAAACACAGAACTTAGGTATTTGGATGTCTGAAAAGGTATTGAAGGATTATAAATCACAGAAAGATATTATTAATCAAATATTTATGAGGTTAGAACATTATAGGAACATCAGGCACGTATTAAACCCACAAAATGAGTATGTGCTTCCATTTAGATGGTTGGGTTATCATTATGAAACGAATTTTACATATCGTATTGAAAATCTATCAGATATTGAAAAAGTAAAATCTAATTTTAGTAAAAGTACAAAAAGAAATATTAATTATGCCGCAAAGCGTGTAAATGTGATAGCAGATGTTAAGATAGATAAAGCAATTGAAACCATGTATGAATTGTTGATTAAAACATACGATCTTCAAAAAAGAAAGTACCCTATATCCCAAAAGTTTACAGAGCGATACATGCAAGAAGCAATAGAGAATGAAAGAGGAAAGTATTTTGAAGCACGAGATGAAGATGGAAATGTGCACTCTTGTGCTTTTTATTTATTTGACGCAAATGTTTGTTATTATTTAACAGGTGCAAGAGATCCTGCCTATTCATCTAGTCAGTCACAAGAATTACTTTTATGGGAGGGAATTCAATTTGCCGCTAAACATAGTAAGGTATTTGACTTTGAAGGTTCTATGGTTGAAGGAATAGAGGGATTTTTTCGACAATTTGGTGCAAAATGTGTACCATATTATGTAATAACTAAACAACCTTTATTGAGTGATATTAAAGATGTTGTAAAACCTACAATTAAAAAAATAATAGGATACAAGATTTAGAGGAGATAAATGTGAAAAAAATTTGTACAGTGGTGGGAGCCAGACCTCAATTTGTTAAACTTGCAGTGATCTCAAAACAGTTAAGAAAAACATACCAAGAAGTGATTATCCATACAGGGCAACATTATGATTATAACATGTCAGACGTTTTTTTTGAGGAAATGGGAATTCCGCATCCTGATTATAATTTAGGAATTTTTGGTGGTACACATGGTCATATGACGGGATTAATGATTTCTGGAATTGAAAATATTTTAAATAAAGAGAAACCTGATATGCTTTTAGTTTTTGGAGACACAAATTCCACTATGGCTGCAGCGCTTGCAGCTGTTAAATTAAATATTCCTGTATGTCATGTTGAGGCAGGAAATCGCCTAGGCACATTAAGTAATCCTGAAGAAGTTAACAGAATCGTTACAGATCATATTTCACAAATACATCTTACTTGTACAGAATCTGCTTCGGAAAATCTTGTAAAGGAAGGCTTTTCTAATTCAGTGCATCTTGTGGGTGATCCCATGTACGATGCATTTTTATATTACTCTTTGCATGATTCAAAAGCATTTTTGCATGAGTTTAAACGTATTGATGATATAAAAATAAAGTGTCCTGAAGACTATTACTATCTTACATGCCACAGACAGGAAAATACAAATACGGATGAAAAAATTAATAATATATTACATGCAATGAATTTGTTGGATGCACCAACAATATATCCAGTACATCCAAGAAACAGAGAAAAAGTTATAGAAATTTGCCAGATTAATGACTATAAAAATATCATACTAATTGAACCGGTTGGATATTTAGATTCTATTTTTTTGGTAAATAATGCAAAAAAAATTGTGACAGATTCGGGAGGTCTTCAGAGAGAGGCTTTTTTTGCAAAAAAACAATGTGTAACAATATTCGATTATGTAATTTGGCCAGAAACTATGAAGGGTCATGTTAATCAGTTAGCCAAGCCTATAGAACAAGATATATTAGAAAAATTAGGGAAAAAGGTCTCTTTTGATATTGAGTATCAGCCGTTTGGAGATGGCCACAGTGCTAATAGGATTGTAGATGAAATAGGGAGGTATTTTGGATAAATGAAAGTATGCCATATGACAAGTGCGCATATGCCGGAAGACACAAGGATCTTCCATAAAGAATGTATGTCTTTAGCAGCTATGGGATATGAGGTGTATCTTATAGAGAAGGGAAATACGTATGAAAAAAATGGCGTACATATCGTCGGAATTGGCAATATTGGCAAAAGTCGGTATGAGCGTTTCACAAAAGCAACGAAACTGATATATAGAGAAGCAATTAGGATTGATGCAGATCTATACCATTTTCATGATCCTGAACTTATGTTGTGTGCGATGCAGTTGAAAAAAAAAGGAAAGAAAGTGATATTTGACAGTCATGAAGATACGGCGCATGCAATCACAGGAAAAAAATGGATTCCAAGAATGTTACGTCCATTTGTTTATAAAGCATATTCTTTTTATCAAGGAATGATATGTAGACGAATAGATGCAATAGTAACAGTAACACCTCATTTAGTGGACTATTTTAAAAAATATAATCATGAAGTTGTTCAAATCGCTAATTATCCGAATTTTACAGAAAAATATATTCAACCAAAGTTTGAAACAAAGCAAGTAGTTTTTGCTGGTGGGATTAACAAACAATGGAATCATAAAGTGATTATGGAGGCTGTAAAAACAATTGAAGGATGCAGATATTTGTTATGTGGTTGGGGAAGTGATGAATATTTAGAAGAATTGAAAGCTGATTGTTGTTGGAAATTTGTGGACTTTAAAGGAAAGATTCCTTTTAAGGAAGTTGCAGAAGAATTAAGTAATGCATTTGCTGGAATGGCTCTTTTAGAACCAAGTGCAAATACAAATGGGATGCAAGGAACTATGGGGAATACTAAAATATTTGAGGAAATGATGGCAGGATTACCAGTTATTTGTACAAATTTTGTTTTATGGAAAGAATTTATTGATAAATATGATTGTGGTTTTTGTGTTAACCCTAAGAGTGTAAAAGATATTTGTGCAGCAATCCGATATTTATATGAAAATCCAGATCGTGCAAGAGAAATGGGACTTAATGGACGAAGGGCAATTAAACAGGAATTTAATTGGCAAAATGAAAAAAATAAGTTGGCCGCATTATATGAAAGAATATTACAAATCGGAGGTACTTTAGAATAAAATGAAATATGCATTAATTGGTTGTGGACGCATTGCAGCAAAGCATATAAATGCAATACTAACTAATAAACTGGACTTAGTTGCAGTATGTGATATTTTGCCAAATGCAATGGAAACGCTGTTGTCTAAGTATGAGTTAGAAAAGGATAATAATATCAAACGATATACAGATTATACAGATTTGGTAGACAATCATCCCGAGCTTCAGCTTATCAGTATTGCTACAGATAGTGGTATACATGCAGAGATTGCATTATATTGTATAGATCATGGAATTAATATTATAGTGGAAAAACCAATCGCAATGTCTATTGCTGATGCGGATGAAATCATCAGGAGATCAGAGGAGCGTGGTGTAAAAGTCTCTGCGTGTCATCAGAATCGCTTTAATATTGCTGTACAGAAAATGAGGAAGGCACTTGAAGATGGGAGATTTGGTTCACTTTCCCATGGTTCTGTTCATGTTCGTTGGAATCGGGGGAAGGCATATTATGATCAGGCAGCATGGAGGGGAAAATGGGCTTCTGATGGTGGAGCACTTATGAATCAGTGCATTCATGGAATAGATCTTCTTCGATGGATGCTTGGTGGAGAAATCGAAGAAGTTTATGGGGTAATATGTCAACAGTATCATGAATATTTGGAAACAGAAGATGTCGGAATGGCTGTTTTGAAATTTAAGAATGGAACAATTGGAACGATTGAAGGGACCGTAAATGTGTATCCTCAAAATCTTGAAGAAACACTTTATCTTTTCGGTGAAAATGGTACAGTAAAAATTGGCGGATCCAATGCAAATAATATTGACGTGTGGAACTTTTTGGATATGGATCAAAGCGATGATCATTTCCAGGGATTAAAGGAAATAACAACGAATGTGTATGGTAATGGACATGAACGATTATTCGCAGATATGGTTGATGCCATTAAGAGGAATAGAAAACCATATGTTGATGCTATAGACGGTCGTAATGCATTGGAAGTGGTTCTTGCTATTTACAAAAGTAAAAAAACAGGTAAACCCGTGAAATTGCCACTAGAGAGCTTTTCTAGTGTCGATATGAAGGGAACCTTTTACATAGGAAAGAAAATAGAAAAATGAGAAATATAAAGCCTGTAAAATATAAAATTTGTATTAATAAACATATACCTAATAAGGTATCTTTTTTTATTTGGTGTATTATATACAGGATTTTCATTGATATAGGGTACTCAAGGATTATTGGTCCACATTTTCGATACGTTGGATTTATTGTTGACCCAACATTAGGGTTAGTATTGTATTCTTGGATCGTTTTTTTATTATTTGCCGATCTGACATATAAGAGCTATCAAAATAGAAACCGTCTTTCTGATGAAATAATATTTGTCCTATTTCTTTTGTCTGTTGTGCCAACAACTACGATGACTGCCTTTGGACAATATCCTGCTGGATTTATCATATATTATACTGTTTATTGGACTGTAATATTTTTCATACATCACTTATTTGTGCTGGGTAACCTACACTTTTGCCCAAAAAGAAGGGAGAACGTGTATTTCGAATACATGTTAATGGCTGTTTTTGTGCTAATTGCTTTTGTTATTATCTATATTTCGGCAAAGTATACTAATTTTCGTATTCACTTTAACTTACTGACTGTATATGGACTTAGAGAGGAAGCTTCAAAATATAGCTTGTCTACGATTTTGCGATATTTGTATGGATGGAGCCGTGTAACAATGCCGATTTTTATTGTTTATTTTTTCTTAAGAAATAGACGAGGGCTTGCTTGGGTGTGTTTTGGAATTCAAATGTTAAATTTTGGGATCGAAGGGTCAAAAACCGTTTTTTTTATGGCAATATTTGCCATTATTATCTCACATTTGCCCCAAATAAACATAACATTCTTAAATGGTTTAATATTAAAGGGAATAACTTGCTTATATGCTTTGTGTATATTGTTTTATCAATTAACCGGAAGCATTGTTCCAGCTTCAATGCTTATGAGACGAGTATTGTTTGTGCCAGCATATCTTCAGTGGGCATATTATGATTACTTTTTGGATAAGACGCCAGATTATTTTAGAAGAAGTTTTTTGAGGCATTTTGGATTTAAAACACCTTATCCGGATTTGGATAATATTATTGGAGGATTATATTCTTATTCATCTGCGACAAATGCTAACAATGGATTGATTTCTGATGCTATTACAAATCTGGGATACTTTGGCGTCATTATAATGCCCATTATCTTGTGTTTGGTATTGTGTGCGCTAGATGATAGTTCACGAGGGTTAGATTCAAGAATATATATTTTAGTTTCTCTCTATCTGACAATCTCTTTAACAAATACTTTTTTAAATACGGTGCTTTTGACTCACGGACTATTAATTATAATATTTATAATGCTTTTTATGAAAAGAAAGACGGGAATTAGACACTTGAAAGCATAAATATTTTTGAAGCGATAAAGGAAATGTGCCAGGAGATTAATTGATGAACATATTAAAGAATAAGATACAAGATAAGACAGCAATATTAGGAGTTTGTGGTTTAGGATATGTTGGTTTGCCTCTTGCTGTAGAAAAGGCAAAGGCAGGATTTAAAGTAATTGGTTTTGATATTCAGGAGTTTAAAGTGAATATGGTTAATGAAGGTCATAATTATATTGGTGATGTTGTTAATGAGGATTTAAAAACAATTGTAGAATCTGGAAATCTTAGAGCAACTACAGATTTTTCAGCAGTTGCAAGCTGCGATTGTGTTTGTATTGCAGTTCCTACACCATTAGATAAACATCAGGAACCAGATATTAGTTATGTGCGGTCTTCAGTCAAAAGTATTGGTTCCTATATCCATAAGGATATGTTGATAGTTCTAGAATCCACAACATATCCAGGAACTACAGAGGAGTTGATCAAACCTATTCTTGAAAAAGAATCTGGTCTTAGATGCGGTGAGGACTTTTATCTTGCATTTTCACCAGAGCGGGTTGATCCTGGGAATTTGATTTATAAGACAAAAAATACTCCAAAGGTGGTAGGGGGATGTACACCGAAATGTACGGATATTGCAGCAACTATGTATGAGGCCATATTGGAAGCGCCAGTACACAGGGTTTCGTCTCCAGCAGTGGCAGAAATGGAAAAAATACTTGAAAATACTTATAGAAATATTAATATTGGTTTGGTTAACGAACTTGGACGCCTTTGTCATAAAATGGGTATTTCAGTATGGGAAGTAATCGAGGCAGCAAAATCAAAGCCTTATGGATTTCAAGCATTTTATCCTGGTCCAGGATTAGGTGGACACTGTATTCCTTTGGATCCATATTATCTTACATGGAAAGCACGGGAATATGGTTTTCATACAACATTAATAGAAAATTCTATGGTTATCAATGATGGACAACCAGGATATTGTGTTGAGAGGGCAATGCATATTCTTAATCAGCAGAAAAAATCGATTAATGGTGCCCAAATTCTTATTTTAGGTGTGGCCTATAAAAACGATATTGATGATTATCGAGAATCTCCTGCGATCCGTGTGATTGAGGAGTTGCAAAATGTAGGTGCTAATGTAAGTTATTTTGATCCATGGATAAAGACATTCCGAGAAGACTCTCTGATAATGGAGAGCGAAACAGAACTGAGTGCAGAGTTGATAGAAAGGGTAGATTTAGTTATGATTACAGCGGCACACAGCAACATAGATTATGAGTTTGTTCAAAAACATGCAAAGGCAATATTTGATACAAAGAATGTAATGAAAAATGTGGAAGAACGAGATAATATTGAAATTTTATAAAGTAAAGTATGTAAGGTGAATTTAATATGAACGGATATTATTTGCATCCAACCAGCATAGTAGAGGACCATGTTCAAATTGGATCAGGGACCAAGATTTGGTGTTTTAGTCACATTCAACAGGGGGCAAGTATAGGACAAAATTGTTCTTTAGGGCAAAACGTTAATATTTCAGATAATGTTCAAATAGGAAACCATGTAAAAATCCAAAATAACGTATCAATATATGAAGGAGTAGAAATAGAAGATAATGTATTTTGCGGTCCTTCCTGTGTTTTTACAAATGATTATACCCCTAGGGCAAAATATCCCAAGGGAAAGGAAAATTATGTTCGTACATTAGTGAAGCATGATGCAACAATTGGTGCAAATGCAACCATTGTTTGTGGGATTACATTAGGAGAATATTGCTTTATTGGAGCAGGAGCCGTGGTAATATCAAATGTGCCATCATATGCGGTCATGTTGGGAGTACCTGCAAAACAAAGGGGATGGGCATGCAGATGCGGGAAGAAATTGATAAAAGATGGAAATGTTTATATCTGTAATGATTGCGGAATGAAATTCAAAAAAAAGACTATGAAAAATCAAGATGGATTGGCGGCAATAGATGAGATTAGATAAACATCTTCATAATAAAGAGAGGAATAATAGGCAGAATGAACTGTTCCACATCTTGACTTCTATTACAGGACTTGTAATCATTTCCAAGATTTTTGGATTTATCAAGCAGATGGTTATGGCAAATGTTTTTGGTGCAACAATTGAAACAGATTTGGTTTCTTTATCGCAAGGACTTTATGGAAATATTGAATATGTAATAGCACAGGTTTTTACAACTGCATTTGTTTCCATATATATATATATTAAATCTGCAGATATTACAAAATCAAAAATATTTATATCTGATGTAATAAAATTAATGGTTGGTGGGAGTTGTATTATAGCAGCAGCTATGGTTTTATGTTCACCATTGTTATCACGAATCATTGCACCAAGCTATAGTGATGACTTGTGCAAAAGGTTAACTTTTTATATAGTTGTTTTTTCTCCTGTATTAATTGTGTTTTCTATTACAGCGGTTTTTCAGTCTATATTGAATGCAAATAATCGATATATTCCATGTCAGATGACAGGATTAAATCAAAGTATAATAACAATTATATTTATTTTGACTATGACTGGAAAAATTGGTATTTGGTCATTAATAATAAGTTCATTTGTTTATCCGCTATGGAATGCTGTGTATCTTTTGAAAAAGTCGTGTCTATATTTAGGATTAACCAAAGAAACTCATTTTAAGAGTCAAGAAATTCATCAATTTATTAAGATGATGGGACCATTATTTGTTGGTTATTCAATGGTTTTTGTTAATCAACAAGTAGATAAAATTTTAGTATCTGGTCTTGGAGACGGAGTTGTGACTGCAATGGGGTATGGCGCAGTTCTTTCGAATCTTGTAATTACTTTGATTGCTTCATTTTGTACAGTTTTTTTTACAAGATTAACAGAGAAAATTTCTATTAATGACGGTATGGCTGTTATTGCTGTATTTAATAAGGCTTTTTTTTTACTTATTACAATTTTCCTTCCAGTTAGTATAATTACTGTATTGTGTGCAAAGGAAATTGTAGTGATTGCATTTGGAAGGGGAGAATTTGGAAACAAGGCAGTTTCAAATGCTGCAATGGCGTTAATGGGATATGGATTTATGTTTGTACCTAATTCAATAAAGAATTTATGTAGTCGTTATATGTATGGAAACAAGGATTCTAAAACACCCATGGCGAATAGTAGTTTGGCAATGATCGTGAATATTATAATGAGCGTTCTTTTGGTGAAAAAACTTGGGATATTCGGTATTACATTTGCAAGTAGTATCGCGGAAGGAATGTGTGCATTGTTGAATATGGCACAGGTAAAAAAGGAAATGTTTTCTAGTAAAAATGATTATGTTCTCAAAAGATATATGATTTTGTGGATAATTGGCGGGGGAGTATGTGCATTATTATGCTTTACTTTAAAAAATATTATCAATGATATTCCTGTCTTTTTAAAATTTATAGTTGTTAGTATAGTATCTTTGGCAGGATATGTTATTTGTATATGTCCTATGTTGATTAGACAGATTATTTGTATAGATGACGATTTTTTGAATAAATATCACAAAAAGTAGATAATAAATTTGTACGTATAAAAGTTGGCGGTGAATAAAATGATTGTTAGTATATGTGGATATAATTGTAGTGGGAGTAGTGCAGTTCTAGATTTATTAAAGGAATATGAAGAAGCAATAGTAATAGATTTCGAGTGTATGTTGTTGGATTTTCCTGATGGCATCCGAAGTTTAGACCAAAATGTTAATAGCGCTGGACTTTATTTTAGAGAGGATTTAGCGTTTACTCGTTTCGAAAAATTTGTGCATAATAATAGATATATTCAAAAATTTTCTAATTATAATGCTGATAAAATTACTCAGAGGTATATTCAAGATCTTACAGGAGTATCATGGCAAGGAAGATCTGTGTATGATTATATGACTAAAGATTGTATTGAAAAAAATTATTGGCTTGTTAAAAGAATGGTTGAAAAGGCGGTTTATAAATTATTAAAAAAACGTATAGGTTTCACAAATCGTCTTATGAGAATGAGAGATAAAGATGTAGATTTTTATTCGAGAACTAGAGAATATATTGATGAGTTGATTGTTTCATTTGGTGGCGATTTATCTAAAATAAATGTAATGGATCAATTAATGCCTCCAATTGCTGCTTCTACTTTTTTTAAATATGTTAATGATGGTTGTGCAATCATCGTAGATCGAGACCCACGAGATATGTTTCTTAATTTGAATATGGGTGTTGACTGTGAATGTGTTCCCCGAAATGGGAATGATTTTGTGAAATATCATAAATTGTGGTGGGGAAATAGAGAAAATTGTGATAAAGTTTTATATATTATGTTTGACGACCTTATTTATAAATATGACGAAACATTAAAAAAAATAGAGCAATTTCTTGGAATCAAAAATCATATTAGGAAGAAACAATATTTTAAGCCAGAGAAATCGATTAATAATACACAAATTTTTAAAAGAGTAAAAGGATTTGGTGAGGAAATAAGACTTATTGAAAATGAATTACAGGAGTACTTATATGATTATTCACAAAGAGAATTAGTAGGTCTTAGTGATACGTATAAATATATAAAAAAAGGTATTGAAAATTAATATAAAAATCATCGGATACCCGAGAAATGATTTGTTTGTTTCGAATACTCAAAATATAAAGGAAAAAGTGAGAAAGAGATTTAATATTTCCAATGAGAAAAAAATTATTTTATATGCACCCACATACAGAGACTGAGAAGATGAATTTGGTACTTTAAACATTGATGTGAAAAAGTGGAAATATGAATTAGGAAAAGAATATGTGCTGTTTTATAGAGCACATCCGACAATTAAATTAAAATATTCTTATGGTGACTCTGATTTTTTTAAAAATGTCACTTCATATGAAAATATGGATGAACTTTTGATTGCGGCGGATTTATTCATATCAGATTATTCATCGTCCTTTTTTGATTATAGTATTCTGGGTAAACCAATGATCTGTTGGGCATATGATTATGATACATTTTCAAAATATCAGCATTTGAGAATAGATGTTGTAAAGGAATTATACGGTGGTGTGATGGACGAGGATACATTATTACTTTCAATAAAGAATATTCCTCTAGCAGATGTATTAAAAATGACAAAGGAATTTCAAGAAAAATATGTAACTGTCTATGGAAATTCATCAAAGAAGGTGTTGGATTTGATATATAGTGAGGTTAAATAATAAGTGAGAAACATAAGAAAACTTATGACAAAATTATTTTTTACAGGAAAATGGAATATTGCCTATAGAAGCAAAAGTAAAATAGATTTTTTTGATTACCAAACTTCTTTTTCGCCTTTGAAAAGTATTTCTGGATATTGGTTTGCTGATCCAATGATATTTGAAAACGAAGATAAAGTATTTTTGTTCTGTGAGGCATATGAAATTAAAAATGAGATTGGGAGGATAGGCATATTCGAGTTGATAGATGGTGAATGGCAAAAGTTTAGGATCGTTATGAAAAATGATTATCATATGTCTTATCCTTGTGTATTTAAAAGAAAAAATGAAATATATATGATTCCAGAAACGAGTGAAAATAGAACATTACAGTTATATAAAGCAGATATATTTCCTTATAAGTGGATTAAAATTGGAAATTTAATAGAAAATGTAGAACTTCTTGATGCTACAATTTATTATTGCTTAAAGGATATTTTTCTAATAGCATATGAGAAAAAACAAAAGAAAAATTATTTGAATTTTTATAAAATTGATTTTGATTATTGTAGTATTAAAAAAATCGGAAGTCAAGAATATGGAGAAAATATTTGCCGTCCTGCAGGATATTTTAAGAAGTACAATGGTAAAGTTATAAGACCATCTCAAGATTGTACAGAAATGTATGGCAAAAAAATTATATTTAATGAGTGTGATTTTGAGGAACAGTTATTTAAAGACATAAAAATGTTTGAATTAGATGGTTCAAAAGTTCAGGTGGGTAATTTAGTTTGTGTAGATAGAATACACACGTATTCAGAAACTGATAAATTGGAGGTTATAGATTATAGTGTATTTCATTTTGATTTGTTGAAACGATTTAGAATTATGAGAAGAAAATTATATAAAAGAAAAAGATTAAAATGAGGTATGGAATGTTAATTGGATATACAACAGGAGTTTATGATTTATTTCATATAGGGCATTTAAATTTGTTGAAAAGTGCAAAAGGAATATGTGACAAACTTATTGTGGGGGTAACGGTCGATGAACTTGTTTTGTATAAAGGGAAACAAGCACTTATTCCTTTTGAAGATAGGATTGAGATTGTGAGAAGCTGCAAGTATGTAGATGTAGCGGTTCCACAATATGATATGAATAAATTAGAAGCTTGTAAAAAACTGGGAGCTAATATTCTCTTTGTTGGTGACGACTGGTATGGAACTGATAAGTGGAAGGAATACGAGAAAAGTTTTAATAAAGAAGGAGTGAGGATTGTATATTTCCCATACACTAAAGGAATATCATCAACTAAAATTACCGAAGCATTACATCAAGTAAGAGGATGGACTAGTGAGGAAGCATTGAGAGAGATTCATATTAATACAGATGGAGGAGATTATAATTATGGTAGATAAAAAATATTGTATGAGTTCATATATGGCATTTAGATATATTGAGGATGACGAAAAAGACTTTTTTGAGGGATTGCATCATCAAAATATAAAGCCTATTCCTTTAGATGAACGAATTTTGGTTCACACAGCAGCTGATATAGATCAAGAATTTGAAAAGCAGTTTTCAAATATTAGAAACAAAAAGTTAGGAGTAATGCTATCTGGTGGAATGGATTCGGCAATTGCGGCATCTTATATGGAAGGTTCTGATGCATATACGTTCCGATTTCTTGAAGGTAAATATAAAAGAGACGAACTAGAACGAGCAGAATATTATGCAAATTACTATCGGTTAAAACTTCACTATGTAGATATAGATTGGAAATCTGTAGAAAGATGTGTTGATGCTGTTATGGAAACTAAAGCAGCGCCTGTACATTCAATAGAACCACAAATATTGCAAGCGGCTCTTCAGGCAAAGTCTGATGGAGTAGAATTAATGGTAATTGGAGAGAGCAGTGATCTTATTTTTGGTGGCATGGATCAACTTATCGGCAAGGATTGGACATTCGATGAGTTTGTGAAAAGATATACATTTACGGATCCTACATTGGTATTAAAAGAACCAGTAGATATGCAATATCTTTATGAGAGATATCGTATTGGAGATAATGGAATAAATTATTTAAAATTTATGGATGATGTGTTCTCTATTGAAAGTTCAAGTAGTTATATGAACGCATTTAAGGTTGCAGGAATGCCATATTTTGATCCTTATGCAAAGTTAATGATGTCTGAACCACTTGATTTAAGTCGTATTAGAAATGGAGAACCAAAATATCTTATTCGTGAGTTAATGAAAAAAAAATATCCTGAGATACCAGTGCCAAATAAAATACCAATGCCAAGGCCTGTTGATAGTTATTTTAAAGATTGGGAAGGACCTAAAAGGTCGGAGTTCAAGAAAAATCTTAATATGTATAAATTTACAGGTAATCAGAAGTGGCAGATATGGTGTCTGGAACGTTTTTTAAACCATCATAGTTGAAAATATTTATTGATTGGAGATTTATTATAAGATTTTTGCATTAATAATTATGTTAGGGGATATTTTATATCCCACGAGGGGATTTAAATTTTTGAACAGTTATATGCTTAAAATAATTTAAGGAACTGTCCCAAAATAACTTACCATATTCCTTGTCTTTTTTTCCGAGGGCGCCGTTCAAGAATCAGTTACATGGCTCACTATGCGCCTGATTTTTGAGCAACGCTCTCGAAGAAAAATCCTGCATACTATCCCAGTATGTTATTTCAGGACAGTTCCTAACAACTTGAGACAGTAAAAAAATTTCGAATGATCTATAAGTGGTTTTGATTTTTATATAAATAATCTTGAATTATTTGTGATGGTCTCGTCCATTATGTCAAAGTCCGCATGGATACTGCGTTTTTAATCGCTTCGCATTTTCACCTGGTGAGTGAAACATTTTATGCAAAAAGAACCTTGAATTTTTTTAATTATGTTGGTCATCAACCTTCCTTTTAAAATATTTGTTTTGGAATGTGGATGGATATGCAGGATAACAGTAAACTTAATAAATAGGGCATGGAACAATTGATATGGATAATGAGAACAATTCTACAACACAAATTATTTTAAAAAGTATAATTTTTTCTATGGGATTTTTTATTATTGCACAATTACTATCCTTCGGTTTCACCAACGACAAAAACTCCTACACAAGAATCAGCGCTTATGAATTGCAGCAGGAAGATGAAATCGACTATTTGTGGCTGGGAGCTTCCAGGGTATATCGTGGTATAGATCCAGAAATTTTAGACTGCTCTCTAAACGCCTTAACATTTAACGCAGGATCGTCTTCTCAGAGGCCGGAGGACAGTTATTTCCGTTTAAAAGAG
Organism: bacterium D16-56; assembly: GCA_003611875.1. Taxonomy (GTDB): domain Bacteria; phylum Bacillota; class Clostridia; order Lachnospirales; family Lachnospiraceae; genus Brotaphodocola. The sequence continues at coordinate 125,598 of RAYY01000009.1, read as the reverse complement.
ATCCTAAAGCATCACCATGTTGAAAAAGTAGTCTACGACATCAATTATATTATGTTTCAGGATTATCCTGGAGATTCGACCATTCGAACGCATATTTTATTGGATTATATGCCGTTTGGCATCAATAAGCTTCAGTATGCTTATGAGGTTTTAGGAAAGCCGGAGTATGGGATCACAACCATTTCTAATATTGTGCGTTATAAAGAAGCCTGGAAGGATTCTAAGAAGGTGCTGCAAAATATAAGAATGCATTTATTGGATTCGTCCTATAAGGAATGTGATTATTCCAAGGCAAAGACAGGCGATGAGTGGTATGACGGAAAGGGCTTTGTTTATTCAACTCGGGTTTATGAGTCAGGTGATTATCTTCAGGTCCCATGGAGTAGGGAGGATTTATATCCTTTGCAATTAGAATACCTGCAGAAGATGGTTTCTTTGTGTAAAGAATACGGTTGTGAACTGTTATTTATTTCTTTGCCGGTATATCCTGATTATCTTGAGCGGGAACCGAATTATGCGGATATTTATGATTATTTTCTTACTTTCAGTGAAAAGAATGAGATTGAATATGTGGATCTGAACCAGATTACTATGAGTGAGCTGGGGTTGACGAAAGAAAGCTTTCAGGATGAGATGCATCTTAACGGGAAAGGCGCTGAAGAAATTAGCAGATACTTGGCAGGGTATTTATCGGCGAGGGAAGGAAAGGAGTGAACAGATGGAAAGGGATGCGGTTTTGTTGGAGTATCCGCTGGATTCAGAATACATTTTAAAAAAGAGAAAAGCAATCAAAAGGCAGTTGAAGTCCAGGGATATGACTTATATAAAAAAGAAAATTGCAGTTCTCGGCGGTTCGACTACCCATGATATGAAAGAGATTTTAGAGCTTTTTCTTTTGAAGCATGGTATAGAGCCGATTTTTTATGAGTCGGAATATGGTCAGTACTGGCAGGATGTTATGTTTGATTCTGTGGAACTATCAGAGTTTTGTCCGGATGTGATTTATATTCATACCAGTACCCGTAATATTATGGATTTTCCCACGGTAAGAAATTCGCAGGAGGAGGTGGCAGAGCTTGCTGAAAAGGTCTACCAGCCGTTTGAGGCAATGTGGGAGAAAATTTCAGAGACTTACCATTGTCCGGTTATTCAAAATAACTTTGAACCTCCTTTTTACCGCCTTTTGGGAAATCGGGATGTATGGGATTTTCATGGCGGGTTAAATTTTGTGAACCGTTTGAATGAGCGGTTTTATTTATATGCCCAAAGCCATGAGAATTTTTATATTCAGGACATTCATTATCTGGCGTCTTGTTATGGACTTCAGAGGTGGGCGGATCCGTTTTATTGGCATATGTACAAGTATGCTTTGGCAGTTCCGGCTATTCCGGAGCTGGCGTACAATCTGGCAAATTTGATTAAGTCGATTTATGGTAAAAATAAGAAGGCTTTTGTACTGGATTTGGATAATACGTTGTGGGGTGGTATTGTAGGGGATGATGGACCAGACCGGATTGAGATTGGCCAGGAGACTTCTGTGGGGCAGATGTATAGTGAATTTCAGCAATATGTGAAGGCTCATAAGGATCTTGGGATAATGCTGACGATTGATTCGAAAAATGAAGAAGAAAATGCGCTGGCGGGACTGAATCGTCCGGATAGTATTTTAAAACCCGATGATTTTTTGGTAATAAAGGCAAACTGGGATTCTAAGGATCAGAATTTGCTCCGGATCGCAGAGGAATTGAATGTAGGGGTGGAAAGCCTGGTTTTCGTGGATGATAATCCTGCCGAACGGCATATTGTCAGCTTACAGATACCAGAGGCAGCGGTTCCGGAGATGGAAAAGCCAGAGCGGTATATTGAAATTTTGGATCGTTCTGGTTTTTTTGAGGTATCGGCCTTTTCTTCGGATGATTTAAGACGTAACCAGATGTATCAGGCTAATGCTGCCAGGAAAAAGCAGGAAGCGGGTTTTGAGAATTATGAAGATTATCTCCGCTCTTTGGAAATGAGGGCGGAAATCAGGACATTTTCCCCGGCTTATATGTCCAGGATTTCTCAGCTTACAGGCAAAAGCAATCAGTTCAACCTTACCACCAGAAGATGCAGTCTGGCAGAGCTGGAAGGAATCGCAAAAGATTCGGGAAACATTACCCTTTATGGAAAGCTGGAGGATCGGTTTGGGGATAATGGGGTGGTTTCTGTGGTGTTTGGTCATTTGGATTCTGATTTTCCGAAACGATTTCACATTGACTTGTGGTTAATGAGCTGCCGGGTTTTAAAAAGGAATATGGAATTTGCGATGATGGATGCTTTGGTGAGACAGTGCCAGGAAAAAGGGGTTAATGAGATTTTTGGCTATTACTACCCAACAAAGAAGAACAAGATGGTAAAGGAATTTTATGCTTTGCAGGGATTTGAAAAGGTTTCGGAAGATGACCTTGGCAATACCATTTGGAAATTAGATCTTTCTGCAGGGTATGAGAAGAAAAATGATGTGATTCAGATAGAGGAAGAATCAGTTGAAAAACAGATCGTTTTATCACCTGTTTGTCCTGAGTGAAAGGAAAGGAGTGTAAGGGAAATGACAAGGAAAGAGATATTTGAAAGGCTGGAGGAAGTATTTCACGACATATTTGATGACAGCGGCATTGTCTTAAAGGATACGACAACGGCTGAGGATATTGAAGATTGGGACAGCTTAGAACATATTAATCTGGTTGTAGCAGTTGAGAAATGTTTTGGAATTAAGTTTACGATGGGTGAGGTTACGGGAATGAAAAATGTGGGAGAAATGGCGGACATCATCGAGGAACGGGTGAAATGAGTTTTCTGCTGCTTTTTGTGTGCTTTTTAGTGGGCTATTATCTTATTCCGAAACGTTTTCAGATACATCTTCTGGCAGCAGGAAGTCTGGCTTTTTGCGGTCTGACAGGGGGAGCGCCAATGTTTTTCTCCCTTTTGGCAGCTACTGCCTCTACTTGGTATGGAGCAGTAAGGATGGAGGATGCTGTTTCGAAAAGGCAGAAAACATGGTGGTTTTATGGTGTATTGCTGATCAATGCAGGGGCCTTAGCTGTTTGCAAGTACCTGAATTTTTTTGTGTATACAGGTCGGTTTGCTGGTGAGTTAATGGACAAAGAGATTTTTTTGCAGGAGTTTTCATTTATAGTTCCTTTAGGAATTTCCTTTTATACATTGCAGGTGCTGGGATATCTGATTGATGTTGCCCGGGGAACCTGTCAGGCTCAAAGGAATTTGATTCGTTATGCGGCCTTTTCCTGTTATTTTCCTCAGTTGCTTACCGGTCCCATTAATCGGTATGGAGAAATGGCGGATTCTCTATATGAAGAAAAGAATTTTGACTATAAAAGGGTGGTATTTGGCCTGCAGCGAATGGGGTGGGGGTTATTTAAAAAGCTGGTGATTGCGGAGCGGATGGCGGTAGTGGTGGATACGATTTATGGGGATTATCACACGTATCAGGGCTGCTATGTTATATTTGCCACAATATGTTTTGCCTGCCAGCTTTATGCGGATTTTTCAGGAGCAATCGATCTTGCGGCAGGAGCTTCGGAAATTTTAGGGATCCGGATTTCGGAAAATTTTAATACTCCGTTTTTTTCTCGGTCACTTTCCGAGTTTTGGAGGCGGTGGCATATTACCCTGGGAAGCTGGATGAGGGATTATGTGTTTTATCCGGTCTTGAAGTCGGATCTTTTTGTAAGGATTGGAGAATGGTCAAAGGGGCGATTGGGAAAAAAGAGAGGAAAGAAGGTTCCTACTTATTTAGGAATGGTCATTTTGTGGTTTACAGTTGGATTATGGCATGGCGGTTCCTGGAAGTATATTGTGGGGTCTGGTTTGCTTCATTGTTTTTATATTGCAGGCGGTCAGATTTTGGATCCTTTGTTTCAAAAAATGATTGCCTGGATACATGTGAATACAGAATGTTTTAGCTATCATTTGTTTCAAAGTCTGCGTACAGGTTTTTTGGTTTGCACAGGATTTGTATTCTTTCGTGCTGAAAGTTTTCGGACAGCGTTAAAAATATTCAAGGCTTCTTTCTATCCTAATATTTGGATTTTTACAGATGGCTCTCTTTTGAAGCTGGGATTAGATACTCCAGATTTCATAATAGGGGGGGGTGGCTCTTGGAATTTTATTTCTGGTGTCAGTACAGCAGCAGAAGCTTAGGACACAAGGCAGCGGAGTCAGAGAAATGCTTGCAAAGCAAAATCTTGTCTTTCGATGGAGCATTTATTATATGCTGATATTTTCCATCATTGTTTTTGGATTTTATGGACCCGGATATGATGTCAGTGGATTTATCTATCAGAATTTTTGAAAGGCTTGGCAGGGGAGGCTGTGATGAATTATTTTAGATATGAAGACATACAGGTTGGGATGGAGCAGGAATATTGTGTGAGGATAACGGATGATATGATGGAGCGTTTTAAAGATATCACAGGTGACTGCAACCCGCTTCATACGGACGAAAAATTTGCAGAAGCTCATGGATATCCAAAGCGGATTGCATATGGCATGCTGACAGCATCGTTTCTTTCTACATTGGCAGGTGTTTATCTACCGGGGGAGAGGAGCCTTATTCAAAGCGTAGAAATAAAATTCGTAAGACCGGTATATATTGGGGATGTGCTGCGGGTACATGGTGTGGTTCATGAGATAAATGATACAGTACGGCAGATTGTACTGAAAGTTGATATAACGAATCAAAAAAAGGAAAAAGTGGTGCGGGGGGGGGGTAAAAGTAGGTGTGTTGGATAAAAAAGGATAAGGTTTTATTACTGACAGGCGCTTCATCAGAGGTTGGCTGTGGACTATTGGAGGCTGTTATAGACAATTATCAGTATGTGTGGAGCCATTTTAACCGTTCGGAGGATATTGCAGAGGAATGGAAGCGGCAATACGGGGAAAAGATCATTCCGGTTCGAGCAGATTTTTCTGATGAAAACAGTGTTAGAAAGATGATAACAGAAATTATGGATTCGGGAATTTATCCGGATCATATTGTCCATTTGGCCTCACAGAAAGCTTTTAATTTGCAGTTTCATAAATGTCAGTGGGAGCATTACCAAAGAGGAATAGACACCTCTCTGCGTTCGATTGTACTTATTTTAGAAAGTTTGATTCCAAAAATGCAGAAAAAAAGATATGGTAAGATTGTTTTTATGCTTACATCTTATATTTTGGGAAATGTTCCGCCTAAATTTCAGAGTCCATATATAGCAATCAAATATGCTTTATATGGATTGATGCGAAGCCTGGCAGCAGAATATGCGGACAAGGGGATTACTGTAAATGCAGTTTCCCCTGACATGATGGAGACGAAATTTTTATCTGAAATTCAGGAAATCATAATCCGGCAAAATGCAGAAAATAATCCTTTGGGGAGGAATATTAGGGTGGATGATGTGATAGGTTTGTTTCAATATCTTCTTTCAGATGGGACACAGGCTGTAACGGGACAGAATATTGGGGTTACGGGAGGGACACGATAGGACAGGATGATTTTTAAGAAAGCAATATTCATTGAGGAAAATATTGGGATGTACGGAAAAGCTGGCAGTTTTTTCGTTAGATCTTTGGGAGACCTCTGCGTATTGCAGCAGAGAGTTCATAAAATCAATACAGTAAGTCGTTACATTATAAAAGAAGATTTATAAAAGGGGATAAGGAAATCATGGAATTTAGAGATCTAAATCGTCAATACAAAAAACTTCATATATCTATTGATGAAAAAATCGCAGAGGTTATATCCTCTGCTCATTTTATATCTGGGGAAGCGGTAACAGCTTTGGAGCAGATGCTTGCCGAATATGTAGGAACAAGACATTGCATTTCCTGCGGAAATGGTACAGATGCCATCACCATTGCTCTAATGGCTTATGGGGTAGGAAAGGGGGATGCAGTCTTTGTGCCGGATTTTACGTTTTTTTCCTCTGGGGAATGTCCGGCAGGAATTGGGGCGGTTCCTGTTTTTGTGGATGTGCGGCGTGATACCTATAATATGGATGTGTTGTCTTTGGAGAAAGCCATAGAGCGTGTGGAGACAGAGGGAAGGCTAAAGCCCCGGGCGGTTATAGCTGTGGATTTGTTTGGCCTGCCTGCAGATTATGATGCCATTCGGTCTGTATGTGACAGGTCCGGGCTGCTGCTGATAGAGGATGGCGCCCAGGGATTTGGGGGAAGGATGGGGGAACGGAAGTGCTGCAGTTTTGGAGATAGTTCCACCACATCCTTTTTTCCGGCAAAGCCTTTAGGATGTTATGGAGATGGAGGGGCTATTTTTACCGATGATGATGCGATTGCCGCGCTGTGCCGATCCATAGCGGTCCATGGAAAGAATGCAGATGATAAGTATGATAATGTACGACTGGGGATGAACAGCAGGCTTGATACCATGCAGGCAGCGATTTTAATGCCCAAGTTTAAGGCTTTTAAGGAGTATGAACTGAAGGCTGTGAATCGGGCGGCAGATCGGTATACAGATCTTTTAAGGAAGATAGAGGGGGTGGTGCTTCCGGTGACGCCGGATGGCTTTTACAGCTCATGGGCACAGTATACGGTGCAGCTTCCTGTCGGTGCAGACCGGGATGCCATACAGCGAAGAATGAAAGCAGCAGGTATTCCCACTATGGTTTATTACAGAAAACCCATGCACAGGCAGGGGGCATTTGAAGGTACAGGATCTGCGGATGCAGATTGTCCGGTGACAGAGGAGCTTTGTAACAGGGTGCTTTGTCTTCCGATTCATCCTTATTTGGAGGTAGAAGAAATTGAGAATGTGGTGAGGGAGTTGGGAAAGGCGCTATAGAGTATGAGGGATGAGATGATTTGCATGGTATTTATGTGTTATAACTTACTGTGAAAGTCTCGAATCCCTGCTGGAGGTCTGCGCACTGGCTGCGCTGACCGTATAACGAGCCAAAATGCCCGCTTTTGGCATTTTGTGTGCATCCGCCGGAGGCGATTTAAAATCAGGGATGCCAAATGCGCCCGCCAAGCTTTCATGATTGGTGGCGCGTCCGCCGCCGGGCGCATACAGGTTTACTTAAAAAGAGTGAAGCCTTTGATAATTCAATAGGCTTCACATTTTCTGTGAAATACTTAGGGAGGTTTATGCTATTTGGTTGGGCTGTTCTTTCATCTTTCTTAATTCATCTTCGATGATTCGGACACGAACGACAAGAAGCTCTTTTTCATTCTCGACTTTGAGTGCATCGTCGAGTTTGCGGCTTAGATCAAGATGCCCTTCTGCTATTGTCTGAATATTTTTATCTGTTACATTTTCAAAGTGGATTTCAATGCTGGTTACTTTTTTGTTTAATATGTCTATATTGTTGTTTATGAAATTAATATCATTTTTCATGCTATTAATATCATTTTTATACCATTAATGTCATTTTTCATACCACTAATGTCATCTTTCATATCATTAATATCATCTCTGAGTGGTTGAATCAGACCTGAAATGGACTGTAAATCTTCTTTAGAAAATGCCATTCTATCACCTCTTTGCTATTAAAAAACTATGAATTTGCTTTTGAATTATTTACAGTATATCACAATTAGAATGTGAAGTCTATTGAATTGCAAAGTGCAGTTAGGTATTTGCGGGAGAGGATGGAATAACGGTATTGTAGTGTCAAAAAACGGAAAAGCAGATTATTGTAGATTGTTTGTTGAAAGGGAAACCTATTTTGCTATGTAAGTGGAGGGTTCAGGTTCGATAGATTCTAAAATGAAGATATGACAGAATAAGGAAAACTTAGTGTTTATCAAAAAGGTTCCTTACAATGACAGAAATGCGTCTGAGAGGAATCGAACCTCCGCACATGGCTCCGGAGGCCATTGCTCTATCCACTGAGCTACAGACGCATCTCTTTTATTATACACGATTTTTTCAGAATTGCAAGAGGATTTCTTGATTTTCTATGGTTATTTTGCTATGATAGGTAGCAGTTAAGATTATACTCTGCGAACTAGAGCGTGTCTGAAAATTCATTTTTGCCATCTCAACAAGGAATGCCTTTGGTGTGCGCGTTCCGCATCGTGGTATATTTGGGTCAATTTCAGCCATCGTAGCCCGCTGTGCTTCTTTCATTTGGCCCAAATCTATGCAAGGGGCGCCTATGGTGTCTCATAAAGTGGAAGGCACGGCTATTGGAAAGCAATTGTCGGATACGCTGTACTGGCAGGAGGAACGCAAGGTAAAGGTACGCGGCGCAGTATAATGGCTGCAGAACGGGAAAGCTTTTGGAGGGCGTTTGGATGAAGAAGAAATCGGGAGGACGACAAGGATTAAAGCTGAATCAGGATCAGAGAACTTTTTTGCAGATAATGGCAATTCCTCTGATTGTTATTATATTAATTGTGGTAATACGGATTGCGGATCAGCCGGAAAGGGAACAAATATCGGATGAGACGACGGGATCTTTATCGCCTACGGTAGGGGAGCTGGAGACAGGGGTTACGGCAGCGATTTTACTTGATCTGGAGCAGGAGCGGCTGCCGGAGGAGCCGGGGGATGAGCCGGATGAGACTTTGCCTGCAGAGACAGAGGGGGAAACGGAGCCGGAGAGTTTAGATGCGTTTGCCACTGAGCGCTTTCAAAGGGATGGCGTGCCGGAAATATTAGAATTAATGCGGAATTATTTCAAGGCAAGGGTTTGGGCAGATGCGCAGGAGATGAACCGTCTTTATGGGATTGAGGGTGTTTCTGCTCAGGAGCTGGAGGCGCAGGGTGCGCGGATGCGGAGCAATGCCAAATATGTGCAGGATTTTGAAAATGTTGCAACTTATGTGATGGAAAGTACAGAACCGGATTCCTGGCTGGTGTATGCTGTGGCGGATATTAACTTTTATACATCGAAGACCAGAGCGCCTATGGTCATGTGGTGTTATGTGAAAAAGAACAGTGATGAGAATTATGTTATTGTAAATAATCGCGATTTTTCAGCTCAGGCTCTGCAGTTTATCGATGAGGCCAATCATTCGGACGAGGTGAGAAAGCTGGCGTCAGATGTGAACAGAAGACTGAGAGAGGCTCTCCAGTCTGATGAAAATCTGAATCAGGTCTATGGTGTGCTGCGGGACGGCTCTCCGGTATGGGACGGCGCTAAGGAGACAGAACCGGAGGTTTCGATTGTAGGAGAAGCTTCTGGGGAGGATCAAGGAGACGGCGCAGGTATTATTTTGGATGAAAGTCCGGCGCAGACACAGGGAGATATAGGAGTAGAATCGGAAGGTGCCCCGGCGGAAGGTGGAGGAACTGAGCCGCAGACGGAGGAAGGGGGAAGTGAACCTCAAACAGAGGCAGATACTGAGACAGAAGCAGGCCAGGAAGGCTAAATGAGCAATAATTTTGAGATGAGCCGGAAAGCCGGAAGCGGAAAACGGCCCGAAGGCAGGCAAAGAAGTCAGAAGCGGAAAACAGCCCGAAGGCAGACAAAGAAGCGGGAAGCGGAAAACAGCCCGAAGGCAGACAAAGAAGCGGGAAGCGGAAAACAGCCCGAAGGCAGACAAAGAGGCCGGAAGTGGAAAATAGCTCAGAAACAGATCCAAAAGCCGGCATAGGAAATATTTGGAGAGAAAGTTCAAAGCTGAAATCAAGAAATGACTCCAAGGGGTAATGAAGCAGTGAACCGGATGGAAGATTACGGATTGGAAAGGAATAGCAGAAGGATGAATGTTAAGGATTTTTATTTTGATCTGCCTCAGGAGCTGATTGCCCAGGATCCATTGGAGGACCGCTCGGCATCCCGGCTTTTGGTCATGGACAAGAATACGGGCGAGATCTGGCATCGGGTTTTTCGGGATATTACAGAGTATCTGCATCCTGGGGATTGTCTGGTGATCAATGATACAAAGGTGATTCCGGCGCGGCTGATGGGTGTGAAGGAAGATACGGGAGCAAAAATTGAAGTTTTGCTGCTAATAAGGAAAGATAAGGATATATGGGAGACTCTGGTAAAGCCGGGCAGAAAGTGCAGACCGGGAACCATACTTTCATTTGGAGAGGGATTACTCAAAGGAACCGTTTTGGATGTGATGGAGGAAGGAAACCGGCTGATCCGATTTGAGTATGAAGGAATCTTTGAGGAGGTGCTGGACCGGCTGGGACAGATGCCGCTGCCTCCTTATATTACCCATGAATTGAAGGACAAGAATCGTTATCAGACCGTATATGCCAAACATGACGGCTCGGCGGCTGCGCCTACGGCAGGGCTGCATTTTACGGAGAACCTGCTGAAACAGATTCAGGGTATAGGCGTAGAGATTGCCCATGTAACTCTGCATGTAGGGTTGGGAACCTTTCGGCCGGTTAAGGTAGAGAATGTGCTGGAGCATCACATGCATTCGGAATTTTATGTGGTGGAGGAGTCAGAGGCAGAAAAAATCAACCGGGCGAAGGCGGCTGGCGGGAGAATTGTCTGTGTGGGGACTACAAGCTGCCGGACTTTGGAGTCTGCCGCAGGGGAGGATGGAATTTTGAAGGCGGGCAGCGGATGGACGGATATCTTTATCTATCCAGGATATCGGTTTAAGATTCTGGACTGCCTGATTACGAATTTTCATCTGCCGGAGTCTACTTTGGTGATGCTGGTGTCAGCATTGGCCGGAAGGGATCATGTGCTCCATGCTTATGAGGAAGCCATTCGGGAGAAATATCGATTTTTTAGTTTTGGCGATGTGTGTTTTTTTGCTGATTTGGAAAACGAGGATACAGAAAGGGAGAATCATGGAATCTGTCCGTCTGAATAAATATTTAAGCATGCAGGGGATTTGTTCCCGGAGAGAGGCAGACAGAAGAATCGCGGCAGGGGAGATTACGATTGACGGCAGGACGGCGATGGTGGGGGATCGTGTCACTGGTCTGGAGAGGATCTGCTGTCAGGGAAGGCAGATCGGAGGAACGGACAAAGGACAGGGTACAAAGCCGGTCCTTCTGGTAGTCAACAAGCCTTGCGGGGTGGTTTGTACTGCCTCGGACAAGGATCGGGCGCCTAATGTGGTGGATCTGGTGGGTTATCCGTCTCGGATCTATCCGGTGGGAAGGCTGGATAAGGACTCGGAGGGACTTCTTCTGATGACCAATCAAGGGGAGCTGGCCAACCGTATTATGCATGCAGGGAGCCTTCATGAAAAGGAATATCTGGTCACAGTGGACAGACCGTTTCATGAAACGTTTTTAAAAAAAATGCGGGAGGGTGTGGAGCTGAAGGAGTTGGGTGAGATGACCCGGCCCTGTGTGGTGGAGCCGAAAGGACCAAGGTGTTTTCGGATTGTGCTGACCCAAGGGCTGAACCGGCAGATCCGGCGGATGTGCCAAGTCCTGGGGTATCGTGTAGTGGCCCTGAAGCGGGTGCGTATTATGAATATTCATCTGGGAAAACTAGGGACAGGAGAGTTTCGGAAGGCGACAGAGGATGAGTGGAAAGAATTGGTGCATCGTGTTTATGGAAAAAGCGGTTGTTTGTGGGAAGTCCTGTGAACAGCAGCGGAGAATGAAAAGTACGGCCATGAGGGAATTGAGACAAAAGGAAGAAAGTTTCCGAAGGTGATTATAAATCAGGATGGAGGGGAAAATGACAGAGAACAGGGAAGAAATCGTAAAGCGGATGAAGGAGCTGACGGCTTTGCTTTTGCCGGCAGCAAGGGCATATTATCAGGAAAGCCGAGAGATCATGAGCAATCGGGAGTATGACCGATTGTATGATGAGCTTTTGGAGCTGGAAAAGGTGACAGGGATTATGCTGGCAGGAAGTCCTACTCAAAAAGTAGGGTATGAGATATTGAGTGAGCTGCCAAAGGAGGCCCATGAGACTCCTATGCTGTCACTTGATAAGACCAAGGAGGTTGAGGCGCTGCAGGATTGGCTGGGAGAGCAGAAGGGGATTCTGTCCTGGAAGCTGGACGGCCTAACCATTGTGCTTACCTATGAAGGGGGGGAGCTGGTGAAGGCTGTTACCAGAGGAAACGGGGAGATCGGAGAGGTTATTACCAACAATGCCAGGGTATTTGCCAATGTACCATTAAGGATTGCTTATGAGGGACAGTTGATCCTGCGGGGGGAAGCTGTGATCCGATATTCGGATTTTCAACATATCAATGAAGAAATCGGGGATGTAGACGCCAAATACAAAAATCCGAGAAATTTGTGCAGTGGTTCGGTACGCCAGCTCAATAATGAGATTACTGCCAAGCGAAATGTCAATTTCGAGGCATTCATGCTGGTAAAGGCAGAAGGGGTTGATTTTAAAAATTCCAGAGAGGAGCAGTTTCAGTGGCTGATGCGTCAGGGCTTTGATGTAGTGGAGTATCGGGAGGTTACAAGGGAAACAATTCCAGAGGCAGTGGCTGCTTTTTCGGATGCAGTGGAAACCAGTGATATGCCTTCTGATGGGTTAGTGCTTTTGATGGATGATATTGCATATGGAGAATCTTTGGGGCGGACTGCCAAGTTTCCCCGGAACTCGATTGCGTTTAAGTGGGCGGATGAGATTCGGGAGACCAGGCTTTTAGAGATTGAGTGGAGCGCTTCCCGGACCGGACTGATTAATCCGGTGGCAATTTTTGAGCCAGTAGAGCTGGAGGGAACTACCGTCAGCCGGGCAAGCGTCCATAATATCAGCATTATGGAGGCATTAAAGCTGGGAGAGGGGGATACGATCACGGTCTATAAGGCCAATATGATTATTCCTCAGATTGCGGAGAACCTGACAGGAAGCGGAACGGTAAGGATTCCGGAAAAGTGTCCGGTCTGCCAGGGAGAGACGGAGATCCGCCAGGTAAATGATGTGCGCTCTTTGTATTGTACCAATCCGGAATGTCAGGCAAAGAAGATCAAAAGCTTTACCTTGCTGGTCAGCCGGGATGCACTGAATATTGACGGGCTTTCCGAGGCGACGCTGGAAAAATTTATTGCGGCTGGCTTTATTCATGAGTATGCGGATATTTTTCATCTGGATCGCCATCAAGAGGCGATCATTACAATGGAGGGATTTGGGCAAAGATCGTATGACAATCTTATGGCTGCCATAAGAACCGCTTCTCATACTACCCTTCCCAGGATGATTTACGGACTGGGTATTACAGGTATTGGCCTTGCTAATGCGAAGATGCTGTGCCGAACCTTCCATTCGGATTTTGATGCGATGAGAGGGGCAGAGAAGGAAGAACTTATGGAGACAGATGGCATTGGGGAGGTTCTTGCAGATGCCTGGACGGGGTATTTTGCTTCAGAGAGGAATAACTGTCAGGTGGACAGTCTGCTGGCAGAGCTGACAATCGAGCAGGAGCCGGAGAGTGAGGAGGAGGCTGTCTTTGCGGGAAAGGTCTTTGTGATTACCGGGTCAGTGGAGCATTTTGCTAACCGAAAGGCACTGCAGGCAGAGATCGAAAAGCGAGGCGGAAAGGCTACTGGCTCTGTGACGGCAAAAACCAGCTATCTAATTAACAATAATGTCACATCAAATTCGTCAAAAAATAAGAAAGCTAAAGAATTGGGAATCCCGATCATTTCTGAGGTGGATTTCCTGAATATGCTGGGAGGGAATGATAATGCCGATCAAGGTACAGAATGATCTGCCGGCCAGGGCGATCTTGGAGTCGGAGAATATCTTTGTTATGGATGAGAAGCGTGCGTTAAGCCAGGATATCCGTCCGCTGCAGATTTTGATTTTAAATCTGATGCCGATAAAGGAGGAGACAGAGACACAGCTTCTCCGGGCATTGTCCAATACGCCTCTTCAGGTGGACTGTACGCTTTTGATGCTGAGTACCCATACCTCCAGGAACACGTCGGCAAGTCATTTGAATCAATTTTATGTGTCTTTTGAGGAAATCCGCAGGCAGAAGTATGACGGAATGATCATTACCGGGGCTCCGGTGGAGAATTTAGAATATGAAGAGGTAAATTATTGGGAGGAGCTGAAGCAGATCATGGAGTGGACAAAGGTTCATGTCCATTCAACCTTTTATATTTGCTGGGGAGCCCAGGCAGGGCTTTACTATCACTACGGAATCCCCAAGTATAAGAGGGACAAAAAGCTGTCTGGTATTTATGAACATCAGGTACTGCATCACAAGGTGCCTTTGGTAAGAGGGATGGATGATTTTGTGATGGCGCCTCACTCACGATATACAGAGGTTCTGCGCAGGGATATTGAAAAGCATCCGGAGCTGAATATTCTGGTGGAATCCAGGGAGGCAGGAGTCTTTCTGGTAATGAAAAGGGACGGCAGTCAGATATTTGTACAGGGACATCCGGAATATGACCGAATGACTTTAAATAACGAGTATCACCGGGATCTGAAGAAGGGACTTTCGCCGGAGGTGCCGTGTAACTATTATGAGGACAATGATCCTTTTGGCAGACCGATTCTTAGCTGGCGGAATATGTGCAACACGCTGTATGCCAATTGGCTGAATTATTATGTGTATCAGACTACAGATTATATTCTGAATGAAAGTTAAAGGTAACGACCAGGGCATTCTGCAATGAGTGGGAAAGAAAATGGCTAAAAATTATTTGCCAGGCGATAGAGAATGGTTTTGAAATAATGAGAATGAGCCTATGATATAATGTACAGGGGAGTCTGGACTTGTTTAAGTCACAGACTCCCCTGTATTATTTGTTTTTGGGCAGACTTCACTTATTGATAGATCAGTGTAAGAAAATGTTCCTAATACTCTGTACTCAAAATTACCGTGTGAATTTCTGAGGATATTTTTTTGAGAGTGCAGGTCAAAAGTGGAGTGTTAGGAGCAATTACATTCGGTTAGACAGAATAGCATTTATGGAGGGATTCAGGCCGGTTGGGTTATTTAAAAAGAGTGCAGACTGAATGATTCCCCAAATGGTGATCTCGCAAATGTTGGGAAGGAACATGTAGTGCATATCATCTGGGATGTCATGGCTGTAGTAGAGTACATAATCAGCCAGCCTAGCCATGGTGGAATCAGGGGCAGAGGTAATGGCGACGATGGTGGCGCCGGCTGCCACAACATCGTCTGCGGTGAGAAGGCTGGCGGCTGCTTTCGATCATTCCTGTTCCGGATACGGTTGCTGACAAGGTGGCAGCCTTTGTGGAGCCGATTGCAGTTACGGTCCATGCCCTTCGGGAAACTGGATTTGTGCCGGGAGACAATGCCATTGTTCCGGGAGCCGGCACGATCGGGATTGCCATAGCCATCACTTTACGGAAATTCGGCGCTTCTAAGGTGATTATTTCAGAGACGGATGAGACCCGTGCCAGTCTTGGTTTCCAGGTAATCGATCCTGTAAAGACAGATATGGGTACTTTTGGCCAGGAATGCTGCAGGACTGGCGGATTTGACTGGGTATATGATTTGTATTGCCCCTGGTTATATGGATACAGAGATGAACGCAGTTTTGACGGATCCGGCCAATCCTCGATATGCAAAAATCACAGATCGGATTCCGGCTCACCGATGGGGAACCGGCCAGGACATGAATGGGGTCGTGATTTTTCTTGCATCAGCGGCATCGGATTATCTCAATGGAGCAGTAATTCCGGTAGACGGGCGGATATCTAGTGAAATAGTAGGAGGAAACAATAAATGAGAGTCATTGTTATAGATTGTGATCATGAGAATATGATCCAGGAGCAGGAGGCTTTTGAAAAGGAGGGAATGACCTTTGAGCATTTTGTGTGCAAAACAGAGGAGGATCTGATCCAACAGGCTAAGGGCGGAGAGATTCTTATGACCCAGTATGGCCCCTTTACACGAAGGGTTATGGAAAGGCTGAGACCGGAGCTGTAGAGGCAGGGGTGGAGATAGTTGATTGGGATACTTTGTTGGCGGAATCGGATATGATCTCCATCCACTGCCCTCTGACCCAAGATACGGAAAACATGTTTGACGATTCTGCTTTTAAGAAAATGAAGTCCAGTGCAATTCTGGTAAACACTGCCCGGGGAGGGATTGTCAATGAGGAGAATCTTTTAAAGGCACTACAGAAGCAGATGATTGCCGGAGCAGCCCTGGACGTGGTGAAGAAGGAGCCCTTAGAGGTGGGGGCGGCTTTGTTTGCCCTTGACAATTTCCTATGCAGTCCTCACATGGCTTGGTATTCTCAGGAATCCGCTCTGGAACTAAAGAGGAAGGCAGCCCAGGAGGCGGTTCGGTTTGCAAAGGGAGAGCCTGTCAGAAATCCGGTGAATCCCTTAAAAAATGGTAAGTTCTGATATACTTTGGAAAATCCTATCCATGGCTTAGACTGCTGATAATATTTTGGATAATAATGAATAAATAATTATGAAACGGCATATACTTCTACCAATGGGATAACTTACCAACAATAACAAGAATTTAAGGAGGGAGTGTAACTATGGCGAGAAGGGCAAGAAGAACGCCGTTGGAAAAATATCAGGAGGAGTTGTTGGAGGTACAAGCCAGCATTGAGCAGTATGAGGATTGTCTGGAGAATCTTCGGGAAAAGGAGAAGGGACTGAAAGAGCAAATTATGATGGAGAAGTTTAAAGAGGTAAATGAGCTGCTGGAAGTACAGAACATGTCCTTGGATGATCTGAAGGAGCTTTTGGCGGCAGAAGGCGGGAGTGTGCAGATTGCGTAGAGAATGGAGAGACTGTGTGAATTATAACCTAGCAAGGGTGCAGAGGCTGTGCGGCAGTATCTGCACCCTTGCTTTATAATCTTCCTCATGATATAATACTTAGCGGGTATTTCACACTGCTGTTTACTTTGAAAGTCCCATCGCCGGAGGCGATTCTAATCAGGTATTCCAAGTGCGCCTGCCGGATTTTCATGGGACGGTGGTGCGTCCGCTGCCGGGCGCATGAAGGTTTACTTAGAGGAAAGGATCAGGAATACATATGGAAATGATTGATACTTTGAATCCAAAACAGAGAGAGGCTGTTTTGCACACAGAGGGTCCGCTTCTTATTTTGGCGGGAGCCGGTTCAGGAAAGACGCGGGTACTGACACACAGGGTCGCCTGTCTGATAGAAGAAAGGGGGGTAAATCCCTGGAATATCCTGGCCATTACCTTTACAAATAAGGCGGCAGGAGAGATGAGGGAGCGAGTGGATCGTCTGGTAAAGGCAGGTGCGGGAAGCGTCTGGGTCAGTACGTTCCACTCTCTTTGTGTGCGGATTTTGCGGCGCTTTATTGAGTATCTGGGATATGAGAATAATTTTACGATTTATGATGCAGATGATCAGAAGATGTTGATGAAGCAGGTGATCAAAAACCTGAATCTGGACCCAAAGCAGTATCGGGAGCGGTCCATGATGTCCATTATTTCCAAAGCAAAAAATGAGCTGATTGGAACAGAGGAATTTCGGAAAAACAGCCAGGGTGATTGGAACTTGAGAAAAGCGGCAGATGTGTATGAAGCATATCAGGGAGAGCTGAAAAAGAACAATGCTCTTGATTTTGATGATTTGATTTTTAAGACGGTAGATTTATTCCGGGTGAATGGAGAGGTGTTGGATTATTATCAGGAAAGATTCCGTTATATTATGGTGGATGAGTATCAGGACACGAATACGGCACAGTTTGAATTGATTGCCTTGCTGGCACGAAAGTACGGAAATCTTTGTGTGGTGGGGGATGATGATCAGTCCATTTATAAGTTTCGAGGGGCTGACATTGGAAATATTCTGAATTTTGAGGAAACATTTCCGGGAACCAAGGTGATCAAGCTGGAGCAGAATTACCGCTCTACGGCTCATATCCTGGATGCGGCGAATGCAGTGATCTGCAACAACAGGGGGAGAAAGCAAAAGACCTTGTGGACTGCCAATGAGGAGGGGCCTCTTGTAATGTTCCGGCAGTATGGACAGGCTTTTGAGGAGGCGGAGGGAGTTATCCAGGATATTTTAGCCCAGGGGAGGAGCTACCGGGATTTTGCAGTATTGTACCGGACCAATGCCCAGTCCCGCCTCATGGAAGAAAAATGCATTTCTTATAATATTCCTTACCGACTGGTAGGAGGGGTGAATTTTTATCAGCGCAAGGAGATCAAGGATATTCTCTGTTATTTAAAGACCATTGCCAATGGACGGGACGATCTTGCTGTTCAGAGGATTATTAATGTACCTAAGCGGGGAATCGGGACATCTTCCATTGGGAAGATTGTGGCCTGGGCCGGGGAACAGGGGTTAAGCTTTTACCAGAGCTGTGTCCAGGCGGCCTCCATACCAGGTATGGGAAAGGCGGCAGGCAAGATACAGGGATTTGTCAGCCAGATCGAGGATTTTGCCAGAAGGAATCAGGCATGGGAACTTGGGATGCAGGAGGATGAGGCTTTTAAGACAAATGGAAGGTATGGTCTTCCCGGATTGATTCGTGATATTGTGGAGGAGACAGGATATGGAAAAGAGCTTGAAGCAGAGGGAGAGGAGGAGGCAAAGGCACGGCTGGAAAACATTGATGAGCTGATCAATAAAGCAGCCAGCTATTGCACAGATAGTGAAAATCCAAATCTGAACGGCTTTTTGGAGGAGGTATCTTTAGTGGCGGATGTTGACCGGATGGATGATTCGGAAGACCGGGTGACGCTTATGACGCTGCACAGTGCCAAAGGGCTGGAATTTCCAGTGGTCTATTTAAGCGGAATGGAGGATGGGCTGTTTCCCAGTTCTATGTCTATTATGTCAGAGGATCCTACTGATATTGAGGAGGAGAGAAGACTTTGTTATGTGGGGATCACCAGGGCCAGGGAGCGCCTGACTATGACGGCTGCTCAGATGCGCATGACTAAAGGAGAGACCCACTATTCCAAGGTCAGCCGGTTTGTGGAGGAGATCCCCCAGGAGCTGGTGGATCTTATCCGGCCGGGAGTGAGGGCCAATGCCTATGCCTCCCAGACTGCAAAGTATACAGAAAAACAGTTTGGAACCCCAAAGCAGTTTAAGCCTGCAGCCGGAGGAGGGACACCAGGATTCGGCAGAGAGTTTACCATAAAGAAAGCAGCGGCCTTAGAGTACGGTGCCGGGGACCGGGTGCGCCATGGAAGGTTTGGAGAAGGCACGGTGCAGTCAGTGGTGGATGGAGCCAGAGATTTTGAGGTGGCAGTGGAATTTGACCGGTATGGCGTGAAAAAAATGTTTGCGTCAGTTGCCAAATTGGAGAAATTGTGATATTTTTTTGAAATTTGAATAAAATAGGATAGTAAAAAAAGAAAAGTAATGGTATAATAATCTAATCAATGCACATGAAAAATGTGTCATGACGATAGAAAGGACGTGAGTGAAATGGGAAGGTTTGACACGGTGAGTAAGGATGCCCTGAATCGTGTGGAAGAAATCATTAATTCCACAAAGCTGAATGATTTCCTGCACAGAAAAGAGGAGGAGGAAAAGAAGAAAAATTGTATTCTTTGGGCGCTGGCTATTATTGGCGCGGTTGCAGCAGTTGCGGCAATTGCATATGGCGTGTACCGCTTCTTTACTCCGGATTATCTGGAGGATTTTGAGGACGATTTTGATGATGACTTCGATGATGACTTCTTTGAGGATGAGGAAGATACTGCTGACGCCGAGGATAAGAAGGAAGAAGAATAAGAACAGAGCGTGTCTCATAAAATGGGGACACGCTTTTTCTTTGTGTGGGATGCTGCGTGGGAAATGAAAAAGAGCAGTGGTTTATTAGAATGTCGGTAAATTGGGGAATGCAGCTGAAGCGGGAATCTCAGGTATGAAAATTAAAGGAGCATTTGAAAAGCAAGGAGGATGGATGAAATGAAAAAAGGAGAGATCTATAAAGGTATTGTGGATGCTATTGATTTCCCAAATAAAGGAATCCTTTGGATTGATGGGGAAAAAGTGATTGTAAAGAATGTCCTTCCCGGGCAGGAAATCCGATTTGCTGTCAATAAAAAACAGAAGGGAAGAATAGAGGGACGGTTATTGGAGGTGCTGAAGAAGTCGCCTTTGGAGAAAACAGAAGGGGTCTGTCCTCATTTTGGATCCTGCGGAGGGTGTTTGTATCAGAGCCTTCCCTATGAGGAGCAGCTGAGACTGAAGGAAAGACAGGTAAAAGAGCTGGTAGATAGAGTATGCGGCGATTGGGGATTTGAAGGGATGAAGGGAAGTCCGGTTTCAGACGCTTATCGAAACAAGATGGAATTTTCTTTTGGAGATGAATATAAGGATGGCCCTCTGGCATTGGGAATGCATCGGCGGGGAAGCTTTTACGATATTGTTACGACAGAACAGTGTCAGATCGTGCATTCTGACTTCTGCCGCATTTTGAGGGCAACATTAGACTATTTTGACGCAGCCGGGACAACCTATTATAGAAAGCTGCAGCATAAAGGGTATCTGAGGCATTTGCTGGTGCGCAGGGCAGTGAAGACCGGAGAGATTCTGGTGGGGCTGGTGACGACAACGCAGACGTACTGGAAGATAGGAAAGGATTTTGAGCTTTCGGGAACAGAAATGACAGAAGAAGCCACAGAAAAGCAGACAGAACAGGAGCTTCTGGAGGGATGGCGCCAGGAGCTGGAAAGGCTGGAGCTGGACGGAAGCTTTGCGGGGATTCTTCATATTAAAAATGACAGTCTGGCAGACGTGGTGCAAAGTGATGAGACGGAGATTTTGACGGGCAGGGATTATTTTTATGAGGAACTTTTGGGAATGAAGTTTCGTATTACTCCGTTTTCTTTTTTTCAGACAAATTCCTTGGGCGCGGAGGTGCTGTATGAGACGGTGCGGGAATATGTGGGGGATACCAGGGATAAGGTAGTATTTGATCTTTACAGCGGAACCGGAACGATTGCTCAGATCACCTCTCCTGTGGCGAAGCGAGTTGTGGGAGTGGAGATTGTGAATGAAGCCGTAGAAGCGGCACGGGAAAATGCAGAGCGCAATGGTCTTGCAAATTGTGAGTTTCTTGCCGGGGATGTGCTGAAGGTGGTGGGAGAGATTGAGGAAAAACCGGATATAATTATATTGGATCCTCCTCGTGACGGAGTCCATCCCAAGGCGCTTCAAAGGATTATCGGGTTTGGTGTGGACAGCATGGTCTATGTGTCGTGTAAGCCTACCAGCTTGGCCCGGGATTTGGAAGTGCTTGTGGGGAATGGGTATCGGGTGGAGCGGGGGTGCTGTGTGGATATGTTTCCGTTTACTGGGAATGTGGAAAGTATCGTGTTGCTCTCAAAACTTAAATCAAAAAAGTTGAAGCATATCAATGTGGAATTAGAGATGGATGAAATTGATTTGACGGCGGCAGAGAGTAAAGCAACATATGAGGAAATCAAGGATTATGTTCTCAAGCAAAGCGGATTGAAAGTCAGCAGCTTGTATATCGCACAGGTAAAGCAGAAATGTGGGATTATTGAGAGGGCAAATTATAACCTGCCGAAATCGGAAAACTTTAGACAGCCAAAGTGCCCGCCTGAGAAGGAAAGGGCCATTAGGGAGGCATTGAAATATTTTAAGATGATTTCATAACTCGTTGAACAGGAGGTTAAGTATGGCAAAAGATTTAACAAATTCAAGGCTGGACAGACAAAATATATTAAATAATGAAATTGCCATTGACGAAATACAACAGAAGTCAGGAATAGATGGTATTTTATGGGATGGTAAAATCTTTGTAACTCGCGAAATGACAGCTAATTTTTTGAAGTTGATATAAGAACAATTAGTCGCTATTTGGAACAAAATGGAGAAGAACTTTCTGCAAATGGCTATCAGGTGCTTCGTGGGAAAAAACTAAAAGATTTTTTAGAATCCGTAAAGGATTCTGGTAAGGACATTTGTGTCTCTACCAAAACAACAGTGCTTGGAGTATTTGATTTTCGTGCATTTTTGAATATGGCTATGCTTTTATCTGAAAGTGATAAAGCAAGAGCCTTGCGACAGTTGATGTTGGATATAGTTATTGACCTCATTAATCGTAAGACAGTCGGCGGAACAAAATATATTAACCAGCGGGATAAAGATTTTGTTTTTTCCTCTTTGCAAGAAGATAATTACCGTAGGCAATTTACTGATGCGTTAAAAAACTATGTGGAAGATAATCGATATAAATATGCTCATTTTACTGATATGATATATGGAAGTATATTTAGGGAAAAAGAAAAAGAGTATAAGAAAATTTTGGATTTGAAAGCAAATGATAAGGTTCGAGATACTTTTTATAGTGAAATATTGGATATTATCGCAGCCTATGAGAGCGGTCTTGCCGATGCTATAAAGTGTGAATATGAACGAGTGGACCATATTTTAACACAACAGGAAGCGGAAGAATTGTTTAGATGTTTTGAAAATATGGCACTGTGGAAGCCACTCATCCAACGCGGACGAGTAAAAATGGCGAGTCGTGATATGGCACTAAGGGATGCCTTTCATTATCAATTATCAGAGTATATACAACCTCTGGATAAAGATGAATATGAAAAATTTCTGGGTGTTGCAGGGGATGAATTGGACAAGCTGATGCAGGAAAATCAAGAAGTTTTACGCAGGTTAAAGGAGCGGGATTAAAATGGACGGGATTATTTATTTAACGCTCGAACAAGCAGAGGTAATACATAAAAAGACCATCAAATACAGTGGCGGTGGAATCTATGAATACTTGGATATTGGAAAGCTTGACAGTGTTTTGCAGCATATACAAAACGATGAATATTATCCGACATTCGTGATAAGCTGACACATTTATTCTTTTGCACCTGTGAATTTCACTGTTTTGCTGACAGCAATAAAAGGCTTGCAATCACGTTATCGTTACAATTTCTACTATATATATTGCAGAGATAAAGAGGGAGTTAGGATTTGCCGATGTATGATGCTCCGAATGCGGTAGAGAAATTGAAACAGCCGGGGAAGCATCCGACAGCGGAGAAAGTGGAAGCGATAAAGGATGCGTTGAAATATTTTGGGGTAATAATTTAAGATGAAGGAGGAGGGTATTATTGATATCTGCAAAGTATTGATAGGTTGACTTATTGTATTCATCAGTGGTAGAATTTTATCAAAGAAGTGTGAAAAAAATAGACTTTTACTCTGGGCTAAATATAATTATTGATGATACCCCTGCCGAAGATACTAAATCAACAGGAAATAATGTTGGAAAAACAACGGTCTTAAAATTGATCGATTTTTGCTTGGGGGCGAAAGGGAGTATAATTTATACAGATACAGAAAATAAAAAAGAAACTTATGATGTTGTAAAAAATTTTTTGTGTGATGAGGAAATAGAAATTAAGCTTATTTTAACTGAAGACTTAAATGATTCAAACGCGAAACAATTAGAAATTCAGAGGAATTTTTTGCAAAGAAAAAAGGCTGTTAGAAAAATTAATGGAAAAACTGTTCTTGATAAAGATTTTGAAGATGAATTAGAAAAAAATATAATACCAGATAAAGATGTCGAAAAACCTAGTTTTAGACAAATTATATCTCATAATATCCGTTATAAAGATGATAGCATAAATAATACTTTAAAAACGTTGGATAAGTTTACTTCAGATGTAGAACATGAAACATTATATTTATATTTGTTAGGATGTACTTTTAATGAAGGGGCAAAAAACAGGCACTAGTTACTAAAATCAATCAAGAAAAAACATTTAGAGAGCATTTAGAAAAAAGCAAACAAAAACAACCTATGAAATAGCATTAGATTTGGTTGATGATGAAATTGATGCTTTTAATGAAAAAAAGGCATCTTTTAATTTGAATAAAACATTAGAAGAAGATTTGGAGCAACTTAATATTGTTAAATATAATATTAATAGAACAAGTGCATTAATCAGCAAACTTGGAATTCGTAAGAATTTAATAGAAGAATCTCAGAGGGATTTAGAACAAAGCATTTCGCATATTGATTTGCAACAATTAAGATTGTTATATGAAGAAGTGGCAGAGAACATTTCTGGTGTTCAAAAAACATTTGAAGATTTAGTTGCTTTTCATAATAATATGGTGATAGAAAAGGTAAAGTATATTTCTCAAGATTTGCCTGAATTAATTCAGAAGTTGCAAGACTCACAAGAGGAATTATCCATATTACTAAGGAAAGAAAAAGAATTGACAGATGAAGTTGCTAAAGGGGACTCTTTTGAAGAATTAGAAAAAATAATTTTTGAATTGAATGAGAAATATAGAATAAAAGGTGAGTATGAAAGCATAATTTCTCAATTAAATGAAGTTGAAAAAATATTGATACACTTAATGAGGAAATTGATAATATAGATAATTATCTTTTTTCAGGAGACTTTGAAATTCTGTTAAAGGAGCAGGTTATAAAATTTAATAAAATTTTTTCTAATATTTCACAAGAATTATATGGAGAAAAATATGCACTTACGTTTAAAAAAGAAACAAACAAAAAAGAACAACAATTTTATAAATTTAATGCCTTTAATGCTAATATGAGTTCTGGTAAGAAACAGGAAGAAATTTTATGTTTTGATTTGGCATATTTATTGTTTGCTGATGAGGAACAACTTCCGTGTTTACATTTTTTGCTCAATGATAAGAAAGAACTTATGCATGATAATCAATTAATTAAGGTTGCAGAATTTGTACAAAATAAAAATATCCAGTTAGTAATTTCTATATTAAAGGACAAATTACCAGTGGCTGTATTAGACAAAGCACATATTGCAATAGAACTTTCCCAACAAGAAAAACTGTTTAGAATTGAAAATGGATTGAGATTTTGAGTATTTTATGGAAAACTATTTTTTGAGTTCATTTCACTGACCGACATCGTCCGCTATAAGAGCGACAATCCTAATTTTAAACTCGTCGAATTTGACGGGTTTAGAGGTCAGGCTGGAACATATGCCTTCACTATGTCTCCCAGCAAATGGATTGCCGGAGTGGACGCTATCGGCATTGTAGTCAAGACGGGCCGTTATGACGGGACTTATGCCCACACGGACATTGCCATGTCCTTCGCCATTTGGATTTCTCCAGAATTTCTGAAAATATTTCGAGATATTGAGTCAGGTAAGGACAATGTAAGTTTTGTACTTGTGTTCAAGCTGTCCCATTTCGGTAGGAACGCCGCTGATGTACTGACCTCTTTACAGCGGATGCAGGACTATGGCGTCAATCTGATCTGTGTGGAGGATGGCATTGTCATTGAAGGAAATATTTTAGTAGTAGAAGCTATGCAAACAGCAGGATTAAAAATGGATTCGTTAAATAATGATAAAATTCCTGAAACAATAACGTTTGAGAGTTAGAAAACAGATTTTTGTGAACAGATTTTGTAATGGGAGAAACTATTGAATTTATATCTTGGACTTAATATAAAATATATGGTAGAGGTGTTTTAATGATTTTAAGTGTGAGCAGGAGAACTGACATTCCGAATTATTATTTTGAATGGTTTGTAAATCGATTGAAAGAAGGATTTGTATATGTTAGAAATCCTATGAATGTCCATCAAATAAGTAAAATTGATTTGTCCCCTCAATTAGTGGATTGTATTGTGTTTTGGACAAAAAATCCTTTGCCAATGTTGGACAAAATAAACGATCTGCAAAGCTATTCTTATTATTTTCAATTTACTTTAACAGGCTATGGTAAAGATATAGAGCCAAATTTGCCAGATAAAAGAAAAATATTGATAGATGTTTTTAGGAACTTATCTTTAAAAATAGGAAGGGAGAAAATGATCTGGAGATATGATCCAATAATATTTACAGAACAATATACAGATGCGTATCATATTAAAGCTTTTCGGACGATAGCAAACTCTTTAAGTGGATATACAGATAAAGTTGTGATAAGCTTTGTTGACTTGTATACAAAAACAAAGAGGAATATGCAGGGAGTAAATATGATTCATATGGGAAAGCATCGTTTAGAAGAATTTGCATTAAAATTGTCGTACATTGCCGGAGAAAATAATATGAAAATTGCAACTTGTGCGGAAGGTATTGACTTGTCTGCATGTGGAATGGAACACAATTGCTGCATTGATCAACAGTTGATAGAAAAAATAATTGGCTGTAAGATAAAAGCACAAAAGGATAAAAATCAGAGAAGTGAATGTGGGTGTATTGAGAGTGTTGAAATCGGTTCCTATAACACATGTGGGAATGGATGCAGATATTGTTATGCGAATGATTCAGATAATAAGGTTCAGCATAATTGCAAACAGTATGATCCTAAATCGCCTATACTGTGTAGTGATATATCAGATCAAGATATAATAACAGAGCGTAAATTAAAATCTCTTAAAGTGAAGCAAATAAGCATATTTGATACTGTATATGAAAAACCTTATGGTAAAAGCTTCCTATAAAAATTGTAATCTGATTAATGTGGCAAGGCTGTACTAGCTATGTATCTTTATATATCTGGTAAGCTGATTGAACTTGATGATCCGGAAATATGGCAGGAGACTTGGCGGGGACCTTTACCCATTACCGTGAGAGTCCCATCGCCGGAGGCGATTTAAAAGCAGGTATGCCAAAAGCGCCCGCCGAGTTTTCCTGATTGGTATGCAAAAAAGAGGATATTATGCCATGTGGATATGTTTTTAGCTTGCAAACCCATAAAAACTATGCTATTATAAGAAAGAACTCAAGGCAAGTGTGTGAAAATGGTGTCTAAAAAAGAACCAAAAAGCCTTGAGGACCTTGATTTTGGGCTATCGCCAAGCGGTAAGGCACAGGACTTTGACTCCTGCATTTCGCTGGTTCGAATCCAGCTAGCCCAGCTAGAAAACCTTGTAAGTATGGAAGAACTCCATATTTATAAGGTTTTTGTGTTTAGTGTGTAGTGTTCTAAGATACCCTTTCGATAAAGAACTAAAGGATTTGATATATATACAAATTTTCATACAATTTTCCATACAAAATTCTGTAGTGCTTTGTTCCGATTTTTCATACGAAAGTGAAACGTCAAATAGTAATGAGGTCAGATATAAAATTGCCACAGCCCTTTGCCGATTAAAGTTTTGCACGGCAAGGTGCAAGATTTACAAGTTAATCATCCGTCATGTCTTTCGTTGATTGGTATTCCGGCAAAAGGTACATAGTTTGATATTCAGTAGGCTTTATAGTCTTGAAATAATGTGGCCGCAATCCTATTCGCTTTCGATGATGAGTTAAGGACTCAAAACTAAAGGTTGCTATAACATTGATTGCAATAACCGCTCCATACACGGACATTGATAACTGTATATAGGAGGTTGTGCCGAGAAATTCATGTAAAAACCAAGCCTTTCTTCGGCACGTAAAATATACGAGGTATGAATGTACAATATAAGCCGTTATAGGTCAGAGACTGCCAGGATTAAAGCCTGTGGAGATTGTAGGCCGCGAGGTTGCTGAAGCAGGAAGCTCATTGGTTTTAGACAATGGTTTTGCTGCAGTGCGGGATTTGTCTGGGGGATCAACCCTCATCCTTGGGAATTTTACAAAGAAGAATATGCAAGGATTGATGAACGGTGCCGGGAGATTTTAAAAGGCGGTGGTTCTTTTATCAGAGAAAAAGAACGGCAGATGTTTCGCTGCAATATAACATGACTGTCTGTCCCTGGATGTTCCATCCATAGATTAATAATATATTGTTTTTAAGTGTCCTTTCGGTATAATGTCAGTATAAAAATCGATTCTGAATTTTTGGGACACACCCCAATCAGGAGGCTTTAGGGTGGCAGCGGTAAACAGAGACCATGCAGATGATCCGGGAGCAAGGGATGATGGAACTATTAGCAGATCAGGTAAGGACAGGTGACATATCGATTGAAAAAGCGGCGCAGTATGCGGGGATGACACGGGAGCAGTTCCTGGAATACGGAAGGTGATGTAAAACAGATTACCAGGAATAAAGAATACCAATCTGTATTCTTTGTTCCATTCTATCTGGAGCTTCTGGTTTTCCATAACCCGTTGAAAAACATGAAGGTATGTCCCATAATGATTTAGAAAATTACAAGAAAATGATACCGGATTCTGAAATAACAATACCTTTCACAGCAGAAATTTCGGATGCATAGGATGAAAGAAAAGGGATTTCTGTTCTATGGAAAATTTCACACCGCGTCAATCATTTGTTTATCTTTTAGGAAATACGAAGCCTCAGGCTATGGCCTGGGTGAGGGGAGGCAGGGAGGCCCCTGAGCTTTCCGGACTTGTAAAATTTTATGGGACCCCTTATGGCGGTGTTTTGGTAGAGGCAGAGATGTTTGGGCTTCCCAACATCAATATGCAGAATTCCTCTGGCTTTTATGCCATGCATATTCATAACGGGAGCAGCTGCCAGGGCAATTTTTCCCAGATCGACGGCCATTTTAATCCTGCAAATCAGCCGCATCCAGAACATGCAGGAGACCTGCTTCCTCTTTTGGGAAATCAAGGGTATGCTTGGACGGCTTTTTATGATAAACGGTTTGATATCCGGGAAATCATCGGGAAATTTGTTATAATCCATGCACATGCAGATGATTTTACCACACAGCCTTCAGGAAATTCAGGGGCAATGATTGCCTGCGGGGAGATTCGCCGGGAGTAGATTTACAAGGGGTTATAAACAAAAATAGCTGAGAGCTTAGAGTTTATCTGGGTTTTCAGCTTTTTTTCTTTTTATTTTATAAAAGATAAAAAGAGATATTTGACATCTGTCTGGCAGGAATTTATAATGGAGGGAATCAATCATCTTATTGACAAAATATGAAAAGAAATTGGAAAAGAAATGGAGATATGGCTTATGACGTTTACGTATCCGGCGATTTTTACACCCCATAAAGAGGGAAAGGGATTTCATGTAGAATTTCCGGATCTGGAGTGCTGTGAAGCGGACGGACCGGATTTGGAGGATGCATTGGAGGACGCACGGGAGGCAGCCTATAACTGGCTGAGTGTGGAGCTGGAGGAGGGCGGGGAATTTCCCGCTCAGAGCCATCCGGAGGATATGAATCTGCCAGAGGGGAGCTTTGTCCGGCAGATCATGGTACGAATCAAGCTAATGCCGGATAATGATTAAAGGCCGTAGACAAAGGGCCGCAGATCTGCGGAAAAAAGCTGGCTTGGCTGCTGGGTTTACTAAAGCTTGTGGTTCCTATCAAAATATGATATGATAAACAAAGTTTAACGATATGAGTTCATTACCGGGAGGAAGATTGGCATGACCAGGAGGGAAATGCGGGAACATTGCTTTAAGATGCTGTTTGGCGTGGGGTTTTATCCTTCGGAGGATACAGCCAAGCAGGCGCAGCAGTATTTTGATTCGCCTGAGGAGGAGGATACCATGGAAGACGGCACAGTGGAGATCATTCATCGGGTGGAGATGAAGGAGAAGGAGCGGGCATTCCTGACAGAGCGGGTAGAGGATATGGCGGCAAGGATCCCGGAGCTGGACGGACGGCTTAACGAGGTGGCACAGGGCTGGAAGACCCGCCGGATGGGAAGGGTGGAGCTGACGATTCTGCGGCAGGCTTTGTATGAGATGCTGTATGATACAGAGGTGCCGGAGAAGGTGGCGATTAATGAGGCGGTGGATCTGGCAAAGAAATACGGAGGAAAGGATTCTCCGGCTTTTATTAATGGGATTTTGGCAAAGCTGGTGACAGCAGAATAGTATGGCAAGTGTTTATTCGGTTTCACAGGTTAATTCTTATATTAAGAATATGTTTGCCCAGGATTTTGCCCTCAGCAGGATTACCGTGCGGGGGGAAGTATCTAACTGCAAGTACCATTCCTCCGGTCACATTTATTTTACGTTAAAGGATGCAGGGGGAACATTGGCATCAGTGATGTTTGCAGGGCAGCGCCGCACAGGACTCCGGTTTCAGATGCAGGAGGGGCAGCAGGTGGTGGTGTCAGGCACTGTGGATGTGTATGAGCGGGACGGAAAGTATCAGCTCTATGCAAAAAAAATTGAGCTGGACGGGCTGGGGGGATTATTTGAGCGGTTTTTGCGGCTGCGGGATGAGTTGGATGAGATGGGGATGTTTGCTCCAGAGTATAAGCAGCCGATTCCCAAGTATGCAGCCAGGATAGGTGTGGTCACAGCGCCCACCGGGGCGGCAATCCGGGATATTATGAATATTTCTGCCAGGCGCAATCCATACGTGCAGCTGGTGCTTTATCCGGCGTTGGTTCAGGGAGCAGGGGCGGCTGCCAGTATTGCGGCAGGGATTCGAACCTTAGATCAGATGGGGCTGGATGTTTTGATCGTGGGACGGGGCGGAGGCTCTATTGAGGACTTATGGGCATTTAATGAGGAAGTGGTGGCCAGGGCGATCTTTGACTGTCAGACGCCTGTGATCTCGGCGGTGGGGCATGAGACGGATGTGACCATTGCAGATTATGCAGCAGACCTGCGTGCGCCCACACCCTCTGCGGCAGCAGAGCTGGCGGTGTTTGATTACCGGCAGTTTGAGGAGCAGCGGCTGATATATGAAAAAGCTCTTGTCCGTGCCATGGGAAGAAGAATGGAGCGGCTGCGCTATCAGATCGGCCAGTATCGCATGCGGCTGCAGTTTCGAGAGCCGATGCGGATGGTAAATGAGAAACGGCAGCAGCTTGTTCTGGCAGAGGACCGGATCCGGAATAGTATGGAGAGGCGGCTTGAGGATGCAAAGCACAGGCTGGAGCTGATAATCGGGCAGCTTCACGGGCTGTCGCCGCTTAAAAGGATCAGCAATGGATTCGGTTTTGTGACCCGTGAAGACGGGGAGCGGATAGAAAGCGTAAATGGCGTGAAAGCGGGAGATTTTGTGGCAGTGAGAGTTTTGGACGGGAGATTGAAGGCCCAGGTGACAGAGGTTGAAGAATTAGAATAATTCATACCACGTAATATCTGAAGAATATAGGAAAAAAGAATCGTTTAAAAGGAGTACAGGGAGTATGGACAAATCAATCGAGGAAATATTTGAGGAGCTGGATCAGATCATGGAGAAGATGGAAGCAGCGGATACCTCCCTGGAGGATTCCTTTACCTTCTACGAAGCAGGGATGAAGCTGGTTCGGGCCTGTGGGGAAAAGATTGATAAGGTAGAAAAAAAGATCATGGTACTGCAGGGAGGTCAGGAGATAGATGGAGATGTCTAAGAAAGCAGACGAGAGGGCGGACATGCAGGAGCAGCTTGTGCTGCGGACACGTCAGGCGGAAGAAGTGATAGAGCAGTATCTTCCCCATGAGACAGGACATCAGAGGACGGTTTTTGAGGCTATGAATTACAGTGTGCGGGCCGGAGGAAAGCGGTTAAGGCCCATGCTGATGCAGGAGACTTACCGCCTGTTCGGCGGCAGCGGACAGGAGGTCGAGCCATTTATGGCTGCGATTGAGATGATTCATACCTCATCCCTGATTCATGATGATCTGCCTTGTATGGACAACGATGAGCTGCGGCGGGGAAAGCCTACCACATGGGTGAAATATGGATATGATATGGCGGTTTTGGCAGGCGATGCGCTGCTGATCTATGCGGTGGAGACAGCGGCAAAGGCATGCGCCATGACGGAGAATGGAGGGACAGTGGCTCGTGCCATAGGGCTGATGGCTGAGAAAACCGGTATCTATGGGATGATCGGCGGACAGGTTGTGGATGTAGAGCTGACCAATCAGCCGATACCGCGAGAAAAGCTGGATTTTATTTATCATCTGAAAACAGGCGCTCTTTTGGAGGCGTCTATGATGATCGGCGCTCTTTTAGGCGGAGCGGATGCCTCTGCCTTATCTATCGTGGAGCGGCTGGCTTCCTTAGTGGGAGTGGCGTTTCAGATACAAGATGATATTTTGGATGTGACGGCTACCACAGAGCAGCTTGGCAAGCCGGCGCTCAGCGATGAGAGAAATCAGAAGACTACCTATGTGACGCTGGAGGGCATTGACAAGGCACGGGCGGATGTGGCTAAGATGTCTGCAGAGGCCATAAAGCTTCTGCATCTTCTTCCAGGAGAGAATCCATTTCTGGAAGGCTTGATACAAATGCTGATTACCAGAGAAAAATAGAGGAGTGGGTTGTTTATGCTGTTGGAACAGATAAAGGAACCGCATGATATAAAGGATTTGAGCACTGAGGAGTTAAAAGACTTGGCAGAGGAGATCCGCAGCTTTTTGGTCGAAAAGATTAGTGTTACGGGGGGACATCTGGCCTCCAACCTGGGTGTGGTGGAGCTGACCATTGCACTGTATCTTGCTTTTGACCTTCCTGCAGATAAAGTGATTTGGGATGTGGGGCATCAGTCCTATACCCATAAGATTTTAAGCGGACGGCGGGAGATGTTTGATGAGCTGCGTCAGTATGGGGGACTAAGCGGTTTTCCCAAAAGGAAGGAAAGTCCTTATGATGCCTTTGATACAGGCCACAGCTCTACCTCCATTTCTGCAGGATTGGGAATGGCCCAGGGAAGGGATCTTCTGGGGGAGGACTACGGGGTGGTGTCCGTGATCGGAGACGGTGCGCTGACCGGTGGTATGGCATATGAGGCTTTGAATAATGCGGCACGGATGAAGAAAAATTTTATTATTGTATTAAATGACAATAATATGTCTATCTCAGAGAATGTGGGAGGGATTTCCCGATATTTAAATGGTATTCGTTCCGATAAGGCATATAACAGACTGAAAAAGGATGTGACGGCTGCACTTACGAAGATTCCTGTAATTGGAGGCGGGCTGGTGGACAAGATCAGCCGGACCAAGAACAGTATTAAGCAGCTTGTGATTCCAGGCATGTTGTTCGAAAATATGGGAATTACCTATTTGGGCCCGGTGGATGGACATAATGTAAAGGCTATGGTAAAGATTTTCCGTGAGGCCAGGAAGCTGGATCATGCGGTGCTGGTTCACGTAAATACAGTTAAGGGAAAGGGGTATGGTCCTGCCCAGAAAAATCCTGAGCGGTTTCAT
Organism: bacterium D16-56; assembly: GCA_003611875.1. GTDB lineage: Bacteria > Bacillota > Clostridia > Lachnospirales > Lachnospiraceae > Brotaphodocola. Next base: position 92,743 of record RAYY01000009.1, on the reverse strand, counting down.
GGAGTGGAGTCCTTTGACCCGGCTACAGGCAAGCCTCTTAAGAAAAAGATCTATCCGGGTTATACGGATGTGTTTTCCAAGAAATTGTGTCAATTAGCGGAAAGAAATCCGAGGCTGGTGGCAATCACAGCAGCAATGCCTGACGGCACGGGACTGAAAGCATTTGCCAAACGGTTTCCGGAACGGTTTTTTGATGTGGGGATTGCAGAGCAGCATGGGGTGACTTCAGCGGCAGGCATGGCGGCAGCAGGGATGAAGCCGGTGGTAGCAGTGTATTCTTCTTTTCTGCAGAGAGGGTTTGACCAGATTCTCCATGATGTGTGTATTCAGAATCTTCCGGTAGTATTTGCTCTGGATCGGGCTGGTCTGGTGGGAAGCGACGGGGAGACTCATCAGGGAATTTTTGACCTGTCTTATCTGACTTCCATTCCCAATATGAGCGTTATGGCGCCCAAGAACCTGTGGGAACTGCAAAGGGAACTGGAGTTTGCCATAAACGAATTTGACAGGCCAATTGCCATCCGGTATCCCAGAGGACAGGCTTATCGGGGACTGAAAGAGTTTGATTCGCCTATTGAATATGGAAAAGGTGAGATTTTGTATGAGGGCAGGGAGATTGCCCTTCTGGCAGTGGGGAGTATGGTCAGCACGGCAGAGCATGTGCGGGATAAGCTGAAGGAGGAGGGGATTTTTTGTACCCTTGCTAACGGACGCTTTATTAAGCCTGTGGATGAAGAATTGGTGAAGCGGCTGGCAGAGACTCACAAGCTGATAGTTAGTTTGGAGGAGAATGTGCTGCAGGGCGGTTTCGGACTGCAGGTCACGGCATTGATTCACAGATGGGCGCCTGATGTAAAGGTACTGAATATTGCGTTGCCGGACGCCTATGTAGAGCATGGAAATGTGTCAGTGCTGCGGGAAAGCCTGGGGATTGACAGTGATTCGGTTATAAGGGCCATGAGGGAATTTTATCCGGAGGGGTTAACGTATAAGAAGGAATTAAAAACAATATGAAAGAACAAAAAGAACGCTTGGATATTCTTCTGGTCAACCGGAAGCTTGCTCCGTCGCGGGAAAAGGCCAAGGCCATTATCATGGCGGGAATTGTATATGTGAACGGGCAGAAGGAGGACAAGCCGGGAGCTGCTTTTGACAAGACGGCAGATGTGCAGGTTCGGGGAACCACCCTCAGATATGTAAGTCGGGGAGGCTTGAAGCTGGAAAAGGCAGTGGACTGTTTTGGGGTAGAACTGGAAGGAAGGATCTGTATGGATGTAGGATCTTCAACCGGAGGCTTTACTGATTGTATGCTGCAGAATGGGGCGCAGAAGGTCTATGCGGTGGATGTGGGCCATGGACAGCTTGACTGGAAGCTTCGCAATGATAAACGGGTAGTCTGCATGGAGCGGACAAACATCCGGTATGTGACCCGGCCCGATATTGTGGACAGGATAGAGTTTGCTTCTATCGATGTGTCGTTTATCTCACTGACAAAGGTTTTGGGACCGGTAAAGGGACTTTTGACAGAGAACGGGCAGATCGTGGCTCTGATTAAGCCTCAATTTGAGGCCGGCAGGGAAAAGGTAGGAAAAAAAGGGGTGGTTCGGGAAAAGTCTACCCACCTGGAGGTGATCCAAAAGGTGATGAATTATGCGCTGGGGCTGGGATTTGAGATTCTGAATCTGGAATATTCACCTGTCAAGGGGCCGGAAGGGAATATTGAGTATTTGGTGTATCTGCAGAAGCATGGGGAGGGAGACGGGGGAGAGGATTTACTCAGAGAGCCAGGGAGAACAAGACAAAGGGCAGAGGAAGGCATGACAGGTGAGCCGGCGACAGCCGCGGCGGGGCAGGAGCCGGTGGGGAATCTGCCAGAGGAGACGAACAGTACCATGCAGGCGGCAGAAAGCGGAACGGTATTTTGCAAATTTAAGGCAGATCCAAAAGCAGTGGTGGAGGAGGCTCACAGGAATCTGCAGACAGGTTAAAAAGAACCATTGTTTTACCACTTAAAACCAGGAAAGGTATCGGAAACTCCATGAAACATTTTTATCTCATCGCAAATCCCTCCAAGAGAGAGGCCGTGCAGGTGGCGGAGCATATCACCCGGTATCTTCGGGCAAGAGGAGCAGTCTGTGAAGGAAGCGCTCAGGAGAAACGGCGGGAGGGCGCTGCTTATGGTTACACAGACCAAAAGCGGATTCCGCAAAATACCCAGTGTGTGATCACCTTAGGGGGCGACGGCACCTTGATTCAGGCAGCCAGAGATCTGGTAGATCTGCAGATTCCTATGATCGGAGTGAATATGGGAAGTCTTGGATATTTGACTCAGATCGCGAGAGGGGAGGCATTGTCTCCTATGCTGGATGCATTGCTGAAGGATCATTTCCGGCTGGAGAGACGGATGATGCTGGAAGGCGCAGTAGTCAGACAGGACAAAGACAGAACAAGGGGCATGACCCTTTCCGACTGTCCGCCGGAAGAAGGAAAGATTGATGCAGGCGCTGTAAAGTATGGAATTGCGCTCAATGACATTGTGTTTACCCGCAGAGATGTAATGCAGGTGCTCAAGTTTCAGGTTTATGTAAATGGAGAGCTGCTGAATGAATATACGGCGGACGGCATGATTGTGGCTACGCCTACTGGTTCCACAGCGTATAATCTGTCTGCCGGCGGACCGATCGTAACGCCTGGGGCAAAGCTGATGGTACTAACGCCTATTTGCTCTCATTCTATCAATTCGCGGAGTATTATTCTTTCTCATCAGGATGAGATCGGCATTCGGGTTCTGAAAAATGTGGGACAGAAGCAGATGGCAGTGTTTGACGGGGATCAGGTGATCGATTTAGACAGCAGTGAAGTGCTGAGGATTCGGGAATCAAAGAAGAACACTACCTTGATTCAGCTGAAGGATGTTCCGTTTCTGGTCAATATCAGGGAAAAGCTGGCACGTGTATAGGAGAAAGAATCATAATACGCTGTATGGGACGAAAGGAAAACAGGCAGATAGGGTTTGGAAATTACGCTTCCCAAATCTGTCTGTATGATGCAGTAGGCATGTCAGGAAAAAGAAAAGGGCGAAAGAAAAATACTTCACCTATACCTGTTTGTGCTGTGAAACGTGCACAGGAAAGAGGAAACGATGAAAGAAAAGCATTTCACACATACCTGTTTGTGCTGTAAAACATGCACAGGAAAGAGGGAAAAATGAAGTTGGAGCGGCACAGCAAGATTGTGGAACTGATTGGAAAGTATGAAATTGAGACTCAGGAGGAGTTGGCAGATTACTTAAAGGAGGCTGGATTTCGGGTGACGCAGGCCACGGTTTCCAGGGATATTCGAGAGCTGAAGCTGACAAAGGTTCCTGGCGAGAACAACAAACAGCGGTATGTGGTCATGCAGAACCAGGAATCCTTCAGTGATAAATATATCCGAATATTAAGAGATGGTTATTTGTCTATGGATATGGCGCAGAATATTCTGGTAATCAAGACGGTTTCCGGGATGGCTATGGCGGTGGCGGCAGCTTTGGACGCCATCCATTTTTATGAAATCGTAGGCTGCATTGCTGGCGATGATACGATCATGTGCGCGGTGAGAAGTGTGGATGATACGATTCTGGTTATGGAAAGGATTCGCAAATTGGTGCAGAACAGCAGAAATTCCGGTGAATAGATTGTTCATGGATGAAAAAGGAGGAAAAATGCTTTTAGAGTTGCATGTGAAAAACCTGGCGTTGATTGAGCGGGCGGATGTGGAATTTGGCTCGGGACTGAATATCCTGACGGGAGAAACCGGTGCAGGAAAGTCTATTATCATCGGATCCGTGAATCTGGCTTTGGGACAGAAAGCGCCCAAGGATATTATCCGCAGCGGTGCGGAGCAGGGATATGTAGAGCTGGTGTTTTCTGTCAATGAAGAACGGAAAAAGGAGCTGGAGAAGTATGAGATCTATCCGGATGAGGATGGGCTTGTGATCGTTACCCGGAAGCTTCTGCCGACCCGCAGTGTCAGCAAAATCAACGATGAGACCGTGACTGCGGCACGGCTGCGTCAGGTGACAGGACTTCTTATTGATATTCATGGTCAGCACGAGCATCAATCGCTGCTGCATGTTTCCAAGCATCTGGAAATTCTTGATACTTTTGCAAAATCCCGTACCAGTTTGCTGAAAGATCAGGTGGCAGAGGCGTACCGGCAATATAAGACACTTGAGGCTGCTTTGGAGGAGTCTGGGGGAGATCAGGAAAGCCGGAACCGAGAGATGGATTTTCTGCAGTTTGAGATCAGCGAGATTGAGGCCGCAGAGCTGAGGGAAGGCGAGGAGGAGAGCCTGACAGAGCAATATCGGAGATATTCCCACGGAAGGCGGATTTTGGAAAGCTTGTCAAGGGCTTATGAGGCAGTGGAGACAGAAGGCGTTGGTCAGGCAATCCGCCAGGTCAACGAGGTGGTATCCTATGATGAGGAGCTAAAAGGAATCCAGGATCAGCTTTATGATGTGGAATCGATTTTAAATGATGTGCGTCATGCAATCAGCGTCTACTTAGACGATCAGACCTTTGATGAGAAGGAAATGGCTCAGATCGAAGAACGGCTGGATCTGATTCATGGATTGCAGGCAAAATATGGCGGCACAATCAGGCAGATTGAGAAAGCGCTGGAGGAAAAGAAAGCCAGGCTGGAGAAGCTGGAGAATTATGACGAATACCGCAAGAAAACGGAGAAAGAATATGAACAGGTAAAGGAAAAGCTGGAGAAGCTGTGCGGCAAGCTGTCAAAGGAGCGGAAATCTGCGGCAAAGACTTTAGCGGATCAGATCAAAAAGGGACTTGTGGATTTAAACTTTCTGGATGTGGATTTTTCCATGGAGTTTAAGCGGCTGAAGAATTTTACTGCCCTGGGGTATGATGAGGCAGAGTTTATGATTTCCACCAATCCGGGAGAACCCAAACGATCTTTGGGAATGGTGGCGTCAGGAGGCGAGCTGTCCCGTGTTATGCTGGCGATCAAGACAGTACTGGCAGACAGCGATGCCATTCCCACATTGATTTTTGACGAGATTGATACGGGAATCAGTGGAAGAACGGCACAGAAGGTTTCCGAGCAGTTGGCGGTGATTTCCAAAAGCCATCAGGTTATCTGTATTACCCATCTTCCTCAGATTGCAGCAATGGCAGATTGCCATTATGAGATTGCCAAATCAGCAGAAGGCAAAAAGACTACCACCAGGATTCGAAAGCTTTTGGAGGAGGAGATGATTGAAGAATTGGCAAGGCTTTTGGGAGGCGCTCAGATTACGGATGCAGTGCGGCAGAATGCCAGAGAAATGAAGGAATTGGTTCATGGAATAAAAACAAAAAAATGACAGTGTTAATTTTAAATTTTCTCACATACTAGAAAGGAGCTGAAAGGCTCCTTTTTGTGACAGTTCAGATTATCGAATGGGTTGTAACGGGGAATACTGGAATAGAACCCTTGTGGATTTTCTGGAAAACAGCCCAAGACAGAGGAGGTATGTGAGATGGCAGGAAAGAAAAGAAAGAGGCATCCGTTTCGGACATGTTTGATCTGGACTTTCTGGCTCAGTTTATTGTTTACCATTGGCTTTTCATGGTATTATCTGGAGCGGAGGATTCCGGATCGTCTGAGCGTAGTGGTGGATGAGGAGGAAGAATTTGACTTTGCATTGCCTTTTGATGTGACGCTGCTAAGCGAAAGCGAGGAGGTAGTGCTGGGAAACCGTTCGGAGATTCCTTCTGACGAAATCAGGCTGAAGATGGATGAGCCTTTTTCTCTTTATGCAAAGAACCTGGGAAGCTACCGGCTCGGGCTGAAATTATTTGGAAAATTTCATTTCAAGGATATACAGTTGGATGTGGTGGATACCCATTATGCCATTCCCTGTGGAGTGCCCGTAGGGATCTATCTGAGATCCAACGGGGTGCTGGTGATCGGAACCGGTCGGATCCGCTGCGAAAACGGGGAGGAGGCGGAACCTGCTTACGGGATTTTACAATCCGGGGATTATATAGAAGCCATTAACGGAGAACCTTTGCGCGACAAGGAAGCGTTGATCAACAATTTAAACCGCAATGGGAGCCAGGAGGTATTTCTTCGGGTGCGCAGGGACGGGGAGGAGATGGAAATCCGCATGAACCCGGTTCAGGCCGCAGACGGGAATTATAAGCTGGGAGCCTGGGTGCGGGATGATACCCAGGGGATCGGAACCCTGACTTATGTGGACACCAATGGAAATTTTGGAGCTTTGGGACACGGAATCAGTGACAGTGATACAGGGGAGGTAGTGGAAATCAAAGAGGGGGATTTATATGAGACGGAGATCATGGGCATTGAAAAAGGAAGCGCCGGAAATCCAGGGGTGATGGCAGGGGTGATTTACTATGGCCCTGGATCAAAGCTGGGAACCATTGAGGCTAATACCAAGGTGGGAATATTCGGAAAGGTAAATGACCGGCTGCGGAGATCCTTGCAGGGGGAGGCTGTGGAGATCGGCTATCGTCAGAATGTGAAAAAAGGACAGGCGTGGGTTAGAAGTGATGTGTCCGGAGAGGTGCGGGATTATGAGATTGAAATTCAGCGGGTGGACTATAACCCGATTCAGGAAAATAAAAGCTTAGTAATCCGGGTTGTGGATGAGGAGCTGCTGCGCCTGACAGGAGGAATTGTCCAGGGAATGAGCGGCAGCCCTATCCTGCAGGATGGAAAGCTGGTGGGGGCGGTGACTCATGTGTTTGTACAGGATTCCACCAGAGGGTATGGGATATTTGTGGAAGATATGATGCGGCATTGAGTCTGGGCAGGACATAGTGAAAAGGAGGTGATGCAGGCTTGCTTGTGTGAGCCTCCTTTTTGTGAGCGGCCTATGCGGCGATAAGGTGGTTTGACCATAAAACGAAAGCCAGGAACCTTTGGTATAACGCAGGGGGAACAAAGGTTGCCGCCTGGAGTGGAAGAACCAGAATATAAGTTTCAATATTCTGTATAAAACATACGATTCATAGATTTTTTAATTGAGTAACGGATAAATATATGGTATGCTGGAATATAGTTAAAAGAGATAATTTATCTATACATAAGGAGTTTTCTACATGGAAAAGGCAGTGAATTATGCTAAATTGTGGCGTTTGGATGGCAGGAATGAATTTTTAAACGCGCTATAATCAGATAATAATATTATTTAACAGTAAAATTCCATGCGCCCGGCTGCGGACGCACCACCAATTATGAAAGTCCGGTGGGCGCATTTGGCATCCCTGATTTTAAATCGCCTCTGGCGATGGAATTTTTACAGTAAAAGGAGAGGCCTGCATCATGATTCAAATAAAAATATTACAGGAACGATATTCGTGCAGAACAAAAGATTTGTTCTGGTATAAGGAAATGCGCCTTGCGGTGGAATTAATTGTGAAAGAGAAAAAAACTTTGGCGGATATCAGATGGCTGAGCGAACAGACGAATTTGTATAATGCTGCCAGCAGTTCTAGGGCAAATGAAATTCGTGTGGTGATTGCACGCAGAATCAACGCAGTAAATGACAATTTTTTAGAGTTTTATCACAACCAGACAATGGATGTACAAAAGATTCTGACTGTGATAATGATTATGCTGACAGATCGCACTTTTTTTGAGTTTATGAATGATGTATATAAGGAAAAGCTTATTGCTGGGGGGACAGAACTTCATGACAGTGATATTTTGGGATACTTTCATGCGCTTCAGGAAAAAGATGTACAGGCAGAGAAATGGACGGATGAGGGCATGAAAAAGGTGCGGGATAACTATAAGCTGATTTTGAAAGATTCGGGAATGACCTCCCATATGGGCGTTGTCAGAAAGATTTTAAAGCCAATCATTTCTGCGGAACTGAAAGATTTTCTGCAGAAGGAAGGCTTGATACAAATCTATCGCATATTGGCAGGTGTACGCGGATGAAAACAATAGAAGAACGCCTTGATATTCTTGAGGGGAAAATGAGGGAAGAGTCCTTTCGGAGGAATACCGGACTAGGTAATGAGGTAGGGTATTATGTATTTGATTATGAGCCTCAGCAGGAGCTTGTAGTCAGAAAACGGATTTTAAGTCTATATCAGACCAATACCAGTTTAAAGTATGGCTATCAGCTGATTGTTTATGATTTGTATGAGCTGATCTTGAAATTATTAAAGGAAGAAGACGTTCTGGAAGATTTAATGAGTTTGGAAGAGGAAGAAAGCACAGAATATGTATTTTCTGCCATATCTGATACGCTCCAGTTTGATGAACAGGGAAGTTTAATTGTTCATTACATTTTAGAACATACGCCGGAGGAATCGGTGGTATTTTTGACTGGTATAGGCAAATGCTTTCCAATTTTGAGGGCACATAAGGTGCTGAATAATCTGCACCAGGTAATGGATCACTGCCCTGTGGTACTGTTTTATCCTGGAAAATATAATGGTAATTCATTAAACATATTTAATGAGATGAAGGAAGATAACTATTATCGTGCGTTTCCACTTGTGGAACGTTGAGAATAGAATTAAGAGGATTGACAATGAAAATTCAAAAGATGTTTGCGAAGCAGATCGATCGTCCAATTACTGGTGTCATTAAGGTTGGCCAGAATGCAGAAAATGATAAGAAACAGGAATTAGAAGAGTATGTAGTGACACGGGAATTGACACGGCATTTCCGGGAATTTTTTGATAACTATGTGGGAAGTATAGATTATTCAACAGATGAGATGGGAGTATGGATTTCCGGATTTTTTGGAAGCGGTAAATCGCACTTTTTGAAAATTTTGTCTTATCTTCTCGATAATACGAATGTCTGCGGTAAAACGGCGGTTGTGTATTTTGCGGATAAGGACAATCTTACAGCAGATCCGACGATTATAGCCAATATGAAACGCGTAGCTCAGGCGCCGACACAGGCAATCCTTTTTAACGTGGATTCCAAAAGTACGGCCTCAGCCAAGTCAGACAGCAATGCCATTGTGATGGTATTTAACCGGGTATTTAATGAGAAACTGGGGTATGACGGCGCGAATCCTGCCCTTGCCGATTTGGAACGGATTTTAGATGAAGAAGGCAATTATCAGAAATTTCAGGATGTTTTCCGTGAAGAAACAGGGAAAGAGTGGCTGAAAGAGCGAAATAAATTTCGTGTTATCCGAGGCAAAGTGGCTAAGGCACTTACGGCGATGGGGCGTATGTCTGAACAGGAGGCTATGGATTTTACAAAGGAGGCTACCACATCTAATTATGAAATTGCTATTGAAGATTTTGCGGAGCGCGTTCATCAGTACATTAAAAAATCCGGGAAACGTGTTGTGTTCCTGGTGGATGAGATTGGGCAGTTTATCAGTAACGACTCTCGCTTGATGCTGAACCTTCAGACAATGACAGAGGAACTGGGATTGCGGTGTCATGGTAAAGCCTGGGTCATTGTCACAGCTCAGGAAGATATGGATTCCATGATGGAAAAGATGGATTTCAGCGTAGAGAGTAAGAATGATTTTTCAAAAATTCAGGGACGCTTCAAAACCAGATTATCTTTGTCCTCCGTAAATGCAGATGAGGTAATACGCGAAAGAATTCTGAAAAAAGATGAGGTGGGAAAGGCGACTTTAAAGGCGCTCTATGACAGTGAAGAAACCAGGATTCAGAATGCAGTTAGTTTTAAGGGGAATGGTTATGAGCTGAAGAAAATCAGGAACGCAGATGAATTTGCGGATGTGTATCCGTTTCTGCCATACCAGTTTAATCTGCTGGCGGATGTACTGAATGCCATCCGTTTAAACAGTTCCACCGGAAGACATCTGTCAGAAGGTGAACGCTCTATGATCGGCGCATATCAGAAGGCAGCCATCAGTATAATGAAACAGGAAGAAGGAACGCTGATTCCGTTTTACCGGTTCTATGATGACCTTTTGAAATTTTTAGATCACACGCATGCGTCTGTAATTCAGCGGGCTGAGGACAGCGAACGGATTAATCCGATGCATGAACCTGACTGTTTTAATGTGAACGTCCTGAAAACGTTGTTTTTGTTAAAGTACATAGATGGGATTCCGCTTACAGTAGACAACATCCTGAACCTCATGGTAACGGATATCCATGAGGACAAGGCGCTGCTCCGTAAAAAAGTAGAGGAAGCAGTAAATTTGCTTACGAGAAGTATGTTTGTCACAGAGATACAGGATACCTATGAGTTTTTGACAGATGAAGAACAGGATATTGAGCGGAAAATCCGCGAAAAGAATATACCGCAGGCGGATGTTATATTAGAGCTTACGAAACGGACATTTGATGAGATTTACAGCAATAGTCGATACCGGGTTCCGAAGTTTAATGGGCGATATACGTTTGCCTATAATCAAACGATAGATAATACTCCATACAGGGCGAACCAGAATAACTCAATCGGACTTCGTATCATTACACCAAGGTACAGCGGCGCAAATGGAGATGGCAGTATGGATGACACAACTCTCACGATGATGTCAGCCAGAAATCATGAAGTGATCATGAAGCTGCCTATAGATAATACCAGTTATTATAATGAAACTCTGAATTATCTTCGCATCTATGATTATATGCATAATGTCAGCGATCCGGAAAAGGGACGGTCTACGATCATCCGTGCGACAAAAATGCAGAAGGCGGAAAGAGGAAAAGAAGCGGTATTGGTATCGCTGAAAGAGGCGATTGGTAATTCGCGGATTTTTATCAATGGACAGTCGGTAACAGATATTACGAATCGTGACGCAGCCAGCAGAATCGGCGCGGCTCTTGGCCGCCTGGTTGACAATATTTATTATAAGCTCTCTTATATTGATGAGCCAAAAGATGATATTGATATTAAGAGATTGTTCAAAAAGGAATCTCAGTATACTATGACGTTGGAAGAAAGAACTGAGCCAAACAGCAACGCATTGCGGGAGATGCTGGATTATATAATGTTGACAACGTCTGCTCATACAATGATCTCTATGAAGAGTCTCTTGGATCACTTTGCGCAGGCTCCATTTGGGTATACTGATAATGATACGAAGTGGTTAACAGCACAGCTTTTCAAAGATGGAAAAATCAGCGGAACGGTGGAAAAGGAACCCATTACCCCATTTAATCGGGAGCCGGATGAGCTTGGGACTTACTTTACATCCAGAAAATATGATGAGAAACTTTTATTCCGTTCCAAAATAACGATTGACCAGAAGAAACTCAAGGCATGCAAAGATGTGATGAAGGCGCTGTTTAATCAAACGGAGGTTACATCAGATTCAGATAAGCTTATGGCTTCTTTCCAGAATGGGTTGGCGGATTTGTTGGACGATTTAAGGGATATGTTAAATGTACAAAAATATAATTCCAGATTTCCAGGCAAGGATATTATAACAAAGGCTGTTTTTACCTTGACAAGTGCTAAGGAACGGGAGGAACAATCAGCATTTTTTGACTGGGTTTTTCAAGAAAAAAATGAACTTTTGGAGTTGGCTGACGATTTGGCACCGGTAAAAACGTTTTATGACAGCGAAACACAGCAAAATATTTTCAATAATAACGGATTGCGGGCGCTGCAGCTGTATGAGAAGAGCGCAGAGCATATTACGGATGCGAGGGTGACGGGGAAGGTTGTTGAGATTAAAAAAATCGTGACAAGTAAAGCGCCGTATGAACAGATTCGCAAGCTTCCTAATCTTTATAAGGAATTTATAGAGCTATACGGAAATGCACTGGATGCAAAGTTGGAGCCAGTCAGACAGGCTATCATGGCGGATGAAGAAAATGTGATCAATTTTATTCGGGGACAGTATTATGAGGACGATGTAAAGGAAGAAGTGCGAAATGTGTTTGCCAGCCTGTTAGAACGTGCATCAAATGAGACTGATATTTCGGATCTGTTAGGGTATCGGGTAAAGGCGGATGAGACATGCAAACGGTTCCTGGATCGCTTTTCCAATTTGCCAGCTCAGGAAGCGTCCCAGACTGTAGATTATACGGCTGCCCAGAGACCAGAAACCAATATGGTGCGTGAAACACCTGATGCCGAGCCGGCGGTTTCACAAACCAGAGTGAAAAATATGATGGCAAGAGATATTTCTTCCGGCTACTGGGTGGTGAGAAACAAGGAGGATTTGGAGAATTATCTGGACCAGATTCGGGAAAAGGTGGCAGCAGAGTTAGACGGCGAAACGGTCATTCGGATTCAGTTTTGAATATAAGGAGAGCACCAGATCATGGAGAAAACGGCGATAAAAAATTATGCCATATGGGCGCGGCGAAAGCTGAAGGAAGATATTGCTACAAGAGCAGGTTTCCTGGGGATTACAGAAAATGGGATACGAAAGCCGCTGGAGGCTTCTACCAGGGAGATTCAGTATTTTGACATTGGTGCGGACAAGCCGGTGAGCATCCGAGGTAAGGAGATTGGGCAGCGGGAGAATCTGGTCAAAAAGCTGATTGCTGCGGCAGATCGAACGGATTATCGTCAGACATATGAACAGTTAATAGAGACAAGCGCATATGACTGGTTCAATCGCCTGATCGCCATCCGCTATATGGAAGTGAATGGGTATGAGCCTTTGGATGTACGTCTTCTTTCTTCGATAGAGGACGGAAAACAAGATCCGGATCTGGTGACTACACCTTTTGACGGAAGCCTGGAATATACGGAAGAAGAACGAAAGCAGATAATAGAATGGAAGAGCCGGAATGAGAGTGAGAAGCTGTTTCGCTTTTTGCTTCTGAAAATGTGCAATGAACTTCACACCGCGCTTCCGGGAATTTTTCAACAGCAGGGAGATTACTCAGAGCTGTTGATGAGGTTCTCTTTTGTTGATAAAGACGGGGTCCTTTACCGGCTTGTACACGATATTCCGGAAGATGACTGGAAAGATCAGGTGCAGATTATCGGTTGGATTTATCAGTATTATAACACGGAACTGAAGGATGAGACCTTTGCACTCTTAAAAAAGAATGTCAAGATTGCAAGAGAGAGGATACCGTCAGCCACCCAGCTTTTTACTCCGGACTGGATTGTCCGGTATATGGTGGAAAACAGCCTGGGAAGACTATGGCTGGAGGGACATCCGGATGACAGCCTAAAGTCAAATTGGAGATATTATCTGGATGAGGCACCTCAGGAGCCTGAGGTGGAGGCGCAGCTTGCCGAAATTCGAAAAGAGTATGCAAAACTGGAACCGGAGGATTTAAAGTGTATCGATCCCTGCATGGGGAGCGGTCATATTCTGGTCTATATGTTTGATGTGCTGATGCAAATTTATGTGTCGGTAGGATATAGTGAGCGGGAGGCGGCAAAATCCATTCTTGAGCATAATCTGTATGGCTTAGATATTGATGACCGCGCCTACCAGCTTGCTTATTTTGCTGTTATGATGAAAGCACGCAAGCATAATCGGCGGATCCTCAGCAGCGGGATTAAACCTCATGTTTATGCGATTGAAGAGAGCAATTCGGTGGATAAAGAAACGGTGAAGTATTTCTGTAATGGAGATGAAAAGCTGGAGGCAGCTCTGGATACTATTCTTGCTGAGCTGGAGGATGCGAAGGAATACGGTTCTATTTTGAATGTGACACCGCAGGATTGGGATACAATTCGTGCAAGGGTTGGGGAAATCGAAGAAGATACCAGTTCTGTGTTCCGAAAACCTGCTTTGGAGGTGTTATTGCCGGTATTGCAGGTGGCGGAGACATTGGAGAGGAGGTACTGGATCACATGTACGAATCCTCCTTATATGGGAAGTAAAAATATTAATATTAAACTGTTAAATTATATACAAAGAAATTATCCTGCTGGAAAAGCAGATATATATGGAGCATTTATTTTACGGTGTCGACAATTTGATATAAAAAGTGGTATGCTTGGATTTATCACACCATATGTATGGATGTATCTTTTAGGTTTTGAGATATTGAGAAATATTTTGATTGATACTGTTGGGATAACATCTCTTGTTCAATTAGAATATAATGCATTTGAAGTTGCCTGTGTACCAGTTTGTATATTTACTTTGAGAAATAGTTCGCAAGATTATATTGGACGTTATATCCAATTATCATCATTTAGAGGATGGGAGAATCAAGAACCTAAAACATTGGCAGCGATTGATGATTTTTCTTTAAATTACTGTTACGAGGCAAAACAGAGTCGTTTCAAAGCCTTAGCAGGTGCGCCAATTGCATATTGGTTAGATAAAAGTATGTATAAGGCTTTTGAAAATGGAATTCCGCTTGAATCATATGGTACTCCGAAACAAGGGATGGCAACAGCTGATAATAATCGCTTTATGCGAAGGTGGTTTGAAGTAAAACTAGCGGATATAGATTTTCATTGTATGAATGTAAACCATACAATAAAAAAATGGTATCCTCATAGTAAGGGCGGTAGTTTAAGGCGCTGGTATGGTAATAATGAATATGTCATCAATTGGAAGAATAATGGCAGCGATATCCGTTCATTTGAGAAAGCAGTTGTGAGAAATCCAGACTATTATTTTAAAGAAGGAATTACATGGTCTGATCTGACAGTTAGTTGGTTTACGGCAAGAAGAGTACCAATAGGATTCACTTTTGATAGTGCTGGACCAACGTTTTTTGCATATGATAATTCCAATTTGAATTATATTTGTGGATATTTTAATAGCTGGGTGTTTCAAGAATTTCTGAACATCAGTTGTCAAGGAATGCATTATAGTAATGGTGTTCTTGCAAAATTGCCAATTATATGGGGCACACAAGAGCAAGTAAATGAAATTTCTATGCTTGCAGAGACATGTATAAAAATTTCAAAATGTGATTGGGATGAATCGGAATTAAGTTGGGAATTTAAAAAGCACCCATTGGTAAGCAAAAGCTTAAGTGGAGAGCATTCTGTAATAAGTAAAAGAATAACAACATTTCTTGAAACATTAGCTACGAGAAAGTTACGTCTTGAAATGAACGAGATAAGGATAAATAAGTTGTTTGCAAAGATATATAAAATGGAACATATAATGCCAAGTAAAGGATTATGTCCCCCTACATTGAAAGATTCTAATACAAGGAATGAAATTATTGGATTTATTTCCTATGCTGTCGGCTGTATGTTCGGTCGGTATTCTTTGGACGTAGAGGGTTTGGCATATGCAGGCGGGGTATGGGATAAGAATTCGTATACCTCCTTTCTCCCAGACCGCGATAACATGATTCCTTTAACGGAAAAGAAATACGTGGAAAATGATATGGTAGAACGTTTCTGCGAATTCCTAAAAGTCGTTTATGGAGAAAATTCACTGGAAAAGAATCTGGATTTCATAGCTGGCGCACTGGGCGGAAAAGGGACTTCCAGCAGGGGAATTATACGAAACTACTTCCTGAACGGATTTTACAAGGATCACTGTTCCATTTACCAGAAGCGTCCAATCTACTGGCTCTATGACAGCGGAAAGCAGAATGGCTTTAAGGCTTTGACCTATATGCACCGGATGGATGAAAATACCACAGCCCGTGCAGAGCTCTATCTTCAGGATATTCAGAAGCGGTATGAGACAGAGATTCGCTCTATCGACACCCTGCTGGATCATATAACGGATGCAAGACAGATCGGTGTGGAGGAGAAAAGACGCGAGCATTTGCGCAGACAGGTAGAAGAAATACGGGAGTATGATGAACGGCTGGAGCATATGGCGAACGAACATATTTCCCTAGATTTGGATGACGGCGTAAAACGGAATTATGAGAAGCTGCAGACAGATCGGAATGGAGTGATGTATCAGATTCTGGCGCCGATTAAGTAATAAAGAAGGTGGAGAGGAATGGTCGATAAGGGCTTCTTTGGTGAAAACAAGAATGTAGAATTTAAAAGAGAAATACCGAAAAAGCATGAAAAGTTTCTGAAGGATGTGATTGCCTTCTCTAACTGCACAGGGGGCAAGATAATCCTTGGAATTGAGGACATTACAAACGCTGTCTATGGGATCGGAGACGTTAATCCGTTTAAGCTGTCGGACGATATATCCAATATGATATCAGATGCCTGTACACCGCAGATTAGTCCGGATATCATGATTCAGACGCTGGAAGATAAAACCGTGCTTGTGATTGATGTGGCTCCGGGGCGTTTTCGTCCATACTATTTGAAAGCGATTGGGAAAGAGGCGTCTTCATTTATCAGAATTAATGGCACCAGTCGTCCGGCAGATATAAGGACGATGCAGGAATTGGAAATGGAAGGGCAGCGTATTTATTACGACTCCATACAGGAAATCGGGATGGAGTATGATGAGGAAAAAGTGCTGAAACTTTGTAAGACTATGAAAGAAATTGCTGTATCATCCTGTAAAACGGAAGATGAGAAGGCTGATATTCATAATATGACTATTCCAAAGCTGGAGGATATAGGACTTTTATGCAGGAACGGTAAAGATTATACGCCAACACATGCATTTAACCTTATGACTGAAAATCGGATGAGACATGCGAAAATACAGTGTGCCTTGTTTAAGGGAACGGAGAGGGATGAGTTTATTGATCGCAAAGAGTTTAAAGGCCCCATTTATCAGCAGATAGAGGATGCGTACCAGTTTGTCCTTCGCCATATCAATAAAAGTGCGGAAATTAATGGAATTGTTCGGAGAGATGTTTATGAACTCCCAATTCGGGCAGTCAGGGAGGCGATTGTGAATGCAGTCACTCACCGAAGTTACGTAGATGATTCTTGTATTCAGGTCTCCATTTATGATGACCGGGTAGAATTTTTGTCGCCGGGAATGCTGTATGGCGGTTTGGATATGGAGGAAGCACTGAAAGGAAAATCCAAATGCAGGAACGCAGCAATATCAGAAGCATTTTATTATATGGGGATTATTGAAGGCTGGGGAACCGGATTGGAGAGAATCCAAAGGAGTTGCCGTGAATACGGATTAAAGAAGCCCATTATCGAAGAATTTGGAAATGGATTCAGAGTCGTGCTTTTTAGGAAAACAGCGAATGAAAGTCACGAAATGAGAAAGAAATTTGAGACTGTTGGCACCAAAGCTGGCACCAATGGCACCAATGGCACCAAAGCTGGCACCAATGGCACCAAAATCGGCGCTAATGGTACTCAAATAAGCATCAAGCGGCAAAATCAGATAGAATTGTCAGAAGAAGAATTACTGATTATCGATATCCTTAAAAATAAGCCTTTGACGACACAATCTCAGCTTAAAGAATTGACCGATATTCCTCTTAGGACAATAAAACGAGTCATGTCAGGACTCCAGAAAAAGGGGATTCTTGTCAGAGTAGGAAGTAATCGTTCTGGCAGATGGGAGATAAGGGAATGGTAAGGATATATGGCTGAGCTGAATTTACAGGAAATCGAAAAAAAACTTAATACGGAATTTGAAAACGGACAGAGACTTGTATTTTGGTATGATGCTGATGGAAGTTTTTCCGATATGGTGGATCAGCTCAAACTGGGGGCGGTTGAGATTCTGCATTTGACAGAACGGAATGCTTTTCGTATTAAATTGCTGATTGAACATGAGAATCCAGAAGGACAGTATCTCATCTATGCACCTTTTGAAAAACCGCCGGTATCGAAAAATCACTTGGAGGATACACTTCTATATTCCAAAGCATTTTATGCGGATAAATTATCGTTGATAGCGGCAGATATCGGTCTGCCTTCCAGACTGCGCAGTTCTTTAGAGTCTTTGAAAGTGTTTTTTGCAGTTGGCAAAGGAAAAATGAAAGCGGCCGAAAAAAAGGCGGGAATACGTCGTGCGAATGCTTTTATCGAGCGAGCAAAAGAGATGGATTTGTCCTCTGTTGATCAGGAAATGATTCCCGTAATTGCCATGTGTGTGGTGGCAAAGGCACGAAACACAACAGTAGATGGTTTATTCTATGCGGTTCTCTCCTACGGAGATATCCGGGAACAGAGAATTATTACAGAATTTTCTCAAAATGGGCTGACAGATGTATTCTGGAATTTGTGTGAAAGCCGTTTTGGCTACACAGAGGCAAAGCCGTCCCTCCTTAAGTTTGTGATAACGCTTTTTGCCGTTTACACTTGTAAGGATTATCTTACTGCAGCGCCAAGCCAGTGGAAACTGTTTATGCAGGAGAGGATGAAGCGAAAGGTCAGCAATATTTCTGTCATGCTGGAAAACATGATGAACAATATGATGCACCGGGATTGCTTTGATACCATATCCCAAGTAGCATCCCAGGAGTTAGATGCAGCAGCCATTATCCAGAGCCTTCCGCTGGAAAGCATCCTTCATACAGCTTCTTTTGCTCTCATAGACCACACTCTGATGCAATGGATCATTGAGCGGGAACTGGCCGAGGATTGCAATGCCTCCATTTCCGGATGCTCTATTCCTGACATATGCGAGGAAAGGCTGCGGCTTCACTTTGGAACAATGTTTTCAGCAGAATATGAGGCGTTGTTGGCCGGATTCAGGCTCCTTAAGGCGGCTCATTATGTACCGGCTGCGTCGCTTTCTGATTTGATACAGAATTACTGTAAAGAAGATTACAAGATTGATACGGAATATCGCAGGTTTATCTCTGCGCTGGAGCGAATAGAAGACAAAGAACCCTTTGAGCAGCTGGCGGAGCTCCTTCAGAATGTTTATATAACAGATTACCTAGAGAAGATTGTATATCAGTGGAATGTTGCCTATGAAGAAAATGCGTTCCGCCAGGTCATAGCAGAGCAAAAGAATTTTTACCAGGAAAAGGTAGCTCCCATGCGGGAAAAGGTGGTGGTCATTGTCTCTGATGGTTTGCGTTATGAAGCAGCTAAGGAATTGGAAAGGATGCTTCGGGAGGATGAAAACTCAGAAGTGTCAATGTCGGCTATGATGACGTCTTTGCCCTCCATCACCATACTTGGAAATGCACAGCTGCTTCCTCATGAGGAGATAACGCTGACGGATGAGAAGACGCCGACAGTGCTGCTGGATGGTCGTCCCACAGGAACTACGGTTTTAAAGGAGAAAATATTGCAGGCGGCAAATCCAAAATCTGCGGCAATCAGTTTTGACGCAATTAAGGCATTAAAATCCAAGGTAAGAGATTATACTGCGGGAAAACAGGTTATTTATGTCTTTCATAATCAGATTGACACCATCGGGGAAGCGCTCCAGTCGGAAAACAGGGTGTTTGAGGCGACGAGTCAGACGATTCGGGAGTTGTTTGATTTGGTAAAGTGGCTTCGAAAGAACGGGAATGTATACCGATTTTTGATCACGGCAGATCACGGCTATATCTATACCAGGAGAAAACTTGCGTCTACGGATAAACTGGAAAATTTAGCTGGTAAATGGGCATTTACAGACCGTCGATTTATCATTTCAGAGGACAAGCATGCTGCAGATGGGGTATATGCGCTTTCAATGGGAGAGGCTCTTGGAAACAGCGACCATCGATATATCATGCTCGCTAAGGGGATGAGTGTTTTTAAGTGCGGAGGAGGCATGAACTACGTACACGGCGGCGCATCCCCCCAGGAGATGATTGTTCCTTGTCTTTTCATAAAGACACAGAAAGGGATAGTAGAAACAGAGAATGTGAGGCTGAATCTGATAACGGATGTCCGCAAGATTACGAATCTGAAATTAAAACTGGATTTTTATCAGGAGAAAGCGGTAAGTGATGTAGTGAAGGCGGCAGCGTATCGGATTCGGTTTGAGTCAGATAGCGGCGAGATTATTTCCAATGAAGTGCTGCATGCAGCGGACAGCGAGGAAGAAAAACCAGCGAACCGAATTGTTACCCTGAGTTTCGATATCAAGAAAAAAAGTTATGACAGCAACAGAAAACACTATTTGAAAGTATTGCTTGAACGGAATGGGGCAGAAATTATGAGCAGGCAGGTAATCATGGATCTGCCGTTTACCGAAGATTTTGGATTTGAATTTTAACAGGCGGAGAGACTGGTGAGTGTATATGCAGGAAATAATACTGGAATATGCGGATTTGCGTCAGACAATCAGAACAAAGCTGCGCCAAAATTTTGATGGAAAAATTGTACGATAGGATTTGACAAAAAGGCTAAAAGAAGGGGCAAATGTACCGGTCTACGTGTTGGAATTCCTTCTGGGACAGTACTGCAGCTCGGATGATGAGGAGATTATTGAGCAGGGAGTGCAAAGCGTAAAGCGAATTTTGGCAGATAATTTTGTGCGCCCGGATGAGGCGCAGAGAGATACCATTGCTGTCCGGAGAATGGTAAGTCTGAGAGAACAGGTATTGGAACGGACCGTGATGCAAAGGAATCCAGCAATGCTGCATTTAGTTTTTTCACAGCGAACGGCAAAAGAATCAGCGGAACGCTGATTAAGGTGGATGAACTGGCGAATACCCTGCAGGTATGTCTTGACAGCGGAGCAAAGAAAGTTCTGCTTCCTGCTACATCTATGACTGATTTTATAGCGGTGCCGTCAGATTTGATGAGTGCATTTCAGTTGATTCCATACCAGAGTGCGGAAGATGCGGTGTTTAAGGAGCTAGGAGTTGAATGACTCACTCGTGAGCGGCAGCCAGATTCTGCAGGATGGTAAACTCATGGGGCAGAACCATGCAGAACAAAAAAATGAAGGTCCATAGGGGGAATTATCCCTTGCATTTTTAGGTTTTCTGTAGTATGGTAATTATTGAAAGACGGTTATCATACAAGGGCCGTAATGTAGCAAAGGAGGATCAAACATCATGGATAATCAACTGGTATGGAAGGATGAATTCAATATCGGGATAAAGGTCATTGATGATGAGCACAAGAGACTTTTTAAGATTATCAATAAGCTTTTTGCGCTTGAAGAAGATGAAAGGAAAAGCATAAGGGCATGTCAGGAGGGAATCAAATATTTTAAAGAGCATGCTCTGAAGCATTTTGAAGACGAGGAAAAATACATGGAGCTAATTGCCTATGAAGAACTAGAAACCCATAGGCGTTTACATAAGGGATTCCGAGAGCATTCCCTTCCTGCGCTGGAAAAGGAATTGCGGCGGGAGGATTATTCTTCTGAGTCTATTGACCATTTTCTGGCTGTCTGTGCAGGATGGCTGATTGGACATACCCTGACAGAGGATGTGGCGATTACAGGCGGAAAAATGAGCAAGTGGGTTGATCTTCTCCCGGAGGAAGAACTTGCGGCTATGAAGGATTTGATCCTGAAGCTGCTGCATAACATGTTCCAATTAAAAGCACAAGTAATCAGCGAGGCTTATAGTGGGGAAAGATTTGGAAATGGGGTTTACTATAGGCTGGTTTACGGCAGGCAGCAGGATGATGAGAAATGGGAGATTCTTCTGGCTTATGAGGAAAAGATTCTTATTAATACGGTCGGAAAGCTGATGAAGACCAGATCCAATAAACTGGATATTATGCTGCTTAATGCAGTAAGATATACCGCATGTCAGTTTGTACAGCATGTTATGGAACATTATCCTTCCATGGAATCTTATGAGATGATCGAGGAAAGCTTCCTTACTTATGAGCAATTTCAGGAGATTTTTGAGAATAAGCAGCCGCAGGTCAGCCTGCTGTTTGATACAAGTGAGGGATACTTTTCTTATTGCGTCATTGCGCCTCATGTGCTTCAAAACAGCATTGGGGTTCCCATTGAGGCAAGCAACGCAATGAAGGAAATCGGAAGATATCTTACCGAAAGGGAAAACGTCGAAAAACCAAAAGTGCTTGTGGTGGATGATTCCATGACAATACGGCATGGGATGAAGAACCTTTTGTCAGGTAGCTATGAAGTATCTGGGGTCAGCTCCGGTGCGTCTGCAATTCGGGCGATTACCTTGGGTCGGCCGGATCTGGTGCTGCTGGATTATGATATGCCGGTCTGTGATGGAAGGTATGTATTGGAGATGCTTCGTTCCGAGGCGGAATTTGCGGATATTCCTGTGATTTTCCTGACCAGCAGGGGTGACCCGGATAGTGTGAAAAAGGTATTGTCCTTAAAGGTGGATGGATATTTGCTGAAGAACTTAAAACCCTCGGATATTAAGGAAAGAATTGACGATTACTTTAAAGAAAAGAGGAAAAAGGAAAGAGCAAAAAAGGGATAACCGTACCAAAGGCAGGCATGAAAAAGAGTGTGATGCAGGGAAGCTTGCAGTAGCACTCTTTTTTTATCAGGATTTTAATAAGGGATAACTTGTCTTTATACAAAAACAGAGTTATAATGAACAGGAAAAAAGGGGGAAAAGAGGAACGCGGAGATGTTTTTTCTGATATTTGCAGTGTGGCTGATACTCAACGGAAAGGTGACAGTTGAAATATGCCTTTTTGGAGTTGGGATATCGGCGGCGCTTATTTTTTTTATGTGCAGGTTTATGGGATACAGTCTGCAAAAGGAGCTGCTGCTGTTTCGGGTTTCGCCGCTGCTGATCCGGTATTTATGGGTGCTGATAAAGGAGATCGTAAAGGCCAATGTAAGTGTGATGAAGATTATTTTGTCTCCGGAGCTGCAGCCAGAGCCGGCTTTGGTATTTTTTGACACAGAGCTTCGGACCGGGATGGCTAAAATGATGCTGGCAAATTCCATTACTCTTACACCAGGAACCATTACCGTGTCAGTGGAGGGGAGACGGTTTTGTGTACATTGCTTGGACCGGGAGCTGGCAGAGGGGATGGAGGAGTCGGTGTTTGTGGAGCTTTTAGAGGAAATGGAGAATTTTTGCTTGTCGGGAATCTGCAGACAATAACGAATCCGCAGTCAGTAGCGACAAAGGGAAGGGAGACGGGATGGAAGCTTTAAGAATGGCTTATGAATGGCTGTTGACAGGAAGCCTGATAATTTTGGCAGTGCTGATTATTATCAGTATGATACGTTCTGTGCTGGGACCCCGGATTGCAGACCGGATCATTGCAGTAAATATGACAGGAACCATGGTCATTATGATGGTTGCTGTTTTGTCCGTGTATCTGGAGGAGAATTATCTGGTGGATGTGTGTCTGATTTATGCAATGATCAGCTTTTTGGGAGTGGTGGTGCTCTGCAAGGTATATACCGGGGTATATCTTCAGAGGAAAAACAGAAAGGCAGATTTAGGGGCAGTGGAGGACAATCTTAGAGAGCAGATGACAGAAAGCAGGGAGACTTTTGGAAATGGGGCGGAGGGCAGAAAAATTTCCGAAAATGGAAAGCATGTCCGGGAGGTGACAGGATGACAGCAGAATGGATACGGTTTGTGGCTGCGGCAGGTCTTTGCCTGCTGGGTCTGGCCTTTGAGGTAATGGCCGTGTTTGGGGTAAACCGGTTTGGGCGGGCGCTGAACCGAATGCACGCTGCGGCTATGGGGGATACACTGGGAATTTTGTTTATGCTGCTGGGGCTTATGGTGATACGGGGATTTTCCATGGATTCTTTGAAATTGTTTCTGGTAGTGGCATTTTTCTGGACCGCGTCTCCGGTATCAGGCCATATGATCAGCCGCCTGGAGGCTATGACCGATGAGGAGCTGGGAGAGCTGACGGTGATTCGAAAGGGCAGGAAAGCAGGAAAAGATGGAGCAGAGGGAGCTGGAAAGGAAATAGAAAGCAGAAAGGGGTCAGACGAAAATGAGGTTATTTGAGATTATATTGCTGTTTAGTCTGGTGGTCTGTGCCGTGTCTGTGGCATTTACAAAGGATCTTCTGACTTCTATTGTGATTTTTATGTCCTACAGTCTGATTATGTGTGTAATTTGGGTGCTTTTACAGTCTCCGGATCTTGCTGTCACAGAGGCGGCAGTAGGAGCGGGAGTCACCAGCATTCTATTTTTTGTGACATTAAAGAAGATTCGGGCAATCCGAAGGGAGGATGGCCATGAGCAGACGAAGAGATGATTATGAGAACAGCAGATGGAGAAAATTCCGAAGCTGGGTAGACGGGGAGGTGGATCTTCTGGCATCTGGTATTGCAGTTCAGCCGCCGAGGGAATCTGCAGATCTGAAAGACCGGAAGCCGGAGAACCCGCATAAGCCCCAGCTTGAAGGCGCATTGGACAGGGACAAGGCCCGGAATCAGGAGCTTAGGAGAAAGGGAGACCCGGAGGGGCGGGGAATCCGTTATTTCCGCAGGTTTTACCAGGTAATGTCTGTACTTTTGTGCCTGAGCATTATTTTTGTGCTGTTGTGGACCATTGCCTATCTTCCTGCATTCGGAAACGCAGGGAACCCGGATAACAACGAGGTGTCTGCCCGGTATATTGAGCGGGGGCTTCAGGAGACAGGGGCAGTGAATATTGTTACAGGAATGATTCTGGATTATCGGGCCTTTGATACATTTGGGGAATCCTGTGTTTTGTTTATTGCATCCTGCTGTGTGCTGGTTTTGCTGCGGATTGATGCTGCGGATGGAGAAGGACGGTTTAGGGAGACAGAAGGCAAGGCCGGACAGGCTAAGGGGGAGCCGGAGTATGACGTCCTGCTGAAGCCAGGAGCTGCCGGGTCTGTCTGGGCAAGGAAGCGTCTGGAGGAGTCCAATGACCGTTTGTATGAGCCAAAGGATGATGTGATTCTCCAGAAATGCGCCTGTGTTTTGGTGCCTTTGATTTTTGTATTTGGCATTTATATTGTGTTAAACGGGCATTTGTCGCCAGGAGGGGGATTTTCAGGCGGAGCCGTGCTGGGATCCGGACTGATCTTTTATCTGAATGCCTTTGGGTTTAAAAAAACGGAGGAGTTTTTTACGGAGAAGGTATACAGGCGGCTGACCTTGTGCGCTCTTACTTTTTATTGTATGGCCAAAAGCTATTCTTTTTTTACAGGAGCAAATTATCTGAAAAGCGGGATTCCTTTGGGAACGCCAGGAGCTATTTTAAGCGGCGGGCTGATTCTGCCTCTCAATATCTGTGTAGGGTTGGTGGTGGCGTGCACCATGTATGCGTTTTATGCTTTGTTCCGGAAGGGAGGAATGTAAAATGGGGATGGCCTTGCTTGTCAATGCGGAGGAGACGGTTTCCATTATCTTGTTCGGGGTAGGCTTTACCATGCTTATGCTTCACAGAAACCTGATCAAAAAAATCATGGGCATGAACATTATGGATACGGCAGTGTATCTGTTTCTGGCTGTAAAAGGATATATTAAGGGACGTATGGTGCCCATTGTGACAGATGGAATACAGGAAGTGTCGGCCTATATTAATCCGGTACCCAGCGGGCTGGTGCTGACGGGGATCGTGGTATCTGTGAGCACTACCGCGTTAATGCTGGCCCTGACCATCCGGCTCTATGAACGGTACGGCTCTCTGGACCTGGATCAGATTCTGATGAGGGCAAAGGAGGAGGAGGCATGAGCTTTGTGCAGAACTTTCCGTTTTTCTCCATTATTGCAGCCATGTTTTCCGGGATTCTTTCTTCTGTGCTGGATGGGAAAAAGGCAAGAAATCTCAGCCTTCTGGTCATTGCCGTGACCACGGGGATGTCTGTAATGGTACTGGGGTTCTGTATGAGGACCGGGGAAAGCTATACTTATATGATGGGGCATTTTCCTGCACCTTGGGGAAATGAGATCCGCGCCGGGGTTTTGGAGGGACTGACAGCCGTGCTGTTTGGCCTGGTCATGTTTTTTGCCGTAATAGGCGGCATGGATCACACGGCAGTGGATGTGGAGGAAAGCAAGCAGAATCTTTTTTATATTATGATTGATCTGATGCTGAGTTCTCTGCTGGCTTTGATTTATACCAATGATCTGTTTACGGCTTATGTATTTGTGGAGATCAATACCATTGCCGGATGCGGACTGATCATGATCCGGCAGGTGGGGCGCAGTCTGTCGTCTGCGATCCGGTATATGATTATGAGCCAGTTAGGATCCGGGTTGTTTCTGATCGGGTTAAGCCTTTTGTATGATGTAACGGGACATCTGCTGATGAGTCCGGCTAAGGAGGCTGTGGCAGAGATTGAGGCAGCAGGACTTTATGCGGTTCCCATGCTGGTAATCATGGCAGTGATCAGCGTCGGTCTGGCCATTAAGAGCGGTTTGTATCCATTTCATTACTGGATTCCGGATACCTATGGCTATGCCACGCCCACAGCCAGCGCTGTCTTGTCCGGATTGGTTTCAAAAGGATATATTTTTCTTCTGATTAAGATTTTTTACCGGGTTTTGGGGCAGGAAAATGTGATTGCCAGCCAGATGATCAATGTATTGTTTGTATTTGGGCTGGCGGGAATGCTGATGGGCTCGGTTCATGCGATTATGGAAAAGGATACCAGGCGGATGATCGCCTATTCGTCAGTGGCCCAGATCGGATATATTTACATGGGAATCGGACTGGGAACCCAGGCCGGGATGGTGGCGGCCGTGTTTCACATGTTTACCCACTCGGCGACCAAGGCGCTGCTGTTTATCAGTGCGGTAGGGCTTTATGAGGTGTCCGGGGACAGAAAGGATTACCGAAGCCTG
Source organism: bacterium D16-56 (assembly GCA_003611875.1). Lineage (GTDB taxonomy): Bacteria > Bacillota > Clostridia > Lachnospirales > Lachnospiraceae > Brotaphodocola. The sequence continues at coordinate 66,339 of RAYY01000009.1, read as the reverse complement.
GTAGGGGCCGGTTATCGGAATCCCCTGGCAGGAATCGGGTTTGCTGTGGGAGCTCTTTCCATGGTAGGATTTCCCATGCTGTCAGGCTTTATCTCTAAGCTGCTGTTTGCAACCTCAGCCCTGCAGAGCCCTCATAAAATGCTGCCTACCATCATTGCCCTGGCTGTCAGTACGGTGTTAAATGCCGTGTATTTTCTCCGGCTGGTGATTACACTGTATACCATTCCGTCCGGGGATGAGGGCGAGAAGACAAGGGCTTTCTCAGAAGGCCAGAAATTATCTTCCGAAAAAGAAGATGGACACAGGCAGACGTCTTCCAGGCAGCAGGTCATTACCAAGCTCCGTCTGGCAGTAGTGAGCTATATCCTGCTGAATCTGGTATTGGGACTGTATTCCCAGCCCATTGTGGCGGCAATCGGAAAAGGGCTGTCTATGTTTGCGTAAAAAGGAACGGCGGCTGCAGTAATTAGAATGGATCGAGCACATAAAAGGGGAGTCGGAATAAAGGAGAATCGAATCAATGTATGAGGGAAATGAAAATATAGGGATGCTTCTGCCGGTGGTGCTTCCCATAGCGGCGGGAGCAGCGGTCCTGCTGGCAAAGGGACTTAGAAGAAATCGGAAAACGCTGCTGACCTTGGTTTTAGGGACTCTTTTTTTGGAGGCAGCTCTGGTGGTGTGGGCATTGTATGCTAAAGGAACGTTGAACCTGTGGCAGATGACAGACAGTATTTGTCTTGCCTTTGGAATAGATGAGGTGAGCCGGCTGTTTGCCGGACTGACGGCAGGAGTCTGGCTTTTCGTAGGGATCTATTCAATTTCCTACATGAAGCATGAACAGGAGGAGCATCAGTTCTTTGGGTTTTATTTGATTGTGCTGGGGATCCTGATCGGCTTTGATTTTTCCAAAAATCTGATTACCATGTATGTGTTTTATGAGCTGATGACCTTGACCTCTCTTCCCCTGGTGCTTCATGAGCGGACCAGGGAGGCAGTAATGGCAGGCTTAAAGTATCTGTTTTATTCTGTGGCAGGAGCATTCCTGGCATTGTTTGGGATTTTTGTGCTGATTCGGATCTGTGGAAATCAGACCTTTACGCCAGGGGGCGTCATTCGCTGTCTTGATGACGGTACCATGGTGTGCATTTTGAGGGACAGCATAGGGACAGAACGGATTGGGCAGGGGCTTTTTCTCGGGGCAATGCTTTGTATTCTCATAGGCTTTGGGGCAAAGGCAGGAATGTTTCCCCTGCATGGATGGCTGCCTACGGCCCATCCGGCAGCTCCGGCGCCGGCCAGTGCAGTGCTGTCAGGGGTGATTACCAAATCAGGGGTGCTTGCAATCCTTCGGGTGGTGTATTTTGTGGCAGGGCCACAGGCACTTCGGGGAACCTGGGTTCAGCAGATATGGATTCTCTTGACACTGACTACCGTGTTTATGGGCTCTATGCTTGCGTACAAGGAACCGGTGCTGAAGAAAAGGCTGGCCTATTCTACCGTAAGCCAGGTGTCCTATGTGCTGTTTGGGCTGAGCGTGCTGCAGGAACAGGCATTTGTGGGGGCCATGTCCCACATTGTGTTTCATTCCCTGATCAAAAATGCTCTGTTTCTCTGTGCAGGGGCAATGATCGTGATAACAGGGAAAACACGGGTGGAGGAGCTTCGTGGGCTGGGAGTACAAATGCCGTTGCTTTTAAGCTGCTATACCATAGTATCTTTGGGATTGGTCGGAATACCGCCCACAAGCGGCTTTGTCAGCAAGTGGTATCTTGCCACAGGGGCTTTGGCTTCAGGTACTGGAATCTGGGCATGGCTGGGGCCTGCAGTGCTGCTTGTGAGCGCTCTTTTGACGGCAGGATATCTGCTGCCGCTGACGATTCAGGGATTTTTTCCAGGAGCAGACAGTCCGGAGGGCAGGAAATCAGAGCCTTCTGTCTGGATGATGGGTCCGATTCTTGTTCTGACGGCCGGAGCCCTGCTTTTGGGGTGCTTTCCAGGCAGGCTGCTTGCCATGCTGGAAGCGGCTGCAGCCAGTACATTGCTTTGACGGAGGGACATGCATATGGGTGGAATGGTAATGGCAGTGCCGGTGCTGCTTCCGATTGCAGGGGGAGCAGGGATGCTGGCCCTGCATTTCCAGTCAGAGGAAAAGCGGGACGACAGGCTTTTAGGGCTTTTGGTGGAGGGACTGGTGCTTGCCAACAGCCTGGTGATTTTCTGGCTTTTAAAAAATCATATGGGAGGGAACCTGGTGCTGTTTCGTCTGTTCGGCAATCTGACAGTACGGTTTAAGCTGGATCTTATGGGGGGAACCTTTGCAGGGCTGATAGCTTTTTTGTGGCCTCTTGCCGTGCTGTATTCCTTTGAGTATATGAAGCATGAAAGCCGTAAAAGGATGTTTTTTGCCTATTATGTCATGACGTATGGGGTGACGGCCGGGATTGCTTTGGCGGGAAACCTGGTAACGATGTATCTTTGTTATGAGATGCTGACCCTGGTAACGTTCCCTTTGGTATTATTTCCCATGACAAAGGAGGCAAAAAGGGCGAGCCGCAGGTATTTATACTATTCCATCGGCGGCGCGGCCTTTGCTTTTATCGGGCTGGTGTTTGTGCTGAGCTATTCGGTCACAGGGAATACAGAATTTATGCCAGGAGGCATTTTGAGTCCGGAGGCGTCAAAGGCTCGGCGCAATCTGCTGCTTTTGGTATATGTGCTGGCGTTCTTTGGCTTTGGAGTGAAGGCAGCCCTGTTTCCTCTTCATGGATGGCTGCCGCGGGCTGCCGTAGCGCCTACGCCGGTGACAGCCCTGCTTCATGCGGTGGCAGTAGTCAAGTCAGGGGCATTTGCCATTCTCCGGTTAACCTACTTCAGCTATGGGGCATCCTTTCTTCAGGGAACGTGGGCTCAGTGGGTGGTGATGGCAGGGGCGCTTCTGACTATTGGATATGGTTCTACCATGGCAGTAAGGGAGATTCACTGGAAGCGGCGGCTGGCATACTCTACGATCAGCAACCTGTCTTATATCCTGTTTGGAGCTGCTCTCATGAGTCCTTTGGGACTGGCGGCGGCTTTAAGCCATCTGGTGATTCATGCGTTTATGAAGATCTGTTCTTTTTTCTGTGCGGGGGCTGTGATGCATCAGACAGGAAAGACCCAGGTGTATGAGCTGGACGGGCTGGGAAGAAAAATGCCGGTTGTGTTTGGATGCCTTTTCATTGCCAGTCTGTCGCTGATGGGGATTCCTCTGTTCGGCGGGTTTATCAGCAAGTGGAACCTGGCTCAGGCGGCATTTTCCTGCGGCAGCAGGACAGGAGGCTGGCTGCCTTATGCGGGGGTTGGGGTTATTCTGTATTCGGCGCTTATGACAGGGATCTATATGATGTCAGTACTGGTGCGGGCGTATTTTCCGGTCCTGACAGCAGGGGCTGAGGAGAGGCAGCAGACGAAAGGGGAAGGGGCAGATAGAGGTCTTACAGGTGAGACCGGGCAGGAAGTGTCAGGCAGTCCAAAAGCAGACAATAAGAAGACGGCGCAGAAAGAATATGGGGATCCTGGCTGGATGATGCTGGTTCCCTTGGTGATTTTTGCCGGGGTGATCGTTTTGCTGGGAGTCCGGTCTGCTCCTCTCATGGAGCTTTTGAAAAGAATTGGGGGTGAGGCAGGATGAAGGAGGCAATAAGCCTGAACGTTCCGGGGGTGTGCGGAATGGGGCTGCATTTTGAGCTGGATGGTTTCCGTCTGATATATCTGGCAATTGCCGTGCTGATGTGGAGTGTAAGCGGCATCTTTTCCCTGGAATACATGGCCCATTATAAAAAGAGAAGCCGGTATTATCTGTTTTTCTGGGCAACATTTTTTGCCACGGCAGGGGTGTTTTTGTCAGCGGATTTTTATACTACCTTTATCTTTTTTGAGATTATGTCTTTTACCTCCTATGTTTGGGTGGCTTTTGACGAGAAAAAGGAAAGCCTGCGGGCAGCGCAAACCTACCTGGCAGTGGCAATCATCGGCGGTATGGTGATGTTGATGGGGATGTTTCTGCTGTATGATCTGTGCGGGACATTAAGGTTTGATGAGCTGGAAGGGATGGCAGGACAGATCCTGAAGGGGCGCAGAAGGCTGCAGCTTTATGCGGCAGGCGGGCTGCTTTTGTTTGGCTTTGGGGCAAAGGCAGGGTGTTTCCCTCTCCATATCTGGCTTCCTAAGGCGCATCCGGTGGCGCCTGCGCCGGCCAGCGCTTTGCTGTCAGGAATTCTTACGAAAACCGGAATATTTGGAATCATAGCGGTATCCCTTATGATGTTTGGGACAGATGGAGAGTGGGGAATGCTGATTGCAGGTCTTGGCCTGATTACCATGCTCTTAGGGGCTTTGCTGGCACTGTTTTCCGTGAATTTAAAACGTACCCTGGCTTGTTCTTCTGTATCTCAGATCGGGTTTATCCTGACCGGAATCGGCATGAGCTGCCTTTTGCAGGCAGCAGGGGAGGACAATGGTTTAGCAGTCCGGGGAACATTTCTCCATATGGTGAATCATTCCTTGTTTAAGCTGGTGTTGTTTTTATGTGCAGCGGCTGTGTATATGAATCTTCACGAGCTGGATTTAAATAAGATCCGTGGGTTTGGAAGGAAAAAGCCGGTGCTGATGTTTTGTTTTTCAATGGGAGCCCTGGGAATCAGCGGGATGCCCTTATGGAGCGGTTATATAAGCAAAACCCTGCTTCACGAGAGTATTGTGGAGTATACACAGGTTCTGGAAGGGATGAAACTGGCAGGGGAGTCCATGCCTGGCATAGGGGGCAATCCTGTTTTCTGGCATGGGGCAGAGTGGTTGTTTTTAATAAGCGGCGGTATGACGGCAGCATACATGCTGAAGCTGTGGATCGCTTTGTTCGCAGAGCCTGATCCGGATTTTCAGGCTGAAATAGATGGGGAAAATCGTTCTGCAGAAAGTATTTTGCAGACATTTTCCGGATATGAAGCCCATAAAGACTGTGTGAAACCAGACGCTCATACAAGCAGCATGAAATGGGATTTCTATCCAAAATGTATGAGAAAGACAAGTGCCGCAGCGCTGATAATGGCTGCCGTACTGCTGCCGTTATTTGGGCTGTTTCCTCACAGTTTTATGGATGGGATGGCAGATATGGCTCAGGGATTTTTTGGAAAATCGGGGCATGCCCATCTGGTCTCGTATTTTTCTGCAGGGAATTTAAAGGGCGGGGCGATCTCCCTGGGAATCGGAATTGTCTTGTATGGGGTTGTGGTCCGCAGGTGGATGCGCAAGGACGGGCAATATGTGGATCGTTGGCCGTCCTGGCTGGATCTGGAGAATCTTTTGTATCGGCCGGTACTGCAGGTGGCTCTGCCGGGAATCTGCGGCGCGGTCTGCGGGTTTGTGGACCGCTATCTGGTATCCTCTGCTGTGACTGTGTTTTTGGCAGCTTCGGCAGTAGTCTGCCGCGGGATGGACCAGATGGCGGATGGAGTCATTCGGGCAGCCAGGTTCAGTACCCACAGCCAGATTCCCCGGGCAGCAGCTTTTGGGACTAACACAGAGGGAAGAGGAACCGGGGGGCCTGGAAGTTGCGTAAGGGAGAGAAGGGCGCGGTTCTTTAGCGTCCTGGCTCGGCTGAGGGAACAGGTACAGCGGAATGGAAGACTGGTGGAAGAAAGCTTTTCCTTTGGCCTGATGCTGTTTGCCATAGGGCTGTGTCTGACTTTAGGATATTTATTGCTGGTATTTTGGCTGCAGCTTGGGTGACTAAGCTGCAGCTTTTCTGATTATGGACAAGAGAGCATGCATGTGCATAAGGGGTGCTGGTACATCGTTTTGCAAATAACCAGACCAATCGCTTGCCTGATTTCCCGATTGTACAGGCCAAAAAGCCTCAGCGCAGCCCCACTACGCCTGTGTTTTTTGACCTGCACACTCGAAAAAACATTCTGTGTGATTGGTGTGGTTATTTGCCGAACGATGTACTAGGCATGCCTCTTATGCATAATGCGACCAGGGATATATCTTATTCCCTGCAATCGACTGGAGGACTGCCCCAGAGTCCCCGGCTTCCAAAGCCATCTGAAACTGCTTGATATCCAGATTATAGCGGGTAGACCTGCTCATACCCGTGTCATTGCCATAAATCAAAAATTCTGAGAAGAAGCGGTCCCCAAAATAGCGGCTGCCGCTTTGCGTCACAATCTTTGAGATATCTTTTGTGGACTGGTACAGCTTTAAGGCATACGAATAAAGATCAGAGGAACTGCCTTTGCCTGTGAGCGCCTTGCCGGAGTATTGATTTAGGTAGGTGTCAAAGGAGCCAAGGAACAGGGAGGACATTACCTTACTGATGCCGGATTGGTCAAGAAATGCCGCCATTTTCATATACCGGACAGACATCTGCAGACCTAGTTCGTTGTCGTCTAAAAAGAGCAGCTCTTTGGAATCCATTTTGGAAGCAGCCTTTGCCACAAAGCCTGCGGTCTGCAGCTCCTGCAGAGAGAAGCTTTTCAGCACCTTCTGGCCGGAGGTCTGGGAGGATTTCTCGGTTTCTTCCGGGTCTGCTGGGGTATGACGTTTTTCAATGGAGCTTGTTATAAGAGAAAGCTGCAGTATACTGTAGGGGATATTCTTCTCTTTATCAAAAAGACCGTTTTTCTCTCCCATGGTTTCCAGATCTTCCATTCGTCTGTCAATGGCGTCGGAAAGGCTTCGGCCCATGGCAGAGCTCATGCCTTTGTTTCCTGTGCTTTCATAAAAACGTCCTACACTGCTCTGATAAGAGCTTACCATCTGGCTTTTGGCCTGTGCAAACATGGTGTCTAATTTCTTCATGTTTTCTGACAGCTTATCTTCCTGGTCCTTATAGACGGATTCCAGGGTCTTTTTGGCAGCCACATAGATGGAGGTCATTTGATCGACAGAAGCTTCCAGGGAATCGGCATTGTCCAATGTGACTTTAGTACCTTCTGTATAATAGTGCTTGATATCTTCCCATGGGATCCCGTCTCGAATCAGATCCTTGGGATCTGTGATTTGTAAGGCGCCCGGTGAGGGGACGGTGCCGTGCCATGATAATCCGTCCTTGGAACCGGTCTGCATCTGACTGCCAAAGGGCTTGGCTTCGGCGCTTTGGTAGGTGTCTAGTCTGGGGGAAGACGGACTTTGTGATGCTTTTGGTTTACGGTTTGTCCTGGATGAGGACGAGGCGGCCTTTTCCGGACGAAAGCCGGATGTTGATTTGATTTCCATAAAGATTCCTCTTTTTATGCGATGTACGATGATAAATATTTTCTTGATATATCGGCTCTTTAAGGGGAAAGCTAATAAAATTCTAATAAAAAAATAACCAGTATTTACTGAAAATAAATCGGATAATTGGTAAAAACAGCAATAGTAATTTTGGAGAAGATAGAGTAAATTAGAGAGCTGAATTGAAAGCAATAAAAAGGAGGAAATTATGGATAACCGCGTAGTGAAGGACATGACATCAGGCTCTCCCACAAAGCTGATTTTGGGATTTTTTGTGCCGATGGTATTTGGCCTTTTGTTTCAGCAGCTCTATAATATGGTGGATACGATCATTGTGGGCAAATACTTAGGGGTCAATGCATTGGCGGCAGTAGGCTCTACCGGGTCTGTCAATTTTATGATCATCGGATTTTGTATCGGTGTGTGTAATGGATTTGCCATACCGGTAGCGCAGAAATTCGGGGAAAAGAATTTCGGGCAGCTTCGCAGGTTTGCAGCCAACGGAGCCTGGCTGGCAGCAGGGTTTGCAGCGGTGATGACCGCGGCAGTCTGTATGCTGTGCCGGAGAATTTTGGTGTGGATGAATACGCCCCAGGATATTATAGAAGGCGCTTACAGCTATATTATTGTGATCTTCATGGGGATTCCTGCCACTTTTTTGTATAATATGGTGTCAGGAATTATCCGCTCCCTTGGGGACAGCCGGACGCCGCTGTATTTTCTGGTTATGTCTTCTGTGCTTAACGTGCTTTTGGACTGGTTTACAATCGTGGTGCTGAAAATGGGCGTGGCAGGCGCTGCATGGGCAACCGTGATCTCCCAGGCCGTGTCAGGGATTGCCTGTTTTGTATTTATGGTGAGACGGTTTGAGATTCTCCATATGACCAGACAGGAGGCGGCGCCTGACGGGAACCTGATGAGGATCTTGTGCGGAATAGGGATTCCCATGGGGCTTCAGTACTCGATTACGGCCATCGGAAGCATGGTGCTGCAGGTGGCGGTCAACGGGCTGGGTTCCATGTCCGTGGCAGCCATGACGGCGGCTACCAAGATCGGAATGTTTTTCTGCTGTCCTTTTGATGCACTTGGTTCTACTATGGCTACCTATGGAGGACAGAATATGGGAGCCAGGAAATTAGAGCGGATCGGCGAGGGACTGGCGGCTGCAGTATTTATGGGGACAGCATATTCTTTGCTGGCGCTTGCTGTGCTTTGCTGTTTGGGAGACCGGATTGCTCTTTTGTTCCTGGATTCGGACCAGGTGGAGATCTTAGGGCAGGTGAAGCAGTATCTGCAGATCAACGCCATGTTTTATATTCCTCTGGTATTGGTAAATGTGGTGCGGTTTTTGATCCAGGGAATGGGATATTCCAAGCGGGCCGTGCTGGCCGGTGTGTGTGAGATGGCGGCCCGGGCAGGCGTGGGATTTTTGCTGGTGCCATATTTCGGATATTCGGCAGTGTGCTTTGCCAGCCCCTGCGCGTGGATTGCAGCAGATCTGTTTTTGGTGCCGTCCTATCTGATGATTATGAGGCGGCTCTGTAAAGAGCAGGGAATATCGGCAGAGGGAGTAGGGCTGCGGGAGTGTGTCAGAAGAATGATGGCAGGAATGGAATATGGACATTTTTCTTGACAAGGTTTCTTTCTGTGCATTATAATCTCTGCGTAGCAGTTACAGTTAGAAAATGTGCAAAAAAGACGAGACTGCCGCAAAATGCAGCTTACATACAGGATATGGAAGATACCTATATGCAATGGGGGATCCTATCTTGCAGGCAATGGCTGCTTTGCGGCATTCTTATAAAAGGGAAAAGGCACATACAGAACGGAGGAAGATTATGAAAAAGAGAACAAGACAAATCATGACATTTATGATGGCAGCGCTGACAGCCGTTTCCATGAGTGCATGCGGTGGCGGCAAGACCCAAGAAACAACAGCAGCCACTGGGGCAGAGGCAGCCACTGGGGCAGAGGCAGCCACTGGGGCAGAGGCAGCCGGTGAGGAGGGCAGGGCAGAGGCACAGGGCGAAGCTTCTGGAGAAAACAAGGTATTGCGGGTGGCCATGGAATGTGCTTATGCGCCCTATAACTGGACGCAGCCGGATGATTCCAACGGGGCGGTGCCGATTGCAGAAAGTAATGAATTTGCTTATGGATATGATGTGATGATGGCTAAAAAGATCTGTGAGGAGCTGGATTATGATCTGGAGATTGTGCGTCTTGATTGGGATTCCCTGATTCCGGCCCTGCAGAGCGGACAGGCAGACTGCGTGATTGCGGGACAGTCCATCACGGCTGAGCGTCTGCAGGCAGTGGATTTCAGCGAGCCCTATTACTATGCTTCCATTGTTACCCTGGTAAAAAAAGGAAGTAAGTATGAGAATGCCAAGAGTGTGGCAGATCTGGCAGGTGCTACCTGCACGTCTCAGCAGAGTACGATCTGGTATCAGAACTGTCTGCCTCAGATCGAGAATGCAGAGATTCTGGCAGCTACGGCCAGCGCTCCGGATATGCTGATGTCCCTCAATGCAGATAAATGCGATCTGGTAGTGACTGACCAGCCTACAGGCAAGGGAGCTTTGGTGGCTTATCCCAATTTTGTGATGCTGGAGTTCGGCGGCGGCGACGCAGATTTCCAGGTGACAGAGGAGGATATTAATATCGGCATTTCCATTAAAAAGGGCAACACGGAGCTGAAGACAGCCATTGACAGTGTTTTGAGCAAAATGACAAAGGATGATTTTTCCAAGATGATGGATGAGGCAATTGCCGTACAGCCTTTGGCTAATTGACCGATGGCGGGAAACAGGCAGGGACCATAACCGTTCATGATGAGAAACATCCATAAGAACGGATCACTAAGGAGAGAGGAATATGCCAACAGACTTTTTGGGCCGCGTGATGGCGGTATTTCAGCGATATGGAATGTCCATGCTGCAGGGAGCGGGGGTCAGTCTGCAGATTGCGCTGGTGGGAACCTTTATAGGATGTATCATTGGTTTTGCAGTGGGGATTGTCCAGACGATTCCTGTAGAGCAGAAGGACAATCCGGTGAAAAAGGGAGCTTTGTGGTTTATAAAACTGATCCTGAATGCTTATGTGGAATTCTTCAGGGGAACTCCCATGATGGCGCAGGCAATGTTTATCTATTATGGGCTGTTTCCGCTTATGGGGCTGAACCCGTCCATGCGGCAGTCGGCATATTTTATCTTGTCCATCAATACAGGCGCTTATATGGCAGAGACTGTCCGGGGCGGGATCCTTTCCATTGATTCTGGACAGACAGAGGGCGCCAAGGCTATCGGCATGACCCATGTGCAGCTTATGCTGTATGTGATCCTGCCCCAGGCTCTGCGCAATATTATGCCTCAGATCGGCAACAACCTGATTATTAATATAAAGGACAGCTGTGTATTGTCAGTGATCGGCGTGGCGGAGCTTCTGTACAAAACCAAGGCAGCGGCAGGGGCTTTGTACATGAACTTTGAGACGTATACCATTACCATGGTGGTTTACTTCATCATGACCTTTACCTGTTCCCGAATACTGCGCTGGATGGAGAACCGGATGGATGGGTCGGATAATTACGACCTGGCAACCACAGATACCCTGGCACATACCAGCGGGATGTACCGGTATCCGGACGAGAAGAAGGAGGAGAGATAATGGCTGACAATGGACACGTATTGGAGGTGCGCCACTTAAGCAAATCCTTCGGGAAGCATGTGGTGCTGCGGGACATTGACTTTCAGGTAGATACAGGGGACGTGACCTGCATTATCGGCGCTTCCGGTTCTGGCAAATCTACGCTGCTGCGCTGTATTAATATGCTGGAGACTCCAACCACTGGCGAGATTTTGTACCATGAAAAGGATATTACGGATCACAAGGTGAATGTGCCTGCCTACCGGTCCCGTGTGGGAATGGTATTTCAAAGCTTTAACCTGTTTAACAACATGACTGTGCTGGATAACTGTATGGTCGGGCAGACCAAGGTGCTGAAAAAGGGGAAAGAGGAAGCAAAGAAAAATGCCATGAAGTATCTGGAAAAGGTGGGGATGGCTCCTTATATCCATGCAAAGCCCCGTCAGATATCCGGCGGCCAGAAGCAGCGTGTGGCCATTGCCCGTGCCCTGGCCATGGAGCCGGAGGTGCTGCTGTTTGATGAGCCCACATCCGCTCTGGATCCCCAGATGGTAGGAGAGGTGCTGGCCGTAATGCGGACTCTGGCAAAGGAAGGGATCACCATGATCATTGTGACTCATGAGATGGCCTTTGCCCGCGACGTGTCCAGCCATGTGGTATTTATGGCAGACGGGGTGATTGAGGAGGAGGGCAGCCCAGAGGAGTTGTTCGGAAGCCCGAAGAAGGCCAAAACCCAGGAGTTTTTGAGCCGGTTTATTCAGGGGTAAAGGTTGCCGTCAGCAGACGTTCGTGTTATAATAGGCATAACCAGAAACCTTTCTTTTTATAAAAAGGAGTTGAGATCAGATGTCAACCAATGAAAAAGAATATAATGGTTATTTGTTTGACCAGTTGACTATTTTGGATGATCTTCAGGAAGTGGATGAAAAGGAAAATGCCAAAGATTCGTAAACAGTAACCAATGGATGGATTTGCAGAAAAAGTAAAAACAGGTATGGACTTTACAAATTTACTGTGCTAAACTATCAGAAGCGGGCCGACGAAAATGATTCAGATTGTCAGACAGCTTTTGAGGCAAGACCTTTTGGAGACTGAATCACGATGCTGGTCTTATAGGAAAAAGGGGGAGCCTGTTTATCATGAACAAAAAGATCAAGACCGATGCCGTGGATCATCTGTTTCAGGCTATTCTGACGCTTGAGACACCGGAAGAATGCTATGCGTTTTTTGAGGACGTGTGTACGGTAAATGAGCTGTTGTCTCTGTCCCAGCGGTATGAGGTGGCGAAGATGCTTCGTGAGAAAAAGACATATCTGGACATTGCAGAAAAGACGGGGGCGTCCACCGCAACCATCAGCCGCGTGAACCGTTCACTTAATTATGGAAGTGATGGGTATGACATGGTCTTTGCCCGTCTTCCCAGGGATACAGATTAAAGAGTGAAAGAAAAGGGTTTCGAAGTATACACAGTGCGGAGAAAATCAAAGAAAGGATTGGAAAGCAGCATAGCCTTAACTGTGCAGGTTTCCAATCCTTTTTAATTCATTTTTCTTTTTTTCCTGCTGACTTCTGCACGGAAGATTCTTTGCGGAGTTCATCAATAATCATTTCAATCATCTGCTTTTTTAAATACACGTCAAAGGATAGCTCGCTGATAAATGCAAATAATTGAAGATAGTCCTGTTCCTCCTGGTCTGCGTCGGCAAACATGGTCATGGCTGTGCTGAACTTGGCCTTGGTGTCTTCCTTCAGGCGCTCCATCTGTTCCTTCTCCAGAGAGAAGACTTCCTCATAGATGTCACTTAGGGACAAACCAGAGGAGGCGCTGAAATGCCGCTCCGTAATGGGGGCAAACAACTGTTCAATATCGCTGAAGGACAATAGGCTCTTGTAATAATAGATAAAGAGCAGAAGCAAGATGTGCTGCCGGGAATACTTCTTCTTGACCGGGGGAGGAAGAAGGCGGTTCTTGGCATAGTTGTTGATCATGGTCTTGGTCAGTACCTTGTCTTCCGGATTCCTTTTGGTCTTGGTCAGATGGTCTTCCATAAAGGAAGTGACCTGATCCATATACAGGTCAATCTCCGGAATCTTGTCCAAGCGAATGTGGGACAGGTTGTCTAAATGGGCAAGGATGTCAGACAGTATTTCCTTATTATTTTTCATGTTGTCACCTCTGACCTTATTATATAGTTTTTAATACTAGATAGCAAGAGGGAAATGAAATTTCTTGACAAAATGAATGTCTTTATAGTACACTGAACAAAGGCGTTTCTGAAAAATCAACCAGGACCATATGTCCGGAAAGGATGGAATTTGTTTCGCACTGTTCATTATAAAATATCATCCCCCAGGATTCCCCGTTCGTTTGATGGCTTTCGGATCGCTCATCTTTCCGACCTGCATGGGGCTTTTTTTGATTTGGGGAATCGGAGGCTGCTTCAGGGAATCCAAAGGATAAAGCCGGATATGATTGTTATGACCGGAGATATGGCGGATAATTCCAGTCAGGCCATAGGGCGTTTGACCGATTTGTGCCGGCGGCTTTGCAGAAGGTATCCGATCTATTATGTTGTGGGAAATCATGAGCAATGTCTCAAGGGAAATGGCCAGAAGGAGCTGCTGAAGAATCTGAAGGGTATGGGGGTTATGGTACTGGATAATAGCTGGCGTACCATTTCCAGAGGCGGCGCTTCTATAAAAATATACGGGCTGGCAACACCCATGATCTATTATAAGGACCGGCTGAGGGAGTATAAGAGAGGCGTTTCCTTATCAAAAAAGGATGTGGAACGGTTTTTGGGTAAGGCAGATCTTTCCTGCTTCCAGATTTTGCTGGCTCATAATCCCTTATATTATCCTTCTTATCGGGACTGGGGCGCAGATCTGACTTTTTCCGGCCATATCCATGGAGGGATTATCCGAATCCCCGGATTGGGCGGGCTGCTTTCCCCGGATATGACCTTTTTTCCTAAGTATGACGGCGGTTATTTTGAGGAAAAAGGCAGGCATCTGGTGGTCAGCCGGGGATTGGGGAATCATTTTTTGATCAGGGTCATGAATCCGCCGGAGCTGGTGGCTGTGACGCTTGGGAGTTGTCATAAATAAGCAGGGTAATATATGCAAAATCAGACAATTTCTTACTGTGAAAGTCCCATCGCCGGAGGCGATTTAAAATCAGGGATGCCAAATGCGAAGTGTTTTTAAGGTGTCTTCCCACTGGTGGCCGCCGAACGCATGTGGAGGGGCCATTATCTTAAAATGAGGAGGGTTATAAAATGGGTGAAATGTTTGCTTCTTTTGACAGTACACAGCTTTATCTTAACAAGGAGGCTGTAGATCAGGCCAAAGCGGCGGCGGTGATTGTTCATGGATTGTGTGAGCATCAGGGACGGTATGATTACTTTGCAGAGCTGTTTCATCAGGCGGGAATCAGCACATACCGGTTTGACCATCGGGGGCATGGGCGTTCTGAGGGGGAAAGAACCTTTTATGGAGATTTTCATGAGCTTTTAGATGATACCCATCAGGTAGTGAACATGGCCGTTAAAGAGAATCCGGATATTCCGGTATTTCTGATCGGACACAGCATGGGAGGTTTTACCGTGTCTTTATATGGGGTCAAGTATCCGGATCAGAAGCTGCGGGGGATTGTGACCAGCGGAGCTTTGACTTATGATATAGGCGGCCTGATCACCGGAGTGCCGAAAGGGCTGGATGTGCATACCATGCTGCCCAATGAGCTGGGAGCCGGGGTGTGTTCGGTTGCAGAGGTTGTGGACTGGTATGGAAAGGATCCTTATAATACAAAAACCTTTACTACAGGGCTTTGCTATGCGCTTTGCGACGGACTTTCATGGTTTGAGAAACAGGTTGGAACATTTTCTTATCCGGTGCTGATGCTTCATGGGGAAAAGGACGGATTGGTGAGCGTGGAGGATACCTACCGGTTCTTTAAGGAGGTTTCTTCTGAAGATAAACAGATGAAGATCTACGGAAATCTGTTCCATGAGATTTTTAACGAGTACTGCAGGAATGAAGTGATCGGAGACGTGCTCAGGTGGATCGGGGAGCGGATTGGTTAGGAAATTAACAGAATAGGTAGAATGTTCCTGATAAAATGCAGGCAGGCGGTTTTGGCTTAATACAGAATTGTATGAATTTTGTGTCAGTGCTCCATAAGTCCGGTTTTTGGACAGATGGAGCACAAAGCAGCCAGCCTGCATGGATATCTGTGAGCAAAATGATTTGCCGGCATATTCTCATGATCTTAGGACAGCCTGTGATCCTTTGGCAAATAAGAATATGTTTGGGTATCATAGTTCCATATAAGCTTAAGGGTTTAATTCCCCGATTCCCGAGACAGCCACATAAATGTGGGAGATTTTATACCAGGTGGCAAAATCTATGACACCCGTTTGGGGCAGGCCGAATACTGACTGGAATGTTCGGACTGCCTCTGCTGTGGCAGGGCCGTAGATTCCGTCAGGGATGATCTTGGGGATGGCGGAATAGACGCTGGAAATGGCGGCCAGCTGTTCTTGGACCTGCCGGACTTTTTGGCCGGAGGTTCCCAGATTTAAGTTGTAGCCTGGCCAGGAGGCAGGGATTCCGGAGATTTCTTCGGCAGTGTTGATGTACATGCTGTCTCCGTAAAAGTTCCGGATGATCTCAATAGGGCTGTAGCCCTGTTCTCCTAAATCACAGGAACCCCATTGGGTCATCCATCCCCGATGAAGGCATTGAACCTGCCTGCCGTCACAGTACTGAGTAAGAATCGGCTGCTTGACCTCTGGCCGGGAAAGATAATTGTCAAAAATCTCATCTACAATCACAGAAATGCTCTCGTAAATATTTCTTCCATAGATCCATTTATGGTCAAAAGCAGTGGAGGATGTGATAGTAAAATCATATCCCCGGTTTCTGTAATGTTCCGTGTATACCCGGTTTAAGGTAAAGCTCATGATGGCCAGTACATTGGCTGTAATAGTGGACTGGGGCCAGGTGGCATAGATCTCGCTGGAGGCCACATTCTTAATATAATCCCGGTAAGGAACATAATAATTTTGTGCCGTGGAATCGGTAGGAACCCCGTCATGAACCACAATGGTCTGAGGCACCACCACCCGGCTTAAAACGATCTCACCACTTTCTCCTACCGGCTGAATTTCCGGCTCAGCGATTTTCGGAGGATAGGTGCCGTACAAGGTATGTTCCGGGATTACAATGGGATTTTCTTCTGGCTCTGTGTCGCTTTCCGGCTCTAAGCGGACAGGCTGGATGGCAGTGGCAGTAGGAAGAATCTCTGTGCCGGAGATGTAGGCGGTCTTAAAGCCAGGTGCGGAGATTTCCAGATTATATTCCGAATAAGGACGCTCGTCACCAGGCTGTAAGCTGTAATCCAAAGGAGGAGCCGAAAGAGAGATCTGTTCGGTCTGCCCGGAGCTGTTGGTGGTGAGTTTTTCCAGTGTGCTGTCAGGACTGCCGGTATAGGAGATGGAGACTGTGGCATTCCGGATGGGGAAATTATTTTCAATATTTACCACATTTACCTGTAAAAGACCCTGAGAGGGAGTATCGGCAGCAGCGGCTGAGATAGTTTTGCTCATAGAGACCTCGATGGGAAGTGATTATTGAAAATATATTCCGTGGTTTTGGGGGATATGATTTTTTGTGCATTGACAAATAGTGACATTTCTTCTATGATGAAATAGTAAAAAATATGAAGGAGGAAGTTTTATGCGCAACAGAAGGTTAAGAAAAGGCCTGACAGCAGCCTCTCTGTCAGCAGCCATGATGCTGGCCGGAAGCAGCTTTGCTTTTGGAGCGGCACAGGCATTACCGGACGGAACCATTGTAGATCAGGGGGGGGGCAATCTACCTGACGGATCCCCAAGGGAATAAGTATTCCGGCTGGTTTATGAATGCCAATGAGGATTGGTACTATTTCAACGAATCCGACAAGAAGCTGAAGACAGGCTGGCATCACGACGGGGCGGACGGATATTGGTATTATCTGGATCCATCCAACGGAAAAATGATGACCGGCTGGCAGACTATCGACGGAAAAGAATATTTTTTCCAGCCTGTAAGGAATGTAGGGAATTACTATTTCAGCAGCGACCGGGAGAAGTGGCTGTATTCGCTGAATAGCAATGTACCGTATGGGGCTATGTATACGGCGACTACAACTCCGGACGGATCTGCGGTGGATGAAACAGGGGTTAAGGTAACAGGCGCCGGAAGCTCACAGGCGGTGCAGAACGGCTGGACAGAGCAAAACGGAAAATGGTATTATTATGAAAATGGAATCATGGTTTCAAATTCATGGAGGACGATTGGCGGGAAGGCTTATTATTTTGGAAGCGACGGGGCTTTGTATGTAAATGCCACCACGCCGGATGGTTCTCGTGTGGATGGAAACGGTGTAAAGATAGAGGTTGCGGAGGTTTCGTTATCTGATAAGCAGATCATGTGGATGGTATCATTTTTGGATGATATACATCAGACATCAATAACTGAACGGGTAAGTGCTTATTGGTATACGGAAGAATATCGTGATAAGTATCAGGAAGCTGTCAAAGCAGATTATAATGTAAAAAATAAAAATATTACTTCCCAACAGAAAGCACACGCACTTTGGGTTTATGAGTGCTTGCGTGACGATTACAGGGTTTCCTCCGTAAGCGTAAGTAATTTTGATTCAAGGAACAAAGCGAAAAAAGCCGACATGCAGGAAATTTTGAGGGAAATGTTCGGAACGGCTACAGCCGGGGATATGGAGGCATTTGCCAAGGAATTTGTTTATGAACAGGATGCCACTTATTATTATATGAGCGACGGTACTGGTGATTTTGGTGCAATGAATAACTGTTATTTAGATAACAGCACGGCAAGCGTGGAGAACGGGCGGCTGAAGATTTCCGGAACAGTAATGGTTTATGATATAAATAAAGGAGAATATATACCTTACAAAACCTTTGCCGGATATTTTGTGCCAGGTTCGGGAACGGCTTTATATGGATACTGTTTTGATCAGTTAGTAGTTCAGTGATTGTTAAGGGAAAATTATCAGACGGATTTCTAAAAATCAGATGAACTTAATATAACAATATAAGGAATAAAGATGGAGCTGCTGTGTCAAAAACACTTCAGCTCTATTTTGGTTTTATAAAATATTTTTTCCATAAACGGTTTTTTTATAGTATAATAGGCCTGACAAAGAAGCCTTATACCAAAAAGGAGGGCGCTATGACCGATTATGAGAAAGCGGTTGTTTTATGGCAGAGCAGGGAGATCAAAACAGATGCAGAGCTGGCGGATATTCCTGACAGCAAGGTGCTGACAGCAGCATACTTCCATGGGAAGTTTGAGAATATCCATCCCTTTGCTGACGGGAATGGCCGTACCGGGCGTTTGGCAATGAACTATTTTCTTGTGCTTCATAACCATCCGCCTGTTATTATCCATGAAGAGGACAAAAAGGCGTATTATGAGGCGCTGGAGGCATGGGACCGGGATCAGGAGCTGGAGCCGCTCCTTGCTTTCTTGCGTCAGCAGACAATAAAGACATGGGAGAAATGGATAAGGCGAGAAGAAAAACGAGCAGGAAATTTTCAGGAACTGCTTGAAATCTAAAACGAAATCGTGTATAATCTTACCAATTTGGGCAAAAATCCGGAGATTGATCTCCGGAAACCTGAAAAGGAGAGCTTTTAGCAATCTCCTGTGCAGCTTACAACTTTTCATGACAATGGATAAAGAAAGGATGGCTCCCCACCTATGAAAGCATTTCTCATACTGGAGGACGGAACCGTATTCTGCGGCAGCAGTATTGGTTCTGACAGAGAAGTTATCAGTGAAATCGTATTTAACACGTCCATGACTGGTTATCTGGAGGTTCTTACTGACCCTTCTTACGCAGGGCAGGCGGTAGCGATGACCTATCCCCTGATCGGCAATTACGGCATCTGCAGGGAAGATATGGAATCTGGCAGGCCCTGGCCGGATGGCTTTATTGTCCGTGAATTATCTCCAATCCCCAGCAATTTCCGAAGCGGGGACACGATTCAGCATTTCTTAAAAGAGTATGATATTCCCGGTATCAGCGGTATTGATACAAGAGCCCTCACGAAAATTTTAAGAGAAAAAGGCACCATGAATGGCATGATCACCACTCATGCTTACGATGATTATACAAAACCCATGGAAAGAATTAAGAGTTATCGGGTCACTGGCGTGGTGAAGGCAGTTTCCTGCAAGGAAACGTATGTGGTGGAGCCCAGTGATCCGGCTGCTTTGCCGGTTTCCGTGCGCACGGCCAGGAAGACAGAGACGATGCAGAGACGTGCCGGCGAGGGGAAACGAGTGGCCCTTTTGGATTTGGGCGCCAAGAGAAATATCGCACGTTCTTTGGCGGAGCGGGGGTGTTTGGTGACGGTTTATCCCTGCCATACCCCAGCAGAGGAGATTCTGGCGGCAAAGCCGGATGGAATCATGCTTTCCAATGGTCCCGGCGACCCGAAAGAGAATGCGGAAATGATTCGTGAGATTGGCAGGCTTTATGAATCTGAGATACCGATTTTTGCCATTTGCCTGGGCCATCAGTTGATGGCGCTGGCTGTTGGGGCAGATACTTATAAACTGAAATACGGTCATCGCGGAGGAAATCATCCGGTGAAGGATCTGGATACCGGCCGGGTGTACATTTCCTCGCAGAATCATGGCTATGCAGTGGATCCAAAGAGCCTTGATCCGCAGGTAGCTGTCCCGGCATTTGTCAATGTGAATGACAATACCAATGAGGGTCTGCGGTATGTAGGGAAAAACATATTTACTGTGCAGTTCCATCCCGAGGCATGTCCGGGGCCTCAGGATTCTGGTTATTTGTTTGACCGATTTATTGAGATGATGGGAGGGAAGGAATAATGCCGAAGAATCCGGAGATTAAGAAGGTACTGGTTCTGGGCTCAGGGCCGATTGTGATTGGACAGGCAGCGGAGTTTGACTATGCTGGTACTCAGGCGTGCCGTTCTCTCAAGGAGGAAGGGATTGAGGTGGTGCTCTTAAATTCCAATCCGGCTACCATTATGACAGATAAGGATATTGCAGACCGGGTGTACATCGAGCCGCTGACGACAGAGGTGGTGGAGCGGCTGATCCGCAAAGAATGTCCGGACAGTGTGCTTCCGACCCTGGGAGGGCAGGCAGGGCTGAACCTGGCTATGGAGCTGGAGGAATCTGGATTCTTGAAGGAGAATCAGGTGCGCCTTATCGGCACCACGGCTTTGACGATCAAGAAGGCTGAGGACCGGGAGCTGTTTAAGGAGACAATGGAAAGGATCGGTGAGCCGGTGGCTCCCTCGGATATTGTGGAGGATGTGGAGGACGGGCTGAGGATTGCTGCAGAAATCGGCTATCCGGTGGTGCTGCGGCCGGCCTATACCTTGGGAGGCAGCGGCGGTGGTATTGCCCGCGGTCCGGAGCAGTGCCGGGAGATTCTGGAGAACGGGCTGCGGCTTTCCCGGGTGGGACAGGTTTTGGTGGAGCGTTGTATTGCCGGCTGGAAAGAGATTGAGTATGAGGTGATTCGGGACGGTGCAGGAAATGTTATCACGGTCTGCAATATGGAAAATATTGACCCGGTGGGTGTGCATACGGGGGACAGTATTGTGGTGGCGCCTTCCCAGACGCTGGGGGATAAGGAGTATCAGATGCTGCGGACCTCGGCATTGAATATTATCACAGAGCTGGGAATCACCGGCGGCTGTAATGTGCAGTATGCGCTGAATCCGGACAGCTTTGAATACTGTGTGATTGAGGTGAATCCCAGGGTCAGCCGTTCCTCGGCGCTTGCCTCCAAAGCCACCGGTTATCCGATTGCCAAGGTGGCAGCTAAGATTGCACTGGGCTATACCCTGGATGAGATTAAAAATGCAGTGACAAAAAAGACCTGCGCCTGCTTTGAGCCGATGCTGGATTACTGTGTGGTGAAAATGCCTCGCCTTCCCTTTGATAAGTTTATCAGCGCCAAAAGAGCATTAGGGACACAGATGAAGGCGACCGGAGAGGTGATGAGTATCTGTACCAGCTTTGAGGGAGCTTTGATGAAGGCCATTCGTTCCCTGGAGCAGCATGTGGATTCTCTGACATTGTATACAGCGCCGTCTGGTGAGAAGCGGACGGCTTCCTTGCAAAAGACGGACATCACAGAGTGCTCAAAGGAGGATTCTGCATTGCCTGACGAGAACCAGACGCAGACTTTGCCAGAGGCCGGCATCATGGAGTGTCCCAATGGGTATGATTTCAGCAGATTGGACCAGGATGGTTTGAAACGGCAGCTGGCAAAGGTGGATGACCGGCGGATCTGGGTGATTGCGGAGGCGCTTCGTCGGGGGATTTCTTATGATGAGATATTTGAGATTACCCGTATTGACCGTTGGTTTATTGACAAGCTGGCAGTGCTGGTGGATATGGAGGAGACGCTGAAGGTGGGGCCTCTGACGATGGAGCTTCTGCGGGAGGCAAAGCGGCTGGAGTTTCCGGATACTGTCATTGCCCGTTTGACGGGCATGTCTGTGCAGGAAATTAAGGAGATGCGCTATGGGGCAGGAATCCGGGCGTCTTTTAAGATGGTGGATACCTGTGCGGCAGAGTTTGCGGCGGAGACGCCTTACTATTATTCCTGCTTTGACGGGATCAGTGAGGAGGAGGGCAGCGGCGGAACGGACGTCGGTTATGGCGGAAGTGATCCGGCGAAAACAGCCAATCCGGCAAACGAAAGTCATCCCAAAAAGAAGGTTCTGGTTCTGGGCTCCGGTCCGATTCGTATCGGACAGGGAATCGAGTTTGATTTTTGTTCTGTCCACAGTACCTGGGCATTTGCCAAGGAAGGCTATGAGACGATTATCATTAACAATAACCCGGAGACAGTAAGCACGGATTTTGATATTGCAGATAAGCTGTATTTTGAACCGCTGACTCCGGAGGATGTGGAATCCATTGTGGATATGGAGAAGCCGGACGGGGCAGTCGTGCAGTTTGGCGGTCAGACTGCCATTAAGCTGACAGAGGCGCTGATGAAGATGGGAGTGCCGATTCTGGGAACTGCAGCTGAGGATGTGGATGCTGCGGAGGACCGGGAGCTGTTTGACCGCATTCTGGAACAGTGCCGGATTCCAAGACCGGCAGGGCATACGGTGTTTACGGCCCAGGAGGCGAAGGCAGCAGCCAATGAGCTGGGCTATCCGGTATTGGTGCGTCCCTCCTATGTTCTGGGCGGACAGGGAATGCAGATCTGCATCAATGATCATGACATAGATGAGTTTATCGGCATTATCAATCAGATTGCCCAGGATCATCCTATTCTGGTAGATAAGTACATTGTAGGAAAGGAGATCGAGGTAGATGCGGTCTGTGACGGAAAGGATATTCTGATTCCGGGCATTATGGAGCATATTGAGCGGACCGGCGTTCACTCCGGCGACAGTATTTCCGTGTATCCGGCTCCCAGTATTACCCCGGAGATTGAGGCGCGGCTGGTAGATTATACAGAGAGACTGGCGCGGGCTTTGCATGTAAAGGGAATGATCAACATTCAGTTTATTGTGGCAGGAGAAGAGGTTTTCATCATTGAGGTAAATCCCCGGTCGTCGCGGACAGTGCCCTATATCAGCAAAGTGACCGGTATTCCCATTGTGCCTCTGGCGACCCGGGTTATCTGCGGGCATACGTTGAAAGAACTGGGCTATACGCCGGGATTACAGAAAAAGTCAAAGTATATGGCGATCAAGATGCCGGTGTTCTCCTTTGAGAAGATCCGTGGGGCAGACATCAGCCTGGGGCCGGAGATGAAATCTACAGGAGAGTGCCTGGGGGTTGCCGAGACCTTTAATGAGGCCCTTTATAAAGCCTTTGCGGGGGCGGGAATCAAGCTGCCTAAGCATAAAAATATGGTGATTACCGTGCGGGAGTCAGAACATGAGGCAGTGGTGGAAATTGCCCGCAGGTTTCAGAATGCAGGGTATCGGATTTTTGCAACCAGAGGCACAGCCAGGGCGCTGAATGCTCATGGCGTGAAGGCGCTGACCGTGCGCAAGCTGGAGCAGGAATCGCCCAACATCTTGGATTTGATTCTGGGTCATGAGATTGACCTGGTAATTGATATTCCCCAGCAGGGGGCAGAGCGGAGCCATGACGGGTTTATTATACGCAGAAATGCCATTGAGACAGGAGTGCATGTTTTGACCAGCCTGGATACGGCAGAGGCTCTGGCAACAAGTCTGGAAAACAGGACAAAAGAGCTGACTTTAATTGATATCGGGACACTGTAAGGAACGGTTCTAAAATAGATTTGCAGAACGAGGATTCCACAGAGAAAGAAAGGAGTTTTTATGCTGGAGGTAACATCCCTGTATAAATCGTATAGGAATCACAAGGTGTTGTCCGGTGTTTCTTTGACTGCATCGCCAGGGGAATGTGTTGGAATTATAGGAAGCAACGGATGCGGGAAGACGACGCTTTTGTCGATTTTAGCCGGCGCTGTCCGGGCAGATAAAGGGAGTATCCGGTTTCGCGGCAGGGAGGCTGTGGGGCATGCAAAGGTTTTTTATGAGGAGGCTGCCTATGTACCCCAGGAAAATCCGCTGATGGAGGAGCTTACCGTAAAGGATAATCTGTCCTTGTGGTACCAGGGCAGCAGGGCGAGGATGGAGGAAGATTTAAAGACCGGGGCAGCCGCCATGCTGGGGATTGGGGAAATGCTGAAAAAGCCGGTAAGAACCTTGTCAGGGGGAATGAAGAAACGGCTCAGCATTGCATGTGCTCTTTCCAATCATGGTTCTGTGCTGATCTTAGACGAGCCGGGGGCAGCGCTGGATTTGGAGTGTAAGGCAGAAATCCGGAGCTATCTGGAAAAATACCGGAAAGAAGGAGGAACGATTCTTCTGACCTCTCATGAGCTTCCGGAATTGTCGCTGTGTACGGCTATGTATGTGCTGAAGAAGGGTGTGCTTCAGAGAATCGATGAAGGGCTAAAAGAGCAGGAGCTGATTGAAATTTTTAGAAAGGAATAGAAAAAAGCAGGAGTATGTAGTATAATTGAATACGACTCTACAGACAAGTATATGGGAGGAGTAAGAATGAAATGTAAATACTGTGGAAACGAGCTGCAGGAAAAGGAACAGAAGTGTCCGTTTTGCGGGACTCCTGCAGGCGAAGAACTTCCAGGGGCCGGCCAGGCATCATCCGGCCAGGGCGGCCAGGGAACACCGGACGCTGTGTCAGCCGCCGGTCAGACGTCGGTTGCACCGGAGAAGAAAAAGTCACCGGGGAAGCTGATTGGGATTGCAGCGGCAATCGCGGCTGTTGTGGGAATCGGGGTCTTCGCAGCCGTAAAGATGGGAGAAAAGGATCCCAAGGAGGTAGTGATCTCTGCCTTTGAGAATATTTATACGGAGGATCAGGTAAAGCCCATGGAGGAGCTTTTCGGATTCTCCAAATTTCAGGAGAATGCCGGCAGCAGCCAGGAGGCAGAATTGAAGCTGGTGCTGAAGGACTGCTCCATAGACGAGGCAAAACCGTATGCAGGCGGCGGCATTCAAATGGGCACTCAATATGATCAGGCCAGCAAGAAGACCGCCGGCAATGTGGCAGTGCTGTATGGAGGCATGGATCTGGCCAATCTGAATTTTTATTATGGGGACGATGTTTTTATGGCTTCTATCCCGGAACTAAGCGGCAGGGTGTTTACCTTGGACGTAAGCGAGGGACTGGCACAGAGAGTCATGGATTCCCCGGTTCTTGGTCCCATGGTTCAATATTCGGATATGGATCTGGAGGAAATGGAAGATTTTTTCCGGGAGTATGTGGGCTGGGTTCAGAAAAAGGTAGAGGATGGATCGGCCGCAGATCCTTATGGATTGGGTGAAGCCTTGGAGCGTTACAAAAAGGGCTGTAAGGCACAGGCAGATTTTAAAGAGGCGCTGACCGTGACAAAAGGGGAGAAGGATACCTTTGAGGTGGACGGGAAGGAGGTGTCCTGTAAAGGCTATGAGGTGAATATCAGCAAGGATTCCTTAATCGCTTTTTTGAGAACATCTTCGGATTTCTTTTTGGAGGACCAGGAGCTGAAAGCCAATTTCCTTGAATATATGCAGATGAGCTTCCGGATGCTGGAGCTGACCGGCAGTAATTTTGACAACAGCTCTTTATATAGAATGTCTGCAGAGGAGCTGCTGAACCAGAGCTACGATGAGCTGAAGGATACGGTAGAGGATGCTATTGATGAGCTGGATGCAGTGCTGAATGATGTGGACATGGTGGTTCATGTAGACAAAAAGGGAAGGCTTGTATCTGTGGAAGGAAGTACCTTCCTGACAGACGGCGGGGATAAGACGGACATCCAGTTCAGCCTACGGCTGGAGGGCGGAAGCTATCTGACTGAGAATGCCTGGGGAAAGGCGGAGCTTTCTCAGGACGGTGACAAGATAACCATTGAGTTTACAAAGACAGGCTCCTATGACGGAACATCTCTGACAGGTGATCTTTCCCTGAAGTTTGCGGGAGAAGGGGCGGATCTTGGCCTTGATTTGTCCGGGCTCTATGATTCGGACAGCGGTGATTTTGTCATGTCGGCAAAGGTTGTGTCAGACGATGAGAAGATGGTGGGATTTTCGACAGAGGGGATCGTCAGTGAACTGGAAAAAGGCTCTGTGATTTGTGTGGAATTTGATGAGATTCGTCTGGATGTGCCGGAGGAGGATTCCATGTTTATCTCATTTAGCGGGGAATATGATCTGCGTCCTTTGTCAGATGATGTGACGGAATTAGAGGGAGAGAAGCTGGATGTGATACAAGCCACACAGGAGGACTGGCAGGACGTGATGATGGAAATATATATGGGCATTATGGATTTGGCCAGCCAGCTTAATTCTATTGGAAATTAACGGAGGAAGTTTCGTATGCCGATGTTCCTGATTTTCTGGAAGTTAGAATTAAAAAGAGCATATCAGAGATTTCCGCAGATGTTTGCCGGGGCGACTGCACTGCTGTTTTTGGCAGGGGCGGTTGCCCTTTTGGCAGGGCGTGCTTTGTATGGAGATGCGGCGGCCGGAAGGATCGCTGTGGGTGTGGTATTGCCAAAGGAGGATGCGGTTGCCAGGCAGATGATTTCCATGGTCAGCTCCTTAGACAGTGTGAAGAGCATGTGTGATTTTGAGTATGTGGAGCAGGAGGAAGGCATAAGGGGATTAATGCATGGAGAACTCAGCGCCGTGATGGATGTGCCGGAGGGGCTGATTCAGGGGATTATGAATGGGAGTAATCCTGCCGTGAGAATCCTGATGCCAAAGAATGCCTGGCTGGAAAGCCGGATATTCCAGGAGCTTACCAGGGCAGGGGCAGAGATTCTGGCGGCTTCCCAGGCAGGGATTTATGCGGGGAATGAGATGTATCTTTCCTCTGGCAGGGATGGAGAGATTCCGGAGCTGGAGCGGGATCTGAACCAGCTCTTTTTGTCTTACAGCCTTCCCAGGGAGGATTATTTTCAGCATCGTCAGGTCAGCGCTACGGGGGATGTGCCGATCCTGGTGTTTTATGGGATCAGCGCTTATGTGTTGTTTCTCCTGCTGCTGGCCATTCCGGTGTCCGGGTATTTGACGCCGATAAAGCCTGTTATGAGACAAAAGCTGACGCTGGCAGGAATCGGCAGTATCAGCCGCACGGCAGGACGTATCGGAGGACTGGCAAGTCTTCTTTTTACCATATCTCTGATCCTGGGATTGGCACTGACGGGGATGCTGGGACCGGCAGAGAAATGGAAATTGGCAGCCGTGCTTTTTCTGCTTTTGATCTGTCTGGCTGTATCTGCTTTTGTGGTGCTGATCTATCAGGCAGCAGGCACACTGCTGGGCGGCATTATGCTTTTGTTCCTGACTGTGACAGCGCAGCATTTTGTGGCGGGAGGATTTTTGCCCTCGGTATTTCTGCCGGATGGGCTGAACAGGATGGCTTTGGCTATGCCGTCGGCAATTCTGATGGACGGGGTGAAGCTTATGCTGGCAGGGCAGTGGAGCGTTTTTGCCGCAGGAAAGCTGTTTTTGTTGTTTTCGGGCGGATTTCTGGGGACAGTGATGCTGGAAAAATGGGAGGAGAGGAAGGGATTATGAGAAGGATAGGGATCTGGTTTTTTTTGTCCTGTAAACGTCATCTGTGCAGATTGTCGTTTTTTCTTATTCTGCTCCTTTTTCCTCTGGGAACCTTTTTGATTCGAAATCTTCAAAAGGACGGAGAGGCCAGCATTCGCATTGCCATCTGTGCGGAGCCGGGAACAGAAAAAGGAGAAAAAGGCCTGCAGGCGTTGGAGCAGGAGGTAGTCCTGGCCCTGACCGGGCGTCAGGCAGAGGACGGACTGTTTCAGTTTTACCAGTGCGGCAGTGAGCAGGAGGTAAAGGATGAGGTGGCGTCTAAGCGGGCGGAATGCGGATATGTGATACTGGCAGGGCTTTTAGAGCGCATGGACCAAAAGGATTTTAAGAGGAGCATCCGGGTTTATTCTGCGCCGTCTACGGTTGCGGCAAGGCTGTCCTCTGAGACGGTTTTTGCAGCCATGATTGAGCTGTATGACCGAGAATTGTTCTGTCGGTATATGGAGCAGAAAATGGGTAATGAGGCTCTGGCTGCCGGGGATGTGTATGACAAGTGGAAGGAAAACGGCAGTACCTTTGATTTTACCT
This sequence comes from bacterium D16-56, assembly GCA_003611875.1. Classification (GTDB taxonomy): domain Bacteria; phylum Bacillota; class Clostridia; order Lachnospirales; family Lachnospiraceae; genus Brotaphodocola. The sequence goes on along the minus strand of RAYY01000009.1, from coordinate 38,707 downwards.
ATGAGTTTGCAGGAGGACAAGAAACCAAAGCAGCGGCAGCTTCGGAGCCGTCCGTGTTTCCGGTTCGTGGGATCGTGGCGGTCTATGTGTTTGTGATCGGACTTTACGGCGGAGCCATTGGCCTGGCGGATGAGAAAAAAGGGATGTTTTTAAAGGTTCCTTATGGAAGCCGGATTTTGTGCAGTCTTGCAGGTCAGGCTGCGCCGGTATGCCTTGGGGCTGTGTCGGGATTTGCTGCTTTGTGGACAGGAAACTGCATGGGAAACGGGGCATATGAGCTGGCGGCGCTGGCCGGATACAGTATTTCTGTGACCGTGTTTTCCTGGATTCTTGGCCGAGTCTGCCGCAGTGAGGAAGCGGTCTGCTGTCTGATTCCGTTTTTTTTAGTGGGCAGCCTGGTTTTCTGCCCGGTATTTTTAGATATACGAAGATATGTGCCGGAGTTTGGAATGGTGGAACGACTGTTTTTGCCGGGATATTATATAAGGCTGTTTGGTTAGAAAAAATTATTTAAATTTATTAGTAAAAATAATAAATAGTTCTTTGGTTTTTGAAACGCCAGAAATAAGCAAAAAATTCACAATCTGAAAACGGGGTCTTGTTTTGCAGGACGGTTCTGAAGCTGTGGGCCGGGTGCAAGGAGGTTTACTTAGGACCCTTTGATTGTTTTTTTTCAAAAACACCAGGTGACAACATGTTTTTTTTCAAAAACATGGTTTGCCGTTAAAAAGCATTTTTGTTAAAAAATAGACAAGAAAAGGGCCTTATTTGTTCTGTAATTTCATGTTTTTTGGTAATAATCCCGTATACTGTATGGATGTATAATGAAAAATTTCCAATTGTAACCCTCCTTTAATTATGTTATACTGAACAAGATGACAAATGGATGTTTTTTGTCAAAAACAGAAAGAAAATGTATAGAAAGAGGGTAAAAGTAGATGGGATTGGCTACATTTAAAGGCGGCGTTCACCCATATGAGGGAAAAGAACTGTCCGAGAACAAGCCCACACAGATCCTGATGCCGAAGGGCGACATGGTGTATCCCATGTCCCAGCATATCGGTGCGCCGGCGACTCCGTTGGTGAAAAAGGGCGACAAGGTGCTGGCCGGCCAGAAGATCGGCGAAGCAAGCGGATTTATATCTGCAAATGTCATCTGCTCCGTATCCGGGACCGTCAAGGCAGTGGAGCCCAGACGGGTGGCAAACGGCGCGATGGCAAACTCCGTCATTGTGGAGAATGACGGCGAGTATCAGACAGTGGAAGGCTTAGGCAATGATCGTGACCCGGCAAAGCTTTCCAAACAAGAGATCCGTGATATCGTAAAGGAAGCGGGTATCGTAGGATTAGGAGGGGCAGGATTCCCAACACATGTAAAGCTGACTCCAAAGGATGAGAATGCCATTGAGTATGTACTGGTTAATGCGGCAGAGTGTGAGCCGTATCTGACCAGCGACTACCGGATGATGCTGGAAGAACCGGAGAAGCTTGTGGGCGGGCTGAAGGTGATGCTGCAGCTTTTTGAAAAGGCAAAGGGCGTGATCGGCATTGAGAACAACAAGCCGGAAGCTATTAAGAAGATGCAGGAGCTTACAAAGAATGAGCCGCGCATAGAGGTGTGTGAGCTTCAGACCAAGTATCCTCAAGGCGGTGAGCGCTCCTTGATCAATGCCATTACCGGCAGAAAGGTAAATTCCTCCATGCTGCCTGCAGATGCCGGCTGTATTGTGGACAATGTGGATACGGTGATAGCCATTTACATGGCAGTGTGCAAGACCACACCTTTGATGCGCAGGATCGTGACTGTGACCGGAGACGCTATCGCCAATCCGCAGAATTACAACGTAAAGATCGGGACTAATTTCCAGGAGCTTGTCGAAGCGGCAGGGGGCTTTAAGACCCAGCCGGAGAAGATGATCGCAGGCGGTCCTATGATGGGAATGGCTTTGTTTGATCTGGATATTCCTGTGACAAAGACCAACTCGGCCCTTTTATGCATGTCAAAGGATGAGGTGGCGGCCAATGAGCCTACCCCCTGTATCCGCTGCGGTAAGTGCGTCAGCGTGTGTCCCAGCCAGATTGTTCCGGTGATGATGATGAAGGCAGCCTTAAAGGGGGACTGTGAGAAATTCGAGAAGCTGAACGGCATGGAGTGTGTGGAGTGCGGAAGCTGTGCATTTATCTGCCCGGCAAAGCGTCCCTTGACCCAGGCGTTTAAAGAGATGAGAAAAACGGTTGCAGCCAACCGTAGAAAGAAAGCGTAGGAGGGGAGAAGTTATGAGCAAATTATTAAACGTATCGGCATCCCCGCACGTTCGGAGCAAAGAGACTACTCAGAGCATTATGGCAGACGTTTGTATTGCCATGCTGCCTGCGGCCGCGTTTGGTGTATTCCAGTTTGGATTCCACGCGCTGCTGGTTCTGATCGTTACGGTGGCTGCCTGCGTGCTGAGCGAATATGTATTTCAGAAGCTTTTGAAGCTGCCGCTTACTGTTTCGGATCTGAGCGCGGCGGTGACCGGCATGATCCTGGCACTTAATATGCCTGCCAATATTCCGCTTTGGATTCCTGCCCTGGGCGGTATCTTTGCCATTATTGTGGTAAAGCAGCTTTACGGCGGTATCGGACAGAACTTTATGAACCCGGCTCTGGCCGGAAGATGTTTTCTCCTGATCTCCTTTGCAGGGAAAATGTCCGATTTTACCATGGACGGCTGGAGCGGAGCTACTCCTCTGGCACAGCTTAAGGCAGGGGAGGCTGTGGATGTTGCAGCCATGTTTATCGGTAAGATTCCGGGAACCATCGGTGAGGTTTCTGTGATTGCCCTGTTGGTGGGCGGTATTTATCTGGCAGTGAAAAAGGTGATTTCCCTGAGGATTCCGGTTACATATATTTTGACCGTGGCAGTTTTTGCCTTTATTTTCGGGAAACAGGATATGAACTATGTCATGGCTCATATCTGCGGCGGCGGCCTGGTATTCGGCGCTTTCTTTATGGCGACAGACTATGTGACCAGCCCGATTACTCCTAAGGGACAGATTGTCTTTGGTGTTCTTCTGGGGATTTTGACCGGGCTGTTTCGTATTTTCGGCGGATCTGCAGAGGGTGTTTCTTATGCGATCATTATCTGCAACCTGCTTGTTCCGCTGATTGAACGGTTTACCCTTCCCACAGCATTTGGAAAGGAGGGCAAAAAATTATGAGTAAAGGTGGATTTATGAAGGACGCCCTGATCCTGTTTGCCATTACTCTGGTGGCAGGAGCTTGTCTGGGCGGAGTGTACGGAGTGACGAAGGAGCCGATTGCCATTGCCGAGCAGAAGGCAAAGGAGGCTGCTTTTAGAACCGTGCTGCCGGATGCGGCATCCTTTGATATTGATGAGAATGATGAGAGCGGTATCCGGGCGGCGGCAAATGGGGATATTGCCGGAATGGGTTTTGGCAATGTGACAGTAGATGAGTCAGCCGTGGGGATGGATGCTTCCGGATCCCCGGTAGGATATGTAGTGACGGCAACCTCAAAGGACGGCTATGGCGGTGCGGTTACTGTGACAGTAGGGATCTTAGCAGACGGCACGGTCAATGGAATTGAGTTTCTTACCTTGGCAGAGACGGCCGGACTCGGTATGAATGCCGGAAAGCCGGAGTGGAAGATTCAATATGCCGGCAAAAACGTGGATGCCTTTGCAGTGACCAAAAACGGCGCTTCCTCAGACAATGAGATCAATGCCATCAGTGGTGCGACGATCACCTCCAACGCGGTGACCGGAGCGGTAAATGCGGCAGTTTACTTTGCAAAAAACTGCCTGGCACAGTAGGAGGTGGGAAGTCATGAATAAATGTATGGAACGTATTTATAACGGCATTATCAAGGAAAACCCGACCTTTGTGCTGATGCTGGGTATGTGTCCCACCTTGGCAGTTACCACCACGGCAGTCAACGGCGTGGGCATGGGACTGTCCACCACAGCGGTTTTGGTGTTTTCTAATCTGATCATCTCCGCTCTGCGGAAGATCATTCCGGACCGGGTCAGGATTCCGGCGTATATTGTTATCGTAGCATCTTTAGTTACCATTGTTCAGCTTCTTTTACAGGCATATGTGCCCAGCCTGTACAGCTCCCTGGGAATCTTTATCCCGCTGATCGTGGTAAACTGTATTATCCTGGGCCGTGCCGAAGCCTATGCGGCAAAAAACGGACCTTTGGAGTCAGCCTTTGACGGCATCGGTATGGGATTGGGCTTTACGGTAGGCCTGACTGCTATTGCCATAGTCCGTGAGATTTTAGGTGCAGGCGCAGTGTTCGGCGTTGAGTTCATTCCGGAAGATTTCAGGATCACAATCTTCGGCTTAGCTCCCGGTGCGTTTTTTGTGCTGGCCGTGCTGACTGCTCTGCAGAATAAGTTTAAGGCTCCGTCGGCAACCAATGGTTCTGTTCCTAAATCCAGCTTGGCCTGCGGCGGCAACTGCATGACCTGCAGCGGCTCTGCCTGCTCGGCAAATCATGCCATGTTAGAGGATATCCGGGCCAAAGCAGAGGCAGAAGCAGCGGCAGCCAAAAAGGCAGCGGCAGAGAAGGCGGCGGCAGCCAAAAAGGCGGCGGCAGAGAAGGCAGTCGGACAGAATGCTCCGTCTGCCAAGAAAGATTAAGGAGGGCGCGGTAGATGAAAGAGTTGATTTTAGTAATTGTAGGCGCTGCCTTGGTAAATAACATTATCCTAAGCCAGTTCCAGGGCTTGTGCCCCTTTTTAGGCGTATCCAAGAAGGTAGACACTTCTCTTGGCATGGGCGGGGCAGTTGTATTTGTAATTGTTCTTGCTTCCATGGTGACAAACCTGATTTACACATTTGTTTTGGTGCCTTTTGAGGTTGAGTATCTGCAGACGATTGCATTTATCCTGGTGATTGCAGCGCTGGTGCAGTTTGTGGAGATGTTTCTTAAGAAAAATATTCCGTCTCTGTATCAGGCCCTGGGTGTATTTTTGCCTCTGATTACCACCAACTGTGCAGTGCTGGGAGCTGCGCTGACAAATGTGCAGAAGGAGTATTCCTTTATTTTCAGCGTTGCCAACGGGCTGGGTACGGCCATTGGCTTTACCGTGGCGATTGTGCTGCTGGCAAGCATCCGTGAAAGCATTGAAGACAATGATATTCCCTTTAATTTCCAGGGCTCGCCGATTGTACTGATCACCTCCGGTCTGATGGCAATCGCATTCATGGGCTTTTCCGGTCTGATTAAATAGGAGGTGGCATAAAAGATGAATATGACAGGTTTGCTTTTAGCGGCAGCCATCATCGGCGCCATCGGTATTGTTATTGGTGTGCTGCTGGGGATTGCCAGCGAGCAGTTTAAAGTAGAGGTAGATGAAAAGGAAATTTTGGTCCGTGCCGAACTGCCCGGCAACAACTGCGGCGGCTGCGGCTTTCCGGGGTGTGACGGTCTTGCCGCTGCCATTGCGGCAGGCACGGCTTCCGTAGGAGCCTGCCCGGTAGGCGGTCCGGCTGTGGCGGATAAGATCGCAGCCATCATGGGCGTGGAGAGCGGAGGCTCCGAGAAAAAGGTTGCTTTTGTGAAATGTAAGGGTACCTGTGATAAGGCCCGTGTCCAGTACAATTACTTTGGAATTGACGATTGTTCCAAGGTGGCGGTGGTGCCGGGAGGCGGCGAGAAAGCCTGTACCTATGGATGTATGGGATATGGCTCCTGTGTAAAGGCATGTGCCTTTGGCGCGATTCATGTTGTGGACGGCGTTGCAGTGGTTGATAAGGAAAAGTGTGTGGCGTGCGGTAAGTGCGTAAGTGCCTGTCCGAACCGTTTGATTGAGCTGGTGCCGTATTCTGCAGAGCATCTGGTACAGTGTTCTTCCCATGACAAGGGTAAAGATGTAAAAGCCAAGTGTGAGAACGGATGCATTGCCTGTACGCTTTGTACCAAACAGTGTGAGTTTGATGCGATTCATATGGATAATAATGTGGCGGTGATCGATTACAGCAAGTGTACCAACTGCGGAAAGTGCGCAGCGAAATGTCCGGCTAAGGTGATTCTTTAGATCTGGAATGAAAGGAACAGTCAAAATAGAGGATCTGCAGGCTTTATTGCAGGTCCCCTATTTTGACTGTTCCGTGGTTGGTTTTTGACCGGATCAGAGCACAGGCATCGTATAGACAGATCTAAGGGCCGTGTCCTTTTCATCCTTGAAGAAGGTGCCAGGAAAACGACTTGCCCCAACTCATGAAATATGCTATACTGATAAACGTGACAGAAGACTTTCGTATATTAGTAAAACGAAAGTTTCTGGCGGCATTTTAGACTTTGCATTTATGCAAGTTTTACATACAACCTGACATTATATTATTGCTGAGAGGAAATGGAGAGTGAGCTTGAATAGTAATGAAAAAAGAAGCCCCAGACAGACAATTTTAATTGCCGATGATTCGGAGATGAACCGGTCCATATTGACGGATATGCTGGGGGATGAGTATGAGATCATAGAGGCAGAGAACGGAGTGGAGGCAGTGTCTATTCTTCAAAAGTATGGGAATGCCATATCCTTGCTCCTTTTGGATATTGTGATGCCTCAGATGGATGGCTTTGGCGTTTTGACAGTGATGAATCAGCATCGCTGGATTGAGGATATTCCGGTTATTGTGATTTCGTCAGAAAGCGCCTCTACCCATGTGGAACGCGCCTATGAGCTTGGGGTTACGGAGTTTATCAGCCGGCCATTTGACGCATTGATCCTTCATCGGAGAGTTGTGAACACCATTCTGCTCTATGCCAAACAAAAAAGGCTGATTGACCTGGTTGCAGATCAGATTTATGAGAAGGAACAGCAGAGCGGGCTGATGGTAGACATTCTAAGCCATATTGTAGAATTTAGAAACGGAGAGAGCGGACAGCATGTACTGCATATCCGCACCCTGACAGAGCTTTTGCTGAGATATCTAAGCAACAAGGATGAGACCTGTCAGCTCTCCCGGTCTGAAATCGCTCTGATCTGTACCGCGTCTGCTCTTCATGATATCGGAAAGATTTCCATACCGGGGGAGATATTAAATAAGCCGGGGCGGCTGACGAAAGAAGAATTTGATACCATGAAGACCCATACGCTGGTGGGCGCCGAAATGCTGAAGGCACTGCCTATGCATCAGGAGCATCCTTTGGTGAAAACAGCCTATGAGATCTGCAGATGGCATCATGAGCGCTATGACGGGCGGGGATACCCGGACGGACTGAAGGGGGATGAGATCCCTATTTCGGCTCAGGTAGTAGCGCTGGCAGATGTGTATGATGCACTGACCAGCGAGCGTGTTTATAAGAAAGCCTTTCCACATGATGTGGCAGTGAATATGATTTTAAACGGAGAATGCGGTCAGTTTAACCCGCTTCTTATGGAATGCTTAAAGGAAATGGGAGGAATCCTTGAGGAAGAACTTCATTCAGACAGCAGAGCCAGGACCAATCAGAGGCAGATACAGAATATAGCAGAGGAGATGCTTCGCCATGAGGAGCTTTCTGCTTCAGAACGTACCCTTCAGCTTTTGGAGCACGAGCGGATGAAGTACAGCTTTTTTGCTGATATGTCAGAGGAAATTCAGTTCGAATATACCACAAATCCGTCCATGGTGACGCTGTCCTCTTATGGAGCCAAGAAGCTGGGGCTGGAAGAAATTTTGATGGAGCCCCATCAGGATAAAAGGATTCAGGAAATGTTAGGAGAGGGAACCCTAAAAACCCTTTCCGAGCAATTGCGTAATACTACGCCTGAGAATCCTCAGGTCAAGGTGGATCATGAGATTTTGATCAATGGAGAACGGCGGTGGATGCGGACGATCGGGCGGGCTATGTGGTCAGCAGATGAGCCGCCGAAATACATGGGGGCAATCGGAAAAACTACGGACATTCATGACGAAAGGACCCGAATCGACGCTTTGGTGCAGATGGCATCTCATGATTCCCTGACAGGGCTTTTCAACCATAATTATGCAAAACAGCGGATTAAGGATAAGCTGGAAAAGCGGCCGGGGGCAACCTTTGCTTTGGCGATTTTTGATCTGGATTATTTTAAGCAGGCCAATGATAATTATGGGCACATGTTTGGAGATAAGGTGCTGATTCACACGGCGGATCAGCTTCGCCGAAGTATCCGGGGAGAAGATATTCCGGCCAGGGTAGGCGGGGACGAATTTTTGATCTTTTTAGAATATAAGGATGAGGGGGAGACAGCTATCCGGCGGATTTTTAATTCTCTTGAGGGAACTTATGAGGATTTTCAGATTTCCATCAGCATGGGAGTGGCCAGGACAACGATTGTAGGCACTGACTATGATGAATTGTTCCATGCGGCAGATCAGGCCCTTTATGCGGTGAAGAGAGCAGGCAGAGGTGAGTATGCTTTCTATAACAATACAATGAAGGAAATGCTGTCCGTGATTTCGCCTATAGACGGCAGCGAAGAACGATAATTAAAAATATGGGAATTTCCCTGAAGAAAGACCTGGAAACAGAAAAAGGGACAGGAGAAGGAGGTATCGTATGACGTTAAAGGAATGCTACATGGCTTTAGGGGGAGATTATGACGAAGTGCTGGCGCGTCTGCGCAGTGAAAAGATGGTGCAGAAATTTGTTCTGAAATTCTTAAATGATAAAAGCTACGAGCTCTTGGAGACTTCTATGGAGACAAAGAATTATGAAGAAGCGTTTCGTGCCGCGCACACAATCAAGGGCGTATGCCAGAATCTGAGTTTTACAAAGCTGTATGAGTCCAGCAGCCGTCTGACAGAGAATCTGCGCTCAGGCTATGGAGAAAAGACGGATAGCCTGGTCAGTCAGGTAGCGGAGGATTATAAGCAGACCATAACAGCCATTAAGGAACTGCAGGGAGAGAACCCGGTATAGGGATAAGAGAACCTCAAGGAGGGGTACATGAAGAACAAAACCATACGATTTTTACAAGCCAGCCTTATTCTTGTATCCATTCTCTGTGTTGGTATTTTTACATTTCTTGCTCTGTATATGAACAAAAAAAGCGCCGAAACCATCAGTGAGGTGGGGAATATCTATATGTCTGGCATGAATGAGCGGATTATCCTCCACTTTAAGACTACCATTGAGATGCGCCTGTCTCATGTGGAGGACATGGAACGGATGATAGCCTCCGAAAATTATGCGGACAGTAAGGAACTGCAGGAAAGGCTGATCTACAGCGCCCAGGCAAGAGGATTTGCATATCTGGCTTTTTTTTCTCAGGACGGAGATTTTCAGATGCTGTACGGAGAGCCGCTGCAGGTGGTAGACCCGCCGCCGTTTCTTCAATCTCTTAATAATGGGGAGAAAAAGGTAGCAGTGGGAGTGGATGCCCAGGGGAATAATGTGGTGCTTATGGGGGTTTCTGCTGCCTGTTCCATGGAAGGGGGCAAGGAATGTATAGCCATTGTGGTAGGACTTCCTGTAGAGTATATCAGTGATATGCTTTCTTTAGACCGGGAGGATGCCCTGGTTTATTCTCATATAATCCGCCGAGATGGCAGCTTTGTCATTAAAAGTGCAGGAGCTTTTCGGGACAATTATTTCGACAGGATTCTGGCGTTGATGCAGAATAACAAAAAAGGGGCAGAGGATTCGATCCAGAAGATGGCGGACGCCATGAATGCAAACAAGGATTATTCGGCTGTGGTTCATCTGGACCAGGAGAGGCGTCATTTGTATTGCACAAAGCTGCCGTATTCCGAATGGTTTCTGGTGACGATTATGCCTTACGGGCCATTGGATAAGGTGGTGAATCGCCTGGGTCTGGAATGGGAGGTCATGGGGCTGGGAGGATGCGTCATCATTTTGGCAGCGCTGGTGGCAGTGTTCATCAGATATTATCATCTCACCAGACAGCAGATATCCCAACTGGAGGAGGCAAGGCAGGAGGCTCTTTTGGCCAACAAGGCAAAGAGCGAGTTTTTGTCTAACATGAGTCATGATATCCGCACTCCTATGAATGCCATTGTAGGGATGACAGCCATTGCCACAGCCAATATGGATAATACTCAGCAGGTGCAGAACTGCCTGCGGAAGATTGCTTTGTCCAGCAAGCATTTGCTGGGACTGATCAATGATGTGCTGGATATGTCCAAAATCGAAAGCGGAAAAATGACCCTGAATATGGATCAGGTTTCACTGAGGGAAGTGATGGACAGTATTGTGAGTATTGTCCAGCCTCAGGTAAAGACAAAAAAGCAGAAATTTGATGTGTCCATTCATGATATACACACAGAAAACGTGTATTGCGACAGTGTGCGCCTGAACCAGATATTGCTGAATCTGCTTTCCAATGCCATTAAGTTTACATCAGACGGAGGCAGAATCCGCATAGCGCTGTATGAGGAGGAATCTCCGAAAGGCGAGGAATTTGTGCGGATACATCTTCACGTAAAGGACAATGGGATCGGCATGACTCCGGAGTTTCAGGAGAAGATTTTTGAATCCTTTACCAGGGAAGACAGCGCCCGTGTGCGTAAGACAGAAGGCACAGGTCTGGGAATGACCATAACCAAATATATTGTGGATACTATGGGCGGCACGATTCAGGTAAAAAGCCAGCTGGGAGAGGGCACGGAGTTTCATGTCACGCTGGATCTGGAAAAAGCAGAGATCCAGGAGGCGGATATGATTCTGCCTAAGTGGAATATGCTTGTGGTGGACGACGACAGACAGCTTTGTGAAAGCACGGTGGCTGCCTTAAAGTCTATAGGGATTGAAGCGGACTGGACGCTGGACGGAGAAAGCGCAGTCGAAAAGGTGAAAAAAAGCCATGAAGGGCATAAGGATTATCATATCATTCTTTTGGATTGGAAACTTCCGAATATGGACGGCATTGAAACCGCACGTCAGATCCGCAGGTATATGGGCGATCAGGTTCCCATTTTACTGATTTCTGCGTATGATTGGAGCGAGATCGAGGAAAGCGCCCGAAGTGCAGGGGTAACAGGCTTTATCGGCAAGCCGTTGTTTAAATCTACCCTGTATCATGGCCTGAAGCCTTATGCAGAGGGAATTGAGCCGGCACAGGAGGAAGAAGATGTCAGCACCCATTTAAATGGCATAAAGATTCTTCTGGCAGAGGATAATGATTTAAACTGGGAGATTGCCGAGGAGCTTTTGTCTGAATTGGGGATGGAGCTGGAACGGGCGGAAAACGGGCAGATCTGTATTGAGATGTTCCAGAAATCGGCAGTGGGTTATTATGATGCAGTTTTGATGGATATCCGTATGCCGGTAATGACAGGCTACGAAGCCGCATGGGGAATACGAAAGCTTGAGAGGGAGGATTCGGATATTCCGATTATTGCCATGACGGCAGATGCTTTTTCAGAGGATATTAAGAGATGCCTGGACTGTGGGATGAACGCCCATGTGGCGAAGCCGATCGACGTGCAGGAGGTAGCCCGTCTGCTGGAAAAGTTTATTTTCAAAAAGGAGTAGGTTCAGGATGACAAGAGGAAAATTGCAGGGGATTTTTATGTGAGAAAGAGTACAAGGGAGGCGATTTTAAAAGACGGGAAGGAACCAGCACGATCTCTAGTTTTCAAAAGGTTTTGCAGGAAACGAGAGATTATGCTTGACAGCGGCAAAGGCTTCATGGTACACTAATTTTATAATTGAAATACCGCCTTAGAGATGACAGAGCAGGTAGATGAATGCGGACGACCGTTCATCCCTGCTTTTTTTGTACCTTTGGGAAATATTTAACAAGCTTTTCGAGATAGATGAAAAATAGAGAAGAAAATCGAAAAGAAAAGCCAGGTCAATGTCAGGGAGGCGCGAAAAGAAAAGGAGAAGGGATATGGGTAAGTATGTTATTGCATTGGATCAGGGAACAACCAGTTCCAGATGTATTCTGTTTGACCAACAGGGGACGATTTGCAGTGTGGCGCAGAAGGAATTTACACAGCTCTACCCTCAGCCTGGCTGGGTAGAGCATAATCCTATGGAGATCTGGTCCTCCCAGCTTTCTGTAACCATGGAGGCTATGGGAAAAATCGGAGCCCATTACAGTGACATTGCAGCCATCGGCATTACAAACCAGCGGGAAACCACGATTGTCTGGAACCGGGATACTGGGGAGCCGGTTTATAATGCGATTGTGTGGCAATGCCGCCGGACTGCAGACCGGATTGAGAGATTAAAGTCAGATGGGTTGGAGGGAAGGATCATTGACCGGACCGGCTTGATTCCGGATGCCTATTTTTCCGGCAGTAAAATTGAGTGGATTTTAGATCATGTAGAGGGGGCCAGACAGCGGGCAGAGAGAGGAGATCTGCTGTTTGGAACAGTGGATACATGGCTGATCTGGAATCTGACCAAAGGATGTATTCATGTGACCGATTACACCAATGCAGCCAGAACCATGCTGTTTGATATTCACAAGAAGTGCTGGGATGATGAAATTTTGGAGTATTTCCGGATTCCGAAATGTATGCTTCCGGACGTGAAGCCGTCAAGCTGTGTATATGGGTATACTTCCTCTGACGTCATGGGAGGAAAGGTTCCCATTGCCGGAGCAGCAGGAGACCAGCAGGCGGCCTTGTTTGGTCAGTGCTGTTTTGATGCCGGCGACGTGAAGAACACATACGGCACAGGCTGCTTTTTGCTGATGAACACAGGCAATGCGGCGGTGAAGTCAGAGAACGGGCTTTTGACTACCATTGCAGCCAGCAGCCAGGAGGATACTCAGTATGCATTAGAGGGCAGTGTGTTTGTGGCAGGAGCGGCAGTGCAGTGGCTGCGTGATGAGATGAGGATGGTCCGTACGGCAGGGCAGACAGAGGAATATTGTACATCCGTGGAGGATACAGGGGGCGTATACGTGGTGCCGGCTTTCGCAGGGCTGGGGGCTCCTTATTGGGATCAATATGCCCGGGGAACCATAGTGGGCGTTACCAGAGGCACCAGCAAGGAGCACTTTATCCGGGCTTCAGTAGAGTCCATGGCTTATCAGGTATGGGATTTGATTGAGGCTATGCAGCAGGATTCCGGGATTCCTTTAAAGCAGCTTAAGGTGGACGGAGGAGCCTGTGCCAATAATTTCCTGATGCAGTTTCAGTCGGATATTCTTAATGCGCAGATCGTCCGTCCGGAATGTATTGAGACAACCGCATTGGGGGCAGCCTATCTGGCCGGTCTGGCAGTGGGATATTGGAAAAGTAAGGAGGAAATTAGAAAGAACTGGAAGGTATCCAGGGCATTTTCCAGCTCTATGGATGAGAAGTGCAGGGAAAAGCTGATAAAGGGCTGGAAGCGTGCGGTAAAGTGTGCTTTGTGCTGGTCAGAGGAAGAAGGGTAAAGGGACATAAAACAGCAGGAGGAAATACATATGCTAGTTGATTCATTGGGTATGGCAATAAGAGGGCTGACAGATCCTATGTTTCTTTTAGGTGAAGCAGAGCTGATGATTCGTGTGGGTCTGGCTTGTGTTTTGGGATGGCTGATTGGAAATGAACGGAAGAATCGGAATAAATCAGCAGGAACCAGGACCCATGCCATTGTGGCATTGGGGGCGGCACTGGCCATGGTGGTGTCTAAGTATGGATTTCAGGATATACCGGACTATGATGCGGCCCGGGTGGCAGCGCAGGTGGTCAGCGGCGTAGGATTTTTGGGCGCAGGGATCATTTTTGTTAGGAATAATCTGGTTAACGGCCTGACCACGGCGGCAGGGCTGTGGGCTACTGCCAGTGTGGGTCTGGCTATGGGGTCCGGGCTTTATGTGATTGGGATTGCCTCGGCGTTGGTTTTGATTTTGATGCAGGAGATTACCCATAAGATTGCCTATTTTGCAAAGGTGGCTTCCGGGGGCATGATCCATATGACATTGGTACAGGAGACCGATGCTGTTAAAAATATGCGAAACTTTCTGGAAAGCTTTAAGATCGATGTGGTGTCAGTTAAAATAAATAAAAATAAAAAGGAAGAAATCAAACTGGAGTTTGAGGTGGTTTATCCTCCGGGATTTGATAAGGCAGGTCTGTTTTCCAAACTGGCGGAAAAGTCGGGGGTTATTATGATCAGCGAGTAGGCTGTCAGCATTTACTAAATAGAATAGACTAACAGCAGTTTAGGCTGCGGCAGGGGCAATATCTGATAAATTGAGGATATTCCCGAAGTATAAGAGTGTATGTTAACAACTTGACGAAGAAAAGATTAGAATTGTCTTGACAATTCCTGTAGAACTGTGATAGCATGAAAACAGTTAAAAACCTTTGAGACGACAGAGTAAGGTGAAGGAAGCGGATAGACCGTCTATTTCCCCTTACTCTTTTTTTATAGCAAAATGAAAGCAAGGGCTGTAAACGTCTGATATGGGAAAGTAACTGACTGGTAGGTGCAGCAGCAGACGGCAGAGCCGGATACGGCTGCAGAAGACGCAAACATGTATATGGAGGAAGAAACATGAAGGAATGGAATTTCGATGCGGTGATCATCGGCGGCGGAGTGACCGGATGTGCGGTAGCAAGAGAGCTTTCCCGCTATGAGCTGCGCACAGCACTGGTGGAGCGGGAAGAAGATGTCTGCTCCGGTACATCCAAGGCCAACAGTGCCATTGTCCATGCCGGACATGATGCAGTGCCTGGCTCTGTAAAGGCAAGATTCAATGTGGAGGGCAACCGCATGATGGGGGAGCTTTCGAAGGACCTGGATTTTGAGTTTGAGAGGAATGGTTCGCTGATTCTCTGTTTTGCCGAGGAGGATAGACCGGCCCTTCAGGAGCTGTATGACAAGGGAGTCAAGAATGGAGTGCCGGAATTAAAGATCATTACCGGAGATGAGGCCAGAGCCATGGAGCCAAATGTGAGCGATGCAGTGGTGGCGGCTCTCTATGCGCCTACCGGAGGAATCGTATGTCCCTTTGGCCTGACCATTGCACTGGCGGAAAATGCCTGTGACAACGGGGTAGAATTTATCTTTAACGAGGAAGTGAAAAAGGTCGTAAGGACCGAGAAGGGGTATGATCTGGAGACCGAAAACGGAGTGATCCACACTGCTTATGTGATCAATGCGGCTGGCGTGTATGCAGACCAGATCCATAATATGGTCAGCGAAAGGAAGCTGCATATTACCCCGCGTAAAGGGGATTACTGCCTGCTGGATAAAGAGGCGGGAAACCATGTTAAACACACGATCTTCCAGCTTCCGGGCAAGCTTGGTAAGGGGATCCTGGTGACGCCGACGATTCATGGCAATCTGCTGACCGGGCCTACGGCAAAGAATATTCAGGATAAGGAAGCTACGGCGACGACAGCCGAGGAGCTGGCTGAGATTATGGAGAAGGGAAGCGTCAGCGTGAAGAACGTGCCGTTTCGTCAGGTGATTACCTCCTTCTCGGGGCTCCGCGCTCATGAGGACGGGGATGACTTTATTGTGGGAGAGGCAGAGGATGCGCCGGGATTTTTCGATGCTGCAGGCATTGAATCTCCGGGGCTTACCAGTGCGCCGGCGATTGGGGTATACCTGGCTGAGGAGGTCGCAAAAAGGGCAGGCGCAGCGAAGAAGACGGAATGGAACAAAAAGCGTCAAGGCTTTGTGCGCCCGGAGAAGATGACCAAGGAGGAGCGGGCTGCTCTTATTAAGGAACGCCCGGAGTACGGAACCATTATCTGCCGCTGTGAGGGGGTCAGTGAGGGTGAGATTATGGATGCCATCAACCGTACCTTGGGGGCTGTGTCCTTAGACGGAATTAAGCGCCGGGTACGGCAGGGCATGGGACGGTGTCAGGCAGGCTTCTGTACCCCCAGGACCATGGAGATCCTTGCCAGAGAACGCGGCATGGAGATGGAGGATATTTGTAAAAACGCACCCGGTTCCCATATGTTGACCGGTCAGAAATAGGAGGGCAGCGAGATGGAAAAGCATGATATCGTAATTATCGGCGGAGGTCCTGCAGGACTTGCGGCAGCAGTGGCAGCGAGAAAGGCAGGCATTGAGGATATTCTGATTCTGGAACGGGATGGCTGCCTAGGAGGGATCTTAAACCAGTGTATCCATAATGGCTTTGGCCTCCATACCTTCAAGGAGGAGCTGACCGGACCAGAGTATGCGG
This sequence comes from bacterium D16-56, assembly GCA_003611875.1. Lineage (GTDB taxonomy): Bacteria > Bacillota > Clostridia > Lachnospirales > Lachnospiraceae > Brotaphodocola. The sequence continues at coordinate 22,619 of RAYY01000009.1, read as the reverse complement.
CTCGCTACATTGATATGGTAGCAGAAGAAAAGATTCCCTATAAACTGAACACCATGGTGATTGACATCAACAAAGAGAAGGAGGTTACGGTGATTAACCGGGAGGATGGCCTGACCACGATTCAGGCAAAGGCCATTATTCTGGCCATGGGCTGCAGGGAGCGTCCCAGAGGCGCCTTAAATATTCCCGGTTATCGTCCGGCAGGCATTTATTCTGCAGGAACTGCGCAGCGTTTGATGAACATTGAGGGCTTCTGTGTAGGTAAGGAAGCGGTGATCTTAGGCTCTGGCGATATCGGACTGATCATGGCAAGAAGAATGACCCTAGAAGGCGCGAAGGTAAAGGTAGTGGCAGAGCTTATGCCTTATTCGGGAGGCTTAAAGCGGAATATTGTCCAGTGTCTGGATGATTATGGGATTCCGCTGAAGCTGAGTCATACCGTAGTGAATATTGAGGGCAAGGAGCGTGTTACGGGGATTACCATTGCACAGGTAGGTCCGGATCGGAAGCCGATTCCCGGCACTGAGGAGCATTATACCTGCGACACCCTGCTTCTGTCAGTGGGTCTGATTCCGGAGAATGAGTTAAGCCGCAGCATTGGTATTCACATGAGCCGGATTACCTCGGGACCAGAGGTTAATGACCAGTTGGAAACCAGCTCTGAGGGCGTGTTTGCCTGCGGAAACGTGCTGCATGTACATGATCTGGTGGATTATGTGTCAGAGGAGGCTGCCCTGGCAGGAACCAATGCGGCTGCCTATGTGCAGGCCGGCGGGGAAAAGGAAAACCGTCATGTGGTAGAGCTGAAGGCAGAGAACGGAGTGCGTTATACGGTTCCGCATACCTTGGATGTGAATCATATGCAAGATAAGGTGACGGTGCGCTTCCGGGTGGCAGACGTGTATAAGGATCGTTATATTACCGTATATTATGATGGGGTACAGGTTTCCAAGAAGAAGAAAAAGGTGCTGGCTCCCGGAGAAATGGAGCAGGTGATCTTAAAGAAAGACAGCTTTGGAGAATATCCGGATCTGAAGAATATCGTGATTTGTACGGAGGTGGAATAATATGGAGACAAGAGAGCTGATCTGTATTGGGTGTCCGCTTGGCTGCCCGCTGACAGTCCGTATAGACGGGGAAAAGGTAGAGGTAAGCGGCAATACCTGTAAAAGAGGTGAGGACTATGCTCACAAGGAGGTGTTAAGCCCCACACGGATCGTAACCTCCAGTGTACATGTAAAGGGCGGAGAGCTGGAGATGGTTTCCGTAAAAACCAAGGAGGATATTCCCAAAGGAAAGATCTTTGAGATTATGGAGGAGATCAAAAATACCTCTGTGGATGCTCCGGTAGTGATCGGAGACGTAATTATCGATAACTGTGCAGGTACAGGCATTCCGGTTATTGCCACAAAAAATGTTGACAGGGCGTAACACTGTGCCATATGAGAGGGGCGGCTGCAGGCCGCAGTAAAGGATTTATATACCGTCGGAGAATGATTCTCCGGCGGTATGGTTTTACAGAAAGCCGTTGATCGAGATACATAATTTCGGCAATGCCGTATTGGCAGGCAGCCGAAATCAGGCGGCGAATTCATGAACAATCATGAGGTTATGGCAGGCACAGTGCAGGCAGTGATGCCGGTTATCATTCTATTCTTCATTTTCCAGAAGTATATGCTGACCGGTTATTCCAAGGCGGCAATGAAGTAGGGGAAGAATCGGCCAGATCAGAACGTTTTCACGTTTTGCCTGTGCCGATTCTTGTATTTTGGCAGCATTGGATTTATAATGGAGAATATGGATTATTAAGACCATTTTCAGGGGAGGAAGCTTGAGATGAAAGCAATTGAATTGTTGGAGTGTTCGCCGGTGATTGCGGCAGTGAAGGACGATAAGGGGCTGAAACGATGCTTTGAGTCAGAGTGCCAGGTGGTGTTTGTGCTGTATGGAAATATCTGCAGTATCGGAGGAATCGTCCGGCAGATTCAGGAGCATGGAAAGGTGGCGATCGTCCATGTGGATTTGACGGCAGGGCTGAATGCCAAGGAGGTGGCGGTGGATTTTATTAAGCAGACGACCAGTGCCGACGGGATTATCAGCACAAAGCCCCTGTTGGTAAAACGGGCTTTGGAGCTGGGGCTTTACGGGGTGCAGAGGACATTTATGATTGACTCTATGGCAGTAAACACCATGAAAAAGCAGATCGATACATTTCATCCGGATCTGGTGGAGGTGATGCCTGGGGTTATCCCTAAGGTGTTAAAGGAAATTCGAGCATATACAGATATACCCATTATTGCAGGAGGGCTGATCTCGGATAAGAAGGATATTATGGCAGCATTTGCAGCAGGGGCAGATGCAATCTCTACTACCAAGGAGGAGCTTTGGTTTGCGTAATATGCAGCAGATGAATGGGGAAAGTATGGTTGTGTATACAGGAAAATTCTGATATAATGATACTTGTGAGCCAAATGATTTATCAACATATTCACATGGTTTCAGGATTGTTTCCATTCATTTGGCAGATCTATATGCTTGCATGAGGGACACAGAAGGTATTTTGAAACATAAAAGGGAGAAGGAATTTGGATATACTGGATTATTATAAGAAGCTGGTGGATTTTTTGGGACAGATTTTGGGGGAGCATGGAGAGGTGGTGCTGCGGGACTGCAGAAAGCCCAACCACGACATCATAGCCATTGCCAACGGGCATGTGAGCGGCAGAACAATAGGGGCGCCTATTACGGATTTTACCTTGTCGGTTCTTGCCAATGAGGAGTGGAAGGAAAAGGATTATGTGGTAAATTATGTGGGCAAGGCGGCGCCCAATAAGAATCTGCGTTCTTCCACCTTTTTTATCAGGGAGAACGGGGAGCTGGTGGGGCAGCTCTGCATTAATATTGATATGGCTCCTTATGAGGAGCTTATGAGTGAGATTCGTGCTTTAAGCGGGATGAACCTGATGCACGGCCCGGATACGGAAGGGGTGGTGTGCGAAGGGCCGGTGGAGAACTTTTCCGTGGATGTGACCAGGGATATGATGAGCAAGGCCGTGGTGCAGGCCGTGGGTTCCAGCGAGGAGCTGGTGCGGGAGCGGCTGACTCAGGAGGACCGGATCCGGATCGTAGAGGGACTAAACCAGGCAGGGCTGTTCCAGATTAAGGGAGCAGTGAGCCAGGTGGCGGATTATCTGTATTGCTCCGAGGCCAGTGTGTATCGATATCTGGCCAAGATACAGAAGAAGGTATAAGGATGCCTGATAAAGGAAGGAACTATTTAAAAGTTATTTTTGAACAGTTCCTAAGGCGGCAAAACGGAATGAAGAAATTTTAAGTCATTTATTGGTATGCTTTAAAATGTGTATCGGTAAATGGCTTTTTCTATTTTTCGTGCTTAATGCCCAAGATATTTATTATTATGAAAAAAAATTATTATAATGATTGACAAAACTGCTGTAAAGTAATATAGTTAATTTATAAAGATTCAATAAATTTCCCATAAATAAAAAATGAATTGCATAGGAGGACAGGTATGGAGCGTACAAGTGTTCAGTATCAAACATATGTGCAGATTCTGAAAGAAGAGCTGGTTCCTGCCATGGGCTGTACAGAGCCCATTGCACTGGCGTATTGTGCAGCAAAGGCAAGGGAAGTTCTGGGAGTGCTGCCGGAGCGCTGTATGGTGGAGGCCAGTGGAAACATTGTTAAAAATGTAAAGAGTGTGATCGTGCCCAATACAGGAGGCTTAAAGGGTATTGAGGCTGCTGCCGCTGCCGGCGTGGCGGCGGGAGACGCAGGGCGGATTCTGGAGGTGATTGCCGAAGTGACAGAGGAGCAAAAGGCCCAGATTAAGGAATATATGGAAAAAGCCCGGATTCAGGTGAAGCCGTTGGAGACCGATGAGATTCTGGATATGATTGTCACGGTGTACAGTGGTTCTTCCTATGCCAAAGTGCGGATCGCTAACTATCATACCAATATTGTACTGATTGAAAAGGATGGGGAAAAGCTGTATGAGGTGGGAATCATGGCAGCAGAGGAAGCTCAGATGGCGGACCGGAGCCTTTTGAACGTAAGGGATATTTATGAATTTGCCAGGACCGTTGACCTAGAGGACGTGAAGGAGCTGATCGGGCGTCAGATTCAGTATAACAGTGCAATTTCAAAAGAGGGGCTGGAGCATGATTGGGGCGCTAATATCGGAAGTGTGCTGTTAAAGGCTTATGGCGATGATATCCGGGTTCGGGCAAGGGCAGCGGCAGCGGCCGGATCGGATGCCCGTATGAGCGGCTGTGAGATGCCGGTGATCATTAATTCCGGAAGCGGCAATCAGGGCATGACAGCCTCCCTTCCGGTTATTGAGTATGCCAAGGAGCTGGGATCTTCTGAGGAGGAGATGTATCGGGCGCTGGTTCTTTCCAATCTTATGACCATTCATCAGAAGACGGGGATCGGACGGCTGTCTGCTTACTGCGGCGCAGTCAGCGCAGGATGCGGAGCAGGATGCGGGATTGCTTATCTGCTGGGAGGGGATTATAAGACCATTGCCCATACCTTGGTAAATGCACTTGCCATTGTGTCAGGAATCATTTGTGACGGGGCAAAGCCTTCCTGTGCCGGAAAGATTGCGGCTGCTGTGGATGCAGGAATTTTGGGATATCAGATGTATATCAATGGGCAGCAGTTTAAAGGCGGGGACGGAATTATTTCCAAAGGAGTGGAGAATACGATCCGGAACATCGGGCGGCTGAGCAAGGAAGGTATGAAAGGGACGGATAAGGAGATCATTCAGATTATGACAGATTGCTAAGGCATGTATGAGAAAGAGAGGTGTTCAGAATAATGGTAAGTGGTAATGACATTCTCAGATTTCTGGATATTTCTGAGGGGCATGGGGAGCGGCTGATCGGGGTGGCATTGTTTTTTGCAATGCTGTATGGTTTGTCCAAGCTGCCTAAGAGGAAATTCAGCTTTGCTGCCCGGGTGCTGATAGGGACAGGAGCCGGTTCTGTGTTCGGACTGGCGGCCTGGGTGGCAGGACAGGCGGATACATCTCCTGCGGCGGATTTGCAGATGACTGTGGCGGAGGATCTGGACCTTTGGTTTCAGCTTGTGGCACAAGGATATCTGTCACTGTTTGTGTGTCTGGTGCTGCCTATGGTGTTTCTTGCCTCGATTAAGCTGGTGATCCATACTCCTGCCGAGAAGCAGGTATCGCCGCTGACCCGATGGAAAAAACGGGTGAATACGGGAATGGTGGCAGTCAGCGCCCTGATTGCCGCCTGTCTTGGGCTTGTGTTCAAGGTGGGAGTGCTGCCGGGGACAGACGCAGAGGTATTCCGGTGGAGTGTGGCAAACGGAGAGGGGATTATCGGACTGATCTATGGGAGAATCCCTTCCGGGTTGGGCTGGGATTTGATCCGCGCCAATGTAGTGGGCTTGTTTGTGTTTGGAATCTATATAGGGATTGCAGCAAGGAGAATGTCCGGAAAATATATGGATACTGTAAAGCCGGTGTTTGATCTGGTAGACGGGGCGTTTTCCGTAGGCACCAGCGTGTGCAAGACTATAATTGCATATAAGCCTATGGGAGCGGCGGCGATTATGGCATCTCTGACAGCAGAGCATGGCTGGATGGTTTTGGTAATGCTTGTGAAAATGCTGCTGGTGCTGACTCTGGGAGCAGGGGCTATGCTGGCAGTTCAGATACTGCTGTGCATGGCGGGAGGAGTAGGGCCGGCGGCGTTTTTCAAGGCAGGAAAGCCTGCTATGGTGAAAGCCTTAAAGACCCGTTCAGGTGCAGGATGTCTGCCGGAGGCCCAGCAGGCCCTGGCGGAGGGACTTGGGCTGAATCGAGAGGTTACGGATCTGGTGTCCTCTTATTCCATAACTTCCGGAATGCAGGGCTGCGGAGCCTTGTTCCCTGCCATGGCAGCAGTATTTGCCATGGGAATCTGCGGGGTAGTGATGTCTCCGGGGACAGTGCTTCTCTTAGTAGTGGTGATTTCCCTGATGTCTTATGGGATCACCGGTCTGCCGGGAACCGCTACCATGGCAGAATTTGCGGCGGTACTGGGAATTGGGCTGCGGGAGGCAGTGCCGGGGCTGGGAGCAATGATTGCCGTAGACCCGATTGCAGATGTGCCCAGGACTCTTATTAATGTAACAGGCTGCATGGCCAATGCTGTATTTGTAGAAAGGATGGTGAGAAAGTGAAGGTTGTGATTATCGGCGGCGTGGCGGCGGGAATGTCGGCTGCGTCCAAGCTGAAACGGCTGTTAAGGGATCAGGTAGAGATTGTGGTGTATGAGAAGGGGGAGGAGGTATCTTACGGTGCCTGCGGGATTCCTTTCTATATCTCGGATCATATCCGCCATGGAAGCGAGCTGATTGCCCGGACGGCAGAGGAATTTGCAAAGAGCGGGATTCCGGTCAAAACCTGGCATGAGGTTACTGGGGTAGATACAGAAAAAAAGACCGTGACCGTAAAGGATCTAAAAAGCGGCCAGATGTTTACAGACTCTTACGATAAGCTTGTGGTGGGAAGCGGAGCAGGGGTACGGCATTTTCCACCCTTTGACCAGGAGTATGAGAATCTGTACGAGATCCGCAATGTGTCGGACGGAACCCGTGTGAAGACAGCGCTTCTTGATGAGAAGACAAAGCATGTGGTGATTGTGGGAGCCGGTTTTATTGGACTGGAGGTGTCAGAGGCATGCCGCCGTTATGGCAAGGATGTGACGGTGGTGGAATTAGCAGACCATATTCTGCCTGCTTTTGACACAGAGGTAAGTCAGGCTCTGGAGGAGGAGCTTACAAAGAACGGAGTAGCCGTGCGGACAAAGACCATGGTCAAAGAGCTGATTTCGGAAAACGGGGTCATAAAGGCAGCCAGAATCGAGTGCAGAGATCAGGACGGTCAGGCAACAGCACAGGAGATTTTGGTGGATATGCTGATTAACAGCGCAGGCATTGCGCCCAGTACGGATTTTATTCAAAATGTCGAAAAGGCGAGAAATGGCGCAATCTGTGTCAATGAGCGGATGGAGACCAGTGTAAAGGATGTGTATGCAGCCGGGGACTGCAGCATCATGAAATCGGCAATTACCGGACAGTATCAGTATGCGCCTTTGGGGACCAATGCCAACAAGCAGGGACGGATTATCGGGGATATTTTAGGCGGAGCAGAGCCAAAGCCTTTTAAGCTGATCGGCAGCTCGGCGCTGCGTCTGTTTGGAATGGATGCGGCGAAGGTGGGACTTTCGGAAAAGGAAGCCCAGGCTAGTGGGATAGATTTTAAGGTAAATACCATTACCGGCAACAGCTACGCTTCGTATTATGGGACAGAAAAGCTGAACATTAAGCTGATTTATGACGCTAAAACCAGGGTAGTGTTGGGGGCAGAGACTTGGGGACAGGGGATTGTGGTTCCCAGAGCCAATTATTATGCCATTGCCATCTATGCAGGATTGACTGTGGATGAGATGGGATTTATGGATCTTTGCTATTCGCCGCCATTTTCCGGGGTATGGGATGCAGCGCTGATTGCTTCGAATACGGCGAAATAAATGACATAGAAAAAGCAGCAGTAAAATTCAAAATATAAAAAAGGAGAACTTGAAGTATGAAAGAAAAAACTCAGACAACAAAGCGTTCCTTTATTCTGCGCTTTCTGGACATGATTGAGGTGGCAGGAAATAAACTGCCCACCCCTCTTACGATTTTTTTCTATCTGGCAGTGTTTGTGGTAGTGCTTTCCGGAATTGGAGCAGCTATGGGATGGAGCGCTACCGGTGAAATGTACAATTCAGGCAGCGGCACAGTGGAAGAAACTACTGTGACAGTAGTGAGTTTGTTTAGTATTTCAGGTCTGCAGTATATGCTGACCTCGGCTGTGACCAATTTTACAAGCTATGCCCCTCTGGGATTTACGGTGGTGATCATGCTGGGAATCGGCGTGGCAGAAAGCTCCGGCTGGCTTAACGGGCTGATTCACAAGGTGGTGAAGATCACCCCGGCACAGTTGGTGACGCCCATGGTGGTGTTTATCGGTGTGATGACCAATGTGGCGGAAAATGCAGGCTATGTGGTGTTTATTCCCCTGGCAGCCATGATTTTTAAGGCTTATAAGAAGCATCCTTTGGCCGGAGTGGCAGCAGGCTTTGCTGGGGTGTCCGGCGGCTTTTCCGCCAACCTGCTGATCGGCTCAGCGGATGCTACGCTGTCCGGATTTTCTACGGCGGCAGCCCAGACACTGGATCCGGCGTACAATGTAACGCCTTTGTCCAACTGGTTTTTTATGATTGCTTCAACGTTTTTAATTACAATCGTAGGAACATTGATTACCGAGCTGGTGATCATCCCCCGATTAGGCCCGTATAAGGAGAATGGGGACGGAACACTGGTGGAGGTTTCCAATGAGCTGACCGATAAAGAAGAAAAGGCCCTTCGGGTGGCTAACTGGGTGTTTGTGGCTATTGTGGCGATTTATGTGATCTGCTGTATTCCCAAAAACTCTTTTATGAGAAATCCGGATACGGGAAGCCTGATTGAAGGTTCTACGCTGATGAACGCGATTATTCCGCTGTTTACCTTGCTGTTTTTTATTCCTTCCTTTGTGTATGGTAAGCTTTGCGGAAGCTTTAAAAGTGACAAGGATGTGGTGGCTTCTTTTAATAAGTCCATTGCCTCCATTTCTGGATTTATCGCAATGGCGTTTGTGGCGGCACAGTTTACCAATTATTTCAGCAAGACCAATATTGGACGGATTTTGTCCTTTAAGGGCGCAGAGCTTTTGCAGAGCCTGAATATTAATTCTGTGGGATTGATGATGTGCTTTATTTTGGTGGCTGGATTTGTTAATCTGTTTATGGCCTCAGCTTCTGCCAAGTATGCGATCTTTGCGCCGGTGTTTGTGCCCATGTTTATGAAGATGGGACTTTCTCCGGAGCTGACTCAGGTGGCGTACCGGATCGGTGACAGCACCACCAATATTATTGCGCCGGTTATTGCCTGGATTCCGTACATATTAACGGTTATGAAGAAGTATGACAAGGATACAGGATGGGGAACCTTAGTTTCTTCTATGCTTCCGTACTCTATGGCATTTTTGGTAAGCTGGGCGGTTATGCTGGCTCTTTGGATGATTTTGAATCTTCCGTTGGGACCAGGAGCAACCGTATTCTATACGATTGGGTGACAGTGAACTGTTTTGGGGCTGTCGGAACTGTCCCGCAATGAGGATACAAAAATCGGGATAAGATGCTTTAGGATTGCTGAACAGGGAGGATGGAGATGTTTGAGGAGAGAGTGGCAAGAGTACTGAAAAATATGGAGGAGAAAGGGCTGGATCAGATGCTTGTCAGTGACCCGCCGTCTGTGTATTATCTGACCGGAAGGTGGATACTGCCAAATGAGCGTCTTTTGGCTTTGTATCTGAACAAGAATGGGAATCATAAGCTTTTTGTCAACAAGCTGTTTACGGTAGAAGGGGATATAGGGATAGAGAAGGTCTGGTTCTCAGATACGGATCCGGGATGTGAGATCATTGCCGGGTATACGGATCATGACAAGCTGCTGGGGATTGACAAGAAGATGGCGGCAAGATTTTTGCTGGAGCTGATGGACCTGGGAGCCGGAAGCGGATATAAAAATGCATCTGAATGCGTGGATAAGGCCCGCCGGATTAAGGATGAGGATGAGAAAGAAAAAATGATCCTGGCTTCTAAGCTGAATGACGCGGCTATGGCACAGTTTCGGGGACTGATCAAGGAAGGGGTAACGGAGCTGGAGATTGCGGCTGGGATGAACGCCATTTATAAGGAGCTGGGGACAGAGGGGGCATCCTTTGGCCCGCTGGTCAGCTTTGGGGCAAATGCGGCGATCGGACATCACAAGCCGGACAATACGGTCTTAAAGGAAGGGGATTGTGTGCTCTTTGACGTAGGGTGCAAGAAGAACGGCTATTGCTCGGATATGACCCGGACATTTTTCTATAAGAGTGTCAGTGAAAAGGGCCGTCAGGTCTATGAGATCGTAAAGAAGGCCAACCTGGCGGCGCAGGCAGTGATGAAGCCGGGGATGCGGTTCTGTGATATTGATAAGGCAGCGCGGGATATTATTACAGAGGCCGGATATGGCCCTTATTTTACCCATCGGCTGGGACATTGTATCGGAATTGAGGTTCATGACGCAGGGGATGTGTCGGCAGTGAATACGGATGTGGTGGAGGAAGGGATGATCTTTTCCTGTGAGCCGGGGATCTATCTGCCCGGAGAGCTGGGAGTCCGGATCGAGGATTTGATGCTGGTGACAAAGGACGGAGCAGTGAGCCTGAACCAGGATTCGAAGGAGCTGGAGATTATAGAATAGATTCAAAAGGTTCCATGGGATGCTGTCTGTATCAGAAGATACAGGCAGCATCATTTTATGCTTTACTTGTTTTCCTGTAAAAGGTATAATAAAAACGTGACATTGGAAAAACGTGTCATTCAAATCGATTCAATAAGGCCAGATCGGAGAGCAGGACAGACATGATAACGTATAGTTTAATGGATACAGGGTCAGATTCTCTCTATGAATATCTTTGTAAAAGCATTAAAAACGACATTTTGCAGGGCACATTAAAGGCCGGGGAACGACTTCCTTCAAAGAGGATATTTGCCTCGAATCTTGGGGTAAGCGTGGTGACTGTAGAAAATGCGTATGCACAGCTCATGGCAGAAGGCTATATCTATTCGATTCCCAAAAAAGGTTTTTATGTGGCAGATTTTAACAGCAGCGTGGTGGAGCAGAGGGAATCCTTTGTAAAGAAGACGTTTCAAGAGAAGACATATGCAGAAAATGCCATGTCCGCAGAAGAAGGAACGGCGTCCGTGGCTGAGGAGAAGGCTTCTTATTTTGCTGATTTTTCCAGCAATCAGACATCGTCCCGGCTTTTTCCGTTTACCATCTGGTCAAAGGTGATACGGGAAATGCTGAGCGACAGCCGCGTCCAGCTGATGACCAATTCTCCCTGCGGCGGGGTGCTGGCCTTGAGAGAAAGCATTGGGCGGTATTTAAGGGATTTTCGGGGCATGTCTGTCAGGCCGGAGCAGATCATAATCGGAGCCGGGACAGAATATTTGTATGGACTTCTTGTGCAGCTTTTGGGGAATGACAAGATTTATGGGGTTGAAAATCCGGGATACCGGAAGCTGGAACATATTTACCGCAGCTTTCGGGCGCCCTGCCAGTGGATTTCCATGGACGAGGCGGGCGTCTGTGTTTCTGTATTGGAGGAGAAGGCGGTGGATATTGTTCATATTACGCCGTCCCATCAGTATCCAACGGGGATTGTCATGCCGATCAGCAGACGGTATGAGCTTCTGGGATGGGCATCCCGGAAGGAGGGAAGATATATTATTGAGGATGATTATGACAGCGAGCTTCGCCTCAGCGGCCAGCCTATTCCTACTTTGCAGAGCATTGACTTGTCGGAAAAGGTGATTTATATGAATACCTTTACCAAAACGCTTTGTTCAACTGTGCGGATCAGCTATATGATTCTTCCCCCCAGGCTTTTAGTCCGGTTTTATGAGAGGCTGTCTTTTTATTCTTGTACCGTGTCCAATTTTGAGCAGTATACCTTGGCAAGGTTTATAGAGGAAGGAAAGTTTGAGGTGCATGTGAACCGGCTGAGAAATCATTACCGGAAAAAAAGAGATCTGCTTTTAGAGGCTTTGTATCACAGCAGATTGAAGGATCGGATCTTTGTGTCCGGAGAGGAAGCAGGGCTGCATTTTCTGCTGACCATTCAGACGGATCTGGCGGAACGTGTGGTGATGGAGCGTGCAGAGGCAAGGGGGATTGGGCTGGTGCCTTTGTCCAGCTATTTTTATGGGGAGGTTCCGGAGGAAAATATTTATGTGATGAATTTTTCTTCCATTGATATAGACAGGGCAGATGAGATTATGGAAAGGCTGTATCAAAGTTGCTGCGGCTTTGTGTATTAAATTGAAAAAGTGAGGGAGAAGATTTGACAGGCGGAATTATTGAGATGGATGTTCATGGGCTGAATGGGCAGCAGGCTTATGAAGCGATTATAAAAGAGGTGAAGACGGCAGGAAAAGCGGTGTATCGGATTCGGGTGATTCATGGCTTTCATGGGGGCACACGGCTGCGCAGCATGATTCGGGAAGAATTTGGATATGAGCGGGAGCCAAGGGTAAAGCGGATCGAGACGGGAATGAACCAGGGAATCACAGAATTGGTGCTGAGGGAATTTTAGGAAGGTTCAGAGGATGGGATGTTTTTCGTATCGGAGCAAAAAGCGGAGAGAAGGAGCTGTAAAAATATGAGGATTTTACTGATTCGCCATGGGGATCCGGATTATGTGAGGGATACTTTGACAGAGAAGGGGCACAGGGAGGCAGCGCTTCTGGGAGAGATGGCACAGGAGCTGAGGATGGGAGATTGTTACCAGTCGCCTCTTGGCAGAGCGCAGGCAACGGCAGCGTATTGCATGAAGAAGCTGGGAAAAAAGGCTGAGACCTTAGAGTGGCTGCGGGAATTTCCGGCAAAGCTGGATATTAATGGCTCCCAGGAGCTGCAGAGAGCGTATCCGGATACAAAGAGGGAGGGAGAGCATTTCAGGACGCGGATTGTCTGGGATATGATGCCTTCTTATTGGACCGAGAATGAGGAATATTTGGATCGGGAAAAATGGCGGCAGTCCGAAATTGCCCAGTGCAGTGACCTGGTTTCGGTATATGATTCTGTGGCAGAAGGATTGGACGGGCTTTTAGAACAGTATGGATATGTGCGGGAAGGGCGGCATTATCGTGTAGAGCAGGAGAGTGAAGCCACGGTTACTTTTTTCTGCCACTTTGGAATTACCTGTGTGCTGCTGTCTCATCTGTGGAATGTATCGCCTTTTGTGCTTTGGCATACGCTGGCATTGGCGCCCACCTCGGTGAGCGAGGTGGTGACAGAGGAGCGGCAGCAGGGGATTGCCAGCTTTCGGGCGCTGCGCCTGGGCGATATTTCTCACCTGTACAGGGGGAAGGAGGAACCCTCGTTTTCGGCCAGGTTTTGTGAGACATTCGGAAATGAAGGGCAGAGACATTGAAACCGGCAGATCAAAGGGAAAGGGGAAGATCATCATGGAGATCCTTACAGAAAAACCGGAAAAATTGGAAGCATTGAAGCGGGCTGTGGTGGAGACGGCAAAAAAGGCATATCGGGAAAAGCTGATAGCAGGGACCAGCGGCAATATGAGCGTGTATTGGCCGGAAAAGGGGTGGATGGTGATCACTCCCAGCTCCTATGATTACGAGATCATGAAGGAAAAGGATATTGTAGTTACGGATCTGCAGGGGCAGGTGGTGGAAGGATGTCATAAACCGTCTTCGGAGTGGAGGATGCATGCAGAGATTTACAAACACCTTTCTTACGTAGGGGCAGTGGTGCATACCCATTCTCCTTATGCAACCAGCTTTGCGGTGAATCATCAGGAGATTCCGGTGGTTTTGATTGAGATGATTCCGTTTTTAAAGGGAAAGCTGGAGGTAAGTCCCTATGCCCAGCAGGGAAGTGCCCAGGTGGGGTTGAATGCCGTGCCGATTCTGGAGCGGAAAAATGCCTGTCTGATGGCAAATCATGGAGTTGTGGCAGTGGGAGAGAGCATTGAGGCAGCGTATATTAACAGTGTCTATGTGGAGGATACGGCCAGGATTTTCCATATGGCCCTGCAGAGTGGGAAGCCGGTGGTGATTCCAGGGTATGAAGAACTGCAGTAAAACCCAAGCAGAAGGGAGCAAAGGCGTGAAGGGGATTTATTTTGACGGAAAGAGTGCAGGATACAGGGAGGATCTGCCCATGCCTGTGCCGGCACAGGGAGAAAGCCTGATTCGGATTCTCTATGCGGGGATCTGCAATACGGACCGGGAAGTGCTAAGAGGCTATCGCCCTGATTTCAGAGGGATTATGGGACATGAGTTTGTGGGAATTGTGGAGGCGTCTTCGGATCCTGTCTGGATAGGGCGACAGGTAGTGGGGGAGCTGAATGCGGGATGCGGACACTGTGTTTATTGTCGTACTGGCAGGGAAAAGCATTGTCCGCAGCGCAGGGTGATTGGCATGGACGGGAAGGACGGATGCTTTGGAGAGTATATGACCCTTGCCACCCATTTGCTGCATGAGGTGCCGTCCGGGCTGAGCATGAAGGAGGCGCTGCTGACAGAGCCTTTGGCTGCGGCTTTGGAGATTCCGGCGCAGGTGCACATCAGCCCTGATATGGCAGTGGCAATCGTGGGGGACGGGCGTCTTGCTTTTTTGGCTGCATCCGTGCTGCAGCTTCAGGGAGCGGATGTGGTGGTGATTGGAAAGCATCCAAAGAAGCTGGAACAGTTTGCAGGCATGGGAAGGACCTGGATGCTGGAGGAGGCAGAGAATACAGGGGAAACCTTTGAGCTGATCGTGGAAGCCTCCGGAGCGCCGTCCGGGCTGGAGCTGGCGTCAAGACTGGTGCGCAGGCAGGGGATGATTGTGCTGAAAAGTACTTACGCGGGAACCATTCATGTAGATATGAGCCGGCTGGTGGTGAATGAGGTGACGATTCAGGGCAGCCGATGCGGTCCCTTTGAGCCTGCATTAAGGCTTTTGAATAAAGGGCTGGTGAAGCTGCCGCCTGTGGAATTCTATGAGCTGAAGGACTGGGAGCAGGCGTTTGGCTCCAAGGCATTTAAGTCTGGGCTTTTGGTGGGAGGGAAGGAAGAAAAAAGAATGAAAGAGGGTGAATGAGAAAGAAAGCAGAAGTAAGGGAGACCAAGAAAAGGAGAAAAAGCATAAAATGGATGGTTTAAGACAAGTCACACACATTGACAATGTAAGGCTGGGGGAGGATAAGGCTTCGGTTGTGATCATAGACCAGACACAGCTTCCGTCCAAAGCAGAATATCTGACCTTAAGGACTGCCAAGGATCTGTATGATGCAATCTTTGAGCTAAAGGTACGGGGGGCGCCTGCCATCGGAATCTGTGCAGGATTCGGTATTTATGTTCTGGCGAGGACCATTGATGCGGATCATTATGATGACTTTTATTCCCAATTCCGGAAATACAGGGAATATCTGGATTCGGCAAGGCCCACGGCAGTGAATTTAAGCTGGGCTCTGAACCGTATGGAGCGGGTGGTCACAGAGCATAAGGAATTGCCGGTGGAAGAAATCCTACGGCTTTTGGAGGCGGAATGTAATGCCATTTGGCAGGAGGATATGGAGATGTGCCGTGCCATATCAGGGTACGGACTGTCGCTTTTAAAGAATGGGGACGGAATCCTGACCCATTGTAATGCAGGGCCGCTTGCCACATCCCGCTACGGCACGGCGCTGGGGCCGCTGTTTCTGGGGAAGGAGCAGGGGATGGAGTTTAAGGTATTTGCCGATGAGACCAGGCCGCTTCTGCAGGGGGCGCGGCTTACCTCCTATGAATTACAGAAGGCAGGGATCGATGTGACGCTGATCTGCGACAATATGGCAAGCCTGGTGATGAAGAACGGATGGATTCAGGCATGTCTTGTGGGCTGTGATCGGGTGGCGGCCAACGGGGATACAGCCAATAAGATCGGAACCAGCGGGGTAGCGATTTTGGCAAAGCATTATGGCATTCCTTTTTATGTGCTGGGACCTAGTTCTACCGTTGATTTAAGCTGTAAGACCGGAGAGGATATTCGGATTGAGCTTCGCAGTCCGGATGAGATCAAGAAAAAGTTCTATCAAGCTCCTATGGCCTTGGAAGAAGTGAAATGCTACAAT
Source organism: bacterium D16-56 (assembly GCA_003611875.1). GTDB lineage: Bacteria > Bacillota > Clostridia > Lachnospirales > Lachnospiraceae > Brotaphodocola. The sequence continues at coordinate 6,826 of RAYY01000009.1, read as the reverse complement.
CCGGCGTTTGATGTGACGGATCATTCGCTGATTACAGCAATTATTACAGAGCATGGGATTTGTTATCCGCCGTATACGGAGAGTCTGGCCAGGGTTATTGCCGGTTAGAGACACAGGCTCAGGGCAGCTTTTTACCATTTGCCGGGAACGGAGAATGGCAATTTAGAAGGTAACGGTTTATTGAGAACAGCAGTCTTACAAGGACGATTGAGAAGACAAAAATCTAAAAACTTCTTGTCTTTTCTCCAAATTCGTAGTAAAAATAAAGGGGTAATGTTTTTTAAGTATTTTTACCAAATAAGGAGGACATTTCACAATGAAGAAAATGTTATGTGCGATCATGACCATGGCGCTGACCGGTACGCTGTTAGCAGGCTGCGGCGGAGGAGGCGGTTCCCAGGAGTCGGCTTCCACAGCAGCGCAGACCGAGACTTCAGGCGGGGCGGCAGAAAGCCAGGCTCCGGCAGAAGGGGAAGCTCCCGCAGAGGGTGAGGCAAAGGGCGAGGCGGCAGGCGGCGCTTTGAAGATCGCTATTGTCAGCAGCCCGTCAGGTGTGGATGACGGTTCCTTTAATGAGGACAATTACAATGGGATTCTGGCATTTATTGAGTCCCACCCGGATGCTGTGGTGACACCGGTACGGGAGGAGACCGGCGATACGGCTGCCGCCGTACAGGCTGTACAGGATATTGTGGCGGATTATGACGTGATTGTGTGCTGCGGATTCCAGTTTGCGGCAATCGGGGCTATTGCCAACGACAATCCGGATGTGAAGTTTTTGCTGGTAGATTCCTATCCCACAGATGCAGAGGGCACAGAGATTGCCTGTGACAATGTATACGCCATGCAGTTTAAGGAGCAGGAGAGCGGATTTTTCGCGGGGATGGCAGCGGCTTTGGAGACCAAGACCGGCAAGGTGGCTGTGGTTAACGGAATCGCTTATCCGTCTAATGTAAACTATCAGTATGGTTTTGAATCTGGTGTAAATTATGCCAATGCCAAGCTGGGCGCTGCGGCGGAGATTGTGGAGATCGCTTCTTATGCAGGAACCGATGTGACCAATGCCAATGTGGGCGGCAACTATGTGGGAAGCTTTGCTGACGAGGCCACCGGCAAGGTGGTAGGAAAGGCTTTGATTGACCAGGGCTGCGACATTATCTTTGTGGCAGCAGGCGGCTCAGGAAACGGCGTGTTTACTGCAGCTAAGGAAGCTTCCGGCGTGAAGGTGATCGGCTGTGACGTGGATCAGTATGACGACGGCGCCAATGGCTCTGAGAACATTATTTTGACCTCCGGGCTGAAGGTGATGGGCATGAATGTGGAGAAGCAGCTTACAGCGATTACAGAGGGAAGCTTTGCAGGAGCCAATGCACTTTTGGGGGCTGACACAGATTCCACTGGTTTTGTGAAGGAAGAGGGACGCCATCAAATGTCTGCAGAGACAGTTGAGAAGCTGGATGAGGCTTATGAATTGGTAAAGAATGGAACCATTGTTCCGGCGGCCAATTTTAATGAGATTCAGCCGGATGATTTTCCGGGGCTTAAATAAGAGCTGAGAAAATCCCGGCTTGTAGGATTCTGTTTTGGATGCCTATGAGCCGGGATTTTTGCTATGAAAGTTTCTGCAACAGATCTCAATTCAAATAGAGGAGGAACGGCATGTCGGAGAATATTACAGAGCGTCCGGGAAAGCACACGGGCAAGGAAGCTGACTGGATTATCCAGATGAATCATATTACCAAACGCTTCCCGGGAATCGTGGCCAATGACGACGTGACGCTGCAGATCAGAAAAGGTGAGATTTTTGCCCTTCTAGGGGAGAACGGGGCAGGAAAGTCCACATTGATGAGTATGCTGTTTGGGATGTACGAGCCGGATGAGGGGGAGATTATCATCCGGGGAAAAAAAGAGAGGATCACATCGCCCAGCTATGCCACCAGGCTGAATATCGGCATGGTACATCAGCATTTTAAGCTGGTGGAAAATTACACCATTACGGAGAACATTATTTTGGGGCTGGAAAATAAAGACCGGCTGTTTGGAATCCTGCCCTATATGGATATAAAAAAGGCAGATCAAAAGGTGGCAGAGCTTTCCCGGAAATATGGTCTGGAGGTCAATCCTGCGGATGTGATCGAGAATCTGAATGTGTCTGTAAGGCAGAGGGTGGAGATTCTGAAAATGCTTTACCGGGAAGCAGAGATTCTGATATTTGACGAGCCTACAGCCGTGCTGACGCCTCAGGAGATCGAGTTCTTGCTGGATATTATCCGGGGGCTTCGGGAGAACGGAAAGACCATTATTTTGATCACCCATAAGCTGGAGGAGATCAAGAAGGTGGCGGATCGCTGCGGGATACTGAACCGCGGAAGGCTGGTGGATGTGCTGGATGTGGCCCTGACCTCCACAAAGACCATGGCCAATCTGATGGTGGGACGTGAGGTAAACTTTACCGTAGAGAAAAAGGAACCGGAATATAAAGGCACGGTTTTGGAAGTAAAGAATCTGACCGTGAAGAACCAGGATGGCTTTGAGGTGGTAAAGGATGTGTCCTTTTCCGTGCGGGGAGGGGAGATCTTTGCCATTGCAGGGGTTTCCGGCAACGGGCAGGTGGAGATTGCGGATGCGGTTGCCGGGCTTATGAAAGCATCAGAGGGAAGCATTCTGCTGAATGGGACGGATATTACCGGTTACAGTATCCGCAGGCGTACTTTGGAGGGCATTTCCTACATTCCGGAGGATCGGCAGGCTTATGGCCTGGTGCTGGACTTTACCTTAGAGGAAAATCTTGCCCTGAAGGATTATTTTAAGGAGCCGTTTTCCAAAAGGGGGATTTTAAACCAGGGAGAATTTACCCGGTATGGAGAGGAATTGATTGAGCGGTATGACATTCGAAGCGGACAGGGTGTGGGAACCGTAGTTCGTTCTATGAGCGGCGGCAATCAGCAGAAGGCGATTATCGGACGGGAGATTGAGCTGAAGTCTCCGCTGATGATCTTCGTGCAGCCTACCCGGGGCCTGGACATCGGAGCGATTGAGAATATTCACCGCCAGATTATACAGGAGAGGGACGGGGGAAAAGCCATTCTTCTGATCTCTCTGGAGCTGGATGAGATCATGGATTTGGCAGATACGATCGGTGTTATTTACAATGGAAAGATCCAAAAGATTGCAGACAGGGCAGCGCTGACTGCCAATGAAGTGGGAGAATTTATGATGGGGGTGAAGTCGGATGAAGGGAATTAGCCGTGGATTTAAGCGGGGGATGGTCCGCATATTGGGGAACGAGCGGCAGCAGGCGGTGACAATTCCGCTTTTTGCCATTGCCTTAAGCTTGCTTGCAGGAGCAGTGGTAATTCTGTTTTTGGGAAAGAATCCGGCTGTGGCTTACCAGAATCTTCTCCAGGGATCCGGGCTTTTGCCGAAGCCTTCTTATGCCGGATATAAGAGTATGCTGACGGACTTTACCAGCTTTCTCAATGCCTGGACCCCTATGCTGTTTGCATCTCTTTCTGTGGCAGTGGCGCTTCGGGCAGGGCTTTTTAACATCGGGGTTTCCGGGCAGATGCTGACGGCAGGATTTCTCACTACTTTGATTGTGGGATACAGCTCTCTGGCAGCTCCGGCGGCAAAGCCTTTGGTGCTGGTGGTTGGGATCTTAGCCGGGGCGTCTGTAGGCGGATTGATCGGATGGCTGAAGCACCAGTTTAACATTAATGAAGTGGTTTCTTCCATTATGATCAACTACATAGCTCAGTATGTGATCAGCTTTTTTATCAATACCTACTATGTAAATCCAGTGTCCAGGCAATCCAATGCAGTGTCCAAGGCAGCGCGGCTGACGCTTATGGATACGCCGGTAGGGAACCTGAAAATGGACATTCCTTTGGGAATTGTGCTGGCAGTGATTACGGCAGTGCTGATCAAATTTCTGCTGGACCGGACAGTATTTGGTTATGAGATCAAATGTGTGGGCACCAGCCGAAATGCAGCAAGGTATGCAGGAATCAATGTGGGAAGGAATGTGGTGGCTTCTATGATCATTTCCGGGGGACTGGCAGGATTGGCGGGAGTGACCTATTATTTGGGGTATTTTGGGTCCATTCAGCCGAGAGTGCTTCCCAGCACGGGATTTGATGCCATTGCAGTGTCTCTTTTGGCTAACAGCAATCCTGTGGGGATTATTTTTTCTTCGTTTCTGATTACCATTATAAGCAAGGGAAGCACGTATATGAATTCTTCCTCTGGGCTGGAGTCAGAGATTGCGTCTGTGATTACAGGCGTGATACTTTTGTTTTCTGCCTGCGGGGTATTTATCCGGTATAAGGTGAAGAATTTTAAGGATGAGCTGGAGGAAGAAAGGGGGAAGGGCTGATGGACAGGATTATCATTGATGGATTATCATTTTCCCTGCCATTGTTTATTATGGCTATCGGCGGAATCTACAGTGAAAAAAGCGGGATTACCAATCTGGCTTTGGAGGGATTACAGGGAGTAGGGGCTTTTACCGGCGCACTGGCGGCAGTGCTGGCAGCGGGAAGCTTTTCGGATCAATCTCAGGCGCCTTTTTATCTGGCTGTGATTTTTGCGGTGGTGGGCGGTACGCTTTATTCGCTGCTTCATGCTCTTTTGTGTATCCGGTTTAAGGCTAACCAGGTGATCAGCGGTGTGGTGATCAATATTTTGGCTATGGCTTTGACGGCTTTTCTGACCAAGTATTTAAACCGCAGTGTGTTTGGGGCGGCGTCAGATAAGTTTGTACTGGGAGTGTCGGCACGGATCACGGTTCCCGGGCTGTCTCAGATTCCGGTTCTGGGGGCTGTGTTTAAGGATTTGTATCCCTTTGAGGTTATTATTGTATTGGTGGCTCTGGCTGCCTGGTATGTGATGTATAAAACCCGGTATGGCATGAATCTGCGTGCCTGCGGGGATAATCCTCACGCAGTGGATGCAGCGGGAGTGGATGTGGGGAAGGTGCGTCTTGTGGCTGTGATGGTGTCCGGGGGATTATCCGGGCTGGCAGGGATTTGTTTTGCCTACTCTATTTCTGCAAATTTTTCTTCCAGCATTTATGTGGGGTATGGGTATTTGGCCATTGCGGCTTTGATTTTTGGAAACTGGACGATTCTTCCTACTTTGGGGTCTTGCCTGCTGTTTGGGTTTGCACGGTCTGGAGGGTATTATCTGGTGCAGAAAATGCAGATGCCCAGCAGCTATTCGGATCTGGTGATGACCCTGCCTTATGTGGTGACCCTGCTTCTTTTGGTATTCTTTTCCCGGTATAATCGGTCGCCCAGGGCGTTGGGGGAGATTTATGATAAGGGGAAGAGGTAAGGATAGTCAGGGAATAGACGGCAGAAAAGGAGGAAGGAATGAGGGTTCGGTTTTATAACGGAAGAATTTTGGCCATGGATGGGGATATGGAGGTACGAAGGGGAGAGGTATGGGTTCAGGGGAACCGGATCGTGTATGTGGGGGAGAATGGCGTACAGGAAGGCGGTAAAGCCGGCAGTCAGGCTGTTTTGCGTGGAGAGATGTCTTGGGATCGGGAGATTGATCTGGACGGGAATCTGATTATGCCGGGTTTTGCCAATGCCCATACTCATTCGGCCATGACCTTTCTCCGGTCCTATGCGGATGACCTGCCTTTGCAGGAGTGGCTGGAGAAGCAGGTGTTTCCAATGGAGGCAAAGCTGACAGGGGAGGATATCTATGAGCTGTCCAAGCTGGCGATCCTAGAGTATTTGACCAGCGGTATTACCTCTAATTTTGATATGTATTTTCATCCGGAGATGATTGCCAGGGCATCAATAGATTGTGGGTTTCGGACAGTGATGGTCAGCAGCCTGAATAATTTTAATTCCAGTCCGGAGGAGATGGAGCAGGAGTATCTGCGGTTTCGTGATTACCATGAACTGATTGGATATCAACTGGGATTTCACGGGGAGTATACTACCTCAGAGGAGCTTTTAAAGAAGGTGGCGGCACTGTCGGAGAAATACCAGGCACCGGTATTTGCCCACAATTCGGAGACTAGGCGAGAGGTGGAGGAGTGTATCGGACGCCATGGAAAGACTCCTACTGCTTATTTGGATTCTCTTGGGATGTTTCAGTATGGAGGAGGCGGATATCATTGTATTCATATGACGGATGAGGATATCCGTATTTTCCGGGACAGAGGGCTGACCGCTGTGACAAATCCCGGTTCCAATACCAAATTGTCAAGCGGAATAGCCAGGATTTCGGATATGCTTGACGCGGGGGTAAGGATTGCCATCGGTACGGATGGACCTGCCAGCAATAACTGTCTGGATATGTTTCGGGAAATGTTTTTGGTGACTGGACTGGCCAAGCTGAAGGAGGAAAATGCGGCGGCAGTGCCTGCCGGAGAGGTTTTAAAAATGGCTGTGTCCGGCGGCGCCCGTGGGATGGGGCTGACAGACTGCGGCTGTTTGGCAGAGGGAAAGCTGGCGGATCTGATCGTGGTTGATTTAAAGCAGCCGAATATGCAGCCGATCAACAATGTGGTGAAGAATCTGGTGTACAGCGGCAGCAAAGCCAATGTAAAGCTGACCATGGTCAATGGGCGGGTGCTCTACGAGGACGGGAAGTTTTTTGTGGGCACAGAGCCGGAGGAGATTTATGAGAAGGCCAGCCGGATTATGAAAAGGATGATGGAGTGAACGGAAAAATGTCTTGACCTTGGAACCGTTCCAACCTTTATAATTATAAATCATTGAAGAAAATATAATTAACTTGACAGTTGAAAGTTTGTACGACTAAGAAGCCAGAAAATCCCAGTGTTCTTCTGACTCTTCCTGTAGCT
>RAYY01000100.1 GCA_003611875.1 bacterium D16-56 | reverse complement strand
AATAGTTAATTTACATTTTTTTCATTTTCAGAATTTATGTAAGCTATCAATTTTTCCTTGAAAGTTACCATCTCTCCATCACACTGACAGTATAATACACTTTTTCGATAAATGCTATAACAAAACCCTAAGCGTTTTCTTACGAAAATATTACAAGATACGAATTTTTTGCAAAAATTGTATTAATATTAATACAATATCTTCCCGGACTGGGCTTTTCCCAAAAAATGTGATATAATGTTCATTGAGTTTTAAAACCGCAAAAAATTGAACAACTTTTTTAAAAACCATGAATTTGAATAGATTATAGGAGACTTATAATATGGACCGAACCGGGTTGGTTTGCCGCTATATCAGTGAACATCCTTACTGCACACAGCGGGAATTATCACAAAAGTTAGAGCTTTCTTTGGGAACAATAAATACAGTATTAAAGGAATGCTGCAGGAATCGATTGTTGGCACAAGAGAAAAGTATTGCCGGCACCTATGAGCTAACAGGAAAGGGAACTTCTTATTTAGAACAGTTTCAGGTAGATGGGGCTTTAATCATTGCTGCAGGATTTGGCTCCCGTTTTGTGCCTCTTACATTTGAAACACCAAAGGGACTTTTGGAGGTGTTTGGAGAGCGTATGATTGAACGGCAGATTCGTCAGCTCCATCAGGTAGGAATCAAAGATATTACGATTGTGGTAGGATACCTGAAGGAGAAATTTGATTATCTGATTGACAGATACGGAGTGAAGCTGCTTTATAATCCGGAATATTCCTGCAAAAATACTTTGGCGACACTTTATAGAGCACGGGAGATTCTGCGGGGACGTAATATGTACGTATTGTCCTCTGACAACTGGTTAAGAGAAAATATGTTTCATCCTTGGGAATGCGGAGCCTGGTATTCCTCCGTATATATGGAAGGAAGCACCTCAGAGTGGGAACTTATATATAATAAGAAGAAACGCATTACAGGGATTACTATAGGAGGCAACGACTGTTGGGTCATGTATGGACCTGTTTTCTTTTCCAGGGAATTTTCGGAGCAATTTATTCCTTTGTTAGAAGAAGCTTATATGGCACCAGGAACGGAGCAGATGTATTGGGAACATGTATTAATGAATCAAATTGAAAATTTGGAGATATATATTAACAAGCAGCCAGAAAATCAGGTTTATGAATTTGAAAATCTGGAGGAATTAAGGAAATTTGATCCTAAATATCAGAATCAATCTAATAATAGGGCTATGGAACTGGTGGCTGATGTATTTCAAATCCAGGAATCAGAAATTCAGGGTATTCAGTGTCTTAAATCTGGAATGACCAACAAATCCTTTTTATTTCAGCTAAAAGACCAGCATTATATCTGCAGGATACCAGGACCTGGGACAGAGCTTTTAATCAACCGGGTACAAGAAAGCGAGGTTTATAAGGTTATCCAACCTTTAGATATTTCCGAAAAGATCATCTATATGAATGGGCATAACGGATATAAGATCGTAGAATATTATAAGGGTGCAAGAACGGCCTGTGCTGACAGCAGAGAGGATATGACAGCATGTATGAGAATATTGCGTCGGCTGCATGAATCCGGACTTGTAGTAGATCATGACTTTGATATTCGAGAAAGAATCCTTTTTTACGAACGACTATGTATGTCTCATGGAGGTACGCTTTTTGAAGATTATGACAAGATTCGCAAACAGATGATGGAACTGATGGACAATCTTGACCATCTGAATCGTCCGAAAACATTAGCTCATATTGACAGTAATGTAGATAATTTTCTCATCTTGCCTGACGGACAGATTCGACTGATCGATTGGGAATATTCCGGCATGTGCGACCCATTGGCTGATCTTGGGATGTGTGCAATTTATTCTTATTATAATGAAGATGAAGTGGAACAATTAATGGATCTCTATTTTGAACGGCCGGCAGAGACAGAGGAGCGCCTGGTGGTATATAGTTATATTGCCTTGGGTGGTTTTTTATGGGCGCTTTGGGCAGTTTACAAAAGCTCTTTGGGAGAAGAATTTGGAGATTATACTTTGATTATGTATCGGTTTGCCAAGCGTTATTATGAAAAGATTAAAAAAATGTAATAAAAATGTTACCACTTCCTGTATTGCTTATGTTATAATGAATTTCATGTGAATTACGAATTTTTAGAGCGACTGCTCTATATATAAGGAGGAATTTAGAAATGAGGAATGGAAAGCATTTAGCCGCTCTGGTATTTGCTGGCGCATTAGGAACTGCAGTTCTCGGCTCTGGAATAACTGCATTAGCTGCTACTGGATGGGTGGCCAATGGAAACAGCTATGTTTATTATGATTCGGACGGTTCTTTACACAAGGGTTGGATTAATACATCAAATGGATATTATTATATGGATTTATCATCTGGTATTATGAGCGTTGGCTGGAAAAAGATAAACGACAAGTGGTATTATTTCAATACAGACGGACTGATGGCCACAGGATGGGTAAAGGACAATGATAAATATTATTACACTCTCAGTGATGGAACCATGGTGACAAATCAGTGGCTGAATATTGGAAGTGATTACTATTACATGCGAAGTGATGGTTCAATGATGTTGGGATGGCGTAACATGGACAATGCCTGGTACTATTTCAATCCGGCCGATGGAAAATGCGTATTAAATTCTGCTTTTGACATCAATGGCAGCTATTATCTGTTTGGCACTGATGGAAAAATGCTGACAGGTTGGCAGCAATATAATGGTAATTACTATTATTTCAATCTAAATGACAATGCTGCCGCTGGAATGCCTCTTGGAAAGATGCTGACAGGCTGGCTCAGCGACGGTACTAACAAATATTATATGGATCCGTCTAATGGTGTTATGTCTACGGCCTGGAAACAAATTGATGGGTATTATTATTATTTCAATAACTCCGGCCATATGCAGACCGGCTGGATTCAGGTAAGCGGTGTCTATTACTATCTGGATCCGTCAGATGGACGAATGGTAGCTGGAACCAGCCGCACCATTGACGGCGTTACATACCAGTTTGCTGCTAACGGCGCTTGCAATACGAATGTAAATACAAATAATGTATATAATCCTTCTTCTGGCAGCAATACTTCTTCTACTCCTGTTGTTGGAGGCGGTGGTTATTCCAGTCAGGGACCTGGCGTATCATCTGGCAGCAATTCTACTTTGGCTCCCGGAGGCAGCGGAACAACGCCTGGAGGCTCTGCACCTCAACGAAATTCCGGTGATGATCTGGAAGCAGGTCTGACTGGCGGACCAAAACCGTAACATTTATCAAATTCAAATATTTTATGAAAGACTTTAGCCACTTAATAATAGAGGTTAAAGCCTTTCGTTTTTTCAAAAGGTATTTCAACCACCAAGAAAAAATAGAAAGCACTTCTGAGAAAGGAACAGAATTATGAAAGATTGGAAAACATTTCTTGAAAAATTAGCAGCAACAGGACTGACTATCAGCCTTACAATAGTTTCGTTACCTTGGTCACAGGATGTTTTTGCAGCATCCAGCCACAGTAAAATCAGTGATGGGGTGTATCAGCTTAGAGATGGAACACCCATTTCGAATATTTTTGCCAGAGGAATTGATGTATCTCACTGGCAGGGAACAATTGATTGGGAGCAGGTTGCCAGTAATGATGTATCTTTTGTCATGTTAGGAACCCGGTATAACGGTGAGGTAGATCCTCGTTTTCATTTTAATGCTACAGAAGCGGTTAATCATGGAGTGCAGATAGGCATTTACATATATTCATATGCCGTCACTCCAGCTATGGCTGAAGCGGAAGCTGATTTCGTGTTAGACCTGATAAAAGATTATCCGGTCTCTTATCCTGTAGCATTTGATATGGAGGCTTCCGTGCAGAGTACACTTTCGCCTCAAGAACTGGCAAATATTGTGAATACATTTTGCAGTAAGATTGAAAATGCTGGTTATCACGCGATCTTGTATGCCAATGATTATTGGCTGGCAAACAAAATCGATATGTCACAGGTAGCATATAATGTATGGGTGGCACGATATGAAACAAAGCATGCTTTCGAAAACCCTGTAATGTGGCAAGCTACAAATACTGGCACCATTGACGGAATTTCCGGCAATGTGGATATAGATTTTCAGTTTCGCGATTTTTCGGATGTGATCAAACCAAATTTATGGCGGACCATTGGGGGAAACACCTATTATTATCAAGATCACAAAATGCAGAAAGACAGCTGGATTCATGATGGTACAGGCTGGTTTTTTATGGATGAAAATGGACTGGCTGCCAATGGCTGGTTCTTACATAATGGAAATACTTATTATCTGGAACCAGGCTCTGGCAGAATGGTTTCTGGGTGGAAATCTTTTGAAGAAGGCTGGCGCTATTTTAATGAAAGCGGCGCTATGCAGAGTGGATGGATACAGGATAAGGATGTTTGGTATTATCTGAATCAGGATGCTTTGATGCATACGGGTTGGCTGCAAGATGGAAATATATGGTACTATTTAAAAGAATCTGGCGCTATGACAGAAGGCTGGCGACAGATTGATGGTATTTGGTATTATTTTAATGGAAGCGGTGTTATGCTGACTGGACGGCAGCAAATCGGCGATAACTGGTATTATTTTGATGGAAGCGGTGCTATGTTGACTGGACTGCAGCAAATTGGTGATAGTCGATATTATTTTGATGAAAGTGGGGCTATGGCCACAGGGCTGCGGCAGATTAACAATACATGGTATTTCTTTGATAGCAGTGATGGAACTATGACCGTGGGCTGGAGGCAAATTGATGGAGTCTGGTATTATTTTGGCGATGACGGAGCAATGAAAACGGGATGGATTGGTGATTCGTCAGCCTGGTATTATCTGAATCCAGAAAATGGAGCAATGTACGCGGATACACAGATTACTGTGGATGGAGTAACTTATAATGTAGACTCTAATGGAGCTTGTCATGAGGTTGTTCTGGAAAATACAAATGAATTGGAAACAGGAACCAGCGGAGGAAGCATTGCAGAAAATAATTCTGGTATGGATTCTGATGTGACCGATGATGGAATTATAGCAAATATAGTTCCTTTCGGCAGTTGAGTTTATTGATAGGACATAGATAAAGGCGCTCTCCTTTTC
>RAYY01000099.1 GCA_003611875.1 bacterium D16-56 | reverse complement strand
AGAACCGGGAAGAACCGCTTTACCGGCGAGGAACGGGAGCCGATAGACAAGGCGTATTATATCTGCCAGACGTATAACCGGCTGGGGAAGGACGCCTGCACCAGCCATAAGGTGGAAGCCAGGGATTTATACAATCTTGTGTTGAAGGACATTCAGGAACTTGCAACAATGGCGTTTAAAGACGTGGAATCGTTCTACCAGCGGATTAGCAGCCGCATGGAGCGGCGGTATCTGGCGGACGCTTCGGAGATGGAGAAGGAGCGGGAACGGCTGGAAGCAAGGAACCGGGAGATTGACGATATGTTTTTGAACCTGTATACCGACAAGGCAAAGGGAATCCTGTCAGAGCAGCGGTTTGTGAAGCTGACGGCGGCGATGGAGCGGGAACAGGAGGAAAACCAGAAGCGGCTAAAAGAATTGACCCTCTCCTTGCGCCGTTCCAATGAGCAGGAAAGCGATGTCCGCACCTTTATCCGGGAAATCCGGCAGTATGCCACGATACAGGAATTGGACGAGGGTATCTTGAACCGCCTTATCAGCCGGATTCTGGTGGGTGAGGTGAAAAAGGTTGACGGGGAGAAGTTTCAGGAAATCAAAATCATTTATAACTTTGTCGGGGAGATACCGGCGGTAACAGAATAACGGCAATGCCCTTCTCTCTTTTTTGGGAAGGGTTTTCTTTTTGCCTGCATAGGAAAAAGAAGCCGGGTTCGCTATTCTCCGGCTTCCGGGATAACTCCAATTTTTCTTTATGTACATTTTCATGGGAAACTGGAAGTTATCGCTTTCTAATAATCCAATCGTCATCTTGGGTTTTTCTTTCTGCATAGTAACCGCAAGACATATCCTTTAAAGTACTGACAGAGTTATCTAAATCAAAAACCCATTTTAAAGATACTAGCTTTGCTTCATCTGTTTCGTGTGTTTCTCCGCATAGAAATTGCCACATTCCGTCATCTTCATCATGTGATACATATAGAATAGGTGCCTGATGCTCCAATATATGGCAACAGATAATCGTAGCAGTATCGGGTGAATCATAAAAAGGAAATTCCATGTCTGTCACTCCTTTCAAATTTGAATTTTGGTATCTCAATGTTAATCATACGGATATATCCATATATCCTCATATCTGACCGTAAATGACGCAAAACTTCCTTTATCAATCTGAACACGGTTACTTTCAATCTCAACCATGTCAAGCCAATCCGTTGCAAACCGTACATAATATATATCCTCGTCTATATCTTCAACCTGACAGTTAAAAACAACCATATCATCACATATAAATGTGCCAAAATTATGTACTGGACTTTGAGATATCTTTTTTTCAAATTTCTCATATGACAGTTCGATGAAATATGTATACTTTACAACAGGTTGTTCCCTATATTTCCACACGCCTTTAAGTTTTCCAATCTCTGTAGTTCCAGTTACGATAATTTTATCGTTTTCATATTCTATTTTATCTGCTCCAAATTTCATCTTAACACCTCTACTATATCAACAAACTGGAATTTAACGCTTTTTTAGTTCGGCAATAGCACCATAATGTAAAATATCAAATTCATTAGGCGCAATATGTTCAAGGAGTGTTCTATGCTCTTGTTCCCACATAGAAATTTCTTTTTCGGTAAGCGAAGCACCAATTCCACGACACGCTTTCATTCTTCCATTCCAGCTTTCATGGGTGAATGGTATTCTTACAGTAAATTCTTCGTGATGTACAAGTTCAAAGTTTTCTTTATAGCAATCGGGTATGTCTATTTGATGTATCGTTTCTCCTGCACCACTCCAGTTAGGACTATATTTTAATACAAGTTTTTCACTTGCTCCCGCAATTTTATCCTCAAATGGAAGCCATGCCATATATAAAACAAGAATCTTTCCCTCTTTTTTAAGCATACGATAAAACTTAGGCATAACAATTTCATGGTTAAAATACCAAAAACATTGACAGGCTGTGATTACATCAAAAGAATTATCTGAAAAACTTATATCTTCTGTTGGCACAACGTAATAATCTATATCCATATCTTTTGAAAGGATTTTGGCTTGTTCAATTTGATTTCCTGAAATATCGGTAGCCCTCCACTTCGCCCCATACTGGTACATATTTCTGGGAAGAACCCCTGTCCCTGTTCCAACATCAAGGATAGATTGTCCGTCTATACATAATTTGCGGTCAACAATTTTTTGATAAAATTCTTTTGGATAAATATCACGGAACTTTGCATAATCTAAAGAGGTTTTCCCCCAATCAAAAGGTTTTCCGTTATCTATATCTCTATCAGTTATCTTCATACTATGCCTCCATAAATTTCTTTTGCCCGACAAACCGGAATTTTACTTTTTTCTTTTCTCTATCATAACCGATGACACAATCGCATATACAATCGCAACTATTACAACTCCTATTACTAAATAAACCAGCCAGATCGTTTGTAAAATTATATCAATTATATTAATCAAAAATATAATTCCAATTAAAAGAAAGACAATCCCCGATTGTTTGTAGTATGGTTTCTTATCCATGTTTTTTCTCTCCTGCTTTGATGCATAAATATATGCATTGTTAAACAAGAACCCTTTTTCATTAAACTGCAAGTAACTAAATACAAAACATATAATTGCTATTACACCTAATACAATCGCTCCAACTATATTTCCCATAGCATTAACCTCCGTAAATTTCGATTTACTTATTTCTTTTGGCAAACTTATCAATAACATTGTCTACCCAAAAAGTGAAAAAAATCAGCAATCGCCGCAAATAGATTAACAATAAAATCAACCATATAGGTTTCCTCCAAATTTCGATTGTTGCTGAGTTTAGTTTAGCACATTTATAGGGTGTCTACAAGATTCTATACACGAAAAGCCAAAAAGAATGAATTCTTCACTTGACAATGTGGCAAAGATGCTCATGTACCATAAAGTAACAGAACAACAAATTCCAATGACAGCCGCTATTATTCTGTATAAATCTGTTTTTACTTGATTTTTTAACCCATTTATGATATACTTTAGAAAAAATGAGTGAGGTGGAAAGATGATTAACTTTTCTTGCAAATAAATTGCAAATAAATTGGAATATACAGTGATACTGTGTTTTACAGTACCATTGTACCCATTGCAAGAAAGTTAAAAGTCTATTCACTCGATATATCGTAGGTGTATCACTCTTGATAGGGGTGGTACTATTATGCTGTGACGAGCTGCAAGAATTGACTTTCTTGCAGCTCTTATTTTATGTTCTTGATCCCTGGAATAAAGGAGGAATGCGATATGTCGATGATTCGAGTCGAGAACCTTACCTTTGCCTATCCATCCAGCTATGATAACATTTTTGAAAATGTCAATTTTCAAATTGATACAGATTGGAAACTTGGGTTTGTTGGAAGAAACGGTAGAGGGAAAACAACTTTTCTAAATCTCTTGCTTGGAAAGTACGAATACCACGGGAAAATACAAGCCTCTGTGCAATTTGATTACTTTCCATATCCTGTGAACGACAAAAACAGATTAACTACGGATATTCTCTCGGAAGTCTGCCCGCTGGCGGAAGAGTGGGAGCTGTTGAGAGAACTATCCTATCTGGAAGTCCGTGATGATGTACTTTGGAGGCCATTTTTTACGCTTTCCAATGGAGAGCAGACCAAGGTGCTGCTTGCCGCTCTATTTCTGAATGATGGACACTTTTTACTGATTGATGAACCGACAAACCATTTGGATATGAAAGCCAGAGAAACCGTTTCAGCATACCTGAAACGGAAAAAGGGATTTATCTTAGTCTCTCATGATCGCTGTTTTTTAGATGGCTGTGTTGACCATATCCTGTCGATCAATCGGTCAAACATCGAAGTGCAAAGCGGAAATTTTTCTACTTGGTTCACCAACTTCCAGCGTCAACAAGAATTTGAACTCGCTCAAAATGTGAAGCTGAAAAAAAGCATTGATAATATGCAAAAGGCAGCTAAAAGAACTTCTGTCTGGTCAGACCGAATTGAAGCGTCAAAATATGGGAACGGCCCGGTTGACCGAGGGTATATTGGTCACAAATCTGCCAAAATGATGAAACGCTCAAAGGCTATCAAAGTGCGGCAGCAACGTGCAATCGAGGAAAAGTCCGGCCTTCTCAAAAATTTGGAAACCGTAGAAGATTTGAAAATCGCTCCGCTTCCCTATTTTTCAGATACCTTAGTGACTTTCTCTGATGTTGTACCGATTTTTGACGGCAAAAATGTCTGCCAGCCAATCTCGTTTACAGTAAAACAGGGAGAACGCATTGCCCTTGATGGAAAAAATGGTTCTGGGAAAACGAGCCTTCTAAAGCTACTGGTTGGGCAACAAATAGAACATCGTGGGACAGTTGCAATAGGTTCTGGCATGATATTGTCCTATGTACCTCAAGATACTTCTATGCTGAACGGTTCGTTATCAGAGTTTGCGGAAGCCAATCGTGTTGATGAAAGTTTGTTTAAGGCAATCTTACGGAAAATGGATTTTTCTCGAATACAGTTTGAAAAGAAAATGGAGGATTTTTCAGCGGGACAAAAGAAAAAAGTGTTGATAGCAAAAAGCCTTTGTGAACAAGCACATCTGTATGTGTGGGATGAACCTCTTAACTATATTGACATCTATTCTCGAATGCAAATTGAAAATCTGATTAGGGAATTTTCTCCTACAATGATCTTCGTAGAACATGATCTTGCATTCAGAAATAACATAGCGACAAAAAGCATTTGCCTGGCTGCCGAATAGCAAGATCAGCCGAGCCAGTCAACGATCAAGATGAACGGGCTGCGCCCGCCGTTGACAGCCCCGGCTGTCTTTGCTGGTGAGTAGACAAGGGGCGACAGCAAGAAGTGCTGCCGCCCAGCCAATCCCAAAATTGAATAAACCGCCGCCCAACGACAGCACATGAAGCAGTAAGTCTTGAAAAAGATTTACTGCTTTTTTGCGCCCATTTTTGGCAAAACAGGCAAGGCGGTGGTGTTTAGAGTGAACAGGAAATTTTTCTGTCTGCCCGGTTGCCATTTTCGGGTTTTCTGGATTACAGAGAGTTGAAAGGGCTTTTCCGGCGTCGGGTAAGAAACTCTGTGTCTATCGTCATTTTGCGAAAACGGGCAGGAACGCCCTTTGCCGGATTATTAGTAGCAGAAAAAGAAAAGCAGCTTGCCAAAACCGGCTCCCGATGAACGGTAAGCGTCAAATAAGATAGTGGATAGAAAAATAACCACCAACCCTCTATAATAAAAGGGCAGTGGTCATC
>RAYY01000098.1 GCA_003611875.1 bacterium D16-56 | reverse complement strand
CATATACCCTCAAAACCACATATTGAACACATCCGAACCTTCTGCAGCAACTGCTGCACCCTCCGACCAAATCAGGTTAAGCCCTCGACCTATTAGTAACAGTCAGCTCCACACATTACTGTGCTTCCACCTCTGCCCTATCTACCTCGTCGTCTTCAAGGGGTCTTACTCTTGCGATGGGATATCTCATCTTGAGGGGGGCTTCACGCTTAGATGCCTTCAGCGTTTATCCCGTCCCGGCTTGGCTACCCTGCCATGGGATTGATTCCCAACAGGTCCACCAGCGGCCGGTCCATCCCGGTCCTCTCGTACTAAGGACAGCTCCCCGCAAATATCCTACGCCCGCGCCGGATAGGGACCGAACTGTCTCACGACGTTCTGAACCCAGCTCGCGTACCGCTTTAATGGGCGAACAGCCCAACCCTTGGGACCTGCTACAGCCCCAGGATGCGATGAGCCGACATCGAGGTGCCAAACCACTCCGTCGATGTGAACTCTTGGGAGTGATAAGCCTGTTATCCCCAGGGTAGCTTTTATCCGTTGAGCGATGGCAATCCCACTTTATACCACCGGATCACTAAGTCCTACTTTCGTACCTGTTCCACCCGTCGGTGTCACAGTCAAGCTCCCTTCTGCCTTTGCGCTCTCCGAATGGTTTCCGACCATTCTGAGGGAACCTTTGAGCGCCTCCGATACTCTTTCGGAGGCGACCGCCCCAGTCAAACTCCCCACCTGACATTGTCCCCCGTCCGGCTTACGGACGCAGGTTAGAAACCCAGTCGCACAAGGGTGGTATCCCAACAGCGGCTCCGCGAAGACTGGCGTCCCCGCTTCTTTGCCTCCCACCTATCCTGTACATGCACGACCGAATCCCAGTATCAAGCTGGAGTAAAGCTCCATGGGGTCTTTCCGTCCTGGCGCGGGTAGCCAGCATCTTCACTGGCACTTCAATTTCACCGGGTGCATTGTTGAGACAGCGCTCAAATCATTACGCCTTTCGTGCGGGTCGGAACTTACCCGACAAGGAATTTCGCTACCTTAGGACCGTTATAGTTACGGCCGCCGTTTACTGGGGCTTAAATTCAAAGCTTCGCGTTTCCGCTAACCTCTCCTCTTAACCTTCCAGCACCGGGCAGGCGTCAGCCCATATACCTCACCTTTCGGTTTCGCATAGACCTGTGTTTTTGCTAAACAGTTGCTTGAGCCTCTTCTCTGCGGCCTGCTCGCGCAGGCACCCCTTCTCCCGAAGTTACGGGGTCATTTTGCCGAGTTCCTTAACAATGCTTCTCCCGCCGGCCTTAGGATTCTCTCCTCATCTACCTGTGTCGGTTTGCGGTACGGGCATGTATTACACGATAGCGGCTTTTCTTGACAGTCTGATTTACCGGCTTCCCTACTTTTGTTCGGTCCGCGTCACGTCTTTGGGTTGCATGGCAGTTTTTCTGGCCATACCCCTACCTCGCTTGCCCCGGTCTTTTCATTCCCGGGTCCGGCTATCCTTCTGTGTCCCCACATTTCTGATAATACATGGTACAGGAATTTCAACCTGTTGTCCATCGACTACGTCTTTCGACCTCGCCTTAGGTCCCGACTTACCCAGGGCAGATCAGCTTTACCCTGGAAACCTTAGATATTCGGCCTGGAGGATTCCCACCTCCATCTCGCTACTCATTCCGGCATTCTCTCTTCCCAGTCCTCCACGGCTCCTTACGGTACCGCTTCGCCGGACTGGCAATGCTCCTCTACCACTCATGTTTCCATGAATCCACAGCTTCGGTGGCGTGTTTTAGCCCCGGACATTTTCGGCGCAGGACCTCTCGACTAGTGAGCTATTACGCACTCTTTGAATGTGTGGCTGCTTCTGAGCCAACATCCTAGTTGTCTTTGAAATCCCACATCCTTTTCCACTTAACACGCACTTGGGGACCTTAGCTGGTGGTCTGGGCTCTTTCCCTTTTGGCTGCCCAACTTATCTCGTGCAGCCTGACTCCCGCATATCATCTGACCGGCATTCGGAGTTTGATATTCTTTGGTAAGCTTTGACGCCCCCGCGGAAATTCAGTGCTCTACCTCCGGCAGACTCATGCGAGGCTAGCCCTAAAGCTATTTCGAGGAGAACCAGCTATCTCCGGGTTCGATTGGAATTTCTCCCCTATCCACACCTCATCGCCACCCTTTTCAACGGATGTGCGTTCGGTCCTCCACTGCCTTTTACGGCGGCTTCAACCTGGACATGGATAGATCACCCGGTTTCGGGTCTGCCTGTACGGACTCCGGCCCTCTTAAGACTCGGTTTCCCTTCGGCTCCGGACCTTGCAGTCCTTAACCTTGCCCGTACCGGCAACTCGCCGGACCGTTCTACAAAAAGTACGCGGTTGCACCTTAACGTGCTTCCACAGTTTGTAAACACAGGGTTTCAGGTTCTTTTTCACTCCCCTCCCGGGGTTCTTTTCACCTTTCCTTCACAGTACTATGCGCTATCGGTCACTAAGGAGTATTTAGCCTTGGAGGGTGGTCCCTCCGACTTCCCACAAGGTTCCACGTGTCTCGTGGTACTCTGGATCCTGCCGCTTCCTATTGTTTTCGCCTACGGGGCTTTCACCCTCTTTGGCCTGACTTCCCAGACAGTTTGGCTAACAAATCGGTTCACTTATGCAGTCCATAACCCCGGTATGCACGCATACCGGTTTGGGCTTTTCCGCGTTCGCTCGCCGCTACTTACGGAATCGATGTTTCTTTCTTTTCCTCGCCCTACTTAGATGTTTCAGTTCAGGCGGTTCCCGACGTAGTGCTATGGATTCACACTACGACGGCTGAGGTTTGCTCAGCCAGGTTTCCCCATTCAGAAATCTCCGGATCAATGGATATTTGCTCCTCCCCGAAGCTTTTCGCAGCTTATCACGTCTTTCATCGGCTCTTAGTGCCAAGGCATCCACCCTGCGCTCTTATTAGCTTAACCAGGTTGACCTCTGCTTTCGCTTTCGGTCTCAGGTGTATAGCGTTACACCTTCTGGTCTTTGGTTTTCTTCTTTTGATATACCTTTCGGTATATCCCTCGGATGTCTTGATATTTTCTTCTTTGAAGATTCTATCTTTTCTTTTCAATATGTGGTTTTCAAGGTACATGCT
>RAYY01000097.1 GCA_003611875.1 bacterium D16-56 | reverse complement strand
ATGGGTACGGGTGTTTCCCATAAGCGCATCGGCACCGGATATCTCTTTTGCCCTCTCTCTTGGCACTCTGCCAAAATCAAAGACTCAACAGTGTCCAAAACCCTTACTTCTTCTTCCTTAGAAAGGAGGTGATCCAGCCGCACCTTCCGATACGGCTACCTTGTTACGACTTCACCCCAGTTATCCATCCCGCCTTCGGCAGCTCCCTCCTTTCGGTTGGGTCACTGACTTCGGGCGTTATCGACTCCCATGGTGTGACGGGCGGTGTGTACAAGACCCGGGAACGTATTCACCGCAGCATTCTGATCTGCGATTACTAGCGATTCCGGCTTCATGCAGGCGGGTTGCAGCCTGCAATCCGAACTGAGACGTTATTTTTGGGGTTCGCTCCAGATCGCTCCTTCGCCTCCCTTTGTTTACGCCATTGTAGCACGTGTGTAGCCCAAATCATAAGGGGCATGATGATTTGACGTCATCCCCACCTTCCTCCAGGTTATCCCTGGCAGTCTCCCTAGAGTGCCCGACTTTACTCGCTGGCTACTAAGAATAAGGGTTGCGCTCGTTGCGGGACTTAACCCAACATCTCACGACACGAGCTGACGACAACCATGCACCACCTGTCTCCCCTGCCCCGAAGGGAATAAGTATTTCTACCTACGTCAGAGGGATGTCAAGACTTGGTAAGGTTCTTCGCGTTGCTTCGAATTAAACCACATGCTCCACCGCTTGTGCGGGTCCCCGTCAATTCCTTTGAGTTTCATTCTTGCGAACGTACTCCCCAGGTGGAATGCTTATTGCGTTTGCGGCGGCACCGAGAAGCTTTGCTCCCCAACACCTAGCATTCATCGTTTACGGCGTGGACTACCAGGGTATCTAATCCTGTTTGCTCCCCACGCTTTCGAGCCTCAACGTCAGTTACTGTCCAGCAAGCCGCCTTCGCCACTGGTGTTCTTCCTAATATCTACGCATTTCACCGCTACACTAGGAATTCCGCTTGCCTCTCCAGCACTCCAGCAACACAGTTTCCAAAGCAGTCCCGGGGTTGAGCCCCGGGCTTTCACTTCAGACTTGTATCGCCGTCTACGCTCCCTTTACACCCAGTAAATCCGGATAACGCTTGCCCCCTACGTATTACCGCGGCTGCTGGCACGTAGTTAGCCGGGGCTTCTTACTCAGGTACCGTCATTTTCTTCCCTGCTGATAGAGCTTTACATACCGAAATACTTCTTCACTCACGCGGCGTTGCTGCATCAGGGTTTCCCCCATTGTGCAATATTCCCCACTGCTGCCTCCCGTAGGAGTTTGGGCCGTGTCTCAGTCCCAATGTGGCCGGTCACCCTCTCAGGTCGGCTACTGATCGTCGCCTTGGTGGGCCGTTACCCCACCAACCAGCTAATCAGACGCGGGTCCATCTCATACCACCGGAGTTTTTCACACTTTATCATGCGATCTCGTGCGCTTATGCGGTATTAGCAGTCATTTCTAACTGTTATCCCCCTGTATGAGGCAGGTTACCCACGCGTTACTCACCCGTCCGCCACTCAGTCAATTGAAATTCCATCCGAAAACTTCCTCTCAACCGCTTCGTTCGACTTGCATGTGTTAAGCACGCCGCCAGCGTTCATCCTGAGCCAGGATCAAACTCTCAAATTATAAGTTTTTCTTAAACCCGCTCTCGCGAATCTCAGAAATCCCTTATGCCTTTCGGCAGAAGTTTGTTTCCCGGTCAATCTTAACTCTCTGGCTGATTTAACCGTTCTACTGTTTGTTTGGTTTTTGTTCTGAATTTTCTCAATCCAAGGTGTCTTTCCTGACACCCTTTCTTTGAATTTTCAGGGTTTTAAACACTGTTCAATCTTTCATTTTCAAGGTTCATTTCGTTGTTGGCTTCTTCAGCAGCAACTCGTTTATCTTATCATATCTTGCGAAGTTTGTCAACAACTTTTTT
>RAYY01000096.1 GCA_003611875.1 bacterium D16-56 | reverse complement strand
CAATAAAAATACAGAAAAAAGGAACCTTTTACAATATCAAATGTAAAAGATTCCTTAAGTTAATGACATTGCGGAAAATCAAATGTTTACGGTTAGAGGGAAGTAATTTCAGATTAGGCGGTATAGCCCCGATTACAAGGGCTGTACCGTCTTTTCAAGTTCCTATGCGCCTTGCCGTTTCGGCTGCGTGGCAGAAAGGAAATTGATTTCCCCTACAAAGTTGAAAACAATATCCACTTTCTGTACCCGTTTCCCATCCACTTTTTCCGGCGCATGGACTATGATTTTCTTGATAAATTCATTGACGATTGCGGGGGTAAGTTCCTTTATCCCCACATATTTGCGGATAATCGCGGCGAAGCTGTCAAAATCGCTTTTGTTCTGTTCGTAGGTATCGACTTCCTGCTGGTCTGCCTTGACCTTTTCTTCCAGTTCCCGCTGTTCCGCTTCATATTCTGCGGACAGCTTCAAAAACCTGTCATGACTGATTGCGCCGCTTATGTCGTCCTCATAAATCCGCTTGAAGATACGGTCAAGTTCTACAATCCGTTTTTTTGCCTGTCCGACTTCCCGTTTTCTTCGCTTCATTTCCTTTTCTGTTTCAGCGGAGCGTTGCTGATACATCATTTCATGGAAAGCCATAATGTCATCAAAGAAAAGGGCAGTCACGTCAAATATCCTGCTCCATACGATTTGCTTCAACACTTCCTCGCGGATAAAGTGAGCCGTACAGCTTCCCGTATTGCTCTTGTACTTTGCACAGCGGTAATGGTCTTGTGAACCGTTAAAACTTCTGCAAGTAGCGAAATGCAGCTTGCTCCCGCAATCCGCACAGTATACCAAGCCGGAAAACAATCCCTGTCTGTCCGCTTTTGTGGGGCGGCGTTTGTTCGCTCTTAGTTCCTGTATCCGTTCAAAAACAGCGTCCTCTACAATCGCTTCATGGGTATTATAGAAAATTGCCTGCTGTTCCTTTGTGGTTGGAATTCGCTTTTTCAATTTGTGGGATTTGGAATAGCTTTTGAAATTTACGGTATGTCCGCAATAGTCCATACGTTCCAAAATGCCGACAATCGTGCTGTCTTTCCAGTTGTACGGATTTTCGGGAAGTGCTTTCCCCTTTTTCTTTGCGTAGTGGGCTTTGGCAGTCAGTACCTTATCTTCTTTGAGGATTTTTGCTATCTGCATAGGACCTTTCCCACCGATACATAAATCAAAAACCCGTTTCACCACAGCGGCGGCTTCCTCGTCTACAATCCATTGCTTTTTGTCCGCAGGGCTTACTATGTAGCCATAGGGCGGCTTTGTCAGGTGTTCCCCCGCCTGTCCCTGCGCCCGTTTGATTGCCCGTACCTTTTTGCTTGTGTCTTTGGCATAAAAATCGTTGAACAGGTTACGGAACGGGGTAAAATCGTTGTCGCCTTTTGCGCTGTCTACCCCGTCATTGATTGCGATATATCTAACGTCACGTTCTACGAAAAAGATTTCCGTGTAGTAGCCAACTTTCAGATAATCGCGCCCTAACCTTGACATATCCTTGACAATGACCGTCGCCACGTTTCCGGCTTCAATCTCTGCAATCATGCGGTTAAAATTTGGTCTGTCGAACGTCACGCCCGATACACCGTCGTCAATGAAGAAAACGGGATTTGTAAAGCCGTTGTCCGCCGCATATTTGGAGAGGACTGCTTTCTGGTTTACAATGCTGTTGCTGTCGCCCTCTAACGTATCTTCCTGCGAAAGACGGGCGTATAATGCTGTTATCTGTCCGGGCTTATATGTATTTGCTGTCATATGTTCATTCCTCCTGTAATGAACGCCCGACAAACAGTAGTGCTAACTTTATTATAGCGCACTTATCCCTGTTTGTCATTGGGCGGTTTGACGGTTTCCGATTTTATGAGCCGTATCATCTTGTCGCGGAGCCGTTCCGAGCCGCCGCAGGAGGTAGACACTTCATAGTATGTGCCGCCGATTTTGTAGCAGACGGTTTCCTCTGTCGGCTTCCCTTTTTCCGGCAGATAGCCGCTGTCCTTGATTTCCAGTTCCCAATCCATTCTTTTCCCTTCCTTTCCGTATTTGCTAAATGATAAGTTTCGGAGCAAGCATAGGAAACGGGTACCCATTTCCGTAAATCTGCCCGTCCGCGCTATGGCTTGCCGGACAGATTTTGCTTGTTGGGAAGAATCCCAAACCCTCTGATAATTCCTCTCACTACCTACAACACCACACAGGGCAGTTTTGACGGAGTTTTGAGAGAAATTCTTTAAAAAGTTTTCCTTGCTTCTTAATACGGGGAAGTTTCAGAAATGCCAACAAAAATAATTCTTTTTTGCAGATATTGATTTGGATTTTATATAGCGTTAAGATTTCTTATGGGATACTGTCAACAAAAAAATGCCTTTGACTTTACCCTTACGGTAAAGTGTATACTTTGAGAAAGAAAAGAGAGGTGATTATCAGTGCTGTCTATTGGTGAGTTTTCAAAAATATGCAAAGTGTCTACCAAAACTCTCAGATACTATGCCGAGATAGGGCTTATTCTGCCAAGTGAAATCAACCCGGAAAATGGGTATAGATACTATGCCATTGAACAGTTGGAAATTATGCTGCTCATTATCCGCTTAAAATCATACAATTTCTCTTTGGAGGAAATAAAGCAGACTATAGAATCAGGAGAATGGAACGAGGAAAAACTGTATGCCGCCCTAATCCAAAAACGGGACGACATGAAAAAGCAATTATATGAACAGGAAAAGAGCCTGCGTCAACTGGAATGCGACATATCGAACCTAAAAAACGGGAAGCCCATCATGTCATATTTAGATAATATTGATGTAGAACTTGTGGAAGTACCAGTGATGTATCTGCTTTTTGTCCGAAAAATGGTTCAAGCGGATAATTTTTCTGATGAATACGGCGTTTGTTTTGGAAAGCTATTAGGCAGGATAAGAAAAGAAAATTTGACCATAGCCAATCCTCCAATGGTCTTATTCCACAGCAATGAATTTAGCACATTTGGTTTAGATACGGAATTTGCTATCCCTATTAAGGAATATGTAACCGGAACAAGAGATTTTAAGGCGGGGCTATGTCTGAAAACTGTTGTAAAGGGAAGCTATTCGATTTTATCTTCTGTATATGCAAAGCAGACAAAATGGGCAGAGCAGAATGGGTACGAGTGTACCAATGCATTATTTGAAGTATATGTAACAGACCCCTCGCAAGTCATGGAGGAAGATGAACTAATTACAGAAGTCTATTATCCAATTAAAAAGATATGAAACGGAGGTTAAACAAATAGCATGGAACAGAAACAAATAGCGTCCTTAGAAAATAAAATAAAAAAGGAATCTGGAAATATAGCCGGAATCATTGTGTTTAAAGATGATAATGTTGTTTATGAAAACTATTTTAATCAGTGTTCGGAAAATGACCCCATCCATATTTTTTCGGTGACAAAAAGCGTTGTTTCTATGTTATTCGGAATCGCCTTAGGCAAAGGCTGTATCATAAACCTTGATGAAAAAGTAATTGATTTTTTCCCGAATTATCAAATCAAAAAAGGGGGGAAAACAATACAGCATATTACAATCCGTAATCTGCTTACAATGACTGCCCCCTATAAGCATAGATTTAACCCTTATCCAAAATATTTTTCCAGTGAGGATTGGGTAATATCTTCTCTTGACTTTTTAGGTGGACGCGGAAAAATTGGGGATTTCAGATATGCGCCCATAATCGGAATTGATATTTTATCTGGTATTCTTATCAATACTACAGGGAAATCTGTCTTAGAATTTGCACAGGACAATCTTTTTTATCCATTGGGAATTTCTGTTGAGAAAAATATATATTTTCAAAACAAAGAAGAACAACTTGATTTTTATAAATCAAAAGGTGCAAATGGTTGGGTTGCCGACCCAAACGGAACAAATACGGCTGGATGGGGATTATCTCTTACAACGATGGATATGGCTAAATTAGGGCAGTTGTATTTGAATGAGGGATATTGGAACGGCAGACAGATTATTTCTGATAAATGGATTATCGAGAGTACACAGGTACAAAGTGTTTGGAAAGCACGCCATCTAAAGTATGGATATTTGTGGTGGGTTATAGATGAGGCAGAGCATTCGTATGCGGCTTTAGGTGACGGCGGAAATGCGATATATGTTAATCCTAAAAACAAAATTGTGGTTTCCATTTCCTCTTTATTTGTTCCAAGAGTTAAAGATAGGATAGATTTCATAAAAAGAGAAATTGAACCTCTATTTATATAAAACTATTTATTATGATAGACAGCCGCAAGCGGTAAATAAAAAAACCGTTGTTGGCGGCAGGCTTTTTATGTGCCTATTTGTATGGCAGAAAGAAAAAAATCTATCTTCATATTTTTAACATAGCTAAACTAACGGCGGTTTTGAAAAACAATCAAAGCCGCCGTTTTTATGTAGCAGAATGACTTTCATAGATATGGCGGTATGGTGAGGTGCTGCTATGTCTGTTTTTTATTTTATGTGTAGTCTTGGCTATGGTAAATTATCAAAAAAATCCTGTCTTGTGGAACGGAATATTCTGCCTATGAGTATGAACACACATATCATTTGATATGTCTTAATAGCTCGTATTACTCAAATGCTTATGCCGCTTTATGCTGCATGGACGTTTGTTGTAATAGCCCCCTACTGGGAAGAAAGGGGGTGAGAGAGAATGAGATATTCTGAACAGTTCATGGAACATATCGAATATGCTTTCCATGCGTTCTGCAAGGTTGTCCTGCGCCATGAAGCAATTAACGCATGGCGGGATTTGAAGCGGAAAGAAGCAAGAGAAATATCCCTTGACTATCTGATGTCAGAACGATATTTTGAACCGTCTGCTATGGACAGCTACTTTGAAAAACAGGATAAGCCGACTGTATTTATTGTATTGGGAAAGAAAGTTATCGTTGATGATGAACGGTTGGCAACGGCATTATCAAAATTGCCGGAGTTAAGGCGGGAAGTTTTGTTGCTTTATTACTTCGTTGGCTATCGTGATGAAGCCATCGGCAGACAGTACGGACGTTGCAGAAGTACGATAAACCACAGAAGAAATGTTGCGCTGAAACAGTTACGAAAAGAATGGGAGAAATTGAAACATGAGGAACAAAAAGTTGATACCTTTTGAGCTAATCGAAAAAGCCGTTGCCGGAGAGCCGGAAGCGGTAGACGCAGTATTGCGGCACTATACCGCATACATCAAATATCTGTCTATGTATAAAGGGCATATCAATGACGATACGCAGGACAGATGTAAACGGTAGATAGTGCGTACCTCGACTATGGCGGCAAAATGTGTGACAATAGACTATATTTCTATCATGGGTATTAAAAGTTAAGTCTCAACTTTTGATAC
>RAYY01000095.1 GCA_003611875.1 bacterium D16-56 | reverse complement strand
GATCCGGGTCAGCTCAAAAGAAGAATTATCGGAACGAATTTATCAGTATTTTGATGAGATTAATACTGCTCCTGTTGTCTATCACTGGACATATAAAATGAACGAAATAGGAGACGAAGAAGTAAATATTTAACTATTCGTTATTTAATATTCGATGTACTACCTACCAGTTCTGCAAGTTTGACTTGTGTTGTGTTTTTATCTTTGCTCCTATATATTACCACATAACCGCCCATTTTTCCATAAAAATGTGGCAATCCACATATAACTGCAAACTGCCATATTATCATTTCCTTTATCTGCTTTAAGTTACATGGTGCTAGCACCATGTGATAATTATCATCAAAGGGAACATTATCTTTGTCACAGCCTATTTCCTATAACCATACTCCCCAATCCCCATAATCAAATGTTCCACTGCCATGATGAAGTTTTCCGTCTGCCTTGAGTTTTCTAAACGCTTCCCGTATACGAATTAGGATTTCCGATTCTATATCCAGTGAATGGTGTGCAGGAAATACTTCCTTTACAGGCAATGCCGCAACTTTTTCCAAAGAATCAAGGTATGCCTCCGGGTCAGTAGACGGATAATAAGCAAACAAAATATCTTTATATACCAAATCACCTGTAAATAAATATCCCCTGCTTTTTTCCCAAAAGCACAAATGCCCCGGAGAGTGTCCGGGAGTATGCAGCACTTCAATTTCTCTGCCGCCAATATCAATGATGTCATGGTCTATTAGAACTTTTGTTGGCATACCCTGAAACAATTCATAATCGCTCACGCAAAAACCTTCGGGTAAATCACAGCGGTCTACGACCATCTCTCTTATCGTTTCGATTGATAAAGGGAATTTACCATTCAGCCAATCCAATTCATCAGCATGAGCATAAAAATCCGTGAAATACTTATGCCCTCCAATATGATCCCAATGAATATGCGTTGCTACTGCCGTAATTGGCTTATCGGTAAGCTTCAGCACTTCTTCATAGATATTGGAAATGCCAAGCCCAGTATCAATAAGCAGACTTCGGGTATTTCCATTCAACAGATAGCAATGCGTTTCCTCCCAATGCCGGTATTCACTGATAATATATGTTTTTACATCAATTTTATCTATTGTAAACCAGTTATTCATTACTCCACACTCCTTAAAATCCCAATTAATTTATAGCTTCTCTATCTCTGCCAAAGAATTTTGAATATCCTTATAGACCAATGGTTGCATACTGTCTGCATAAATAGATATATCTGCTTTTTGTAGTTCCGATACAATATTTTCTTTTAATTCCGGCTTATTTTTGGCTATCATAGGCAGTAATCTTATACACTGTCTTGCCGTTATCGGCTTAACATCTTCTATATGCTTCAAATATTCGTCTATGATTTCATCAATTTTATTATCTTTATCCCATTTAGCGTTATAGGCAATCAGCGTAAGCCCTCTTGTCCGAATGTAGGAATTATCATTGTCAATCATATCGGCTAACTTATCCATATAACAATATATCTTGTCTGATTTCTCACATTCTTTTTGCAACATCTGTAATGCTTTGTATGCCGTATTATTATTTTTGTCAAATAACAGCGTAAAATTATCCTCAACATTTATTTCCATGCTGTTTCATCTCCCCTATCTTTAATCATGCTTCCGATTATAGCACTTTCTCTCTGTATCTGCCACTATAAAATACAGGGCATAGCAACCGCCACGCCCCATATTTTTTATCATTCCAACGATTTTTCTATTTTGTATTTCTGCCCTTTCAAATCGTTCTGTTTCTCATACAGATTATTGCGCTCTTTACAGAGTTCTTTCATACGCTCCAACTGCGCCCGTACTCCCTCCCGGCAATCCGGCTCTATCTTTTTATATTCCCCTGTCAGATTGCGAATTGTATTATTGTTTTCTTTTATCTGCTCCGACAAACATACCCAGTCTATCAGATTTTGTACTTCCTTGTCCGTTTCGTAAAGGTCTGTTTCTGCCACGATTTTAGCACACAGCCGCACCATAACTTTCTTCTCCATATCTGTCATATCAAATCAATCCTCACTTTCCTATCGGCTCATTTCAAAGGCACATTTCGGGCGTTTATTTGCCCTTTTTGCCTGCTCTAATGCTTTTGACCGCCCTACTATCGACTGCCATTTCACATCTTCATCATAGGCGTGTATATTGCGCTCCATGACTTCCTTTGACCGTACCATTTTGTTAAGTTCCTGCTGTAACTTTTTCTGCTGTTTCTCCAACTTCTCATTTTCGGATAACAGCTTTTCTTTATCCTCAGCCAGCGTTAAAGTCTGCTCTTTTAGAAGATGATTTGTAGTGGAAAGTTCTGATACTTCCTGCCGGATCGCTTCGCCCTCTTTCCGTATCTGCTCCGTTTCCCGTCCTGCCGCTATCTGCTGATGAAGAATATCGGATAATTCCTCTTTACTGCCAGAGATTGTCTGTTCCAGTTCCGCAACCTCTTTTTGCCGCTCCTGCTTTTCAAAATCCAAAACAGATAAATGCTTCTCATGTGTACCCTTTTTCTCCCATTCAATGCCATGCTGTAACATAATCTCCGCAAGCTGTTCTTTCTCTGCCGCTACCCACTGGTTACGTTCTGTTTCGCTCCTTGTGCCGCCTTTGAAGCCGAGTTATGCCAGTGCCTTTTTTAATGATACCCTTGTTTCAAGCCCCCGCTTGCTTCCAGTCGTATAGGGTATAAAATCTATATGCAGATGTGGAGTGGCTTCGTCCATATGGAGATGCGCCGAAAATACCCTTAATGTAGGATTGCGCCGCTGAAAGTCCTGCATATATTCATCAAGTATTTTCGCCGCAAGCTGTCCGCCCTCTGTTTTTGCTCCCATGTCGTCCTTATTTCCGATTTGCAAAATAATCTCATGGAATGGCTTCTCCTGTTTGCCGGAACAGATTTTTTCATAATAATCATCAATTATGCGGTCATTTCTTGTCTGCTTCTCATTGTACCGGGCAAGTGCTTCATCAAATAATTTGTGGTATACGTCTTTGATATTTTCGTTGCAGTATTCCACATTCATACAACTCCGCTCCGGGTCAGTGTTCTTTGCATGGAATTTTCTGCTGTTATGGTTGACAGAGCCTTTCCCTGTCATAACGCTGATTGTCCGCTTCAATAATTTTTCCTTTCTTTCCTACATGGCTACGGTCAGACCGTAGAATTTTTCTTCAAAGTATTTTGTCGGGACTTTGCCGCAGATTGTCCGATAGCCCTTTGCTTTCAGTTCCTCATTCTGCCCCCGGATAATCTTATAGGCATAACCCATTGATACACCAAGCATTTCAGCCGCTTCCTCTGCCGTTACATACATTTTCTTTCCATTCTCCATATAGTCCTGTCCTTTCCTTTTTTATTTTAGGTACACATATATGACCTTTATGTTTTTATTATACGGTACACTTTTGTGAACATCAAGTATTTATTTTAAATTTTATACACAAATGTGTCCTGATGTGATAGAATTTAACTAGACACTAACGAATATCACAAAAATCGGAGGTATTGGCATGACTACCGGGGAAAAGATTAAACGCTTTCGGAATTTGCGCGGCATATCACAGGAAACGCTCGGTCAGCTTTCCGGCGTCAATTCCGCCACAATTAAAAAGTATGAGTATGGCATCCGCAATCCAAAGCCCGACCAACTGATGAAAATTGCAAATGCTTTGGGTATCAGTATCAATGTTTTCATGGATTTTGATATAGAAACAGTATCAGATGTATTGTCTTTGATTTTGAAAATGGACGAGCAATTAGATATGAACTTTGAAGCAGAAAGGTACGAGGACGGAAGTTTCAATCCCTCTACAATTAAAATATCCTTTAAGAACTCTCTGCTCAATCATAAATTAGGCGTATACATGAAAGCAAGAGAATTGCAGGAGAACCTTTTAAATGATACGGAACGCTTCTCGTCAGAGGAAGAACACCAACGGGCGATTGAAGCACTCTCAAAGGATTTAGACGCTGTTAAGCAGAGTATTCTTGATGACAGTAAGATTGTCAAAAAAGGTGTTCGGGGAATATCCGTTAAAATATATCCCGAAAATGAGTGATAAAAATTTTGAGCAAAAAGTATTGACTTCCACGTAACGTGATACTGTATTCTTTTCTCATAGGAGCAGAATAGAAATAAGTCGGCAATCTCTGTCTTGCTTCTTCACAAATTTAAGGAGCTGATAAGAATGCGAACCATAAGCCAAGTTGCAGAATTAACAGGCATAAGCACCCGAACACTACAATATTATGACGAAATTGGATTGTTAAAGCCAAGCGAATTGACCGAATCCGGCTATCGCCTATATGATGATGAAGCCTTGCAAAAGCTACAACAAATCCTATTTTTTAAGGAATTGGGATTTAAGCTGAAAGAGATTAAAGAAATTCTGCAAAAACCCGACTTTGACAGAATTAAGGCTTTCAAAAGGCAAAAAGAGTTGCTTTTGCTGAAGCGCAATCGGACAGACAAACTTATACAGCTTCTTAGCCGCTTAGAGAAAGGAGAGCAATGTATGAGTTTTAAGGAATTTGACCTGTCTGATTACATCACCACTTTAGAGGATTTTAAAAATAACAGCACTGATGATGTTATCAAACATTGGGGAAGCATTGAAAATTTTGATATGTTTATTCAAAAAATTAAAGATGATGAAGCAGAGGTAGCTAAACTTGCCATTCAACAATTCGGCAGTATTGAAAAATACACCGAAGCCATGAAACATAATTTAGAGCATTTCTCTAAACTTATGGAAACACAATTAACGGAAGAAGTAAAAGAAATCGGAAAACAGTCTGATACACTGTATGGCAGATTAGCCGCCAATTTGTCAGAAGATGTTTCTTCCCCTAACATACAATCCATTGTAGATGAACTGTTGCAGCTTATACAGAAAAACAGCGCTAACGTATCCCTTGATAAGCCCTATATCAATGTTCTTATCGACACATATTCAAGCGATTATATTAAAAGCATGACTGACAGTCAATATGGAAAAGGGGCTTCTGATTATATTGTAAAAGCGTTCCGTTATTACTCGGAGAACAACGTTTCCGAAAACAATTAGCGGCAACAGGCACTCTCTCTAAAAAATATATCCCGGCAACTAATCATTCTCGCTATGCTGAAAAATAGCTTGCCACACTTTAGAGAGCCTTAGTGACATTTGAATTTTCTTGTGGTATAGTGGACTTCCACTTTTAGGAAAAGGAGTTGATGATATATGCCACAGATGAATAAAGGCGGTAAATTTATTTTCGGAAAATCACTGATACGAAATGATTTGACAATCCATCTGCCAGCCCAGGCTCTTACAGAGTACAACGCCACAGTAGAGGAAAAAGTCTATCTTTTTACTGGAAGCAAAGTCACTGGCGGCTTTTGTGTAACAAGAAAAGAATTGTTAGAACCGTCAAAGTTAGGACACATTCTTACTGATAATCCGGCTTTACAAAGTTATCAGACCGCAGAGGGCGAATTTATCAAATACAAAGGGCGGTCATACTGTTGGGTAAATATTTCAGAGAATGGTATCATTCAGCTTAATCAGCAAATATTGGACTTCCTTAATCTAAAGATTGGAATGGAACTATTGTCTATCCGAAGCAGTGATATAGCTTTTACAATGGGTGCAACCGGTCCTCTATTGGAAAGAGCCGATAATTATGAGGGGGAAATCAAAATTTACTGAACAATATCTACAGATTTTAGCAGAAATCCCTTGAAACATTTCACATTCAATGGTATTATAACAATACAAAGGGAAAGCACCCACTCCAAAGTGGATGCTCCGAGTTTAGGTTAATGATTGTCCTTACGGACACCGCCTATCCTGTGGATCAGACAGGATAGGCATTTTTATTTTCGCTTGTTGTTTCTCTTATCGAGAAAGGTTATAGGAAAATTATTTTTATCGGAAATCTTGACAGAAATGCCTTATTTAAAAGGATTTTCAGCCAAAA
>RAYY01000094.1 GCA_003611875.1 bacterium D16-56 | reverse complement strand
TAAAAAAATAAGTGCAGAAGGTAAAGCACTGATGAAATGCTTTATCTCTTACACTTATATGGTACTAAAAGACGCCGCATTTCCATTACAAAATGAGCGTCTTTCTCTGATTCATAGATAAACAAAAGCAATCCGGTAAGATATTCACCGTTTAGCTTCCTGCTTGTGCATACAGGAACAAATTTTTATTATATCTTTCACCTAAAAGATATATAAATCAATACTTCTATATGATAACACTATATATAGTATATGTTAATTATTTTTTATCTATATCTGATATTTTTCTTCTTATTCTTTAATCACACCAAAATCTATGGTATAAATTATCCAAATATTCGCTTATTCATTTATCTGGCCCCGCTATTTTGATAGATAATACATAGTTATCTGTTATATTTTTGAATTAGAGGACAGCATATATGAGTAAAGAGATTTATATTGAAGAAATTGAAAAATTTGTATCTGAGTTCAAAGAAAAAGAATCTATTTCTGTCATTAATTTGTCAGATTGGAATCCATCCAGTGAATTTATGAACAAACTTGCTATTAATATTCCTTATACCTTTGCAATAAATCCTATTTCATATATTTTTTCTTCTGATTTTGACCAAACGATAAAAAGTAAAATAATAAATAAGTGGAAATATAAAAATGAAAAAGCCATTATCTTTTTTAATAGTGGTTCTGAATCTATTTTAAATGTTTTATATTTACTATTCAGGCAAAACTGCAAAAAAATCTACCTTGTTTGTCCAACATATTTCTCAATAGAACCAATATGCCAAACTCTACATATTGATTGCAAAAAAATTTATTTAGAAAGGATCAATAACATCTATTATCTTCCTTCTAATTTTGAAAATGATATAGAAAATAATAGCTGCCTTTGGATAACAAATCCCATTTATTGTACAGGAAATTTATATAGTAAAAATGATATTGACAAAATAAAAAATTGTGTCATTGCAAAAGAATTATTTTTGGTAAATGATGAAAGTCTATGTTTTCAAGATTTTGCACTTACTTATGCATTCGAATCCTATGAGAACTATATAAATATAATCACACCACACAAGGCATTATGTACAAATGCTTTGAAATTTTCTGGAATTATTTTACCGAATAAATATTATGACGCAATGGATAGATGGTCTGACGTATTGGAGGGCTGCCTGGGAGCAGGAGCATTAGTTGCTATTAACCATTTTCTCTCTCCCCAATTTTCTATCTATGAACAAAGCTTCCGAGATAACATTGAAAAAAATAGGTTGGTAATACTTTCTTTAATACATAAATATAAAGTTGATTTCGATATGTTTTCTAAAAGTTATCTCCTATCTTTATATTTTGACAATATTGCATATGATTACCTGGATAACCTACAACAAATGAAAAATTTAATTTATGATACAAATGCATATATAATAACTGGAAGCAAAAATAATTTTTCTCCTTATCATGGCCTAAGTTTTAGAATTAATTTATGTCGTGTTGATACCGCATATTTATATGCACTTGAGAGGGTACTAATTTATTTAAAATATAAAAACTAAAAGCACAATCAAAACACACTATTGACAAATTACTTAATTATTTCGAAACTCTATCCCATTGTTAAAAGTATTAGATATTTAACAGTAGGATAGAATTTCTATATTGCAGATTTATGTTTATAATTTCAAATGAAGTCAGCTAATAAGATTATTACGATTCTTATTATTATATGCTATTTTCGCTATTCAAATCGGTAGATACATCTATGATCTTCGAAGTATTTAAAACCGATGCTAATGTTTTCACATTTTCTTTAAACTCTGTATTTTTTAATAAGTCAAAAGTATTTCCGAGTAATTCTGGCTGATATTGTTTTCCCTTAACTGAATTGGATAAATAATTTTTTTGATAGTTTTTATTCCTTAGTACACCTATTTTAGATACCATATCTGTTAATTGAATCAAAACACCATTTACTCCATATAATAAAATTTGCAATGCATATACTGCTATGATACTGCCAATAATTATTTCAATTAAAGAACCATTTTTCGTTTGAAGTAAATTGCAATAATATTTCTTACTATATCCAGAAATTTCAAGAAAACGATTAATATATTTGCTAAAATCTATTTCTTCTTTTCCGTCATAGTGTATTTTTAGCAGAACTTGTTCAGAAAGAATTCCCGTTTCTATTTTTTCTGGAAATATTTCTGCAAAGTCGGCTAAAAGTTCATTGAAAACAAAGAATAATTTATTAAAAAATTCTCTAAATATATCCTCTTTATTATAATAACTCTCCTCTTTTAAAATTATAATATAATCCGAAAGACGTTCAATCCCCTGATATAATGCAAAAAGCGGTAAAGAATTAGATTCTTTCATATGATTAATTATGTTACTCAAAAATAGTAAATCATCATGCTTGACAATAATGTTATTATCTATAAAATAGATAAGAGTATCGAATATATTACAGATATATTCATATGGGCTACATTTTTTCATATTAAATTTATATAATATTTTTTGAAATCTCCAATCTTTTTGTTCAAATATACTTTCTATACGTTCAAAGAATTCCTGAGGCGCATAGCCATAAATATTTCCTAGAAATATATATTTGAAATTTTCTAGACATGTTGGTGTTAATCCATATATTCTTCCTATTGAATCAATATTAATTGTTATATTATTAAATGTACAGTTTTCCATCACATGATCATAAAAACTACAATTTCCTAATAATAGATTATCGAAATTACAATTTTTAAATTTCGATAATATAAATGTAGCCATTTTATATGAACCAGATTCTAGCATACAAGAATTGAATGAACATTCTTTAATTAAGCAATCATCAAATTTACAATTTATAAATTTACAGTGCAGAAATTCTACATCTGTTATCGCACTAAGAGAGAAATCACAATTATAAAAATTACAATTTTGGTAGTAACTACTTTTTATATCACATGAAAGTAATTTTACATTTTGAAAATTTGTATCATGAAATATTGTACCCTCATAATCACAATTTGAAAAATTTGAATTCTGTAATTCGCACTTTCTAAACATACTTCCATTAAATAGGCATTGGCAAGCTGTTTGTTCATAAAAAAGCTGATCGTTATATTTAATAAAGGTGTATTCTTTTTGGCTCTGTAATAGACTTACCTTATTATCCATAAGTATCCTTTCTACAAATATTCAGAAGTATTGAATAACAGATAACTATGTATTATCCTCAACAAATTTCCCTATATTTTACCTATTATACCCCATTTCCCCCAAATGGTGAAGCCCCTCTTTTCCATATTTTACCAGTTTTTATAAACTTCTCCACCACAATCAGACCACCCCCTCAATTTGGAGCCAGCCTCTCCCTAATTCTATGCCATTCTCCCCTATGCCGCCCGCTGAATCCTCATTTGATTCCTTGGATGCCTCTCTTTTAAAATCTCCATCTGCTTTTTAGAGGCTATATGCAAATAGATTTGTGTCGTCTTTATGGAGCTATGACCTAAAATCTTCTGTATATACATGATATCAACGCCCTCCTCCAGCAGATATGTCGCAACAGAATGACGAAACATATGGGGCGTAATATGAATAGAAATACCGGCCTGGCATGAATATTTCCGAATCATGCGCCGAATTGACTGTTCAGAAAAACGTTTTCCCTGCCGATTTACAAAGAAAAACCCGCTTTTATCTATTTCCTGCTGATTCAGCCTATAATATTCTTTCACCACCTCCAAGACTTCCGGACTCCCAATCTGCACGTACCGTTCTTTACTGCCTTTGCCAAATAATTTAATAATACCATTATCCAGATCAATATCTTGTATTTTCAAATTGGAAATTTCATACACCCTGGCTCCGGTTGCAAAAAACATTTCTATGACAGATAAATCCCGATAAATAGTTGCCTCCTGCCCCGACTGCTTCATAACGTCATACATATAATTTAACAGCCTTTCAATGTCATTTCTGGGAATAATCCGGGGTAAACTCTCTGTCTCCTTAAACTTTACCCTGATCTTGGTAAACGGATTACTGCCTTCCAATCGTTCTTCTTCTTCAAGATATCTATAAAATGCCTTAATACTGGCAATTTTTCTTTTTACCGTCTTTTGTTTATACTTTTTATGCAATTCTGTTATATATTCCTCAATTCTTGCTTTTAAAAGGAAATCTTTCTTAATAAAAGATAAATATTGCTCCAAATCAATCCTATAAGCCTTTAATGTGTTTCTATTCAATTCCTTACGATATTTGCAAAATTCCAAATACTGTTCCATTTCTTTTATCATATTTATGGTAATCACCCTCCTCATAGAAATTTCTTCTATTATATGACAAAATAATTCTAAATGAAATCCTGCAAGTCAATGGGCCGGTATTCTCTATCCCTCTACCATCATCTGAACATTAAAACATAAAGGGAGATGAAAGCAAGCATCACTTTAATCTCCCCTGAATGGTATCTAAATACCAATGTTTTTTCCTAATTTTGCTAATTATGATTCCATATAATATGCCTTTACTTCCTTCTACTAAATATCTTCCTTCCACGTATCCCGGTAATGCTCCAACAATCTCCGGCTTTCCTCCTCATACCCCCACAAAATCCCTTCCACTGCCTTCAGAGCGCTATCCCTCCACCGGAAATAAGTACTTCGGTTAATCCCTACTCCCTGAGACAAATGCGGCTCCAGTTTTTCCATAATCTCCGAAATATTACTCAACTGGTGCGGCGTCATATAGGTATAATACAAAACCCAGTAATACCTCTCCCCCTGGGGATGATACAATCTCATCAGTTCCACCGATTCATCAATCAGTTTCAAAAACTTATTGAAGCTGCTGATCGCTTCCATCCGCGGCTTAATATTCGCCTCATCATCATTCAAGTCCATTCCTGCCTGATAAATAGATTCCAGAAAGCTGTCCACATCCATCCCATATTCCTTCCGGAAACGATGCTTCACCTGCCCGATCTGCACCTGCATACGCCAGGAAACTGAACGATAAATCTTAAACAGCACGATCACATTATGATACGCTTTATTTTCTTTGCTCTTCTCCGTAATAACTCCACTCTTACCCATAATAATCCTCCAAATCATATTAAAAAATCAAACAAATTGCTCTGTTAAATTTCAAAATTTGCTTTGGAGAATGAACTACCCTTACCTAGAATCATCAGAAAACACTATAAAATACTTTTGCTGTTTTATCCCTTTTTCTTCTGTTATCCTCTTGCACCGACACAAAAAATCCCCCATACGTTTCTATTATGACGACACAAAGCTCATAAATATACTTTACGCCACCATGACATAAAAGCTCCAATCTATGCTTTATGTTGCTGTGACACAAGGAACTCTACTCATGCTTTCTGCCATCGTGGCATAAAGACTCCTACTCTTTACTTTCTGCCATCATGGCACAAGGCTTTCCACTCTCACTTTATGCCACCGTGGCACAAGGCTCCTAAATATACTTTGTGCCACCATGGCACAAGGACTCCCATCCCTGCTTTCTGCCACCGTGGCACAAGGTTCCCGATCTCACTTTCTGCCACCATGGCACAAAGGAACCACTATTCTTTCTACCCACTTCCATTCGCCCTCCAAGAATCCAGAAGGCTGTAAACAATCTTCTCAATCTCTTCCTTCGTATACTCCTCCGGAAAATAATCCCGAATCCGCTTTGCCGAAATGGTGATTCCTCCTACTGCTTTCACATTCCTGCACAAAATCTCCC
The DNA here is from genome assembly GCA_003611875.1 of bacterium D16-56. Taxonomy (GTDB): domain Bacteria; phylum Bacillota; class Clostridia; order Lachnospirales; family Lachnospiraceae; genus Brotaphodocola. The sequence continues at coordinate 376 of RAYY01000094.1, read as the reverse complement.
GAACCTTCTCAACACTCAACTCCCCCTTACCACTTTCCACCCGCAGCAGTTCCGCTTCCCCCTTTGACGGAAACACCTGCCTTAGCACCACATAATCCCTCACCAACTCCTTCTCCCCTTCCTTCAAAAAAGAAAGACTCTCCCCCGCAACAACAGGAATCCGCTTCTGATCCACCAGTTCCAGCAATTCCGGCACCAAGTAGGTAAGCCGGATATACCTGTGAACCGTCCTGACACTCTCCCCAGAAGCCTCACCCAATACCGCCGCCGTATGCTGTCCTCCCTTCACACCCTGATGTTCCATGGCCTCCATTTTCATCCGGTAAGCCCTTGCCTTCTCCGAAGGAAGAATATTCAGCCTCTGAATATTAGAATC
>RAYY01000093.1 GCA_003611875.1 bacterium D16-56 | reverse complement strand
CTGGAGCAAATCTGTTTCTATCATACAGGTTTGCTCCAGTTTTGTATAGGTACCCACTATCTACCGTTTACATTATAACGATTTTTGAGTCTGGGCAACAGAAAATTAATTTCAACTTCTATGGTGAGTAGGAAATATTCTTACTTACATTCTTTCACCAAATTTTCACAAGCTGAACACAATTATCTGGTAAATTTTTTCTATGGAAGTATGGTTCCAAAAACAATCGAAACTGTTACCAGCGGAGTACAGGGAGGGGAGTCTGACCTTATGATCTTAAGAAATATGACTGCGCCGTTTCTTTATGTGGCAGCAGTGGCTGCAGCTACAACCATGCTGCCGGCAAGAACGCTGGCGGCTGACAACAATCAGGACTACCGCAGGAAAGTCATCGGTGTGTCCGGAATCATGAACAACACCAGCACCAGCATGGACAGTCCCGTGACACGAGCGGAGTATGCGCGAATGCTGGTCAATGCATCTGCCTACCGGGACTATGTGCCGGCCCAGAGCCGGGTGTCGGTCTATGCGGATGTTCCCATGACCAGCGAATATGCCGCGTATATCCGGATTGCTGCGGAGCAAAAGTGGATGGTGGGATATCTGGGAGGGCAGTTTAAGCCGGATCAGCCGGTGACTCTTAAGGAGGCAGTCCGCGGTGTGCTGGCTCTTTTGGGCTATGGGGATGAGGATTTCTCCGGAGATCTGTCTGGTGGGCGGATGGCTATGTTCTATTCTCTGGAGCTGAATGAGGAGCTGGGACGCCAGCCGGAGGAGATCCTAAACCGCGCCGATTGTGTGAATCTGTTCTACAATCTGCTGAAGACAGAGATGAAATCCGGCGGACGGGTCTATGGTACCGTGCTGGGATGTGAGGTCAACAGCGACGGGGAGATTAACCCCATGGAGCTGGTGGATTCCGCCTTAAGCGGTCCCAAGGTGATTCCAAAGGGAAGGCAGTTGGGAGACTATGTGCCGTTTAATGTTCAGCAGGCCAGTATATTCGTCAACGGTGAGGCATCCAGCTATGAGCGTTTAAAAGATCATATTGCGGATCATTATGTGGTCATTTATTATAATACCACGGCAAAGACGATTTGGGCTTATATTGCGGATGAGGATGTTCAGACCGGGCGGTGTGTGGTGCGGGGAACCATAGAGAATATTTACTACAGCTCTGCGGACGTGATGACGCCTACCTCCGTTACCCTGGACGGTGATGACCAGGAATATCGCCTGGGCAGTTCGGAAATGCAGTTTGCCTTCTCCATATATGGTTCTTTACGGGTAGGAGATCGGGTAACCTTGATCTGTGAGAAATCAGTCAACTCCAATGATGATGCGACCTATGTGGTGATTGATTATGTGGAGGACTGACGGTGTGGATAAGAATGAAAAGCTTTCTGAAAATATTTCAGAGCAGAGGATAAGGAGGAGGACAGAAGAAGATGCGGCAGAGAACGGAGAGATGTCAGTAAGGAAAAAAGACACGGTAAGGAAAGAAGAAATACCGGCTGGGCAGGACGATTCGGTAAAGAAAGCGGAAATGCCGGCAAAGGAAGAAGGGATGCCGGCAAAGGAGGAAGAAATGCCGGTAAAGGGGGCAGAAGTGTCGGAAAAGGAAAAAGAACTGACAGGAAAGGAAGCCGAAATACCAGTGAAAAAAGAGAAGATGCCGGCAAAACGGAATCAGCGCAGAAAAACCGGCCGGATGAAAAAAACCATTCCGCTCCTTTTATTCATCCTGGCAGCCGGGGGAGGTTTTTTCTTCTGGACTCGTTACCAGGGGAAGGCGCGGGCAGCCGGGGCCGGAGCGCAGCAGGTTAGGACTGCTACCGTGGGACGCGGAACCCTGGTCTCGGAGCTGAGTTCTGCCGGAACGATTTCCCCGAAGGATACCTATACCATCACCTTTTTGGTGGAGGGAGAGGTGATCCTGGCGGATTTTGAGGAAGGGGATCAGGTGGAAGAAGGGCAGATACTCTACCAGATCGATGTTTCCTCCATGGAATCGGAGCTGCAGTCAGCGGCTAATTCCTTAGAGCGGGCCAATAACAGCTACCAGCAGGCTCTGGAGGACTATGAGGAGGCCCTGGCAGATTACAGCGGCAATACATATAAGTCCAACCGCACAGGCTTTATTCGGGAACTGAAAATCGAAGCCGGGGATAAGGTGGGCAATAACACTGAGCTGGCAGGCATTTATGATGACCAGGTGATGAAGCTGAAGGTGCCGTTCCTTTCCGGGGAGGCCCAGCTAATCGGGGTGGGGAATCAGGCGGTGCTCACCCTTGCGGATACGGAGGAGCAGTTTGCGGGTGTGGTGACGGTTGTCAGCAATATGGATGAGGTTCTGGACGGCGGCAGGATCGTGCGCTATGTAACCATAGAGACGGCGAATCCTGGCGGATTGACTACCAGCCATACAGCCGCTGCAGCAGTAGGAGAATTTGTGTGCAGCGCGGAGGGAAGCTTTGAGCCGGTTCGGGATACGGTTATCCGGGCCGAGCTTTCCGGCAATGTGGAGGTGGAGGCGCTTCTGGTCCATGAGGGGGACTATGTGACAAACGGAACACCCATTTTCCGCATTCGCAGCAAGGATGTGGAGGATATTCTTCAGAACTATAAGGATTCTGTGGACAGTGCCCAGGAGCGGGTGGAGTCTGCCCACAGTAAGATGGACTCTACCCAGAAGGATTATGAGAACTATACCATCACGGCCCCCATATCCGGCCAGGTGATCACCAAGAGCGTGAAGGCCGGGGACAATGTGAGCTGAAGCTCCTCCAGCGGGGCTTCCACTATGGCCGTGATCTACGACCTGTCCCAGTTGACCTTTGAGATGTCTGTGGATGAGCTGGATGTGCGGAGCGTCCAGGTGGGACAGAAGGTGCAGGTGACGGCAGATGCCGTGGAGGGTAAGACCTTTACCGGAACTGTCACCAATATCAGCCTGGAAAGCTCCCAGTCCAACGGGGTTACAAATTATCCAGTGACCGTGACCATGGAAGAAGCGGGGGAGCTGCTGCCTGGTATGAACGTGGACGGGGTTATTATCCTGGAGGAGGCCCAGGATACGCTGATGATACCGGTGGAGGCCCTGATGCGGGGGAATCGGGTATATGTCCAGGATGCTTCCGTGACAGAGCAGCAGGGCAATGTGCCTGCCGGATTCCGGGCAGTGGAGGTGGAAACCGGTCTTAGCAATGACAGCTATGTGCAGATTGTAAGCGGACTTTCCGAGGGGGATGTGGTCTATTTGGACCAGGCATCCCAGAGCAGTACGACAGCGTTCCCCATGGGCGGAATGCCGGGCGGTGGAATGCCTGGAGGCGGACCTGGGGGAAATGGGGGCGGTAATCGCGGCGGCGGAGGTGGAAACGGCGGCGGAGGCGGAAACGGCGGTGGAGGAAACAGAGGCAGCCGCGGCGGAAACTGATAACCTGGACCGGCATTTCGAATCGCCTGCAGCGGTTCTGAGCGTCAATGCCGGAACTGCCTCATGAAGGAGCGTTCAAAAAGTATACAGGGTTAATGGAGGCGGAAATGTCTGTACCACTGATTGAATTAAAAGATATTTACAAGATTTATATCATGGGCTCTGAGGAAGTCCGTGCCAACGACGGGATTACCCTGACCATAGACCGGGGAGAGTTCGTGGCCATTGTAGGCAAGTCCGGAAGCGGAAAATCCACCCTGATGAATATCATCGGCGCCCTGGATGTGCCGACCTCCGGCAGCTATCTGCTGTCCGGGGAGGATGTGGACCAGATGGACGAGGATCAGTTGGCAGATATCCGCAACCGCATGATCGGATTTATTTTCCAGCAGTATAACCTGCTTCCCAAATCTAATTTGTTGGAGAATGTGGAGCTGCCTTTGCTCTATGCCAAGGTGCCGGGGGAGGAGCGGCGGGAGCGTGCCATGAAGGCCCTGGAGCGGGTGGGACTGGAGGACAAGTGGAAGCATTTTCCAAGGCAGCTTTCCGGTGGACAGCAGCAGCGCGTGTCCATTGCCAGGGCTCTGGCCGGCAATCCCTCCCTGATCCTGGCAGATGAGCCTACCGGGGCCCTGGATTCCAGGACCAGCCGGGAGGTGCTGGATTTTCTCAAGGAGCTGAACCAGGAGGGCAATACCATTGTCATGATAACCCACGACAGCTCTATCGCAGTGGAGGCCCGAAGGGTGGTGCGGATTCATGACGGAAAGATCAATTTTGACGGGGATGTGAAAGCATATGAGTCAGTCCTTTAAGCTGGCAATTAAAAGTATCTGGAGCAACAAGATGCGCTCCTTTCTGACCATGCTGGGAATCATTATCGGCGTCGCGTCGGTGATTATCCTGGTAAGTGTGGTCAATGCCTATATGTCCTATATGACAGAGAGCTTTGCCAGTATGGGGACGAACCTTCTGACGGTCAGCCTGACCAATCTTCCGTCCCGCTCCTTGTCAGTGGATGAAATGTATGGGTTTTTTGAGGATCATACAGAGGAGTATGATGCTATGTCTCCCACAGTCACAGTGGGCGGTACGGTAAAGCATGGCAGTGATTCCATGAGCGCCACCGGGATCACCGGGGTCAGCGAGGATTATCTGCGGATCAAAAGCTGGGAATTAAGCGATGGAAGGAATATTCAGTATGCGGATATTGTCGGAAGGCAGAAGGTCTGTGTGATCGGCGCCTATGTGGCCAGTGAGCTGTACGGCAGCCCGGAGAGGGCCTGCGGGGAGACTATTAAGGTTAATGGCTACGCATTTAAGATCGTGGGTGTGGTGGAGCAGCAGGAGGATGATATGAAGGACAGGGGAAGCGATGACTTCTTGTGGATGCCTTACAGCTGTGCGGTGAAGATGGCAAGAAATGCTGATATCAACAATTATTCCTTTACGATCACATCCCTGATAAAGGCGTCGGAGTACAAGACTTTGCTGGAGGATTTTCTCTATGAGAAATACAAGAACGAGGATCTGTATACCGTTACGGCCATGAGCGAGATGCTGGATTCCTTAAATTCCATGATCGCTATGGTGTCTGCCGGTCTGGGCGGGATTGCGGGAATCTCCCTTTTGGTGGCAGGGGTTGGGGTGATGAACATTATGCTGGTGTCGGTGACTGAGCGTACCCGGGAGATCGGAATCCGCAAGGCTCTGGGAGCCAGACGAAGTGTGATCCTTCAGCAGTTTGTGATCGAGGCGGCTGTGACCAGCTCGATCGGAGGCATTATCGGGATCCTGCTGGGGAGCATTGCCACCTCAGCAGTGGGGGCAGTGGCGGGTCTTAATGCCGTCCCCACGCCGGCGGCTGTGGTGATTTCCTTCAGCGTTTCTGTGGGAATCGGTCTGCTGTTTGGATATATGCCGGCCAGGCGGGCAGCGAAGCTGAACCCCATTGATGCACTGCGGAGTGAGTAAGGCAGAAACCAGAAAATTGCGTCGGCTATAGTTTTCTGCATGGGAAAGGAGCGGATTTAGCATGAATAAATGGCGGAAGGTTACAAGCATCTGGCTGTGTGTCTTGGCTCTGGCCTGGTTCGGATCCAGCCTGGGAGCCGGCCTGGTCCAAGCATCAGACCGTGCGGTGGAGACCATTTATCTGGGGGAGCCAAAGCATGTGTGGTGGGAGAGCGATACCCTGGGAAAATGGTCTGCAGTCAGCAAGGCCCACGAGTACCAGGTAAAGCTTTATATTGCTGATAATATGGACAGGGATGAGGACAACTGGAGAACCTTCGATGAGGAGGATGAGGGGATGGAAGCCGTGATGACCCGGCGGACATCGGATACCAGCTGTGATTTTTCGGAATATATGGATGATCTTCATTCTTATTTTTTCGTGGTGCGGGCTACGCCGAAGGTCAATGAGCAGGCTTATGTGGTGAGCGGCAGATGGATTGCATCCCCGGATGTGGATTTCCGAGAGAAGCCCAGCCGGGGGATTACAGGGGGCAAATGGAGGAATTATCTGGAAGGTTCCCGGTATGAGGATGCAAACGGGCAGTTCCTGACCAGCGGCTGGCAGCTGATCGAGGGATATTGGTATCTGCTGGACGGGGATGGATACCGGCTTACCGGCTGGCAGACTGTGGATAGTGTGCGTTATTATCTGGGAACAGACGGAAGGATGGCTGCAGGCTGGTTCGTCTGGAACGATGCATGGTATTATGCGGATTTGGATGGAAGACTCCAGAGCGGGCGGGTGATGACTCAGCCGGGAGTCTGATATGAGCCGGATGAGAACGGGAGGCTGATGGAGTGACAGGAAAAGGCGATTTTCATGGATTTTGGCCTGTTGCTGCCGCAGGGTTGTTTCACGAAGAATAATTGAAACTAATAGATACGGCATTTTTACAAGGGATATGGAAGCTATACATATTTTCCATATTCCTCGACTTTTTTGTCTAGTAGAGGTATAATATCTATATAGTATAGGTATATACCACTCATGTGGAAAGGAGGATATTATGCCGGCAACA
>RAYY01000092.1 GCA_003611875.1 bacterium D16-56 | reverse complement strand
AGGCGCGCAAGTATCAAAGGCCCCTTGGGGGGCCTCTGGCAAACCCCCACTTGAAGTGGGGGTTGGTGACTTAAATGGATGCATTATTTTGAAGCATATGATAAATTTTTTTCAAAATATAGAGGAAAAGATGTAACGGTATTAGAAATTGGTGTTTTTAAGGGTGGATCTTTGCAGATGTGGAAAAATTATTTTAAAACTTCTGGCAATAAAGTTAAAATCTATGGGATAGATATAGATCCAGAGTGTAAGAAATTGGAAGAAGATGATATTAAAATTATTATAGGTTCCCAGGAGGATAGAAATTTTTTACAAGAAGTAAAACAGCAAATAGGAAAAGTTGATATATTGATTGATGATGGTGGACATACTATGAATCAGCAACTCATTACTTTTCATGAATTGTTTGATCTTGTGGATGATGAGGGCATTTATTTATGTGAAGATCTGCATACCTCTTATATGAAAGAATATGGAGGAAGCTATAAAGGGGAGACTTTTATAGAATATTCTAAAAATCTCATAGATTTTTTGCATGCTCAATATTCGGAAACAGATAGATTAGTGAATAATGTATATTCAGAAAAAATAAAATTTATTACTTATTGTGACAGTATGATATTTATTGAAAAAAAGAAGAAAACTACAAAAAGCATATATGCATGTGTGTAATATCAATATTTTTACAATGAATATTGGGATTTGCGAGACAAAGTTTGTTCTGATTTAAAACAAAATGACTGTAAAAAAATTGCTATATAAGGAAAGAAAAGGCATTACGATGGATACGATTCATGACAAAAAGCTCATAATCTATGGCATGGGAAAATTATTTAGAAAGTATAAACAGCATATATTATGGGACAATGTTATCGCGTGTACAGATAAAACGATAAGCACACCAGAGCTTTATGATAATAATATTCCTGTAATTCCTTTACAAGAAATATCAAAAAAATATTTTGATTATATCGTAATTTTTGTAGACGAATATTTTGAAAATATAAGGGTGAATTTAATGGGATATTATGATATTCCGGAAGATAAAATGATCTCCTGGAGGGTTTTTTTTAATAAAAGTCCCAGGGTGTCCTATGAAATGGTTGATTTTTTAAAGAATTATATCAAAGAAACCAGGGTAAAAAAACTGTTAGATGTTGGAATGAGGGAGCTTCCCAATTTTTTTATTTGCCGCCAACAGCTTGAAAAGGACACTTTTGTTGAAATAGATGGAATCGGAGAATGTGGATTTCCGCTTTATGGTAATCTGTATCATCATATTTATCATTCCTTCAACCAGGTAAGAAGTAAATATGATATGTTGTTTTTGGACGAGAATTTTGAGGAATATCTAAGCTGGAATGATATTTTAGAAGCAGCGCCTAAGTATATTATATGGGGTGTTCCCTATCTTTTTCAATTCAAAAAAAGCCATACAGAGTTAATCCAAAAATCAGAAGAATTTTGGATTAATAAGAAATATCGCCTGCCAGATAAAATAATGTATGTGTTTGAAAAAAAGAGTGATGTCAGGTTGTGTGACTGTAAAATCTTTGTTGTTACACATAAAAAATATAATGTAAAGCATGATTTGATGTACCAGCCTATTTGTGTAGGGAATCAATATCAGAATAAAGAATATTTGAATGAACATCTAGGAGAAAATATTGCTTATTTAAATGACAGAATTAATGAATGTACAGCGCTGTATTGGATGTGGAGGAATGGGGAATCGGAGTATATCGGCTTAAATCATTATCGTCGATATTTTTATAATAACCGGATTAAGCATAGTGAAAATTATTTAAGTATAGAAACGGTCAGTGAGATATTTGAATCGGATTATGATATCATTCTTCCTGAAGCGATTGTGTTGTCCAGAACATTATTGGATAATATTGCTGCAGGGGTGGGAGAAGAATTGCGGAATCAGGGTTTAGAGATCGTGCAGCATCTTATCAAAAGAATGCATCCCGATTATATGGATGCTTTTGAATATGCAATGAATGGACATCTCCTCTATATGTGTAATATGTTTGTAACGCATCGACGGATATTAAATCAATATTGTGAGTGGCTATTTTCTTTTTTGATCGATGGGGCAGAGCTATTGGATGTTTCCTCCTGTGATTCGCAAGGTAAGAGGACAATGGGGTATTTTGCAGAAACTTTGTGGACAGTATGGTTGTTGAAACAAAAACTGAGAATTTTTGAACTGCCGATTGTCAGTGTATAATGAAATTGTGTTAAAAATAAAGGCAAGGGAAAACGTAAAAATGCGGATCATCATATTTGGAACTGGAAAAATATCCATGAGATTTTTATCTAAACTAAAAAAGGATATTGAAATTGCAGCATTTTTAGATAATGATCCATCGAAATGGGAAGGCCGTATCGAACAGATACCTGTCTTACCACCTCAAAAAGCCTTGGAGCTTGATTATGATTTTATTTTTTTACTAAGTGCCTCTCATGTTCAGATGAAGGATCAATTAGTGGAGATTGGAATACCAAAGGAAAAGATTTATGATATTTTTCATATAGAAAAAATATGTGTATGTGAACAGGCTCAATATTTTGGTACATTACCCAATGAAAGGGATGGAAAAAATATACTGGTATATTCTCATGCATTGACCTCAACAGGGGCACAGAATGTATTGTTTACTGCCATTCAGGTCCTGCAAAAAAATGGTTATCGTCTGGCTGTAGTGTCTGGCAAGGATGGTGTTTTAAGGGAGCGGATCATGAAGCTTGGGATTCCTGTGATCATTATGAGGGATTCCTATTTTGTGGAAGATGATTTAAAAAAACTGGTTGGCTGGGCTGACCGGATACTGGTCAATACATTATGGCTTTATTATGTAGTGGAAGAATTGTTACGTTTTCAGAAGAAGATCCTATGGTGGATCCATGAGACAGGATTTTTAGAGCATTTAGAAGAAGAAAAATTCACTCGTATAGAGGATTCTGGATTGGTTTCTGTCTATACAGTCAGTCCCTTGGTCAGGAAAAAAATGACGGAAAAATATAAGAAAAGCTTTCATACCAAAATGCTGTTGTATGGATTGCCAGGGTCACCTATTACAGAAGAATGGGGATCGGATTCTGGAAAAATGGTGTTTGCAGTCATAGGCGCCATAGGAAGGATAAAAGGACAGGATCTGTTTATTCAGGCAGTAAACCGGCTCCCGAACCGATATAAGAATCAGGCGGAATTTTGGATTGTGGGAGGCGGAGAATTAGAGGAACAGGACCTCCAGACGGCACAAAAATGTTCCTGTATCAAGATTTTAGGTGAAATAGAGAATCAAAGAATGAAAGAAATATACAAGAAAATAGATGTAGTTGTGTGCTGCTCCAGAGAGGATGCTATGCCGGTAGTGGTGGCAGAGGGATGTATGAATGGGAAGCTGGTCATTGTATCTGACGCTGCAGGGATTGCTGCGTTTATCACCAGTGGAGAGAATGGGTTGGTCTTTCCAAGCGGGAATATCGATCAATTAAAGGAAAGGATGATATGGGCTATAGAACACAGAGAGGATGCCAGAAGGATCGGAAAAGCTTCTAAAGGAATTTATGAAGGCCGTTTTACTATGAAAATATTTGAGAAACATTTGCTGAGGTCTATGGAAGATTGACAAAGTAGGGAGAGTATGATGAAAGTATCTGTATTAGTGCCGATTTATAATGTGGAAAAATATTTATCCAAGTGTCTGGAAAGTCTTTGCAGTCAAACCTTGCAGGATATGGAGATGATCTGTATTAATGACGGCTCAACCGATGCCAGCAGGGAGATTGTGGAGCAGTATCGAAAGAAAGACAGTCGGATAAAGGTGATAGATCAGGATAATTCTGGTTATGGAATTTCTATGAATCGGGGATTGGAAAAGGCGGAAGGCGAATATATTGCAATTGTTGAGAGTGATGATTTTATTGAGCCGGACATGATGGAAAGGTTATATGAACAGGCTGAGAAATATTCTGCAGAGCTTGTTAAATCCAACTGTTTTTATTATACCAATCAAGGTGGAAAAGAGGAGAACCGATTTGTAAATCTTTTTGCAGATTTGCCTGCAGGGCAAATTCTTTTTCCGATGGAAAATCCAGAGGCTTTTTTGAAGCTCCCCTCTATTTGGAGCGGGATTTATTCACGGGATTTTTTGATGAGCAATCAAATTCGTTTCAATGAGACGCCGGGGGCATCTTATCAGGATGTGTCCTTTAGCTTTCAAGTGTTTGCCTGTGCAAAACGGGTGGTTTTTGTGTCAGAGGCTTACTACCATTATCGGACAGATAATGCAAATTCTTCTGTGAAGGCTCCCAATAAGGTTTTTTGTATCTGTGATGAATTGAAAAAAATAGACCATTTTATTGAGGAAAGGAACCAGGATCATGATTTTTTAAAGTGGGTGGCCAGCCGTCTGGGCTATCGCGTGCTGATGGAAAACTATCGTGTTCTTGCGTCAGCGTTTCAGTACACTCTCTTTTTAAGAATAGTGGATTATCTGAGAGGATATCAGGAGCAGGGATATCTTTACGGGGATATTTGGGGTGAGGAGGATGTGAGGGAGGTTGAGAGAATCCTGGATAATCCTGATTTGTTTTTTAAACAGACCGCAAAAGCGTTTGAGGATGAGCGGGTAAACCACAGTATCAGCCTGAATCAAAAAATTTATGGGGAGGCAACCCTAAGCAGGCTACGGGAAAGTGAAAGGGTGGTTATCTATGGCGCAGGGAAAATCGGCAGAGAGCTTATGACATATCTATTGTCAGCAGGATATCCTAAAGAGAAGATGTTTTTTGCTGTTACGATCCTTGAGGGAAATGAGAATTTTATTGAGGAAATACCTGTGAAGGAAATATCTGAGTATCAGGGATGGACGGATACGGCATTGGTGGCAGTAGCAGTGAAGGGCCAGCTTCAATTTGAAATTCTGGAATTGCTGGAAAAGTCAGGATTTAAAAAGGTGATTTTGGTAGATCAATTTGTGAGAGCTTTTATAAAAGAGGGAATGTATGCCTAAAATATCGGTTCTTATGCCATGTTTGAATGTGGTAAAATACATTACACAATGTATGGACAGCGTCATTTGCCAAACATTAACGGATATAGAAATTTTGATTATTGATGCAGGCTCTGTGGATGGAACCTTACAGATATTGCATGAGTATATGCACAAGGATTCACGGATTCATTTGATCCATTCCGATAAAAAAAGTTATGGATATCAGATGAATATGGGGATATCGTTGGCATGCGGGAATTATATAGCAATCGTAGAGACGGATGATATCATACAGCCGGAGATGTTGGAGGTTTTATATCAAAAGGCCGTTGAAACGAATGCTGACTATGTAAAAGGGACAAGTGAGGGATTTTATCGGGAATCCGGCGGTATGGAATGGAGATTTTCCATTTTGCCTTGTAAGGAATTAATAAAAAATAATGAATATTGTGCCGTGCCAAAAGATACGCCAGAATTGTTTTTGTATGACAATTTTTTGTGGAATGGGATATATAAAACCGTTTTTATGAGAAAGATAAAATTCAATGAAACGCCCGGAGCCGCTTTCCAGGATATTGGAGCATTGTTTCAAATTTTAAGCACAGCGCAAAAAGGGGTATATTGTAAGTATTTTGTATATCATTACAGACAGGATAATTTTAATGCATCTTCCTATAATAGAAAGGGTCTGATGTATACGGCAGAAGAATATGACTACACAGAACAATTTATAAGAAAATTGTCTGGAAAATGGAATAGGGTCTATTATCTTAAAATGGTGGGGCTTACGGTGGACCGATTTCATGCTATGGCAATATCTGGAGAATATTGGCCAGAGGCGGAGGGTGGTATTAAAAGATTGCGGGAGAGGGTTTTGCTTGCCGTGAGAAATGGATTGATTCTTCCGGAGGAATGTGAGGATTGGCAGAAGTCTTTGTGGTTTAAGCTGGATTTGTTTTTGAAGAGTCCCAATTCACTCTTTGAATATTTAAAACAGGATTATGAAATAAAATTTATCCGATTAAAAGAAATATATGAAACAGCAATTCTGCATAAGATATATATTTTTGGCGCCGGAAAAACAGGACAATTTGTTGCTATGTTTTTGTTGATGAAGGGAATAAAAAATATCATAGGATATTGCGATAATAATGTGGAATTGCAGGGGAAAAGCTTAGGACGTTTTTCTGTGCTGTCTCCTTCTGAGGCTGTTGAGAAGCAGCCGGATGCATTTTATATTATTGCAGTTAAAAACTATGTCCATGAAATAAAAGAACAAATGGTTGAGCTGGGAGTGAGTGAAGATAGGATAGAAATATATTCAATGGGGACGGATACTTCTTTGTTACAACGAAAGCTAGATAAAAAATCGTAATGACAGTATGAGTGTTTTTTTATTTGAAGAAGCATAAAATGCATAAAATTGAGCAAAAAAGCGAAATAGGGGAAGGAGAGCCATACTTGTGTTTGTCATGGCTCTCCTTCAGGGTTGTTTCACGAAGAATAATTGAAACTAATAGATACGGCATTTTTACGAGGGATATGGAAGCTATAC
>RAYY01000091.1 GCA_003611875.1 bacterium D16-56 | reverse complement strand
AGCGTGGTGCAAAAGACAGCCGGATAACGGCACGGGCAAATGAAACCTGAAGGAAAAAACCAAAGGAGAACGTAGGAAAAAATGTCGATTGAAAAATGCGGGAATGTGTCCTATAATTGTATCAGCAACAAAGGAACAACAAAGAAAGTAGAAAATCAAGGAGGAAAATCTTATGAGAAGACAGGGTAATATGTTTAAGGGCGCCATGGTAATGGCGCTGGCAGGAGCAATGGCAGCAGGAATGGCGATGACTTCCTTTGCTGCAGGATGGCAGAAGAATGATACTGGCTGGTGGTACGGAACAAATGCTGATAATACCACATGGCACGCAAATGGCTGGCAGTGGATTGACAGCAATAACGATGGCGTGGCGGAGTGCTATTACTTCGATGCCAACGGCTATATGCTGGCAAACACTACCACCCCGGACGGCTACACCGTGAACGCGGATGGGGCCTGGACGGAGAACGGCGTTGCGCATACCAGACAGACGGGGACACAGTCCCAGGAGACCGGTACAAATACGGCTCTGGTGACAGACAATGGTGGCTATAATGAATACGGATGCAGCAACGTGGCACTGGACATGGTCACTCACACCAGGGAAGAGAATGCAAAATACGGAGAGGTGTCTGTCAGCGAGTTTGGTAATGCGACATCGGTATATTACTCCAATGGTTTCCGTGTATATTATCAATATATCAACGATAATTACACAGATAAAGAATTGTGGATCGATCCGAGCCGTACCGATCTAGACGACACTTACCTGTTTAAGCACTATGACCCGTCTCTAAGCAACGAGGAGATGGTGCAGAAGCTGGTAGGGATGGGATGGGAGCATGGAAACTCAGGGCTTTTTGCTCATACCGGAACCAAACAAAATTGGGTGGCATCGGTAAAACCTGGCGGGTTCGGTGTCGGCCACAGCATCTCTCGAAATGATACTGGTAGACTGGGCTTAAAATAAACTGACAGTTTTCTTGAAAATTGCAAAAAAGAGCTGGGGAAATTTCCCTGGTTCTTTTTTTTGTGCAGAAATCCCCAAAAGCAGTCCAAAAATCCTGTCTATCGCCCATACTGGAAAAAAGAGAATTAAGAAAGGAGATCAACCATGCTATCAAAGATTTACAAGAAAAAGCCGAAAGCTTTAGCGGCGTTTTTGTCTGCGGCAGTTCTTTTCGGCGCTGTCTGCCCGAAGATGTTTCAGGCTTATAACCTGGACAGGCAGAACGACTGGCAGCACGAGGCCGTGATTCCTACTTGGCAGGATGACAAGATTGCCGAAGCCACCGGAGCAAAGTTAGTGCCTACCGGGCTGGGTTTCAATTTTGCTCCGTATCCAGGGTGGCGGGAGCCAGGCGGGTCGTTCTGGCCGCTAGGCGCAGAAACATTCCTGCAGAAACGGAGCGGATGGGACAATACCGGTTTCGAGATGTTTGAGGGGCGCCATACCTACTGCACTGGCAACCATATCAATGCTGCCGGTATGGAAAGGGATACATGGGGATGCGGTAAGGAAAACGGCAGCGATAGCGGCCATTACCTATACGGCCGTATCCTTCGTGAACATTTCCGTGCCGATCACGCAGCCATACCTCATCATGCTTGCCGCATGGTGTTCCAGCCAGAAAAAAGAAGAAAGGAAGTAGGAGGAGAAAAGCATATGTTGACGTATCCATTTGGGAAAGCCTGCAAGGAGATCTTTGGGAAGTCTGGGGAACCCGTTTACCGCAGGGGGCAGGTCTACCGCGTCAGACAGTCCCAGGTGACGGGGAGCGAACAGGCGGGAGGAAGGCCTGCGGTCATTGTCAGCAACGATATCGGCAATGACTACTCCACGGTCATGGGGACTGGGGTGCCAGAAGGGATCCCAGCTGGTGAGGCTCCGGGGATGGAGCCTGAAAATATGGATTATGACGGTTTAACACAGCAGGGAGTGCAGCAGACAGAGTCCCCTGATACAGAAGGGCAGGCAGAAACGGAGACAGAAACAGAGACAAAGAGCGTCCGGGAACGGGCAGAACTGAATGCCCGGATCAAGCACCTGGCCGATTACGCCAGCGGGGAAGAAGCTAACCCGGATTACCGGAAGATCGGCTATGTCTATACAGAAGAGATGTATTACAAGCTCACCGGGGCCACGGAACTCCCCGATGACTGGACTGACCGGATGGGCCCGCTCATGCGCGGGATCATCACGGAAGAGGATGAGTTCGTGGAGACGCTGCAGACTGATGACGGTGCGGCGCAGGAACAGTGGCTGCCGGCTGCGGTCAACACGACCTTGTACCAGACAGTTACGCTTGACGGCACAGCGCCGGAACAGGCGGTAGCGGCAGTGCAGGCAGCACAGCGGAAATTGGGATACCCGTACTCGCAGGCAAGGCGGGATTCCGGAATCGCTTATGACTGCTCATCCCTGGTGTACTGGTCTTATCTGGAAGCAGGTGTCAATATCGACCCGGCGGACGGGCATACAGCGGCCAGCATCGCCCGATATCTGGAAAGCATGGGCAGGGGCATATCCGGCGGGGACTTAAGGCCGGGAGACCTGATCTTCTATTCTTATAAAAACAATGGGCGTTATAAGAACATTTCCCATGTCGCCATGGTAGCAGGGGATGGGATGATGGTCCATGCGTCTTCTTCCAAGAAGATGGTCGTCATGACCGGGGTGACCCTGGACCGGGCAGTCGCGGTCGCACACCCTGTGCCGGACGGGACGCCTGAAACCCATGAGATCCCCGAAAACGCCGGAGATACCATAGAAGATGCGAAAGGGAGTACACAGGAACCGTCCCAGGAGGCTGACATGAGCCAGTATGGGCCGGAGATAACGCAGGGGCAGGAAGAAGGGAATGCAGTGGAGGGCGCAGAACCCTCGGACGGAGCGGCGGATGCGGCCCAGGAAACTACGGAGGTTGCGGAAAGCGTCTCGCCGGTGATCATCACGGGGATGCTCCAGGACCGGTTCATCCGGGCGTACTATGTGTCCGTGCCTGATGACTGGCGGCAGTCTGATGGACGGGCTCCTGGCGTTGTGTCGGCGGCATGGGAAGGATACGGCAGCTATCCCAGTACTGGCACCGCATATAGAGCAAAATACCCGATACAGATTTGATTTTCAAAAAATATAAGATATTCTCAAAAAAGGGAGGCTTCATTCGGCCTTCCTTTTCCATACTTTTCATGAACCGCAAACAAGATATCAGAGAGGAGAAAAGAATGGAAGACATGACGAAGCAGAAGGAAAGGGATGTAAGTCACGCAGGATATGGAGGCTGGATAAGGGATATTGTAATATCGCCCAGGTGGATGATTCGCTTTATCGTTGGAGTCCGTTTATTATTTCGGAAAAAGATAATTTGGAGAGTATTCCTCATTTGGAAGAAACATTCATTTCTGTATCGGATGTATGTTCTTCCGCAAATAATGAAATCAATTCTTTTTTGGAAGCTAATGCTCCCCATGGCTAAAGTCAGAGGGAACATCAGTGTGTGCATCGCAATTTTTAAGATTGTATTGAAATAGGATCATGACGACTGTTCCCAAACCGCCTTTTTATAGGGCGGTTTTTTATGCAGAAAAACGGCGTCCACGGGGTCCTTCCCGTTTCCATACTATCAGTGATCAAATAGCAGGCATGGAGCCATAGGCCCAGCTAAAGAAAGGAGAAAAAATAATGAACATCATCAAAAGGAACGGTACAGAGGCACCCTTTGACCGCAGCAAAATCGTGAATGCGATCACGAAAGCAAATGATTCCGTGCATCAGGAGGCGAGGATGAAGAAGGAATTCATTGATGCCATTACCGCTGACGTGGAGGATAAAGCCCTGCAGCATATGGACGCACTGAACGTGGAGGATATCCAGGACATGGTTGTCTTCGACCTGATGAAGTATGCGCCCGTAGTCGCCGCAAGCTACATCAAGTACCGCCACACGCGGGAACTGGTGCGCAAGGCTAATACGACAGATGACAAGATCTTCGCGCTCGTCAACCTAAACAACGAGGAGGCGAAGCAGGAGAACTCCAACAAGGATCCGGTCATTAACTCCACCCAGCGGGACTACATCGCCGGGGAAGTGAGCCGGGACTTAACGCAGCGCATCCTGCTCCCCAAGGAGATTGTGGATGCACACAAGGACGGGATCATCCATTTCCATGATTCGGACTATTACGTACAGCATGAGCACAACTGTGATCTTGTCAATCTGGAGGATATGCTACAGAACGGCACCGTGATCAGCGAGACCTTGATCGAGAAGCCGCACAGCTTCTACACCGCCTGCAACATCACGACCCAGATCATCGCCCAGGTAGCCAGCAACCAGTACGGCGGGCAGAGCTTCACGCTCTCGCATTTAGTCCCGTTTGTGGACATTTCCCGGAAGCGGATCTACGCCCAGTTGGAGAATGAGCTTTTGGAGGCAGGTGCGCAGATGGATGAGGAGCAGAAGAAGATCGTCACGGAGATCCGCTTAAAGGACGAGATCAAGCGGGGCATCCAGACGATCCAGTACCAGCTGATCACCCTGATGACCTGTAACGGGCAGGCCCCGTTCGTTACGATGTTCATGTACCTGGACGAAGTGCCGGAGGGCAGGGCGAGGAATGACCTGGCGATGCTGATCGATGAGGTGTTCACGCAGAGGATCCAGGGCGTTAAGAATGAAGCAGGCGCATGGATTACCCCGGCTTTCCCGAAACTGATCTACGTCCTGGACGAGGACAATGTACGGGAAGGCACGCCTTATTGGTACCTGACCATGAAAGCGGCGCAGTGTACCGCAAAGCGCCTGGTGCCCGATTACATCTCCGCCAAGGTCATGAAGCAGCTCAAAAAAGGGAACGTGTATACCTGCATGGGGTGCCGTTCCTTCCTGACACCGGAAGACGGCGTACTCAACCCAGACGGGACCCGGAAGTTTTATGGGCGCTTTAACCAGGGTGTCGTGACGATTAACCTGGTGGATGTTGCGTTAAGCTCTGGAAAGGATATGGATAAGTTCTGGGAGATCATGGAGGACCGCCTGGAGCTGTGCCATAGGGCGCTGCGGTGCAGGCATGAGCGTCTGTTGGGGACACTGTCCGACGTGGCGCCGATCCTGTGGCAGTACGGGGCCCTCGCAAGGCTCAGGAAGGGGGAAGTGATCGACAAGCTCCTGTTTGGCGGTTATTCGACGATCTCCCTGGGTTACGCAGGGCTTTATGAGACCTGTAAATACATGACCGGAAAGAGCCACACGGACCCGGAAGCAAAGGATTTCGCGCTGGCCATCATGCAGAAGCTTAATGACAAATGTGCAGAGTGGAGGGCTGTGGAGGACATTGCGTATTCCGTTTACGGGACGCCGCTGGAATCCACGACTTACAAATTCGCAAAATCCCTGCGGAAGCGCTTCGGCGTCATCCCGGGGATCACGGACAAAAACTATATCACAAACAGCTACCACGTCCATGTATCCGAGAAGATCGACGCCTTCACCAAGCTGTCTTTCGAGGCCGAGTTCCAGAGGCTTTCCCCTGGCGGTGCGATCAGCTATGTGGAAGTCCCCAATATGCGGGATAACATCCCGGCAGTCCTGGCGATCATACAGCATATCTATGAGAACATCATGTATGCCGAGCTGAACACCAAGAGTGACTTCTGTGACTGCTGCGGGTTTGACGGCGAGATCAGGATCGTGGAAGACAAGGAAGGGAAACTTGTGTGGGAATGCCCGAACTGCGGGAACCGCGACCAGGATAAGATGCATGTGACCAGGAGGACCTGCGGTTATATTGGGACACAGTTCTGGAATCAGGGACGGACGCAGGAGATTTGCGACCGGGTGCTGCATATAGCGTGTGGCACAGTCCAGGGTACAGACGTCAAAGCAACAGCATAACGGACCTTATGAGCGCCTGCGGCCCTTCTTTTTTCGTGGCCATGGGCGTTCTTATTAAAAAAATCAAAGGAAGAGAGGACAAAAATATGAACATAGGACAGATCTTTTATGCAGATTCCGCAAACGGGCCGGGCATGCGTGTCAGTGTGTTCGTCTCAGGATGTACGAACCACTGCCCGGGCTGTTTTCAGCCTGAAACGTGGGATTTCAGCTACGGCGTACCTTATACGGAAGAGACAGAGGATAAGTTCCTTGCGGAGCTGGCAAAGCCGTATTACCACGGGCTCACCGTGCTTGGCGGGGAACCGTTCGAGAAGGAGAACCAGCCGGCCGTCTCGGCTCTGGTGCGCCGGGTGAGGGAAACGCTCCCGGAAAAGACCATCTGGATCTATACGGGGTTCACATATGACCGCGACCTTGTGCCGAGCGGATGCCGCTATACCAGCTGTACGGACCAGATCCTGGATGCCATCGATGTGCTGGTGGACGGGAGGTACATGAAAGAACTCAAGGATCTGTCCTTGGTATTCCGCGGGTCAAAAAACCAGCGGATCCTGGACATGAAATGGACAAGAAAACAGGGGCAGGCTGTCTTCTGTAAGCAGTACCATAAGACCTGAGCAGATGCGACAATGCAACGAACAAAAAGCGAGAAAAGGAGAAAAAGATGAAAATCGAAGTGATCAATGGAAGATCATAAGTGTATGCCCCCTGCAATCCGGATTTTGTAAGAGCAATTAAGGGAATCGGAGGCAAAAGATGGGAACCAAGCAAGAGATGCGTAAGTAGGTAATCATCAGTATCTACAAATTCATCCCCATATTTGGTAAGATGAATTCAAATGATGGAGGTGATACCAATAAATACGAATGATCCTATAATTTCAAGA
>RAYY01000090.1 GCA_003611875.1 bacterium D16-56 | reverse complement strand
TTTTGGCTGAAAATCCTTTTAAATAAGGCATTTCTGTCAAGATTTCCGATAAAAATAATTTTCCTATAACCTTTCTTATCGGAAATTTCTGATAACGTAGGCAAGCAATGCCCCAGGATAGCCATTCGGCTCCTGGCGCTGCTTGTTGGGGATTCCCCAAGCCCCTTTTGAACACAGAATTTCATTCTGTGGCTGCGCGTTCCTGCGGAACGCTTTTCACCTGCCTGCGGCGGTGAGAAAATACGAAAAAACGGGCGCGTCAGCGGTCCTGCCCCTGTTCCTTTTCCCGGTCATTCTGGCGTTCCTCCCCGTATCCCATCAGCCGGTCCACGTTGGCTTTTGCGGCCAGCAGTTCCCGCATTTCCTCGCGGGATCGCCGGTACTCGGCATAGTCTTTTTTCTTTTCTTCCAACAATGTTGCGTACTCGGCCTGCAAGCTCTTGACGGTGGGCAGCTTCTTGATACCCAAATCGTCAAATGCCTGCTTTGCCGCCTTGTGGAGCAAAATATCCGCTTCATGTTCCGCTAAAAATTTCTTGGAATATCCCGCCTTGCGGTAGGCCGCATAGACCTCGCGGGTTTTCACATAATTGATGATGTGGGTCCGCAGTACGGCTATCTCCGCCATGCGGGTTTCCGCCGCCTTGATCTGTGCCGACAGCTCATTGTGGCGGGTGGTAGCAGCAGCCGCTTTTTCTTCCAAGACTGCGTATTCCAGCAGGCCATGATCGGTGAGATAGTTCATTGTCTGCGCCATCTGTTTCAGATTGAATACCTTTGCCCAGCGCGCGTAGCCAGCGCCTTTTCCGGCCTGCAATTTTGCCTGAATATCCACCAGAAGATTGACCTTGGGCGGTTCTGGTTGAACAGCCGTTTTTTTCCTTGGAGTATGCTCTTTTTCCCCAGCCAGTACCGCCCGGATTTCTGCCTCGTTGTACCCTTGTCCCAGCTTCTCATCCATGCGGGCAACATTCTTCCAGCCGGGGGCTTTGAGCCGGATTGCCTGTCCCCGCCGCGACACCTCACAGCCCATTTCCGCAAGCAGCTTTAACAGAGCGTCAAAGTCAGCCGGTTTCTGTTCCAGCGCCTGGTCGATCATCATGCGGAGCTGTTCCCGGTGGGAGGGCTTTGCCTGATCCCCCAGCCATTTGTTGTAGCTTTTTCCATGCGGTTTTGGGTCCTCTACAATGGAATAGCCGTTCTCAACGCAGATGGTATCGTTGAGCCGCCGGACCGCACGGGTACTGCCCCAAAAGTTTCGGAATTTCCGGTCACAGTTCACATTGACCGCGTTCCAGATGATGTGATTATGGATATGGGACTTGTCGATATGGGTGCAGACCACAAAGGCGTGATTTCCCTTGGTGAACCGTTTGGCAAATTCCACGCCCAGCCGGTTGGCTTCTTCCGGGGTGATCTCACCGGGGACAAAGGACTGCCGGACATGGTAGGCCAGCACATCGTCCGCGCCCCGTACCCGTCCAGTGGTGGAAATGTACTCCCGTTTTGCCAGCAGAAACTCGGCGTCGGCTACCCGGCTGTCACACGCAAAGCCAGTGACGAGCCTGCCGTTATCTGTCTTTTGCGGGTTGGATACATAGTCAATAATGTCACTGACCGCTTGGCTTTCGGTGCGGCCCTTGCCGGTGTGCAGCGGCATGATGCGTGTGGTTGCCATATCAAACACCTCCTACTGTTCTTAGCATCATTGAATTGATATTATTTGAAAAATCCCGTATAATAGGGAATAGAAATTTGAAACCGAAAGGGGGTCTTGCTCCTATGACAGAATATGAACTGTTGACGCTGATACATGGCGGTGAAAATATCCGTGTGGAGTTTAAGAAATCCACAAACGAGATTACCAGGGATGTGTATGATACTGTCTGCTCATTCTCTAACCGGGATGGTGGAATCATTATCCTGGGCGTAAAGGACAACGGAGAGATTTTAGGAATTATCCCGGATGCAGTTGACCGCATGAAAAAAGATTTTGTTACCTCTATCAACAACGGGCAGAAAATCAATCCTCCCCTTTATTTACAGCCGGAAACTGACCAGATAGAGGGGCGCACACTTCTGGTAATTCAAGTGCCGGTCAGCAGCCAGGTATGCCGTCATCGCGGGCGTATTTTTGACCGGAACCATGAATCGGATATTGACATTACGGATAATTCAGATATGGTGTATCAGCTGTATGCCCGTAAAAGCGGCAGTTATTTTGTCAACAAAGTGACCCGGTTTCAGCTTAGTGATCTTCGCTCTGACCTGATTGAAAGGGCAAGAACGATGACTTCCAGCCGTACCGCAAACCATCCGTGGAAATCCATGTCAGACGAGGAAATGCTGCACAGCGCCGGTCTGATTCTAAAAGATGAAGAAAAGCAGATGGAAGGTATCACTCTTGCGGCAATCCTGCTCTTTGGAAAAGACTCTACCATCATGTCTGTTCTTCCGCAGCATAAGACAGATGCTATTTTTCGGGTAGAGAATTTGGACCGTTATGATGACAGGGACGTTATCATAACAAATCTTTTAGAAACCTATGACCGTCTGATTGCGTTTGGGCAAAAACACCTTAGTGATCCTTTTGTGCAGGAAGGGATTCAAAGCATCAGCGCCAGAGATTGGATTTTGCGGGAAATTTTTTCAAACAGTCTGGCACACAGGGATTATTCCAGCGGATATGTGGCAAAGTTTGTAATCGAGCGAAACCGGCTTTACACCGAAAATGCCAACCGCTCTCACGGACATGGGGAACTGCTGTTATCCTCTTTCGAGCCGTATGCAAAGAACCCACCTATATCGAAAGTGTTCCGGGAAATTGGATTGGCTGATGAACTGGGTTCCGGTATGCGGAACACCTATAAATACACCCGGCTTTATTCCGGCGGGACACCAGAATTTATCGAGGATGATGTATTCCGCACAATCGTTCCGTTGGCTCCGGTTGCCATTGAAAAGGTGGGGCCGCAGGAAAAGACCCAAGTGACAACCCAAGTCAAGACCCAAGTGACAACCCAAGTGACAATCACTGATAAGATTCTGGTCTTTTGCCTTGAACCACACTCTAAAGCGGAAATCGCAGAACACTGCGGATATAAAAACACAAAGAACTTTACACAAAAATACCTGCGGCCTCTGCTTGATACTGGAAAGCTCCAGATGACAATACCGGACAAACCGAGAAGCCAAAATCAAAAATATATCACATTTGAACGCTGAACTTTAAGGCAAAAAGAAAAAGCGGAGGGAGGAACGGCGTTCTTCGCCGCGCCTTCCTCCGCTTTTTCTTTTTGCCGCTATTTACTTTCGTGCTACAATCATGTATAATAGTAGCACGAAAGGAAGTGAGGGCATGACACAGTTTGAACAGCTGGACACGATTTTAGAGGGACAACACGGTATGCTCCAAACATCAGAGGTGGTGAAACGGGGAATTCCAAAATCCGTTTTTTACAACTATGTGAAGGAAAAAGAATTGGAACAGGCGGCACATGGGGTTTATGTATCGCCGGATGCCTGGGTCGATGGGATGTACCTGCTCCATTTACGATGCAGCCAGGGGATTTTTTCTCATGAAACGGCGCTGTTTTTCCATGATCTGACCGACCGGGAGCCTTCCCCCTATTCCATTACTGTCAGACGGGGATACAGCACGACCAGATTGAAAGCGGACGGGATTTTGGTCTACACCATAAAACCGGAGCTGCATGACGTCGGAAAGAGTACGGCTCGAACCCCTTTCGGGCATACGGTTCCGGCTTATGATATGGAGCGGACCATCTGCGACCTGCTTCGCTGCCGGAGCAGCATTGAGATGCAGACATTTCAAGGGGCGCTCAAAATGTACGCCCGCAGGAAAGAGAAAAACCTGCGGAGGCTGATGCAGTATGCAGGGCTGTTCCGGGTTGAAAAAATTTTGCGGCAGTATTTGGAGGTGCTATTATGATAAAGACAGCAAGGCAGCTGAAAGATTTGATCCGCAATCTCGCAAAGGAGAAATCGGCGGACGCACAGATTTTGATGCGGAACTATATGATGGAGCGTTTCCTGGAACGTATTTCCCTTTCTGAATATCGGGATAACTTTATTTTGAAAGGCGGGATGCTGGTTGCCGCAATGGTAGGGTTGGATGCCCGGTCTACAATGGATTTAGACGCAACCGTCAGAGGGGCCAGCGTGAATGTGGAGGACATTGAAAATCTGATGTCCTCTATCATAGCAGTCCCCATTGAGGACGGTGTGGAGTTCCAGGTGAAAAGCATTTCGGAAATCATGGACGAGGCCGAGTATCCGGGGATTCGGGTCAGCATGGCCACTGTCTTTGACGGGGTGGTGACGCCGCTGAAAATTGATATTTCTACCGGGGATGTGATTACGCCGAGGGCAGTCCGGTACAGGTTCCGGCTTATGCTGGAGGAACGCTCCATTGATATTTGGGCGTACAATCTGGAAACCGTACTTGCGGAAAAGCTGGAAACAATGATTGCCCGGACCATAACAAACACCCGTATGAGGGATTTTTATGACCTCTACATTCTGGAACAGCTTCATGGAAGATCGCTGGATTCCGATATTCTCCGCCACGCGCTCCTTGCTACCGCCCGCAAGCGCGGAACCGAGGGGCATTTGAAAAAAGCGAAGGAAGTGTTTTCCGAAGTAGAAAACAGCCATGCGATGCAGGCGCTTTGGTCCGCTTACCGCAGGAAATTTTCCTATGCGGCTGATCTGGAATGGAACACCGTTATGGGGGCGGTTTGTATGCTCTGACAGAGGACAGTGAATCGGAATGAAAAAGCGCGGGCATTACTGCAAAATCTGCGGTGAGTATAAATCAAACGAAAAGTTTTCGGGTAAAGGCCATGCGGCGCATATCTGCAAAGCCTGCGCCTCCCTGCCGCCGGAAAAGAAATCTGAAATGGCGGCAATGAACCGCCTGCTGAATCTCCCCTGGCGGCTTTCAAAGGAGCAGATTTCTTGGCTGAAAAAGAGGATGCACGATAAACGCCCGGACATTCGGGCGCTCGCAAAGGAACAATATGAAATGCGGTTTTCGTCAGCCCGGTTCGAGGAGGATGAACCAAACGGAGATTTCACAGATTTTCCCTATGACATACTTTGAATAACCAGCAACGGCCTGTTCATCAGGCCGTTATTTTTTTGAGAGGAGGATTCCATCATGGCAACCACACGCATCATGCCGCTGCACATTGGCAAGGGCCGCACCGAAAGCCAGGCGGTCAGTGACATTATTGACTATGTATCCAACCCGCAAAAGACAGATAACGGCAGGCTCGTCACCGGCTTTGCGTGTGACAGCCGGGTAGCCGACGCCGAAATAAAACTCGCTTAATTGATACAAAGGGAATGAACAGAATATTAGGAAAACCGCTGAAAACAAGGGCTTCCGGCACATCAAGAGTGCATGGGAGTCCTTGATGTTCTTTAGATCCCTATCGGCGACAGGGGAAAACGGTGGCTGGCAGAGAGAGGGGGGTTCACGTCTGCACCCTCCCCAACAGGCATTTGAACCCTGTGTCCAAAATAAAGTGAACCCCCGTGTTCATTTTGCCCCCTATATCTTCAACACAATGTCCACAAAAAATTCCGTGCCGCTGTTGGAGGCTTTTGCTGAGCCACCATACTTTTCCGCTGTGGCAGCGATGGCAG
The DNA here is from genome assembly GCA_003611875.1 of bacterium D16-56. Classification (GTDB taxonomy): domain Bacteria; phylum Bacillota; class Clostridia; order Lachnospirales; family Lachnospiraceae; genus Brotaphodocola. The sequence continues at coordinate 1,246 of RAYY01000090.1, read as the reverse complement.
AAAGCCCGATTCCGTTTCCGTTGCGCTTTGTGGAAAGGTAGCCGTCCTTCCCTTTCCTGACCTTCCCGTCAAAACTGTTGGTGGAAACAATATACAACTGGTTCCCGTGGCGAACCTGGGAAGTCAGGCAAAAATACCGCGAGCTTTCCGGGACGGTCAGGCATCCGGCGATGGCGTTCTCCATCAGGTTTCCAAACAGCCCTGTCATGTCAAGCTCCGCGAAAGGGAGAGGCTCCGGAAGTTCAATGTTCCAGTCTGTCTGGATACCCGCAGCATCAGCCATTTCACGGTAATGGCCGAAAAGCGCATTCAGCGCTGCGTTCCTGCAGTAATTTGCAATAGAGTGCCGGTAGAGTACGGTTTCATATTCCGCCATGTGCGCCCGGATGCTGCCGACATCACCCTGCTCGGCAAGGGAGACGAGCAGCCGGATGGAATGGCGGAAGTCATGGCGGAGCTTTGTGGTCTGGCGGATGTGTTCCAGCAGGGAGAGGTACTGGCTGGACTGCATCTCAAGGAGCCGGGAGCGTTCCTTAAGTTCCGCCTGTTCCAGTATGAGTGTGGCGCCCCGGTAGAAAAGGACGTAAATGCCAACAAGAACCGCCATCGCGCCCGCCTCGAAAGCAAGGAACAGCTCGTACATCCGCCCAGCATAAAGGGTGGAGTAGGAGCGTGGGACGGCAAGCACATTGAAAACCAGGAACACGGAGGACAGCGCCACCGTGGAATACCAGAGCTTCGGGGAGTCCAGCCTATCCAACGCCCATGAGAAGTTCTCCGTGGCAGGGCGGAAAAAGGCGGCAAGCAGAAGGGTGGCAAGCCCAAGCCGGAACAGGGCAGCTTCCGGGGAGAAATCCGCCGCGCCCAACGAGGGGTGCAGCCGCGCGTCAAAAGCATAGGCGAACTGTGCAGGGAAGGTTTCTATGGCGCAGACCCCCACATAAACGGCGAGGGCGCGGGAAAGGTCCATGTCCACCGTTCGGCGGTACAGGAAAAAGAACAGCACGAGGGCGGGGAAGAACAGCGCCTCCATGCTGATGGAAAACGCCGCATGGAGGAAAGCGGTGGCAAGGGAATAAGGCAGGATCACTGCTGTGCATAGGGCGGCGGTCTTTGCGGGCGTATATTTCATCTGCTTTTTTACCGGAAGGTAACAGGACACCGCGCCGGGGATGAGGACCAGCAGCTGCAGGAGTGCTGACAGAAGCCTGTGCATATCCATGTTCATTCCCCCTTCCTGTGCCGC
>RAYY01000008.1 GCA_003611875.1 bacterium D16-56 | reverse complement strand
TATAAGGGATTTAGGAAAAGAATGGAATACCTAAAAGAATGAAATTTGTCGAAAATAAAAACCCACCGGAATTTCTTCCGATGAGTTTAAAGTTAATTACCGAAAGGTACATAATCGGGTGTTGGAAAATCAAGATTCAGTACCTGATTAGATCCCATATAAGCAATGCCATCAACCTGGATATAATATACCATATGATCTCCAGTTCCAGAAATGGCAGACTTTAGCCCTAACGCTTTTGCAAGAGAGCAAGCCGTCACAGCATATTCTGCACATAAACCCTTTTTATCAATCAATACAGAATAATAACCATTTCTCTCAAGAGAACCCATTCCTTCATATACACCCTGTCCAAGAACTTTTTGAATTTCCCTTGCTCTATCCATCTCAGACATATTCTCAAAATCCATACCATTCAACCAGTTACAAAACCACTGATAAAGAGCATTCTCAAGCATTACACCTTTATCATAATCTTCCTGGGAAACATACATCTGAGTTCCTGTTTCTGGATTAATAGAATTTCCAACAGGCGCGATATAATACTTATCCATCTGATTAGTTAGTAATGCTTGTACATTATCATCACAAATTGGTATACCACTTGCACCAATCAGTCCAGTATTCGAAATCCTCAAGTTCCACTCATCAATCTTTCCTGCCAGAGGATGTGCTGGATCATATCCTGCATTGTGATTCACACCACCAGTAGCAGCACCGCCATTATTCACAGCAACATTCTGTGTTTGAATCTCGCCATTCACAGTCCAGGCTCCGTCTGCATTTACTGTATATCCTTCCACCGTTGTATCCCTTGCAAGGATTCCAGTATTATCAAAATAGTAGCTTTCCGCAATCCCGTCATTGTTCCCGTCTATCCAATACCAGCCATTAGCGGCATAGGCTCCATTGTCATTGTACTTCCAGTTATTCCCTTCCTGCTCCCACCCGGCCAGGGCTGTCATGCTCATGGATGCTGTTAGAATCCCTGCCATAAAGACTGTTAATACTTGTTTCTTCATACCTCTTCTCCTTCTTTCTGTTGATACATTATCCATTATCAGATAACAATGATCTTATTTTACTCTTGATACACCGAAATGTCAATTCTTATTATACTCGGATATTCATACATATTCAAGGCTTTTTCTTCAAATTATACTGGACATAGATTCTTATGTGAGGTGCCGCTGTATGATAAGCTATGAGCCGTTGTTTCAGACAATGAAAAAGAAAAAAATCACTTCCTATAAGCTACAGAAGGAAGGCTTTTCCCGGGCTACCTATTACAGCATTAAACAAGGCAACAGCATATCCACCAACACCGTCAATCAGTTATGCAAACTGTTAAAATGCAATGTTTCGGACATCATGGAATATATTGAGGAATAAAGAGGGCTTTCGCCCTCTTATTTGTTTGGGTTCCGGCTACTTCATATCCAGACAGTCAAACGCCAAAACCAGCGTGATGTTATCTCCATTCTTTTCAATCGAAACATGATTAGAGAGGCCAAAAAGCATCCGCATATGCCGGTCATCTTCTGCCAGGTCATACCCACACTTGTTTTGAAATGTAACTAAAATCATAGTCTCGTCCTCGTTGGAAATCTCCAGGGAGGCGCTGAACGTTTCGGCAAAGTTTTTCAGCACTGGGAGGGCGGCTGTTTCAAACCAGGTTTGGGATTCTTCTATCTGATCCCGCCTGGATTCTGTCAGGATTCGCGCCGCCTCTGTCTGTAGCCGGTCAAGCTGCTTCTTTCCCATGGACTCCATTTTAACGGAAATTTCTTCCAACATATCCCTATCTGATGAAAAGTCATAAATCCGGGAGCGCGGCCAGGGTTTGTCCGGCTGTTCCTCTTTTAAGGGCAGGGATTCCAGTTTTTCCCGTTTGGAATGAATGTCGATTGGCTCCTTTTCCTTCATAGGCAATTCTCCTTTGCTGTTGTTGTCGGTTTCACCATGGCTGATTCCTTCCCTGATTATAGCTGGTTCTTCCAGGGTCGTGAAGCCGGGAGTTTTCATAAAATTTTCAGCCAGGGTCTGTGCATATTTTTGAAGGTCTGTGAAATCTGTTTGGTTTTAAGGATTTCCCTTGCAAAGTCCGTGAAAAAGTCTTAATTTTTCCAGGATTTTATGCTATAATTCTTGTAAATCATGAGGAAACGCTACCGGGCAGGCTAAAGAAAAGATTGACAATTCTGTATTTATCATAAATTATCTGACTTTATTTTTAAAATATAATTTTCATTTTCTCTGTTTTTACTAATTGACATTTCAACTTAATAGTAATATGTAGAAAATATTTCAACATATTTGTTTGCATTTTTAGTTATATTGAACATATATTTTTCCTTAATGCTCTATGCTTGAAAAATATTTTATGTATTTTACACAATTATAGACAAATTATATGTTTTTGTATATTATCTGATAATTTATATATAGTTTATATATTATCAGATAATTATTTGAGGCACCGGCAAGGTGATTTTTTAGGGAAATCAAGTATTTTTATAAAATTTCCAGCCAAAGTCTGTGAAATCTGTTTTGGGATTCCGTTTTTTCTTTATAAAGGTCTGGGATTTTTGATAAGAAGGTTTTTGTTCTTAGAAATTAAAAGATTTTTGTTTTTATCCATAAAGAAAGAGGTCAGTTTTAAGAAGGCGGAGGGTGAATTGATGTCTGTGGGAACTGTGGGTAACTTGGTCTTTAGTTATCCACAGTTTCCATGGACAGCAAGAGGGAGGTGCCTTCTTGGAGCGAAGCGAGTTCTTGGCTCCCTCAAAATAGATTCTGGAAGTATCTATTTTTCAGGAGATGCTATTACTCCCTCAATTACTAAAGCAGGAGTTTTAGTAATTTCAGGAGATGTTATCGCTCCCTCAAAATAGATTCTGGAAGTATCTATTTTTCATGGGATGTTATAGTTCCCTCAAATACAGAGCATAAATGATTTTTATTGCTTTTTTAATCCAGTCTTGCTATATTATAAGACAAAATCCATAAGGAAAGAGGGTTCAGCCATGGAAAAGAATATCCCTGAAAAGTTCCTGCCAACTCATATTGTCGCTGCGGCTGGTGTCGTATTAAACCAAAAGGGTGAGGTTTTACTTGTCAACACTTACCAGGATTCCTGGGTCCTTCCGGGTGGTGAAGTTGAGGCGGGAGAGAATCTGATTGACGCAGTAAAACGGGAGATTTTTGAGGAATCCGGCATCTGTGTGGAAGTGGAAGAACTGTTTTGTGTTTCCTCCAATACCGGAACTTATCCCGGATATGGCGGTATAAAGGAAGTCCCGACAAAGGTTATTTTTGATTTTATCTGTACGGAAAAATCCGGCACTCTGCGAGGCTCTGATGAAAACCCGGAATCCGCATGGATTCCAAAAGAAAAGGTTCTGGACATGATAAAGGCTCCTTCCAGTCAGGAACGGTTCCGGGCTTTCCTGGAATATTCCGCCAGGCCCGCCTATCTGGAATACGTTACAAAGCCGGATTTTGAGTTAAAGACAAAAAGAACCTTTTAATAGGGTATCCCTATGATAAAAGCACCTGGCTGGAAGGTGCTTTTGTTCTTTATGGGATGTGCTTTTATCTCTTATGGGAAATATTCTTCTGGATACTGGCTCCCTCCGCTTCTGGAATCTCCGGCGCTTTGTCCCTGGCCTGCTCTAATATCTTTTCCTGGAAATCCTCCGCATAATGCTCCTTTAATCTCTGCTTTAGCTGGCTGTCATGTTCTTTCCGTCTGCCCTGAATGATCTCCCGGATACGGTTCATATTCTCCTTGTTCTCCTTCACCAGGGTATAAAACTCCCGGTAAGCCTGGGACTGGATCTCCTTCAGATACTGAATCTGTTCCTTCTTTTGTCTGGCTGCTTCCGGTGAGGAAACCGGAGCGGTTTTGGCTTCCCTCTGCCTGGACCGGACTTCATTCAGCCGGGTTTTTAAGTTCTGGATCTGGTATTCCGCAGCCATAACCTTTTCCTCCAGTTCCTTCCGTTTCTGCTTCTGGAAAGGGTTCGTTTCCTCCCGCTGTCTCCGGTAAACGTCCAGGGATTCCTTTAATGCGCCGATTGCCCTTATAAGGTGTTCCGCTGTTTCCGCCATGGCTGCGGCTGCACGCATTTGGGCCGCCAGGCTGTCCTGCTCTTTTGCCAGACTGATTGAGAGACAAAGCTGCTGGTAAGCGGCGGCTATGTGACGGCTCCTTATGCCTTCCAGACGGGCGGCGGTGCGGTTAAGGGATTCGGTTTCCCTGCGTTCCCACTCCCGAATCCGTCCCTCCATGACCGCTAAAAATTCATTATCCCTCTGGATCTGGCGGTTCAGTTCTCCCAGTTCTGTAGAAATCCCTCGCTTCTCCGCGTGAACCACCTCAACGCCCATGTGGACGGACGCTACCTTGTTGATTCCCTGGGCTTCATAGGAAAGGTGGCTGATCTGTTCCTCAATACCATTCCTTTTTAACTGTTCATTACATAGCTCCGCCCACGATTTTCTCCACTGGAACAGAGCGTCCCGGCTGTTCCACTGTGCCGTTATGGGATTCTGGATCTTCTCGGTTTTGGGCTGTTTGGAGACACGGGTGAATCCTTTCTTTTCCGCCGCCTCTTTTGTCAGCCACACCTTTTTCCTGCCTATTTTGTACTGGTATTGCTTCTGCCATCCCTCTGTTTCTGCCTGCTTAATCTCTGATGCCAGAACAGAGCGTTCCTCATTATTTATTCTGCAAAGGTAGGCGGTCTGGGATTTTGCCTGCCACTGGCCCTGCTTATCAAGAGGGCGCATGGTGAGCATGATGTGGACGTGAGGGTTTCTGAAAATCATTTTGTCCTTGTCCCGGGTAGGATTCCCGTCCTTGTCTACCGGGCGGTTCTGGCTGTCGGTGACGGGCGGGTTATGGACCGCAAAGTCGGCGCACATTCCAGCGGAAACAAAGTTCTTTTCTATGAAATCCCTTATGAGGGAGAGACGTTCAGCCTGGTTCAGTTCTTTGGGAAGGGCGGTTTCTATTTCCCTGGCAAGCTGGGCAGAGCCGGATTTCTCTGCCGCCTCAACAGCGTTCCATAGGGCTGATCTGTTTTTAAATTCCTCCGGTGCGTGTTCCGGCAGAAGGATTTCCGTGTGTTCTATCCAGCCTTTCCGGCTGTAGTCGTGGGTCAGCCCGTCCCATTCATTGGTGAGGGTGTCGCCGCTCCGGTAGGCAGCCGCGGCAACGGCAGAGCGTCCGCTGTTCCTGCCTATGATTTTGACGGAAAGATGGTAAATTGCCATGGCTGGCTTCAACTCCTTTGTGGTTTGTGTGGCTTCTGGTTTTGGGTCTTTGGGCTTGTGTTTTTTTGCTGTGGCTCGTTCGGTTCCGGGCTTTTGGCCTGTGGTTTTGTCCCTATGGTTTTCGCCCTCTGCAGGAGCCTTCGGAGAACGCACACCTGGCCCGGAGGGTCAGGTATAAGTGCGCCCTTCCCAGTAAAATGGAGAAGGGATTTACTGTCCCAACTCCGAAATAAAAGTGATGGTTGAGGGTGATAGGATAGCGAAATAGACAATCTTTTCGATTTCCTGATTTGTGAAACGGTCAGCCGGTTTGACCTCATTGATTGCACTTTCCAGGATAGCGCCTCTCTCAATGAGCCGGTGCGCCCTGGCTTTGCGTTCCTTTAATTTTGCCCGTTTCCGGGCTGCTTCTTCTCTGTGCTTTAACTGTAGTTCTTCTAATTCTGTCATGTGTTACCTCCTTCGTCTGTGGGTATCAGGTAAAGCTGGTATCTCCGGTTCCCGGTCAGCTATTTCTAAAGAAATGTCAGGATTGCCGGTATCCCTGGAAATCTCCGGTCCTTCTATGGAATGTTCCCGGATGCGTTTTAGAATCGCCTGGTCTAAGTTTTCAATCAGGCCATGGGCTGTCTTTTGAATCGTGGAGAGGGAGCTTTTCAGTTCCGGCAGTTCCTTACTGCTGCTCCATGTCGCCAGATAAGGAAAACTGTAACTTGATGTATCCAGTCCCAGGTGACAGCAGACAATAAAAGCGATGCTTTCGGCCTCCGTCTCCATGGTTGCGGAATCCTTTAAATTGTTTGTCCCGCTATGCAAAATACTGTGTGCCGTTTCATGGATTCCGGTTTTCACCGTCTGCAATTCACTCATGCCGGACTTAATCACAATCTCGTTTAAAAGAGGGCTGAAATATCCCTTCTTCGATTCCTCCCAGGATTCAAACCGGATGGGAGCCGGCGCTGTTTCTTTTAAGGAATCCATAATGATTCCATAATCCGTCACTTGTCCATTTAGTTCCTCTGCCATAACCGGGAGAGGCTTTCCCTCCGTCTGGGAAACGTCAAAAATCGTGGTGGGATAGAAGGTAAGGTACTCAATCTCTTTTGGCACCTTCACCGGGTTCCCGTCCTGGTCCAGCACCGGCTTCCTGGTATCCTTGTCAATCTTATCCATATATTTTGTGAATCTCTTTTTGCTGGGCGCAAGAATGGAAATGCCGTGTTCTCCCTTCTTCACGTTCCGTTCCATGCCCTGCCAGGTTTTGTATCCTGCCAGGAGACGGGCATCCGGCTTCTGTAACAAAATCAACATGGTATTGTTATAGCTGTAGCCATGGAACCGGGACATGACTTTTAAGTAATCCTTATACTTCCGGGAAGAAAAGACTTCTTTAATCCCGGCCTCCAGCTTGTCCGTCAGTTCTTTTAATTTATCTTCCGGGTTTTTCTTCTGTACGGCTGTGTACCTCTTTTGTGTCATGGAATCCCTCCGGCCTTATGCCTGGCTTAAAGGAAGGACAGACGGAAATCTCTATCCCTGCCTCCGCTCTGTCCGACAGTTGTATGTAGTTTCTGTATGCTTCTATAAAATCTAATTTTCTCTGTAAATTCATAGTCTCTGCTCCTTTCCCTGGTTATCTTTTGCGGTGCATGGCTGCCAGTCCCGGCAGTTCCCTTTCCAGGGTTTCCGTCTGTCCTGCCAGGGTTAAGGTATGCCCGTCAAACTCATAAACGTTATCGGAAAGACGCTCCTCAATGGGAACCTCCTGCCGGTTGATCCGGTATACCATGTCCCTTAATTCCTCCGGCTTTGCTCCGGTTGATTTTGGGACAATCAACACCTCATGGACAGAAGAAGGAAGGATATAAAAGCCTTCTCCCAGATCCCGCCCGGCCTTCCTCATAACAGAAGGGTCCGCAACCAGGGCGGCTCCGTCAATCCCTCCGTTCACGTTCAGGACATAAAACGGGATGTCCGGGAGCTGGTCCCTCATTTCCTCTGTCAGTTCCTCCGGCATCCCTTCCTGAACCGCACGGGCAATCAGAGCGTCCTTCATGGTCCGCAGACGGGCCTGCATGGCCATGTTGCCCTTGGCGGTCCTTAACAGTTCCTCCTTTGTCATTTGGAGATGGGCAAGCAGCGGATTCGTTACTTTTGCCGAATACCCGCCGCCAAAATCCCACTTTGCGTAAAGGGCAAGGTCCGCCACCCGCTCATGAGGGACGTCCTTCAGCCATTCCCGGTTTCCTTCATAGCTGACTATTGCCGACCTCAAATAGTGCGGCGCATTGTCATGGTTCAGTTCCATGATGCCTCTTTTGGTGATGGATTCCGCTGTCAGTCCGTCCTTTATGTAGAAAACAATTTCCTCTACGGAAACACCGTTCTGGAAATCCCTGAAGAACCGGCTGGGATAAATGGCAGGGCTTATGGGCTGCCCTTCAAACCGGATGGAGATCCCTTTCTGGACCGTGTTGTTTTTGGGTACGTCCACCCTCTCTAAGCTGGCTCCCTCCGGTCTCAACGCTCTATCCAGGGCAGAATAGAGTTCTTCAAAAAAATGGTTCTGTTCTTCTGTGTATGTCATATCTTACCTCGCAAATTGTCTGTTATAGCTGCTGACCTTTTCAGCCAGCCTGTTTATTGTTTCGTCTAAAAAGTAATAGCACTTTTTCACCCTCAAATATCCAGTGCCGGAGATAATCAGAATCACTTCCTTCTTCTTTGTGAGGGTGATTAAGTCGTTTGTCTCCACAATGTCCTTATCCTCATAAGAATAACTTTTGTGCCGGTTCTTCCCTCCATTTAAGGTTTCCTTTTTATCCCGGTACTTCCCTGCCCAGGCGGTTACGGATTTACTGCTGTCCGGGTCACTGGATTCGCAAATGATTTTTAAGCGGCAGTTGTCCGTCAGAACCCTGGCTTCTTCTTTAGAGTAATTGACCTCGATCTGTGCCAGGGACTGGAAGGCCAGCATGACCATGACCTTTTTGCTTTTTAGAGTGGCAAGGGCGTTAAAGATTCCCTCCACACGTCCAATCCGGGCGAACTCATCCAGAATCAAAAGCAAGGGCTTTTCTGTTCCCTCTGGCCTGCGCTCCAGTTCCTTTAAGGTCTGGACGGTGCATAACCTCATGACTGCCTTGTAAGATTCCAGCATATGCTCCGGTATGGCAAGGAACACGGATTTATCCTCCCGGAATGAGTATGGGCTGGCTTTCTGGAAGTTGTCACGGAAACAGAATTTTATGTCGCTTTTAGAGAAAACAGAAAGGGAAGTAGTCATTTCCACCATACAGTCCTCCACGCTCTCCGCATCCTTGCCCGCAAACTTCGCCAGGTATTTATAGCAGAGGTCAGAGGGTTCACTGTCTTTAACGATTTCGGCAATCAGGGATTTCATTTCCGATTCCAGGATTTTATTGACAGAATCAATGAACGTTTCTCCCTGCTGAAAGTAATAAACTAAAAGCCCGGTAAACATGGACCTTGCGTTCTCCACAAAAAAGGAATCCCTGGGATTGGTGCTGATAATGAGGGCCTGGGCGATTTCCTCAATGGCTTCTATGATAAGATCGTCATCTGGATTATTGTGGAGCCGGTAGTAAACGTCCCAGCCAAATGAGGAACGGTCCGCAGGGTCAACCACAAGGACATGTTCCGAGAGGGCATAGGTTGCCTTCTCGTGGAGTTCTCCTTTAATGTCAATCACAAAACAGTTGAAAGCGTTTTTCCCGCTGGCAAAGTTACAAAGCAGGGAATCCAAAAGGACCGTTGAACTTTTCCCGGAACCAGTGCCTCCAATAATACAAGCGTGGTAAATGTCCTTAAGAGGAAACCGGACATAACGGTTTTTGTATTTCCCTAAAATGATTCCCTCCGGCTTCCTGGAAAGAAGTTCAGCCGGTACTTTCGGGTACATGGCGGAACGCTTCAGCGGTGATTCCTTTTTTAGCCCGGTTTCCGGTATGAGACCGTCACCGATGTTAATTTCGGAAAAAGGCTTTCCCTCACATACCACGCTCCAAAAGTTATTGAATATAGCCCAGGCGGCCACGGCAGCGCACAATGCAAGGATATGTTTTGTTTCTGCGTCTGGAAATGTCCTTTTGGTGATAAAATACAGAATTGGAGCCAGCCAAAGGCCGGTGAATCCAAGGAAGTTATAAATCAGTGACAGGATTTTCTTCATGGTGCGGCTCCTCCTCTGGAATCTCTGCCAGAAATTTGTACTTCTGGTATTCGTCCAGTTCACACTGGATCTGATCCATTTCTCTTTCTGTGAGGATATAAAAACATAAGAATTTACGCATAAGGGATGCCTCCTTTGTAAGTCTGATTCCTTACCTATAGTATGTCAGAAGGGTGGGAGAAAAAGGGTTAAAAAGGAGTTCCTACCCTTATACATTACCTGGAATCTATGACCTTATGGAACGTAACCTTATGGATTGCCTTTGGGATCTTCCTTATGAAACAGATACCTTGTGAATGGTATCCTTTTTGGTTCCTTATGAGTGGTTTTCCTTATGTACCTTATGGCGTGTAACCCTCTGTTGCCTTATGAATGATTCTCCTTGTGTACCTTATGGAACGGCTGCCCTCTGTTGCCTTATGAATGATTCTCCTTATGTACCTTATGGAACGGCTGCCCTCTGTTACCTTATGGGATACTTTCCTTTTGCGCCTTATGATACGGCTGCCCACTGTGATCCCTATGAAACAGTTTTCCTCATGTCCTTATGGTAAGGATTCCCTATGGCTTTATGGAACGTTTAAGAGCCTTTTGATTTCCTGGTGCTGCGGAGCCTTTTGAATCATAGTAAGGAAAAAACGGGATTGTGTGCTGCATTTCTGATTCATGGAAAGCTGTGGGTGTGATTTTCATTTACCTTGATTCACTGGGAATCACGTAGTGATCTTTATGACAAAACCAGGCGAAACGGTGTAACGGTTTTCTGTATGAGGATTCTTAGGGATTCCATTTCATAGGGCTTTCTTATAAGGTTTTTATCCATTGGGTTTTCGTTTCATAGGGAAGTGCTTCATAAGAGAGCATTCATTAGGTTTCCATTCATAAAGGGATTTATCACAAGGTTTTTAATCATTGGGATTTCGGTTCACAAGGATTGTTCCATAAGGGATAGAATCATTGGGATTTCACAAGGTAATCCATTCATAAGGGATTCATTCAATCATAAGGGATTCCGCCGCATAAGGTAATCCATTCATAAGGTGATTCAGAAGTAATCAGAATAAAAGAGTTCATAAGGATTTCATGAGATAAAGAGGTGCTGTGCTTTGGGTGCAAATGTCCTTAGCCAGCAGAAGCATAAGTCCATAAAAGCGGCTGTTACAAGCGGCGTTGTTCTGTCCTGCCGCATGAGCATTACTGCTCCCGCAATCATGTCCTGCCACGCACGCAGCCGATACGCGGCCCAGAACCGGACCTTACCTTTTACTTTTAATCCCGCGGGTCCCGTCTCCGGTTTTTAACCCGCGGCTACATTTCTGTATGTCGGTACAAGGGCATAGATGTACCTAGACAATGGCTGTAAAACCTTTGCCACATGACACGGGCCGGTATCGTGCAGGGACCTTCTATGCCTGGTCTCCTGACCTGCACTGGCCGACTGGCCGGGAGCTGCTTTCTTTAATGGTGCTCACCCACGAATTACTGTTTATACTGTCACGTTACCCAGATAGCCGTATGACCGGGCTGCCCTCTGTCATACAACACTCCCATGTGGCGGCATGGGCACGCCTGACTGTCTCCCTTTTCATGGCTCCGTCCGTCAGCGACCGGCCATAGGTATTCAGTTGTCTGCTGCCGCCAAAACTCTCCAAAATGCGGCACACCTTCCAGGAAAGGTTTTTCCTCTACAGTCAGTATGTAAGACCTGATCCGGTTGGGACGGAAATTTTCTCCTTAATCTATAAATTTTTTATAAACTGCCGATTGAAAAAGTTTATATTTTCTTTATAATTTCTCATTCGCCAAAAAGCCCAAAACTTACATACTGTTTACAGACTATAAAACGTAAGAAAGGGACAGGAACCATATGAGTTATGAGAGGATAGGAGAAGATTTAAAGAGAAAAGCGAAAGAGGCCGATTTAGTCAGCTACTTAAAGGCAAGGCATCCAAGGAGCGTGAGGTTTTCGGATCACCCGGACAAGCCCGGCTTTGTCTGCTGGCGGAGCGTGGAGCATGACAGCCTTACCTTTTACCGGAAGGAGGAACGGGACGGAAGATCCATTTATAAATACACCCGCCACTCCACGGACGAAACAGATGACGGGATTGGCTATCTGGTGCGTTATGAGGGATATTCCTTTATAAATGCGATTAAGGCTCTGGCGGCCTTTGAGGGATAAAGATACATAAATCAGGAGATATGAAAAGCCGGGATGCACTCCCGGCTTTTGTCGTGTTTTATCAGGATTTTAAAGGCTCCATTCAATTTCATAGGCTCCGTCTGAATGGAGGGTGATTTTCTCAATCAGAAGTTTTACAAGTTCCTTTTTCTGTTCCATAAGGAGCAGCCCATACTCAATATGCTCCTGCGGCCCGTGGTAAAAATTCAGTTCGGAATTGTTTTCCAGGTTCACTTTGAGGAAGTCCACCGCAGACGTGTTCATCTGTACCTTTAACTCAATCCCGTTGATTTCTGTCTGCCTTTCCTCAATGGCTGCCTGGAGTACCTCGGCGGTAAGCCCTCCTTTTGCCGCCAGGGCGATCAGGTTGTCCAGTTCTTTTTTTAATTCCTCCTTCCGGGTTTCCAGCTTCCGGTTTTCTTCCTGCTTCTGCCGTTCCCTGCCCTCAATGGAATCCAGGTATCCCTGAATCTCCCTGCCTATCTGCTCCTGGAGGGTTTCAAAATTCACTTTCCGGTAGCTTTCACCGCATATTTTGTGGGTGGCCCTTCCCGGGCAGCTTAAGTATGGCCTCATGTTGGTGCTCTGGCTGTAGGATTTGATTGTATGGCCGCAACTGGCGCATTTCAGTTTTCCGGCTAATTCTTCCAGGGCGGAGGGAGAATTGGCGCGTTTGAACTGCTCGTTCTTTTTTAGGCGGCTCTGGACGGATATGTATAAGTGGCTTGGGACAATGCCGGGAATGTTGGTGAGGTAAACCGACTGTTCTTTCATGTCCTCATATTTGCTCAGGGAGGAATTTCCTTTCTTCTTTGCCACGATACAGCAGGAAGTGGAACCATCCCATTCCTCCTGCTCATTAAGGAACTTAATCTTTTTTGTCTGGAAGTATTTATATAATTTCTGGTCAGCCTGGACATAGACCGGGTTCTGCATGATCCGGGAGAGGGTGCAGGATACAAACTTTCCTCCCTTGCGTGTCCGGTAGCCCTGGTTATACAGCCAGGTACAGAGGGAGGCAAGGGAGAGGTGGGCGGTTCCGTCATACAAGGAGAAAGCAGCCCTTACAAGATTCAGTTCCTCCGGGACCGGCTTCAGGGTGGGAACGTTGTTCTCCGTCCTCGCGTTTTTATATCCGTAAGGCGCCGGCCCTCCGGCCCACCTGCCGTCTGTAATCCGGTAGTAGTAGTTGTCTTTGACTCTTTGCTGGATGGTTTCCCGTTCCATTTGAGCGAACACGGCGATAATCTGCATCATGGCCCTTCCCATGACGCTTGAGGTGTCAAACTTCTCATTGACAGAGACAAACTCGGTGCCGTATGCCTCCATGGTCTGGTAAAGCTGGTTGAAGTCCACAATGTTACGGCTGATCCGGTCCAGCTTGTAAACGTACACGGTGGAGATCCGCCCGGCCCGGATTGCCTCAAACAGCCGTTTCAGATCCGGCCTCTCCGTGTTCTTGCCGGAAAATCCCTTGTCCTGGAATACCAGCGGCTCCTGGGTTTTGGCAAGGGCCCTGCACTGCTCAATCTGGGCCTCAATGGAAACACTGTCTTTTTTGTCTACGGACTGTCTTGCATAGATGGCTTCTTGTCTCATGGTATATAACCTCCTACATAAGTGGCGATATAATCATAACTCTTTTGGCGGGATATGCCAACCATGATTATATCTGGATTTGAAAATCTTTACTTATGTATCAATTATATTTAACTTATAATGGAAATACGAAAGTTAGATTGCAAGAAGGCTTAAAGTATCTGAGGACACAGCTTCAAGCAGCATAGTAGCGGAATTAAGACAACTGAATAACTGCCAGGTACTGAATTTTTAAGGTGCATAGGATAAATCTATGTGCGAAGCTTGAGTAAAGAATTACTTGTTAAAAAGAGCGTATGATACAGTTGGTGAAAGCGAGACGATTTTAAATTTGGATTATTATCTGCTAATTAGCTGAGGCTGTCCACTGCTAGAAACTGTACCAACAGGAGGTGATCAAATGAAAAGGATAGTTCCCAAAATTGATATATACAAAACAGGTCAGAATATCAAACATATCATGCGAATGAAAGGAATGACTGTTAAGGACGTTCAGGAGTACCTGGGGCTGGCGGCTGTGCAGAGCATTTACCATTGGTTTGCCGGAAGAAGTCTTCCAACAGTAGATAATTTGTACGCATTGAGTGAGTTGTTTGATGTTCCGATGGATGTTCTGGTATGGGGAAACAGAGAAAAAGAATTCTGTTTTTGCTGCCATCCTGCATATCAGCGTTTCTTTATGTACTATAAGAGATGCCAGGAACTTAAGGCGGCAGGATGACAGAAATACGGTTTTATACTACAGCTTCAATGACAAACAATGAATCCTCCTTTAAAATGATTTTATGCGAAATCACTTTAAGGAGGATTTTTAATACCTATGACAAGAGGGAAGATTATATTTATAGATGAGACAGGCCGCCATTATCAGACTCTTGAGTTTAATGGCGATATGTATCAGGAAGGACACGGAGGAACGATTATTGAAAAATATGAAGACGGAGGGATTCAATCTTATGGCGACTATGAAAGATTTTCCATAGGATTTGGCAGGAGATATTTTGGATACGCGGATTCCGCGGATGAGCTTATTTCATCATTTACGCTGGAAGGCGATTGTGTGGATTACAGGAACAACTGGACGGATTATCTGTATGTTATAAATGGTTCCGGCAGGATGATCAGGGCGTTGACAGAAGACGGGACTGCAGAGATTCCGGATGCTCATATGGGGGTGTTTCGATTTCAGAACTTATGTCAGTTGGTACGGATTAAAAAGAGAACCGCAACAGTATTTCCTAAGAAAAAGTTTGTGGAAATCATAGCCAGACTTCAGGAAATTCATGATCTGAAAGATAATATTGATAAGCTGATTCATGGGAAAAGAGATGTGATTGATACAGATTTTCTGAATGGATCAGGAATGATGATCTGCCATGAGCGTTCGGTGATAGAGCTGCTTGAATTTATCATGAATGACCAGGCGGGGAACATGGAATATTTTATTTATGAACTTGACTATGGAAGATCATACAAAGCGGGAATGGTTACGGACACCTGTGGGAATGACATAGACTGCAGTTCAGCGGAAACGGTATATGATTCCTTAATGAAAGAAGCGGCTAATAAGAATTGAGGGAAATTTTATGGGTGATAATCTTTATAAAATAGCAGGAAATGTGATGATTCCGGAAGAAAAGCGGGAGGAATTCAATAGGTACATTCTGCGGATTTTAGACAAGGGCGGAATCAGAAAGACAGAGGAGATGAGACTTGGCGGAAGGACCGTGACGGTTATCAGCCGGCCGGTACCGGATTCACAGGGAATCGTCAGTTTTGATTATTCTATATTTGAGAAAAGAAAAAGGGAAACCGGGATGTATAATATTAATACATGCCAACTTCTGACGCCGGACAGAGGATATCAGGAGTTCGGCCTGGTGATGAATATGATCATGGTGATGCAGGAGTCCTATTCAGAAAATCCGTGCTATTTTATGCATGAGGATAAACCCTGTTCCGTAGACGGGTATATCGCATTGATAAGAAAGATGCTGGGGATCGAACCGGAGCTTTCCCATCGGGCCAAGATATGGGACATGCTCCTTTTTCTGAAGAATACACAAGGGTATGAGAGTGTCACAGCGAAGATGATTTGGAAGGCTTGGCCGTATGATTTATGTCCTCTTGACATAGCACAGTTTTTGGCTGCCATTGGGGTTGATTCCAGGGAGATTACAGCTCCGAGAAAACCTTTTATCAGGGAAAGAAGTGAGATAAAGGAGGCGCCGAGAGGAAAACTGGAGTACTATGTGTATCAGGTTATATTGCGGCTGGTGAAAGAGAGAAGGGGAGATGACTTAGAACTCTTTTTGAGCAGACTGCTGGACATGGACTTGTCAGAAAGGAAAAGATTGACAGAAGATTCCCCATATGGAGTGATTGCGGAAGTGTCTCTTTATGTACTGCCATCCATAATCGTTCATGCTTATGCTGTGGCTGTCAATCGGGATTTCTGGGAAGTGTGGAGAGGTCTGGGGATAAAAGGATATTCCGAAATCCTTACAGAACAGAGAGACCCGGAAGATTATCATGATGGAAAAGATAAATGGATTCTGTGGTTTTATAAAGCGATACAGAGAGAGAATGAAGATGAGTTTATAGAGTTCTGGGAGGACGAAGAACTGGATTTTTCGGAAGGCATGAAAGAGTGTCTGTCTAAGTGGCGGGAGCGTTTTGGGAGGATTCATCTGGAGGAAGCGTTTGATACAGAGGGTTTCTTGACTCAAATTGTTGTTGACCTGGACAGAGTCTGGGGATGTCGTCTGGTGGATAAGGCATTTATCACAGAATTTATTGAGCATAAAGATGAGGATGATTACAAGAAGGCTCTGCTGCTGTACAGAGAATTTATGGACGAGGATACGGCGTATTTTCCTGAATTGACAAAGAAACAGGCGAACCAGTGGGTTATCCGAGGGAATCGTAATAGGTTTGATTTCACAGCCATGAGCGGATTACAGTCATTGCTTATAAACCATAAACACAGATACGAAATCTTGGGTTTTTAGAGGAGGGGCAGTATGGGTACTTTTGGCGGCTATATGGGAAATATGTATATTCCGAAGGAGAAAAACGGGGAGTTTGCTGCTGGGGCAGCGAAATTGCTGAACTATGGAGGAATGATGGGGTTTGGGCAGATCAGTATGTACGGACATGATATGGGACTGCTGAAACCAGTGGAACTATATCCGGGCGGAAAAGTTTATTTTCATTTCAACTATTTCGAAGATGACAGCTGGGAGACGGCGATGTTTGACGGGAATGAATGCTATTTTCGCTCGGAAAAAATAGGCGGGCAGGAGTTTTGTGATGTTGTCACGGCTGTCTATTTTTTGTATGAGATGTATGATGAGAATCCGGGATTTGCGATAATTAACAATGACATTATCAATGACAGCCACTATGTGGGCTGGATCAATCATCTTTTGGGTACTGGTTTTTCTATGAAAAAGAGATTTCGGATCTGGGACAATCTGGAGGCCTATGCCCTGGAACGAGTCGGAAGCTATGAAAATCCGGCAGGGGGAGGGCCCATGGAATTTATACCCTATGGCATGAGATACCAGGCCGGAGGAGTGGAGTTCAGCGATGGGATGTACATCACCCATGGCACAGAGACGCTGGCAGAGGAAGATATAGAAGCCGATACCTATCCGTCGGATGTCTATGGGTGTAAAAAAGCGCTGGAAGCGTTTTTGAAATCGAATCCAGGTGAGGAGGGGATTGACCGGATCTGGAAACTGCTTCAGGAAAGCAGGGATGAGCGCGAAAAGACAAGGGGCACGGAATTGGGAGCTATCGGGAATTTTTCATTGATTCTACCGGCCAGGGTGATTGTCTATTTAACAGCGGAACTCAAAAAGCAGGATTTTTGGGAACTGTGGAAAGGGATTTATAAGAACGTTTATCGTGATGAGATTATAAAAACGTATGAATTCAAGGGGCTGGGAGAGGAGCGGAAAAGACTTATTGAGGCTCCGGTTCCCCCTGTAAGAACCAGTGAATTTCTCCGTCAGGAAGGGTATTTTACCTTTTATAATACTCCGGAGGAGTTAAAGGGAAAGCCGAATTATTATATATCTGATGATGACAGACTGTATTGGTGGGACGGAACCAATGAGGTGATTCTTTCAGAAGAAATGGACAGGTGGCTGAATGAGCTGGCGGTTTGCCATAAGCAGATCTGTGTCGGATTGAAAGAGAACATTGGGACTTTAGATAAGTTTCTGAGGGAGTTTCTGTCACTTCTCGTTAAGATCGATCAGCATTATAAACGTATCTATCCGTTTCAGAGTATGTTCTACGAGTTTCTGCAGAATGGAAGCAGGATTGAATACAGGGCAGCGGTGGAGTTGTTAAAAAGGATTTCGGATGAAAACAAGGAAGAAGGAAAGATTATAGAAAAGGCAAGAGGAAACTGGGATCTCGTAAGCCGCAATGTGACCCATAACACAGGACGTTTGAAGGTGAAAAGGTATCTTAGTGTTATGGCAAATCTTGCTTTGAGACAGAAATATTTTGGCTTTTAATGGATGGCCATTGGAACGTGCTGAAATCATGATGATCGACTTTGAGACAGAATAATGGGAAAAAAGTCTTTCAAAAGTTTAAACGTCAAAGCTGTGAAATTGACAGGGATATTGCGTGGGAAATTAAAAA
Organism: bacterium D16-56; assembly: GCA_003611875.1. GTDB lineage: Bacteria > Bacillota > Clostridia > Lachnospirales > Lachnospiraceae > Brotaphodocola. The sequence goes on along the minus strand of RAYY01000008.1, from coordinate 135,586 downwards.
ATGTTATACTGATGATACAGAAGTATTCTGCGAAGGGTCATTGGTATATTTTAGATGGACGGCAGATTATCTGAGGCCTGGAGATGAATCCAGATGGATGTGCTGTCATTGTCAGATAATAGAAGAATTTGGAGTGTAATTGCAGGTTCAAATGACGAGGAGGGATGAAATGCGCCAGGATACTTATACTACGCAGGCGGTTAAGGCAGCAGAAGATAAAATTAACAATGATAAAGCGTGTAAAAAGATACTGGCTTCCAAAGAAATTCTTGCGTACATTTTAAAAGGTGTGGTTCCTGAGTATGCGGAGTGCAGCCTGGAGGAAATTGCAAAGCAATATATTGAGCCCGATGAAATTTTTGGAACGGTTCCAGTGGCGCCGGGACTGACAGGGAAACGGGAATATATAGAAGGGATGCAGCAGGAAGACGGTATATCAGGAGAAGCGACAATCTTTTTTGATGTAAAATTCAAGGTATTATTGCCAGGTTCCCAGAAATCGTCTGCACAAATTTGCTTGTATGTGGATATGGAAGCCCAGAACCGTTACCGACCGGGTTATCCTTTGGAAAAGAGAGGTATTTATTATCTTTCCCGTCTGATTTCTTCTCAGATACAGAAGGTATCAGAGGATACAGATTATGGCATCTTGCAGAAGTGCTACAGTATCTGGCTTTGCATGGGAAATGATATTCCAAAGGGAGAGCAGCAGAGTATTACCCGGTATTCTTTCAAAAAAGAAGATGTTTGTGGTATTTCTGATGTGGCCTATAAGGATTATGATATGATGAGCCTGGTTATTTTGAGGCTTGGGGAGGGTCCGACAGAAGAAAAAACTTTGGGAATGCTTCAGACTTTATTTTTAGGAAGTATGATACCAGAAGAACGGCTGAAAAAGCTGGAGGAAGAGTATCAATTAAATATATCAGAAGAAATTGGAGAGGAGGTCAGGAATATGTGTTCGTATAGTCAGGTGATTGAAGATAGAGGTATGGAGAGGGGAATTGAAAAGGGAATTGAAAAGGGAATTGAAAAGGGAATTGAAAAGGGAATATTGATATATCGGACATTACTGGAGACGAAAAGTATTCAACAGACTGCGGCAAAGACAAAAGAGCCGGCAGATAAAGTAAAGAAGATAGCAGAGAAGTATCAGATGGAAGTGTTAGAGTAAAATGAAATTATAATATCATAGCCTTTCTATAAAATTTTTTGTCCTATATTGACACACTTGAAGGGACAGGTGTTCGGGATTGGGTGTAAGATCTTTCCCATTGTTGGGCCGGTGATACTTATGGGATTTTGGCAAGCTGGATGCTTGGTGTGATTTATTGGATTGGAGGAGTGATGGGGGTTATTTGATGAGATGAAATAAGGAATTAAGGAATTAAGGAATTAAGAAAATAGAAAATGATTTTTAAATAAGTTTTATAAGCAGGGTGATGAATGGCTACAGCGGTTCATTATTCTGCTTTTTATTTGTTATGACCCTGAAATTATTTTGTAAAATTTGATATTTAAATACCAAAAATAAATAATAAAATATCATATTGACATAACAAACAAAAAATGGTAATTTATAGTTGGATTAGAGGTTTTACACAAACTGTAAAATTTGTTAAAGGGAAGAAGTACGGAATATGAAGTATATAAACAGATTAATCACTCTGTATCAAACAGAAAAACCGGAAGTGACCAGTGAAAATATAGCGGCGGCGCTTGCCGTCGTAAAAAAGCTAAAAGAGAATAAACAAGATAAAAGAATTGAGATAGATGAAGAAGAACTCTATTTATCTGCGGAAAGATTAGTACGTACATGGGAGATTGAAAATCCATTTGTAGATAAAAAAATATTTCTGGATATGTATATGGCCTTTGACACGTGCATTACGTGGGAAGATATTTTGCATAGTTTAAGTTCAAAAACAAATGTCCAAATTCCAAAAGCTCTTTTTCATGAGTTTGAGAGATTTCTTATTAAAAATACAGAATCACGACAAACAATATTGATTCCGGAAGTAGAGAAATTCATATGGATCTTGTCGGAGATTGTTGATGGATATAGGGGGTATTCATTTGTAATTACCACAACAAACACTCTTATTTATAATATTGTAAAGGAGCTGTTTGCCCCATATGATTATGTGGAGGTAATACGGGCAGGGATCTATGATTATGAGTTTGTAGCAAGGAAATTTGATATTATATTTGCCGTTCCTGTTTTTGGAATCAGAGAGAGGGCAAGGGAGGATAATCCATTTATCTGCAGGGAGTATGAGCTGATTGCGGTTGAAAATCTTGCGCTTCATTTAAACAGCGGAGGCAGGCTTGTGATTGTGCTGCCAGCAAGATTTAATTTTGCAGCCGGAAGCGTGCGGGAGCTTAGGAGCTTTATGCAGTTCATGTACCAGCTTTTAGAAATGGGACAGCTGCCGGCGGGCATTTTTCCAAACAGCGGAATCAAGACGATTCTGTTTGCCTTTTCCACAGGAAGGACAGAAGAAGTGGTCGTCAAAAAGTATGGGGCAGATCCCGATGAATTAAAAAAGAGGAGTGTTAAGACTCTGGTTGTGGAAGATGAAACATTTGTTTTTAATGATGAGCTGGCAGAAATGGAAGACTGGGATATAGACAGAATATTTGCTATGCAGGATGAAGAATGGCAACGTTATGAAGCTTCAGAGGTGAAGAAGGTGGAACTGGGGGTCGTGGCAGAAGTGTTTCGGGGGAAGACGATCAATAAAAAAGCGCCAAATGGCGGTGTCGGAGTGGTGAATATTTCAAATCTTGGGGAGTATGAGGTGGACTATGAGAAGCTGGAATATATAGAAGAGGAAGAACGCAAGATTTGGAATTATATGTTAAAGGATGGAGACTTATTGATACCAGCCAGAGGAACTGTGCTGCGTGTTGCCATGTTTAAAGAACAAAAGTATCCATGTATTGCTTCGTCCAATGTTATTGTAATAAGACCGAAAAAGGAATTGCTGCGGGGTACTTATCTAAAAATATTTTTGGACAGTCCTTTGGGCAATAAAATATTAAATGCAAAGCAGCAGGGGGCAATGGTAATCAATATCAGCTATAAAGATTTAAAGTCTATGGAGATTCCATTGCTCCCCTTAGCGGAACAGGAAGAACTGGCTGAGGAATATGAAAGAGAACTGGATATTTACCAGAAAGCAGTGGAAGCGGCCAAAACCAGATGGAAGAATACGGTAAACAAATTACAGAGAAGGATATAATGGGAAATGTATTGGTGCGGATCAGCGGTTTGGGGCTGATAACAAATGATGATGAGGTGCAAAATGCTGGGAGCAATCATTGGGGATCTTGTAGGTTCCCGCTTTGAACGAAATAATTATAAGAGAAAGGATTTTGAATTTCTGACTTATCAATGTTTTTTTACAGATGACAGTGTTATGTCGCTGGCGGTTGCCCAGGCAATTATGGAATGTGGATCAAATTATCATGATCTTTCAGACAGAACGGTAGAGTGTATGCGGAGGATTGGCCGGATTTATCCAAATTGCGGTTATGGGAGCAGCTTTTATCACTGGCTGTATTCGGATGATCCAAAGCCCTATAATAGTTATGGAAATGGTGCGGCTATGCGGGTGAGCGCGGCAGGATTTGCGGCAAAGGACATGGAAGAAGTGAAGATTCTTTCTAAGAAAGTGACAGAGATAACCCACAATCATCCAGAGGGGTTAAAAGGAGCAGAGGCTACGGCTGTGGCTGTCTATTTGGCTCGGACCGGCAGTAATATTTTGGAAATCCGGGATATGATTCAGAAACATTATTATTCTTTGGATTTTACTTTGGATGAAATTCGCAGTGTGTATGAGTTTCATGCCGCATGTCAGGACAGTGTGCCTCAGGCCATGGCGGCGTTTTTTGAGTCAGAAAATTTTGAAGATGCCATTCGCAATGCCATTTCTATTGGGGGAGACGGCGATACCATAGCGGCAATTACAGGAGGAATCGCAGAGGCTTATTATGGGATTCCCACAGAAATCAGAAGGCATGCCCTTACATTCCTGGATAAAGAGCTTCTGAAGATATTGATCGATTTTGAAAATCGTTTTCCACCAAAGACGGAAATACATGTAGGGGATAAAAATGTTGGGGTAGAACGGAAAAAGGGAAGAAAGGTCAGGAAAGGAGAACGGTCAGAGATGATTCAGGCGGCTGTGGAAGCGGCGGAAGATGATTTGAAAGATGCCAAAACGGAGCATGATGAAACGACAAGTCAGAAATTATTTTCTCATCTGTTCGAGGCCTGCAATATTCTGAGAGGGCCTATTAATCAGGATGAATTTAAGAGCTATGTGATTCCCATTCTTTTCTTCAAGCGGCTGTCAGACGTATATGATGAGGAGACTTTGGAGGCGCTGGAGGAGTCCGGGGGAGATGAGGAATTTGCTGCGTTTCCGGAAAATCATACATTTATGATTCCTGAGGGATGTCATTGGAGCGATGTCCGTGAGGCAAGTGAGAATGTAGGAACAGCCATTGTTAATGGGATGTATGGAATCGAGAGGGCGAATCCGGATACATTAGACGGTGTATTCAGAAGTTTTGATGACGCAAATTGGACGGATAAGACAAAATTGTCAGATGAACGTCTGAAAGATCTGGTAGAACATATGTCAAAGATTAAGGTGGGAAACCGCAACTACACGGCTGACGTGATGGGAGACAGCTATGAATTTCTCATCAAGAAATTTGCGGATTTGTCAAAGAAGAACGCTGGTGAATTTTACACCCCCAGATCTATTGTAAAACTGCTGGTTATGCTTTTGGCTCCTAAGCCCGGAGAGTCGGTATATGATCCGGCGGCTGGGACCGGAGGAATGCTGATTGAGGCAATTCGCTATATGAAGGGGGATAAACTGACTTACGGACGTATCTACGGACAGGAGAAGAATCTTGCTACTTCCGCCATTGCCAGAATGAATCTGTTCCTTCATGGGGCCAAGGATTTTGAAGTGGTGCAGGGAGATACCCTTCGCTCACCCCGTTTTCTTGAGAACGAAAAATTGAAAACCTTTGACTGTGTTGTTGCCAATCCGCCGTTTTCTCTGAAAAGCTGGGGAGCGGATCAGTTTGCCTGTGATTTATACGGAAGAAATCTGTGGGGGTCTCCTACGGATTCCAATGGGGATTTTGCATGGCTGCAGCATATGGTCAAATCCATGGACGAGGATAAAGGACGCTGCGGCGTGGTTCTTCCTCAGGGAGTTCTCTTTCGAGGAGGAAAAGAAGGGGAGATGCGGAAGAAACTGGTGGATTCGGATAAGCTGGAATGTGTGATTGCGCTGGTTGGCGGAGTCTTTTACAGTACAGGCGTTTCGGCTTGTATTTTGCTGTTGAATAATAAAAAGCCAAAGAAACATATCGGGCGAATCTGCATGATAGACGCTTCCGGGATCTATACTCCCCAAAGGGCTCAGAATATTATGACAGAGGACAATGTGCAGGAAGTGTTCAGGCTTTATGAATCTTATGAAAATGTAGTGGAACGGGCAAAAATTGTTACTTTGGAGGAGGTACGGAGGCGGGATTACAGTCTTGCGGTCAACCAGTATATTGAGAGAAAAGAACAGGAGAAGGTGGTTCCATCGGAAGTAAGAAGGCAGTATTTTGAAGCCCTGGAGGAAGTTTATAGGGCAGAAGAACGTATGAGAAAATTATTGATAGCAGGAGGATATGTCAGTGAGCGACAGGATAACCATTGAGCAGCTGCAGTCCTATCTTTGGAATTCGGCGGTTTTATTGAGGACCAGCATTGATGCGGGAGCCTATAAACAGTATATCTTTCCTCTGTTGTTTTTTAAACGGATCAGTGATGTATATGATGAGGAGTGCAGACAGATTTTGAAGGAATACGATGGAGATGCGGAAGCCTTGGAGTGGGAGGAAAACCATCGATTTCTTGTGCCGAAAGGGGCTCATTGGGAGGATGTGCGCAATGTGTCTGAAAATGTGGGAGTGGCGATTGTGGAGGCTTTCCGGAAGATCGAGAGAGCTAATTCGGATAAGTTGCAGGGGATTTTCGGAGATGGCACATGGACCAATAAAGAAAGGCTTCCGGATCGTCTTCTGAAAGATCTGCTGGAACATTTCAGCACAAAAACCTTGTCTATTGGGAACTGCCCGGAAGATGAGCTGGGGCAGGGCTATGAGTATTTGATTAAAAAGTTTGCGGATGACAGCGGCCATACGGCCCAGGAGTTTTATACCAACCGAACGGTGGTACATCTGATGACGGAGATGTTGAAACCAGAATCGGGAGAGTCTATCTACGACCCTACCTGCGGCAGCGGGGGAATGCTGATTTCTGCCATTGCATATTTGAAGGGAAAGAAAAAGGAGTGGAGAAACGTGGCGGTTTATGGTCAGGAGATCAATGCGCTGACTTCCGCAATCGGGCGGATGAATCTGTTTCTTCATGGCATAAAAGATTTCCAAATTGTAAATGGAGATACACTGAAAGCGCCGGCATTTGTGGAGCATGGAAAGCTGAAAACCTTTGACCTGGTTCTTGCGAATCCTCCATATTCCATTAATCAATGGGACCGGGCCTCTTTTGAGAGTGACAAGTATGGCCGTAATTTTTTGGGGACGCCGCCTCAGGGGCGGGCGGATTATGCCTTTTTTCAACATATTTTAAAGAGTTTGGATGAGAAAACCGGAAGATGTGCTATTTTGTTTCCTCATGGGGTGCTGTTTCGAAATGAGGAGCAAAAGATGCGGGAAAAGCTGGTGAAAATGGATTGCCTTGACTGTATCATTGGGCTTGGGCCAAATCTTTTTTATAATTCCCCCATGGAGGCATGCATTATTGTCTGCCGAATGAATAAGAGGGCGGAGCGCAGAGGCAAAGTTTTGTTTATTAATGCGGTGAATGAGGTGGAACGGAAAAATGCTCAGAGCTTTCTGGAAGAGAAACATATCCGAAGGATTGCAGGAGTTTATGAACAGTATGAAAGCGAGGATGGATTTGCAAAAGTTGTCACAATAAAGGATATGGAGGAGAGGCATTTTTCCCTGAGTATTCCGTTGTATGTTCAGGAGAGGAAAAAAGTGATGAATGCGGAATTTCTTTCTGTGCAGGAGCAGTATGAGTGTTGGAGAAAGAGTGCGGAAAGGATGAGGAAATATTATACACAGTTGAACGAGATGCTGGAAAAATCAGGGGATGGAGAAATGGGAACGGATGGTCAGACAGTTGAATGAGAAATTATTTGGAGAAAAGGAGTGGGATAGATGGCCAGGGTGCTGTTAGGAGATGTGGCCAGGGAGCGAAAGGAACAATGTAAGACTGATAGGGATAGATATCCGGTTGTGGGTCTGGAACATCTGATACCACAGGAGATTAATCTGACAGAGTGGAGCGAGGGAGCGGAAAATACATTTACTAAAATGTTCCGTAAGGGGGATGTGCTTTTTGGCCGCCGCAGGGCATATCTGAAAAAGGCGGCAGTGGCGCCTTTTGATGGGATTTGTTCTGGGGATATTACAGTAATTGAGGCGATTTCCCAAAAGATATTGCCGGAACTGCTGCCGTTTGTTATTCAGAATGAGGTATTTTTTGATTTTGCAGTTGGAGGATCAGCAGGGTCATTATCTCCTCGTGTGAAATGGGAGCATTTGAAGAATTACGAGTTTGAACTGCCGGGATTGGATGAACAGAAACGATTGGCGGAGGCGCTGTGGGCAGTTAATGATACGCTTGAGGCTTATAAGAGGTTGCTTGCGAAAACGGATGAGTTGGTGAAGGCTCGGTTTGTGGAGATGTTTGGAACTCCAGATTCTAATATATATGGATTTGAGATATCAACTTTAAAAGAAATAGCTATTGGTAGTTTGTCATATGGTTCGACAGCACCAGCGGTTGCATATGATGGAAAGACCCGATATGTTAGAATTACGGATATCACAGAGACAGGTAGTTTAAATGATGATATAAAGTCGGCTGCTAAGACAGATGAGAAATATATATTATCTGAGGGTGATATTCTATTTACTAGAACAGGTGCGACGGTTGGAAAGACTTTTCTTTATCAAGAAAAGTATGGTCGGTGCATATATGCAGGTTTTTTGATTAAGATGATTCCAGATACATCGAAGGTATTGCCAGAGTATATATTTTATTTTACTAAATCTGATTTTTATAATAATTTTGTAATTTTTGCACAGCGTGTTGTAGCACAACCTAATATTAATGCTCAAGAATATGGAGATTTGAAAATAATTGTTCCACCATTACCTTTACAAAACCAATTCGCCACATTTGTACACCAAACCGACAAATCCAAACAAGAACTAAAACAAGCCGTCACCGATTTAGAAGCCACCTACAAACGGATAGTCTCCGACAACCTTACCTGATAATCCTATCAAAAGAAAGGTGATATCTATGTTTAACGAAGACAACACAATCGAGCAGATGCTTATTACAACCTTAAGAAAAAATGGTTGGAAATACATAGAGGCTGACAAGCTTCCCCGCAGGCATGACGATGTTATGGTAGAGTCCATGGTGAAAGAGGCATTGATTCGTTTAAACCCGGAGATTGCAGAGGAACCATCCAGGGCAGATGATGTGATTTACAAGTTAAGGTCTCTGATCTTGTCAGTTCAGCCTCACAATCTGGTAACTCAAAATGAACAGTTTAAAAAGCTGGTATTTGAAAAGAACTCATTTCCTTTTGGAAAGGACCGTCGAATGATCCCTGTTCGTTTTTTTGGAACGATGACCAGAGAGGAACTGTCCCAAAATGAATACGTAGTAACGAACCAATGGATTTATCCCTCCAGAGATCATGGCAAACGGCTGGACATTGTGCTTCTGATCAATGGTTTTCCCATAGCAGTGGGGGAGTTGAAAACACCGGTGAGAAACGCCATTACCTGGTTGGACGGAGCGAATGATATTGGGGCATACGAAAAAAGTATTCCTCGGATGTTTGTCACCAATATCTTTAACTTTGCCACAGAAGGAAAATGTTACCGGTATGGCTCTGTAGGCATGCCTGCAGGCAGCTGGGGACCCTGGCATACTGCGGAAAATAAGAGCGAGGGAAGCCTGGCCGATGTAATGCTCAATGTGGCAGACATGATAACACCAGAGAAAATCATGGATATTTTTCAGTTTTTTACCATGTTTGCCACGGACAAAAAATATCGGAAATATAAAATTATCTGCCGGTATCAGCAGTATGAGGGAGCAAACCTGATTGTTCAGAGAGTAAAAGCGGGGTACCCGAAAAAAGGGCTGCTCTGGCATTTTCAGGGATCCGGAAAGTCCCTTCTTATGGTATTTGCGGCACAAAAGCTGAGGATGCTGTCGGAGTTAAAGAATCCTACGGTGGTGATTGTAGATGACCGCATTGACCTGGAGACACAGATAACAGCCACGTTTAATGCTTCCGATATTCCTAATCTTGTTAATCTATCCACAAAAGAGGAGCTGAATACATTTTTTAAACAGGATATCCGTAAAATTTGTATAACCACAATTTTTCGGTTCGGAGATGTAGATGGGGTCTTAAATCCCAGAGATAATATTATTGTTATGGTAGATGAGGCTCACCGTACCCAGGAGGGGGATCTGGGAGAAAAGATGCGTCTGGCTCTTCCCAATGCGTTTTTCTTTGGCTTGACGGGAACTCCTATTAATCGGCGGGATAAAAATACCTTCAACACCTTCGGGGCAGTGGAAGACAAAAGCGGGTACATGAGCAAATATTCTTTTGCCGATTCTATCCGTGACCATGCGACACTGCAGCTTAATTTCGAGCCGGTGCCGGTGGAACTCCATGTAGACCGTCAGAAGCTGGATTTGGAATTTGACGAACTGACCGAAAATCTGTCCAAAGAAGATAAAGCAGAGCTTTCCAAACGTGTCAATATGAAAGCAATTATGTATGACCGAAAACGGATTCGGAAGGTATGTGAACATATTGCCAAACATTATCAGGAAAAAATAGAGCCCAATGGTTATAAAGGGCAGGTGGTGGTCTATGATCGTGAATGTTGTCTGTTATATAAAGAGGAACTGGACCGGCTTTTAGGGACAGAGGCCTCAACCATTGTCATGGATACCAATGATGACAAGGAAGACAGGTATAAAGCTTATCGGCGTGACCGTGACGCGGAGGGGAAGCTTTTGGATTTTTTTCGGGAACCGGGAAGTCCGCTGAAGCTTGTGATAGTTACGTCAAAACTACTGACAGGTTTTGATGCGCCTATACTGCAGGTCATGTATCTGGACAAGCCCATGAAAGACCACAATCTTTTACAGGCAATTTGTCGGACTAACAGAACTTATGATGAGGGGAAGACATATGGCTTGATTGTGGACTATATTGGTATTTTTGACAATGTGGCCAGAGCGCTTGATTTTGATGAATCAGGAATGAAAAAGGTGATTTCCAATATCCAGGAGGTGAAGAAACAGCTTCCGGCTCTCATGCGAAAATGTTTAAGCTACTTTATGGGAGTGGACCGGATGATAGAGGGGTGGGAAGGGCTGATGGCGGCTCAGGAATGTCTGCCTACCAACCGGGAAAAGGATGAGTTTGGGGCGGATTACCGTGTTCTTAACAGGGCATGGGATGCTTTGTCTCCAGACCCGTTTTTGAATCCATATAAATATGATTATCAGTGGCTGACCAGAGTGTACGAATCCGTAAAGCCCACCGATGGCCGGGGCGGCTTGATCTGGGCAACCTTGGGGGCTAAAACCATGGAACTGGTTCATGAACATCTTTCGGTGGGGGAAATCCATGAGAATATGGAGATTCTTACCATGGATGCGGATTTGATTGATGAATTTATGGAAAAGCAGAAAGATCTGAGAAAGACAACCATGAAAGTGGAGATTGATCTGGTGGCAAGAATCCGCCGGCATTCCAATGATGTGAGATTTAAGAAGCTGGGAGAAAAATTGGAGGACTTACGGGAGAAACATGAGCAGGGACTTGTCACAAGCATTGAGTTTTTGAAACTTCTGCTGGAACTTGCCAGAGAGGCGGCCAGGGCTGAAAAGGAGGTGGTTCCGGAGGATGAGATTGATTTGGGAAAAGCAGCCCTTACGGAGCTGTTTAATGGAGTGAAAAATAATAAGACTCCGATTATTGTGGAGAGAATCGTTGCGGATATTGATGATATTGTAAAGATTGTTCGGTTTGACGGATGGCAGAGCACTACAGCCGGAAAGCAGGAGGTAAAAAAAGCATTAAGAAGCGTGGTATGGGTGAAGTATAAAATTAAGGATAAAGAAGTGTTTGATAAAGCTTATGGATATATTGAACAGTATTATTGAGGTGGCAGGGTGAAGATTATATACAGATGCTTTTTGACGGTTAATTCCATTATTTTATTGACAGCAGTTTACCTGATAAAAGAAGGAATCCAAATCCCGATTAAATATTTGTCGTTTCCTCATGTGTCATACTTTATCTATGTATTTGCTCCAATTATAATGTCGGGATTTTGTATTTGGCTGTCACGGTTTCTTGGAGATGATATTATTAGCGGCGGCGTTTTGGATGTGGAATGTGCAAATGATGCCTCTCTTCCCAGTTATTTGGGTTACTTTTTTGTGGCATTGAGTATCAGTGATTGGGATACTCTTATGTGGGTTTTGATTTTGATGTTGATTTTTACTATTGGCAATGAGGAGAATATGAAGTATTTACTTTGGGGAATAGAACAAAGATATTATACACTCCGGTGACGAATGAAAATAGAGTTGCTAATTCAATTATGGTGCTGCCTGGTTAGTGTAGAAGGAGCTTTTCGCAGTAAGATTTGTTAAAAAACAAGCAATAAAAGCAAGTAAATAAAACGGATAAAAACATGCAAAAATCAGATTATATCATAAAAAATATGAGACTGCAAAAACAAGAGATATTGCCGAATTACTTGGTTTGAGTGTGGCAAGATTCAGGGTTATGCTTTATGAGCAGGATAATGAATATAAAAATTCGTTATCCTGCTTTTTTGATATTTGGGAAGACAGAAGCATTGTCGGGAAAGAGTTTGATTTATCAGAGATTGTCAGAGATAGGGAAATATTAATATTCACTAAATATTGATATGACATACTTATGTCGTTTTTTTATTTCGGAGTGTGCTATACTCTCCATATCAAAGAGCATATTGAGAGTAGAATAAACCATTATGCGCCACAAGCAGCGCACCACCATCCCATGAAAGTCCGGCGGGCGCACTTGGAATACCTGATTAGAATCGCCTCCGGCGATGGGACTTTTACAGTAAACCTCCATGCGCCCGGCAGCGGACGCACCACCGTCCCATGAAAGTCCGGCGGGCGCATTTGGCATCCCTGAATTTATGCCGCCTAATCGGCGGCGGGACTTTCACAGTAAAGAAGGAGACAATGGATAAACCATTTATGGGATTTATGGAATTAGTAAATGAGTATAAGCCAACATGTTACAGGAAAATACAGGCTCTTGGCGGGAAAGGCGGTTTGTGGGTAGTGCAGGAGTCCGTGACCGGAAAAAAATTTGTCGTGAGGGAACTTTCCCAGGAGAACCGGGAGGTCTATGAAAGGCTGCTGGGTATCCACCATCCCAATGTGGTCCAGGTTCTTGAAGTGCTTTCGGTTAAGGGGAGCTTTTATGGGGTGGAGGAATATGTGGACGGGCAATCCCTTTTCAGGATTTTGGAGCAGGGGAGGACATTGGGCGGCAAAGTGATTACTGTGGGGGAGCAGATATTGAAAGGTCTTTCCGCCCTGCATAAAAACGGTATCATTCACCGGGATATTAAGCCGGAGAATGTGATGATGGATGAAAGAGGAAAGGTGAAGCTGATTGATTTTCATATTGCCAGAGTTTTTCACAGTGAAAAGGAAAGGGACACTACACGGAAAGGAACGAAAGGGTACGCTTCCCCAGAACAGTTTGGATACAGGCAGACGGATTGCCGCACGGATATTTATTCTCTGGGGGTGACGTTGAATGAGCTGGCTGTGGGGAAACTTCCTGGGGAGGAGTTGTGCAAAGGGGGACTGGGAGTTTTTGTACGCAAATGTACGGAGTTTGATCCGAGACGTCGTTTTCAGACGGCAGAGGAGGCTCTGACCAGGCTTAAATGGCTGAAAAAGGGATATAGGCTAGAAAGGCAGGGACGGAAAATATTGAGGAGAATCATTGGGAAGCTGATGGATTTCAGGTGAAAAAGCGAGTAGAGGTACTGTGCCGGCAGTACAGTACAAAAAGGGGATGACGGGTATATAATAGAGGATAATTACTTTAAAAGTCCGCCGCCGATTAGGCGGCATAAATTCAGGGATGCCAAATGCGCCCGTCGGACTTTCATGGGACGGTGGTGCGTCCGCAGCCGGGCGCATGCAGGTTTCCTTTACATTTCTTCAATATGACCGGCCAGTATTCTCACAGTACGCCAGAACTGGCTTTTTTTGGACGGGTCGGTTCCTTTTAAGGAAGAGGCTATCTCTGCCGGGAGGACGGTTTCCTGTTCCATCCGGTCAAAGAGCAGGGAGTCGGTGCTGATGCCCAGTACGGATGCGATTCGGCACAGGCTTTCTACAGATAGTTTTCGGGAACCGCGTTCAATATGGCCTACAAAAGAGGTCGACAAATCACAAGCCTCCCCCAGTTGTTCCTGGGTCAGACCAATCTGTTCACGTTGTCTGCGGATTCTTGTCCCGATTTCGAGGTAATTGACAGAATTGTTCATGGAAACCTCCTTTAAAAGGATAGTATACACGGATAAAAAGATTTGATAAATGAACTAAAAGAAGTATAATATTTACTAAAAGAAGTATTTGCTAAATCAGGGTTTGTTTGTCTAAATGGTATTGAGGGACAGGAGGCGTTAATGAAAAAGGGTACAGAGGAATTGGTAAATGAGATTGTAGAGGGAAAGAGTGTAGCGGAGTATCTTGCTTCCAATGGGGGAGAGTTTTTAGATATTCCGCTTTCTGTGCATCTGAAAGAATTGCTGCAGAAAAAGAGAATGCGGGTATCTCAGGTGGCTGACAAATCCAATAAGGGGGAGTACATTTATCAGGTGTTTCGGGGGATTAAGAATCCGGGCAGGGATGTGGTCCTATGTATTGCTTTGGCTATGAAGCTGGATTTGGAGGAGACCGGATATTTGCTGCGGGTCGGACGTATGGCTTGTCTGGATGTGCGGAACAGGAGGGATTTCATTGTAATATTCGGGATTGTGAGGGGGATTTCCGTGGCAGAGGTGAACGATATTCTTTATGAGTTTGGTGAGGATTGTTTATAGAATGGAGGAATTTTTATGGAAAAAATCAGAATTGAAAATGGAAAGAAAATGGAAAAAATTTTAAAGGCTGTGGGGCCTGGCGGGGCTACAATCAAGAAGAAGGGAGAATGGGATTTTGCGGTTTATATTACGGAGCAGGATGAGGAATTTGTCTGGATTGAGATGTGTGAAAAGGAGTATTACGGAGGGGACTTGATGATGGCCCCTTTTATGAAAATCTGTTTGAAAAAGAGCAGAGACGGTCATATTACCCAGGCAATTCCTAAAGCTTACCAGTCAGACAATGTGTATGTGGGGAGAACGGATATCAATGAAAAGGGGGAGATTTTTTTGAATTTGAAATTGGTAGAGATAAAGCCGGGGGAACTGGACCGGAGACTGGAAAGCTGGCTTCGCAGCATTGATATGATTGGTTATGTGACAGAGCCTGATGAGATTGTTTTTCATGAGTAAACCTGCATGCGCCCGGCAGCGGACGCGCCACCAATCATGAAAATCTGGCGGGCGCATTTGGCATCCCTGATTTTAAATCGCCTCCGGCGATGGGACTTTCACAATAAAGGGGGAAAATCGTATGGGTATTACAGAAGATGGGATGAGGCCTGCCAGGCTTTTGTAGGAATATGATACATACACTAATAGAAGTATTATATTGACTAAAAGAATTTTAGGTGTTATGCTTATGATACATGAAACGACAGGAGGATTTTGGAGAATGGCTGATTTTATGATTATGCTTTTTGAGGGGATTTTTTGGTTTTGTCTGATTTGCGGATGTGTTTATTGCGCTTGGAAATTTGGTCAGTGGAGAGAAAGAGTGTTAAACCAGACTCGGCAGACAGGGAAAACGGGTCAGGAGGGAAAAAGAGGGATGGTTTCCAGCGGGCAGCAAAAAACGGCGCATATGGTTCAGACGGTGCAGAGGAGGCAGCAGAAGATTGGGCAAAGGGTAAAGACAGGACAACCCCAATCTTCCGGTATGGTGGGAGATGGTGAGAAAAAAGGGTTTTGGGCGTCATGGAAAGAAAAAGCAATTAAAGACCGGCAGGAAAGAGCCATAAAAGATGCATATAAAAAGGAAGAGGAAAAGAGAAAACCCCGAATAAAAAAGATCAGGCATACAAGGGCACTGACACCCCAGGAGCAGCAGAGCATTGACACCTTAAATATGGAGATTACAAAGTTATATAATGATTATAGAAGTAAAAGGATAACTAATAATGACTATGTATGGGGGAGTATGCGGTTTAAGAAGCAGATAGGCGAAATCAGAAAGCGGGCGGAATGGTATGAGACGATAGAACTTCCTCCGGAGGTAGACCCTGATACTCCTGTTTATGTTGATGAAGAAGCTATCCGGAATAGTATTACGAGATTGTTTTAAGATGGAATGGGGATTTGTCTAAAATAAGACGCAGAAAGGACAAGATATTGGACAGGGAAGCAATACGGCGGAAGATAAAAAATCTTTTGGCTT
Organism: bacterium D16-56; assembly: GCA_003611875.1. Classification (GTDB taxonomy): domain Bacteria; phylum Bacillota; class Clostridia; order Lachnospirales; family Lachnospiraceae; genus Brotaphodocola. The sequence goes on along the minus strand of RAYY01000008.1, from coordinate 119,808 downwards.
TAGCAGACAGTGATAATGAGAATGAAGCTGTGGCCGCTGCACAGGCGGCCAGAAAGCTTATGATGAAATACCATATTTCTGTGGAGGGAGACAGGGGAAAAGAGAGGATACAAAAGGGGGTAGTGATAAAAGAGTTAAGATTCAGGAGAACACCGTTAAGGCAGCATCATTTAATGCTGGCATGGGTTTTGGCAAAGAATTTTCGGTGCAGGACATTTTATAAGCTGAAACCTGTTTCTTGTACCTGTTTTATGGGATTTGAGGAAGATGCCCATGCTGCTCTGATGCTGATGGAGTATCTGGTCCGGTTTATGGAACAGGGAGCAAAGGCATATGGAGGGAGCGAAAGTCAGGAATATTGTTGGAGAGACGGATTTTGTGTGGGAGTTTCTGATGCGTTTAAGGAACAGGACAGGAAGGAGCCGGGATACGAGATTATGACGGCCATCCCGCAGGAGGTAAATGTTGCATTTGGAAAACTGAAGATAATGAAAAGAAGTGACAGTGGGCGGATGGATTACAGGGCTTTGGATGGGGCGGCGTTTTCTTGCGGGAAAAACAGCGGGAAAAGGGCAGTAGATGGCGGTCGCATTTCCAGGGATTGATACTTTTACAGAAAATATTTCTGTAAGGACAAGGGGAGCTTCTTGATAATGAGTGAACATGTTTCAAAGGGTATTTTCTGGTTTATCTGTGGGTTCAATGAAATGGATGAGTGCGTTTTTTCGGATAATGAAATGATTGCTTTTCCTGTTCCCTGTGACAGGAATGGACAGGTGATTGGGCATTCGGATTTTAATTCCAAAAAGGGGAACGCATATAATCATGAAAAAACATGGACGTCTTTTGTAAAACACCGAAAAGATTTAAGGAAATATGGTTGGAATTATTTTCCAAGGGGAAGAGTTGAGATATCAGGCGGCAGAGCGTTTCTGTATGTGAATATAAATATTATCAGGTATGAGAACTTTCAGCGGGATATTGCGGATGTATTTCATCTGGACGGGCTTGATATCAGGGTAATTGCAGATAATTCTAGACATTATTATTGTCATGAAGATGATAATGGGCTACAATAAGTGTGTGTTATTCGGTTGGTCTTATCTGTTGGGGATTTCCCTAGAACGTGTCGGGAGGGATATATAAGGTGAGTACTTATGTTATGACGGACATTCACGGGCATTATGACGCTATGAAACGTATGCTTGGTAAAATCGGATTTTCTTCAGGAGACAGGCTGATCTTCGCAGGGGACTATATTGACAGAGGGCCGGATAGCTATGAGATGCTTAGGTGGATAGAAAATCCTGGGGAAAATGTCGTTCTGGTCAGAGGGAACCATGATGAGGAATTTCGCTGTTATGTGGAAGTGATGGGAATGATTTTTCAAAAGCGGAGAATGGAAACTTCCAGTGGAAAGGATACCATATCTGTGTACCAGACGGCCAGACAGCTTTCTCCCTATTTTGATGTGTATGGGACTGTGGGAAATCTTGTTAAAGAAAGGAAGGTGTCATTTGAGAAGCTGTCAGAGTGGGCAAGGTGTATCGGGAAAATGCCCTATTTCTATGAGGTTGTTATGAATGGGAAAAGGTGCATCATTGTCCATGGCGGTTTTATTGAAAGCCTTACGTGTCTGGAGGGAACGGATACGGATGGTTCTTATGATTCATTGGAGGACTTTTATCTGAAAGCCAGGGATGATGCTTATATTTACGGCGGTGTGGAACATGGAATGATCATAGCAGGACACACTCCCACAACGGCAATGTATGAACTTCCTTTTAATCATGGAAATGTTTATCGTGCTTATGATGAAGAACTGGATTGTATTTTTTATGATCTGGACTGTGGTTATACATTTAAAAGCATTCGGCCGGAAGCGAAGCTGGCTTGTTTGAGGCTGGAGGATGAGAGGATTTTTTATGTTTAAGAGTTTTTTTGGAATGCGGGGAGAATGATGGAAGTGATGAGTCCTATGGACGATACACGGGAGGCGCTGGGAGAGAATGATGCTCATAGCCGGATTGGTGGGGAGGAATGATTGAGGGTGCTTTTTGACACGTCATATATTTGTCGTTATTCTTATATTTGATGTGATATACTGCCACTATGAAAGATGCATATTGACAATCGAACGTAAAACTTAGGCCGCTGGGAAACGGATAATGGGAAGGAATGTTCCATTAGGGGTCTGAGTCATTTGCCTTGGGAGGTAATGGATGGATTATTTATGTTTGGCAGTTAAGAAAGAAGCGACAAGAAGTCAAACCGGCAGCAGGGAGCAGGCACAGAAGCGTTTTTTTGAGAAATTCGGGGATTGTGTAAAGGTCAAGCTGGAGGAGGAAAAGAAGAAACTGGAGGGCAGGATTCGTTATTATGATCGGAAGGGGGAAAACAGCAAGGGGAAGCCGGAGGAAAAGGAGGAATGGTTAAGACGCAGGGAGGCGGCCCAAAGGGAGATGGAATGTGTGGAACGTCAGTTGGAGGGAGAACAGCAGCTTCAGGTTTGGAGCTATGAAGATAAGTATGAGTGCTGTGATGAGATTTTTGACAGTCCTGTTTTTGATGAATCTGTTCTGATGCTCTCCATGGCTAAAATATGCCCTGTTGGCAGCGGTTTTGAGATTGTGGAGGAAAGGTACTCCTGCAGGGTATGGAAGGAGTCTGGGGACAAAGGAATCGCAGAGATCCGCAGCAGGATACCAAGGGATATAGAGGGAAGCTGTATTTTACTGGATATCTGTCGGGAGAGGCCGGATACTGCACAGCAGTTTCGGATGAAGATAAAAAGAATGACGACGGAAGCCAGAAGGAAATTCCGTGCTGCAAAGAACGGAGGTATTTTATGAGCAGAAAGGAAAGGATGCCGCGGATTGAGCGTCAGCTGCGGCTTTATGAGATCGTATGTCAGTATGCTATTGTCCAGTTTGAGGCTGTCTGTGAGATATTTCCTTATAATATGCGGCTTTTGCAGCGTGATCTGGTGGATCTTAAGGATGCGGGGCTGGTAAGCGTGAAGTATTCCAGAAAGGGAAAGGGGTATGTGAAAACAGGAAAACCGGAATTTAATGATAAGGGAAAGCCCTGTAAAATGGCTCATTTGAAAAGGCTGAACCGTCTGGGCACATTAATGTCTGGACTGTCAAATGAGGATATTCCCTTGTGGGAAAAGAAGGATAATGAGGAAAGCGGTGATGTCCAGGAGTATGTTACCGCAAAGGATTCTTACAAGGAACTGTTCCCTGGTTTGTCGGAACGAACAAGACAGAGGGATTTTCAGGTGCTGCGGAATATTGGATATAATGTTTTTTATAATCCGGTGGAACATTGTTTTTATCACGATGAGTACCGTTTTCCTTTGGGGTGGGTGGATGTGCCGGATGAAATAGATGATGATTTTGTGAACGGAACCTGGTGATGGGGCGTTGTTGTCTGCAAAAGATTTGAATGAATTTTTGCAGAGGGGTGATGGGATTATTTCTCGAAACATTTTTATGTTGCAGGAAAGAGGAGAGCTTGTCCATAAACCGGCTGGAGAATAGCATTATAAATGTGGCATCATGTACATCAGAAGGAGTAAACATGACAGAGCAAATGAATAAAATCAGGAAATGGATCGTTAATGACTACTTTACCCCCAATATTAAGGCGGAGGTTATTCTGGATACGCTGCTGACGCCTTATGTGACGGAGATTTTAAAGGACCAGACTGCTTTTAAGGGAGAACTTCATTTCATCACGAAAGAGATGTCTGTTTTGGAGTCCAAAGAGTCAGAGCAAGGTTCTGGATATGGAAACAGGGGGACAAAGATCGATTATGTTCTTGGCGATGAGGAAGCCATCTATCTGGTGGAACTGAAAACAACTGGCAGCAGTATAAATCTGGAACAGGCCGATAGGTATCTGAGGAATTGCTGCAGCAAAAACGGCCAACCAAAAACCTTTGGCCAGGTTTTTGGAAATAAGCTGCTGTCTGTTATGAAAGGAGCCTTTGGGGATACCTATGAAAAGAGTTTTCCCCAGCATTTGAAATTTGATAAATGGGGGAATTCTGTGTGGGATGGTGACAAGGCACTGTGGAAAGCCTTTTTATTGGTATTTAGAACTCGGCATCTTGGAAAAAAATATGACATAGATGAGCCTTCTGAGAAATATGCTGAGGCAGCCAGGGAGCTAATCCGAAGGGCAGGCTGGACGCAAAAGGATGGTGCCCGGTCACGGAAGTATCTTTACACCGCGGGTCAGCTTCTGGACTATCTTCATGACCATCCTAAGTGTATGCTTTGGGATAAACCTCTGAAGCTTATCTATCTGACACCTGCAGGAGAATGTCCTTCGGAGGAATTTAAGAAAGAGGTGTATAGGGACTTTTATATTGGCAGCTTTAGCCTGCTGAGAGCCAGTGAATATCTCAAGAAGAAACAGGAGGATGAACTTGCTCTGCTGCTGTCAGGCATCATTGAGGATATGTTTCCTATATAGATCGGGACACAAGGGAAAAGGGTCTCCCTCTGGTGGAACGGATGCGTACCTATGAGGCCGGGAAGTGGTTCATGCCTGTTCCCGGCATCCAGGTTCTCCCCCTTTATGTGGATCATTCTGCCCTGGACTCCTATATGTTCTGCATCAAGGTGTGCGGCAAAACGATCCTGTTTACCGGAGATTTTCGGGAACACGGTATTGTGGGACAAAGAGGACGTCTGGAGAGAGTGCTGAAAAAGTATGTGCCTGGGCCGGTGGATGTTTTAATTACCGAAGGTACCATGCTTGGCCGCACCGGGGAGGTTGGGGACGTCCTTGTTAAGTCGGAGCGGGAGCTGGGCAGGGAGGCAAAAAAGCTCTTTCAAAAGCACAAATATAATTTCGTTCTGGTTTCTTCTACCAATCTGGACAGTATCATGGAGTTTTATCACAATACGCCAGAGAACATGCACTTTGTCTGCGATTTGTATCAGGCCAGGATCATGATTACTGCTATGAGGGATATGGACGCAAAGGGCAGTTTTCCCGAATACCAGCCCTCAAAGCAGCATCCCGTGGTACGGGTGCTGGGAAAGCCGGACAGCCGATGGGCCAAGCTGCGCAAGATCGGGGATTCCATGGAAAAGCCTCTGTGGTTCCGATCCATTACAGAGGAGGAACTGAAGGAGGATGGCTTTGTCCTGCTGGCCCGGAAAAATACCTGCCCACAGGATTATATAAGCCCCTTTGAAGCACTGCGGGACAAATTCTTTGACAAGGACGGACAGATCATCTACTCCATGTGGCAAGGATACTTAGAGGAGAAGTATGCTGATGGGGATTTGCTTCGGTTCATCGGCGGACGCCCCTATAAGTCCCTGCATACCAGCGGACATGCCTATGTGGAAACGATTGCCGGTCTGTTCAAATTGGTAAATCCGAAAATCATCATTCCCATGCATACCGAGCATCCCAATGACTTTCTATCTGTCCCGGAATTTGCCCCTTATCATGATCGGGTACAGGTGCTTCGGGATGGAGTCCGGTTTTCATTGGATGGGCTTTTGGAAAAAACTTCTGGGAGAAACGGCGTTGGATGACATGACAGGTGACGCACAGCGGTGCGCGCTTGACAGATCCTATGAGGAGGTAAGTAAATGGTGATGGAGATCAGGGAAGTGAAGGAAGCTTTTTTCAGTCACAGAGAGGAAGTCTGCAAAGCTGTGAGAGCTGTCTGTTTCTGCGGGGGGTTTCTTCAGAATCAGGAAGACTGGGGGCTCCGGCGGGCTCTCTGCATGAAAAGGGACTGTACCCAGGCTTACTGGGGGCAATATTTCAAAGAGCATTACAACAGAGGATTGCGCAGGGAAGAACTTTGGAAGCTGAAAACGGAGCTGGATGGTCCAGGCTCCTGGTTGGGAGAGAAGGTACCTCTTAAAAATTTCCTTCAACAGGGGGTTTTTCTTCTGGCAGAAGAGGCAGGCGGCGTCCTTGAGGGGCCAAAAAAGTGGCGGGAATTGATGGAAATACAGATGATGACGGATCAGTACAGGGATTACAGGGCATTTGTGGAGACTGTCTATGTGACAGGATTGTGGGAAATCATGAAATTTCAGCAGGGAACAAACTGGCATGATTTTGAGGGGGATTTTCGTGACGGGAACTATCTGCTTTCTGTCCTGCGCAGCCTGATTCCGATGGAGGGGCGGGAAGATTATGACCGTTATTGTGCTGGATTGTGCAAGGAGATGGAGAAAAAAAGAGTTGACGCCATGAAAAACATTCTGGGGGAACGGGATTGGCGGCTTCAAAGGATTCGGAAGGAAAAGGAGGGGATCCCGGTCCTGAATCTGTTTGAAAAGGCCATGGAAGCTATGGGGGAAGATGAGTTCAAACAGTTTATTACAGAACGGTTTGACGACAGGGAGTGGGAAGATGAGGAAGGGCTGGATCCTAAGTTAAATCTGCGATTAAGGAAAATCACCAGGGTCAGCCAGCTGGCAGAGCTTTTTGTGTATGGAAATGCCAGATTGAAGGAACGGCTTTTTCAGTATCTGTCTGAGGAGGAACAGCATATCATCATGGAACGGTGGATGGCAGATTACTATCCGGCTGATGTGGAAAAGCTGGCAGGCAGGCTGGAACGTATGCTCTGCCATGGACAGACGGAAGGCTTATGGGATTTTGATGAGGGTTGGGGGAATTTCTACGAGAAAGCTCTGAAAGATTCTTTGGAGAAAATCATGGGAAGAAAGGTAGCTCGAAAGGAGCTTGGGTTGATTATTTAATTGCGGCACAGGAAATTTTGTCTGAGGATTTGCCTGAAGATGCGAAATCCTGGTTCCGGCTTGGGGAATAGATGAGATTTGTTTGTGATGTGAAGTGTGCATAAAATGTAGAGGATTTTGGAGATTTTATCGGAAAATATATGTTTATAATCTGTATTTTCTGTAAAATATGGAGGAATCCGTAAAAGTAGTGCAGCGATGTACTAGAATCTCAAAGTCCCCATGAAATAAGGTTTAAAGATTCAGAGAGGCTATAATAGGGGAAAGGGAGGATGAACATGGAACAATCTCTGGAAAATTTGAGAAAGAAGGCTTTTACATATGCAAGAGAAGCCTTTCAGGCACATAGGGAGCAGATTTTTGAAGCCATGCATGTTATAAATCAATGCGGCGATATGGCCAGGCAGTCAGGACTACTGGCCTTGGAAGGGCTGGCAGAGCTGTGGGCGGATGAAGAAGGGCTGACAATAGAAGATTCCACATTTCACGGCCGGTACGATGAAGAAACCCTGACCTATTCCCTGGCAGGCAGGGATGTGCCCTTGAAGGAACTGCTGATTTTCATGGTCTTTAAAATTGTAGATGCTTCTGACCGGGATACTGTGGGAAAAGAGTTCCTGGCACAGGTGGAAAAGAATGGATGTTCCGGTTATGAGTGGCTTGTGGCGTACCTATATCTGACAGGTATGCTGGACATTTATGCGGGACAGCTTCCTGGAAACTTTTATCTGTACCACCGGGTAATGGTTCCGGAGGAATGGCTGGAGGATTATGACCGGTATTGTCAGAAGATGGTGCTTCGGTGGGATGAGAGGGATAAGATTCTAAGGCAAGAGATGGTAAATGAGAGCTTTGAGAGAGAATTTTCCGTGAAAAGGGCTTTTGAGAAGATGTTTCAGGAGATGGAATCGGAGAGGCTTTGTTACCTTTTAAAGGAACTGGACTATGAGACTTTGGCAGCAGGAACTGCATTTGCCGGGGAGGCGGTCAGAAACCGGATTTTGGAGCATATGGAAACAAGGAAGATAGGACTGGTGATAGAAGAATGGAGCTGTAAAAGAAATTTTGGTTATCATCTTAGCGATATCCTTGACGCCATGGACAGAATGCTGATTCTGGCCGGACTGGCGGGGGGAATGGGGTTTGGCTGGGGTTCATTCCCATGCTCAGAAGACGGCGCAGCAGCAGGAAATAGCCCTTAGATCGCTCCTTGCTTTTTTCGGATACTTGGTTCCCCGCCCGCATGAAACACTGGCCGATGGCGTTGTACCAGATAGGTGCTGAGAAGTTGGCGCCATAGGGAAAGAAGACTGTTACAGGAGTCCGTGGCCGGAAAAGAGTTTGTCATAAGGGAGCTTCGGGCGTTGAGGGAACGAAGCAGCAAGGAAGCAGAGAAACAGTTTGATGAAATGTTTAAGTAGATATGGATCACGGAGGAAATAGAATGGAATATGAAAGAATTGCCGGAGGCTTGTATGGGCTTTTGATCGGGGACGCTCTTGGAGTACCCTATGAGTTTTATGAGGCGCAGGAGCTTCCTCTTTATGAGGACATAGAAATGGCGCCCCCATCAGGGTTCAGAAAGACATATCCAAAGGTTGCTGCCGGAACGTGGTCGGATGACGGCGCACAGGCATTGTGCCTTATGGACAGTCTTTTACAACATGGGAGGTTCTCTCTAAAAGCGTATTCCGATGCGCTCTTAGCCTGGTATGAGGAAGGTTTATGGGCAGTAGACGGAGTTGTATTCGATGTGGGGATTCAGACGGCCAATGGGCTTATTGCCTATAAAAGAGGGGCAGCTCCAAAGGATTGCGGATTGATGAATCCGGAGGGAAAGGGGAATGGTGCGTTGATGCGTGTTCTTCCTCTGGCCCTGTGGTATTTTGTACAGGGTGGTACAGATTTGGAGAAAAGAAACAGGGAGTTGGTGAGGGATGCCCATAGCCAGTGTCTGATTACCCATGGACATCTGTGTAATCAGGTCTGTTCAGCCCTTTACTGCCTTGTGGCACAGGCACTGCTGAAAGGGCAAGAGGCTCGGGAAGCAATTGAGGAAGGGGTTTGTGCGCTTCGTTCCATTTATCAGGAAGAACCAGAGTATGAGCAGGAATTGGAATGGAGCGTCCGTCCGGATATTCCATGGGAGGGCAGAGGGACCGGATATGTGGTAGATTGTCTGCGCAGCGCTTTTATGATCCTGGAACAGGCATCGGATTATGAGGATGCCGTAAAGCGTGCTGTTTTGCTGGGCAATGATACAGACACAACAGCTTGTGTAACAGGAGGTCTGGCCGGAATCCGTTACGGACTGCAGGGAATCCCGAAACGTTGGATTGAGGCATTGAGAGAAAGAGAAAGGGTGGAAGCTTTGCTGACAGAGCTTGGGAAAAAGTGTTTTTGAGCAAGCATAAGGGTGGAAGAGAAGATGATAGTTGAGATATTTTCTTATAGAGAATGGATGAAAAATGTGATTTTTTTACGTATATAGTAGAATTAAACGATCGGAAGGTTGAGGAAATATGGTTCAGCACACAGGTGAATTAAAGGAAAGTGCAAATCCAGCCAAAGAAAGGAGCGGTTAGGCTTTTCTGTTTCGGCAAGGATACTTTTCCGAGAGTGCAGAGGGAAAAGCGAAGGCGTAGTGATGCTGTGTGGTTTATGTATCTTTTAAAATTTTTACGATATTTTTCTGTCTTTTTGGTAAGAATATCGTAAGTTGACCCTATGATTCCCATCGTTTATAATGGAAATAACAAAAAGTTAAGGTATGGAACATACAAGATGAAGAAAATAAACCGCGTAGAAAGAGGGATGATTATGAAAGGGAGAAAATGGCTATGGGCAAGTGTGCTGGGAGCAGTATTGGCAGCAGCAGGGATTATGAGTGTATCAGCGGCGGATCATGTAGTGTCTAGTGTGACTATACGAGTCAGTTCCAAGCTGGAACCAGGAGATATGCTTCCAGACATTGGGCTGGAAAGCAGTACCGTAGAGGATGGAGGCATTGCCATTTCCTGTTCCACGAGTAAGTATACCATTGACCGGGCAGAGTGGGTGACATCTGCTTCTAAAGAAATGGGGGTAGGCGATCAGCCTGAGATGAGGGTGTGGCTGACTGCAGGGGATGACTACTACTTTAAAGGAAGTTATCGTTCCAGCAATGTGACAATAAAATCCGGAAGCTTTGTCAGTGCTAAGCGAGAGGATGCAGATACATTGGTGGTACGTCTTCGGGTAAATGGCATTAAAGGAGATTTTTCAGCGCCAGAAGATGCTTACTGGAAGGATAATGCGAAAGGAACAGCTCGATGGGAGAGGCCGGAAAATGGTGATACAGGGAAATACGAGGTAGTGCTTCGCCGGGGAAGTGCAAAGGTACATTCCGTAGAGACAACCTCTGTCAGCTATAATTTTTATCCTTACATGACTACAGCAGGAACCTATTCTTTCCGGGTGCGGACGATTGCTAAAAGCACCAAGGATGAGAATTATGGGAAAAGCAGTGATTGGGTGGAATCTGATGAGTTGTACATTGCCAAAGAGGATGTGTCTGATGGCTCGGGAAGAACGGATGTAGTTAGCGGCTCACCTACCGGGAATACACAAGTAGGATGGCGTTACGTAAATGACTACTGGTATTATTATTATCCGGATGGGACTTATCAGAAGGATTCCTGGCTGAAGGTTGCGGATAAATGGTATTTGTTCCAGAATGAAGGAAAAATGCTTAAAGGATGGCAGAAAAAGGGCAATCACACGTATTTTCTCTCAGAAAGCGGGGATATGCAGGTAGGATGGATCCAGTCGGCAGGACACTGGTATTATCTGAACCCTACACCAGATAATTATGAAGGGGTTATGTTTCAGAATCAGTGGGCAGATGTAAATGGAAAGATTTATTATTTTAATGGAGACGGAGTGATGGTTGAGGGGTGGAATCAGGTTGACGGGAACTGGTATTATTTCTATCCGGGAGATGGGAATAAGGCAGTGGATACCTGGATTGATACGTTCTATGTAGACCGAGATGGGATTTGGAGACGGTAAGAGGATTGGTGTTCAGGTATTTATAAGTTAAAAAGGGGCTGTTGTGCTGGAATGGTTGATTTCTGGTGCAGCAGCCTTTCTGTTTTGTCTTAGAATATTTTGCGATCTATTTAATATCCAGAGTTGTTGAAAAATTGAATTTTTCAGAATAAAAGAGGAAATGGTTATAGAATCTGATTCTGTTATTATGAACAAATTGAATAAGTGATTTTTCGTAGTGATCTTGAATGAGCACTGAGTGCAACACAATGTAGAATTGTGTTGCACTCAGATCACCTCGTAATCATAGCATTGTTTTCGCTGTATTGCAAGGTTTTTTCGACAGAAAAGGTTAAGATTTTATGGAAAAACAGGGCGGAATTTCTTAAGAAACCATTTATTTGACAAGTATTGGAGTGTATTTTTGTGCGGTGTTTTTCGTGTTTTTTATCTGAAGTTCTTAAGTGTCTAAAGTAGTAAAATCCTTATATTACCAACGTTTTTCTTGATATTGCAAGCAGATCTGAGTGCAACACAATTCTACATTATGTTGCACTGGAGAATCTGATGTTAGATGCCATGTGATTTTCTTTTATTTTGATGATAATTGAGTTTAATGATAAGCGAGTTTAAGGATAATCGGGGAAATCATGCGGCTGAATATTTTCTACAAAACCTGGAAAGGAAATTGTGAGCCTGGAGACTGCATTTCTTTGAAAGGGGTAATATTGGCTGCAGCACATTCATGGCATGCGGCGCTGACGGAAGGATCTGGGTTATTTGATATTATGACCGGGATATGGCGAAGCCTGCTCTTTTATTGAATGGTTTTTGACGAGACAGTTATCAAATTCATGGATTTAGGCAGTGTAAACGGCTGCAGTCGGGAGGCTGGAGAAACCAAGGAGGAAGCATATGTTGTGGTATGTACTGCAGACACGAACCGGGGAGGAAGGAAAGCTGACAGAGCTGATACACAAAATGGTTCCTAAGGAATTGTATGAAGATTGTTTTGTGATTTATCAGGAACAGCTATGGAGAAGACGGCAGAAGAATTTTGTCCATGTGAAGCGGGCGTTTCCCGGATATGTTTTCATTACTTCGAATCAGCCGGAGGCTTTATTTTTTTGTCTGAAAAAGGTTCCGGCCATGGCGAAACTGATGATCGATGACGAGTGTTTTTTTCTTTTTGTGGAGAAGGAGGAAGCGGACTTTTTACAAAAGATCATGGATGAGAACCATGTGATTGTACTTTCCTATTTGCTGACAGACGGAAAGGGGAATATTCTGCAGGTGTCAGGGCCATTGAAGGCTTGTGTATCGCAGATTGTAGCATGCCGGTATGGAAAACGGCATGTGCTGGTGCGGCTGAAGCTTTTGGGGAAGGAGAAGACCATACTGCTTGGGATTGTTTTGAAGGAGGATTTGGATCAGGGAATTGCTGCGCTTTATTGTTGACATATTCAAACTGTTTATTGTGGTTTGGATTGGGAAATCTAATTTACAGATTTTTTGAATGCAATGCCTGTTGCAGTCTGTTTGTTCCGGCAGCTTCGTGTTCTTGGTATGCCTGATACACAGAACTGTGTTTTCAAACTTGTGTGAAGAATGCTTCGTAATGTCAAATGCTGGGAGGGGATATTGAATGCTGTGGTATTTGTTAAAAACATGGGAGGGGAAGGAAAAGGATCTGGTAGATGAAATACGCAGAACGGTTCCACCTTCTGTGTATGATGAATGCTTCGTGATTTATCAGGAGCGGATATGGAGAAAACAACAGAGAAGTGTTGTACATGTAGAAATTCTATTTCCGGGAAGTGTATTTCTTACCTGTGAAGATAAAGGATCTTCTATTAATCGTTTTGAGCAGGTTCCAGCTATTGCAAAGCTTGTTGCCACCGGAAGCCTTACAATCCTGCCTATGATGAGAGAGGACGGAGAATTTTTGGGAAAAATATCCGGGAAGGATCATACGGTCAGACTTTCCTACGTCCAGAAGGACGAACAGGGAAAGGTATGCAGGATTACGGAGCCTTTGCAAATTTGCAGGGGACAGATTGAAAAATATCAGTTTAAAAAGAGATATGCTATGATCCGCCACAGATTGTGGGGAGAGGAGCGGGCGATTGTGTTGGGAATTATACTGAAGGAGGATGCCCAGCGGAAGCTTTTGTATGAGAATATGGAGGTTTCTGTAGAGAGAGGAGCAGGCGATTTTATTAGGGATCATATTGAAGGAGGATACTGACAAGAAATTTTTGTATGGAGGCAGGGAGATTTCGGTGAAAACGTCTGATAGATCTTTTGGTATGGAGTCTGAAGGAGTCGTTTTTTAATGAGGAACTATGAACAATATAAACGGATTGTAAAATTTTGCTTTAGTGTCATTGTGCTTACTTTGGAGATGGCCGCCTTCTGGTATATCTGGCTGCATTTTTATAACCAGAAGATGGAGAACCCTTATAACCGTACCGGGCATTGGCTAATGACATCAGTATATGGAATTTTCCTTGTGTTGTTTAATAAGCTTTATGGAGGTTTGAAGGTCGGATATCTGAGAACGGGAAATATGATTTACTCCCAGTTTCTTGCGGCGGTCTGTGCCAATGCCATGGCCTATCTCCAGATCACTTTGCTGACCAGATGTTTTCAAAACATTTTTCCGCTCCTGGTCATGTCTTGTGCAGAACTTTTTGTGATCTGTATTTGGAGTTTTCTATCTACCAGGCTTTACCGTATTCTTTACCCGCCGCGAAGCGTATTATTAGTTTACGGAGAACATCCGGTGACTGGCTTGATGGGGAAGATCGATACCAGGAATGATCGGTTTGTGGTAGGTGAGACCATACATATTTCATCAGGGATCGAATTGATCAAGGATAAAATCAAGGGATATGAAGGAGTCGTAATCTGTGATATCCCCTCCTATATGAGAAACGTGATCCTGAAATATTGTTATGAGAAATCAATCCGGACTTATTCCACCCCCAAGATATCTGACATCTTAATACGCAGTGCAGAGAGCCTTCATTTGTTTGACACGCCCCTTTTGCTGTCAAGGAACCATGGGCTTTCTTTTGACCAGCAGATTATCAAGCGGGGGGTGGATCTTGCGTTGTCCCTGGCAGCGCTTATTTTATTGTTTCCGGTTTTTATCGTCACGGGAGCTGCCATAAAGCTGTATGACGGCGGGCCTGTTTTTTATTTCCAGGAGCGCTGTACAAAAAACGGAAAGATATTCCGGATCTGCAAGTTCCGCAGCATGATCGTAGATGCGGAGAAGGAGGGGCACTCTGTGCCTGCGGCGGACCAGGATCCCAGAATTACCCCTGTGGGGAGGATAATCCGTGCTGCAAGGATCGACGAGCTCCCGCAGATATTCAACATCCTGAAAGGTGATATGAGCATTGTGGGACCCAGGCCGGAAAGGGTGGAGCATGTGGAAATATATACAAGGAAGATCCCGGAGTTCGGATACCGGATGAAGGTAAAAGGCGGTCTGACCGGATATGCCCAAGTATATGGAAAGTACAACACCACGGCCTATGACAAGCTCAAATTGGATCTGATGTATGTTCAGAACTATTCTTTGCTGCTGGATATCCAGATCATTTTTAAGACAGTGAAAATTCTTTTTATGAAGGAAAGTACGGAAGGGTTCGGGGCGGAGGATGCGGCGGCTGTTGCGGATGGGGATAAACCAGGGAAAACACAATGAATGATTCTGAAAGAGGAGACTATGATGGCATATGACCTGAAAGGCAAACGTGTCCTTTTAATTTCCTTACCTGGATACCGGGATGGGATATTAGCAAAAATGCGGGAACTTGGGGCAGAGGCAGACCTGATTAATGATAAGCCAAATGAAGGTTTTATTTGTAAAACGCTGGGACGGTATAAAGCCGGTTTTTACCAGAAGGTTATCCATAATTATTATAAAAGAAAGCTGGAATTGCTGAAAGGCAGAGATTATGATTACATCCTTTCTATTCGCGGTGAATATACGCCGGTAGATACCTTGAAATTACTAAAGAAATATTATCCTAACAGTAGGCTTATTCTTTATATGTGGGATGGGCTTCATAAACTAAATACGAAAGGAATCGAAAGAAAATGGCCTTATTATGACAAAGTATATACTTTTGACCGCATCGATTATGAGGCTCATAAAGATGAAATTTCATTTCTGCCTCTTTATTATTATGAGGATTATTTACCGGAAAGTCCGGCGGATTTTGTGACTGGCTCCGGCCGGGAATCGTTCACCTACGATTTGAGTTTCGTAGGCACAGGACATGATGACAGGATAAGTATAATTAAAAATATGATGAAACAATGTGAAAAAGAAGGGTTAAATTGCTTTTCTTATTTTTTTTCGCCGCATCCGCTTGTGTTTCTGCGGGACAAATTATTCAATAAATATTTCAAGGGTGTGAAGTGGTCCGATGTACGGTTTGAGAGGATGCCTTTTGAGAAGCTGTATAAAATTTATGCAGATTCCAAATGTGTCATTGATGTGGAAAATGCAGGGCAGCACGGGCTTACCATGAGAAGTATTGAGATCCTGGGATTACAAAGAAAGCTCATTACTACTAATAAAGATATACAAAATTATGATTTTTATAATAAGAACAATATTTTTATCCTTGACCGTGCAAATCCGGTGATGGATATGGATTTTTTTAAAGCGCCGTATGAGAAACTGAACGAAAAGCTGTACGGTAAATACTCATTGGAGAACTGGATTTTAGAAGTTTTAAAATAAGCAGGCAGTTTTGTTTTGGAATGTTCACGGAGAAAGCTTTTAATAGATTGGTGGAAACACATTGGTTTGAAAACAGAAAGGGGCTATGTTGAAAATTTTACTAACCGGAGCGAATGGATATCTTGGGAAAGGAGTAGTGAAACAGCTTCTTGATGATGGAATAGAAGTTGTGGCTACAGACTATAAAGATAACCTTATCGACACAAGGGCAACTATAAAAACAGCGGATCTATTTCATATTAAAGATCCCTATCATTATTTTGGTGAGCCAGATGTGCTTTTCCACATGGCCTGGAGGGACGGATTTGTACACAACTCGCCAAACCACATTAATGACCTTCCCAGGCATAATGCGTTTATAAACAGGATGATAGACTTAGGAGTCCGGCATGTTGTAGTAATGGGATCCATGCATGAAGTGGGTTTTTTTGAAGGCAGCATCAACGAATCAACGCCGTGCAATCCTCAAAGCCTGTATGGAATAAGCAAAAATGCATTGAGACGGCTGGTGGAGCTGAAATGTAAAGAAAAGAATTGTGTGTTCCAATGGCTGAGGGGGTTTTATATCGTAGGAAATACAGAAGATGGATATTCCATTTTTTCGAAGATTGTGCAGGCTGGCCGCAGAGGAGATAAGGAGTTCCCTTTTACAATGGGGCTAAACCAGTTTGATTTCCTGGACTATGATGTTTTCTGCAAATATGCAGCAGATTGCGCAGAGCAGAAAGAGATTGATGGGATCATTAATATATGTGCAGGCCGGCCGGAGAAGCTGGCGGACAGGGTGGAGCGGTTTATTGAGGAAAACGATTTTCATATTAAATTAAATTATGGAGCCTTTCCAGACCGTCCATATGATTCGAAGGCTATTTGGGGGAATGATTTTAAGCTGCGGATGGTGGAAAAAGGAAGGCAATTGTGAGAGGATTGGTAATGGTGGAGCAACAGTAGAAGAAGGTGAGTTTATGGCTTTTAAAAGAAATTCAGAAGGCGCAGTATTACATATACAACAGCTAATAGATGATTTAAGAGGGTGGAAGAATGAATAATAGATACTCATTTTCAGAACTGGTTAAAATAGTATATTCATTGATAATGACAAAACTCACAATACATCAGGCCAGAATTATTCGTCGTCCGGTATATATAAGAGGAGAAAAGTCCATATCCGGTGGGAGAAACCTGACTATGGGACGTTTCTGCCGTTTCGATTTAAAAGGGGATAAAAAGACTCTTTTTATTGGCAGTGACTGTGAGTTTGGAGATATGACCCATATAGTCGCATATGATAGGGTGGAGATTGGAGACAATGTTCTGATTGCTTCTAAATGTTTTATCAGTGATACGAATCATGGCAGTTACAAAGGAAATGAGCAAAGTGATCCAAATGAGCCGCCCAAGAGAAGAAAACTGGTAACAAAAGCTACAAGAATAGGGAATAATGTATGGATGGGTGAGAATGTGGTGGTTCTTGCAGGGGCTGATATTGGAGATGGGTGTGTTATTGGGGCAAATAGTGTGGTGAATTCTATTATTCCATCTATGAGTATTGCGGTCGGTACACCAGCAAAAGTTATTAAATATTATGAAGATGAAAACAAGAAGTGGATATCAGGAACTAATAAGGAAGGCAGTTTAAATTTATGAGGATTGTTCAGATTACTCCGGTTGTCGGAACAGGTGCAGTTGGAAGAATTGTAGATCAATTATATAAAGGCCTGATAGAATCCGGTTATAAATGTATTGTGGTTTGCGGAAAAGCAGGCAATACATTAATACCAGAAAAAGATTTAATTATATGTGGAAATATAAGAAGATATTTAAATGCGTTGAATGCCCGGATTTTTGATAGAGACGGTTTTTGCTCAAGTTTTTATACAAGAAAAATTGTTGAAAAAATAGAAAAATTTTCACCAGATATCATACAATTTCATGGGAATTATGGATATTACATAGACGTTCGAGTACTTTATAGATGTATTAATAAGAATAATTATATCCTTGTTAATACTCTCCATTCCTGTTGGGATTTTACCGGTCATTGTTGTTATTTTATTTATGCAAGCTGCGAAAAATGGATGACAAAATGCCATAATTGTCATGAAAAGCATTCTTATCCTGCTAGTTGGATATTTGATAATTCCAAAAAGAATTATGATGAGAAAAAAAGGATTTTTACCAGTGTTTCAAGAGAAGTTATTGTGACACCAAGTAACTGGCTTGCTGAACTTATCCCTTATTCCTTTCTTCAAAAATACCCGGTTAAGATTATAAGGAATGGTATTGATATAAGTAGTTTTTCTAATAAAAAATTCAATGCAAAAAAATTCAAATTTGATATTTCTAAAATTATTATTTTAGGTATTGCAGGACAATGGACAAACAGAAAAGGGTTGGATGATTTTATTGAGTTGTCAAAGATAGTAAATGATGAATTTCAGATTGTAGTTGTTGGGGTAAATAAAAGGCAAAAAGCGAGACTACCGCTTAATATTTATGGAATTACAAGAACTGAGAATGTAGAAGAATTGGCATTATTATATTCAATTGCCTCTATTTTTTTTAATCCTACACACGAAGATAACTATCCGACGGTAAATATAGAAGCAATAGCTTGTGGAACTCCTGTTGTCACATATAGAACAGGTGGGAGTTCTGAAATTATAGAGATAACAGGTGCGGGTGAAGTGGTAAAAAAGGGTGATTATCAATCTGTCATAAATATTGCAAGAAAATATAAAGGGAAAAAACTTATATTAAAAAGAGAAGTTTATAAAATGATTTCACATACAAGAATGGTAAAAGATTATATTAATCTTTATCAGGAACTGCAAAGTATTCAATCATAAAAACAGGGTATAAAGTATGAAGATAGAAGACCAAGAATTTGTATCTGCCGTTGTAGTTTTATATAATCCTACAGAAGAAGTCCTGGTAAACATCCGGTCCTATGCTGCTGAAGTGGATAAAATTTATTGTATAGATAACTCGGAAAGAGAAAATTCTTTTGTTAAAGAAATAAAAAACATAGAATATATTGCATTGCACAAAAACACCGGAATCGCATATGCACTAAACATTGGATGCGAAAAGGCAATAAATGATGGAATGGATGTGATTGTGACATTTGATCAGGATACAGTTTGCGAAAAAAATACAATACATGCTCTATTGACAACTTTAAAGAGGATTAACACACCTGTTATTGTTGCACCAAATATTAAATATATATATAGAAGCAAAAGTACTGGAGAAAGAATATTTTCAGATGAGAAAATGTTTCCTGTTGGCAATGAGTATGTGAACTGGGTAATAACATCCGGAAGTATGTTTAGAAGCAGTACATTTGATTTGATTGGTAAGTTTGATACACGTCTTTTTATCAGTCAGGTAGACCAGGATTTTTGTTATAGATTAAAACAAAATGGCGGGAAAGTGTACCGTGTCGGATATGCATATATATACCAGGAACCAGGAAATACAAAGAAGAAAAAGATAGGAAACAAGATAATACATATTCCAAATCAAGATAAGAAACGGTATTATTATTTGTTTCGTAACGAGGTATATCTAAGGAAAAAATGGGGAGATTCGTACAAAAAATTTTATGTGAGCCGGTATAAATATATTATTAGTATAGTGTTTTTTGAGAAAAATAAAATACAAAAAATATTGGCTTGTATCAACGGATCTATTAAGGGAAAGAACATGTAAAAGTATGTATATTATAAGGTGGTAATATGTAAATATGAAATTAAAAAAGCATAATAAAAGCAATGAATTAATATTAGCGTTTATCCTGTTTTTAATTATTTTTAACCCGCCTTTTATCCGCGGATTTAGTTTTACAATTACAACAGTAGTAGTATCAGGTTTATTATGCCTGATAAAATACAAATTTATATCAAAAAATATATTATGTTCAGATTTTTATAAGATGATCGGTATTTTGCTATTATATTTTATCTATGTGTCAGGTGTGGGAGCAGTGAATTCTGTAATAAGTTCCCTAGGAAGATTGGTTATAGTCAATATCTGTAGAGAAATTATATTGTATATTGCTGTTATGGTTGTAGCAGTATTTATTGCCTATATTACTTTGCGAGGATTTTATTCTTTTGAGGGCCTTCTGAAAGCCTATGTTTATTGTGGTGTGATGCAGTCAATATTATCAATCTTCAGTTATTTTATACCGAAAATCAGAAATTTTTTAAATGCGGTTATGGTGGCCAATGTCAGATATGAGAATATTGCCAGGCTGACATACAACTCAAATGGACTTAGGTGTTATGGGTTTGCATCAACATTGTTTGATACATTTGGATGTGCAATGTCTTTGATGGCAATCATCGCGTTATATTTAGCTATTGCAGGGAAAAGGATATTTTATTTATATTTTGGGATGATTTCCTTATCTGCGTTTATGAATACCCGTACCAGCCTGGTTTTAATCACTATGGGATTCTTTTTGGTTCTGTTCCTGAACATAAAAAACCAACTGTCATTAAAGAAATTTATAAAACTGGCAGAGCTGGGAACAGGTGTATTTATTATAAGTGTTATTGCACTAAGATATATCAACAGTTATTCCACATCTTTGACATCAGAGTGGATAAAATCAGGAATAGAATCCATAAGAATGCTTCTTTTTGACAGAACAATTGACAGGACATGGAGAGGGGCAAATACAAGCTATTTCGGCATATTATTTGATAAGTTTCTTTTTTTGCCGGATGATTTTCTTTCGGTTTTATTTGGAACAGGACTCCCTCCGATAAATGCAGCAGGCAGAGGTTCCGATGTGGCATATGTTCAGCATATCTGGAAATATGGGATTGTAGGGGCAGGAATACAATATCTTATGTATATGTATGCAATCAGGCAAGGGGACCGGGGGTTAGATATAAAGTACAAAGGGTTGATTTCCTGCCTTGGAATAATGATCTTTATTTTTTTGATAAAGAGTGAAGGGTTAAGTTATGGTATGCCTGGCCTGATTCTGCTTCCGCTGATTTTTTCGGTATGGTCTTTTAAAAGAAAAAGAAAACAGCAGATTTTATCAAAACCATAGGATATGAATGAAAGGAATTCAGATGAATATTGCTTATATTATTGCTCTAACTGATACAAACTTGTTGACTTCTGAATCATCAGGAATAAAAAAGAAGATTGACTGGCAAGTGTCGGCATTAAATAGGGCAGGTGTAGAGACACATATTATTAAAAAAGAAATACTCCCAAAGGTGAAACGAGCATTTCCTTTCCATAGCTCGACAATAGACTGGTATGGTTTGTTAGAAGATATGGTACAAAAGTATGATGGAATGTATCACAGGCATGTTTATACGGATTATCATATGCTTTCTTTTTTTAAGAAATTAAAGAAGATAAAGCCGGATTTCAAAATCATTCTGGAACTTCCAACTTATCCATATGACCAGGAGCGAAGAAAAAATTTGTTATACTATAGAGATTTGATTTATCGAAAATATCTTTATAAGTATGTGGATCGTATTGTTATTTTTGATAAGAAAAAAATGGTATGGGGAATTCCGGCAATTCAAACACATAATGGTATTGATATTCATAGTGTCAATATCAAAAGGCAGAAACAGAGAAATGATGGATTGGATATTTGCATGGTTGGGGATTTTGAGTACTGGCATGGTGTGGACAGGCTTTTGCAGGGATTTTTTGATTATTATGAAGATGACGGGACTGAGGATATACGGATACATTTAGTTGGCGGAGTTAGTAATGCACAAAAGGTGGAGGAATACAGGCAGTTAGCTTCAAAAGGACTCATAAAAGACAGAGTCTTTTTTTATGGAAATCTTGTAGGGGAGGAGCTTGATCATGTGTATGATATTTGTCATTTGGCCGTTGCTTCTCTTGGACGCCATAGAACAGGAGTTATGATTTCATCGGAAATAAAGACGAGAGAATACATGGCAAAAGGCATACCATTTATTTACTCAACAGAAATTGACGTATTCAGGGATGCACATGAGGATTTTGCACTGCAGATCAGCATTGATGATCAGCCGGTTAAAATGAAGGATGTCTTAAATTTTTATAATGGATTGGTGGATAAATACCAGTGTGATGAATTATCTAACCGGATTAGGAAATTTGCAGAAGACACGGTCTCAATTGACCAGGTTATGAAACCAGTAGCAGATTATTATCTTATGATGGAAGAATAGGAATGAAGATAATAGAAGCGTTCATGGAATATGCTAAAGGAGATTGCAGTTATATGATACCAGCAATGAATGTAACCAGGCAGTATCAATCGATAAAAGAAGAATTAGACAATGCAGCTCTCTCTGTGCTTCATTCAGGTCAATATATACTTGGAAAAACGGTTGAGGATTTTGAGAATGCATTTGCGGATTATTGTGGGGTTAAATATGCAGTTGGAGTGGGAAATGGATCGGATGCACTTGTTATGGCATTGAAGGCGTGTGGTATAAAGCCTGGGGATGAGGTGATTACATCTGCAATGAGTTATATAGCTACAGCAGAGGCAATTGCAGCCGTAGGTGCAATCCCGGTTTTTGTGGATTGCACAAAGGATACTTATTTACTAGACCCAATAGAGGCAGAAAAGAAAATTACAAGCAGGACAAAAGCAATTATACCAGTCCATTTATATGGTCAATGTGCAGATATGGATATGGTAAATGAGATAGCCAGGAAACATGGGTTAAAAGTAATTGAAGATGCTGCGCAGGCGGCAGGGGCCGATTATAAAGGAAAAAAGGCAGGGAGTCTTAGTGATGCTGGGTGTATTTCCTTTTTCCCAACAAAGAATCTTGGTGGTGCTGGTGACGGAGGGATGATTATTACAAATGACACAAGTATTTATAGACAATGCAGAGCATTACGGGTGCATGGAAGTGGTTTGGATGGAATGTATACATATGGATTGAAAAATAAGATAGATTTTTTGGGGGAAAATATTGATTTTTACGGGAATTTACCGAAATATTATAATTTTGTTAATGGATATAATTCAAGGCTAGATGCCATTCAGGCGGCAATTCTAAATGTAAAATTACATTATTTGGATGAATGGAATGAGAGGAGAAGATCGATTGCAGATTATTATGATACTGGGATAGTCAATCCATTAGTTAAAAAGCCTCAAGTTTTGAAATATAACGTACCAATTTATTATGTTTATGTACTTGCAGTGGAAAACAGGGATGGTTTTAGAAAATATTTGGAGGATAACGGGATAAAAAGCGGAGTGTATTTTCCGGTTCCATTTCATTTACAGAAAGTATTTGAACATTTGGGTTATAAAAAAGGAGATATGCCGAATGCAGAATTTGTTTCCGGACATACACTTGTTCTTCCCATGTTCCCAGAACTAGAGCAGGAGGAAATTGATAGGGTTATCAGCACGGTGAATAATTGGAAGGGAGAATAAAAGAAATTTTGAAAAGAGATGTGAGAAAAAGCATCATAATACATGAAACTACAGAGATCGAAGAAGGGGCACACATTGGTAAAAACACAGTTATATGGCAGAGGTGTATTATACAAAAAGGCGCAGTCATTGGAAAAGACTGTAATATAGGAGCCAATGTATTTATAGAAAGTGGCGTCCATATTGGAGACGGGGTAAAAATTAAGAATAATATAGCAATTTATAGTGGTGTGAATATTGAGGACAATGTGTTTTTAGGTCCTAATTGTGTATTTACAAATGTGATAAACCCAAGAAGTTTTATTAATAGAAAGAATGAATTTAGGGATATCGTTATCAGGAAAGGTGCAACGATTGGAGCAAATGCGACAATTATATGTGGCAATGTGATTGGCAGCTATGCTATGGTTGGGGCCGGTGCGGTTGTGACAAAGAATGTGCCGGATTATGTGCTGATTATTGGAAATCCGGGAAGAATTGCAGGTTATGTCTGCGAATGTGGGTGTAAACTTGATAAGGAACTGAAATGTAAAGAATGTGGGAAAATATACATGATGAACCATGGAAAAGTATCACCTGTTTGTGAGCAGCTTCTTTGAATACATAGATAGTATCTTATGTGATTTATATTCGTGAACGTAATTATTTGCCAATTGATTCAGTATATTTTATGAAAATATGGGAACTGTGTTGGTAAATCATTTGGCTTATGGGTATAAAGACCGTTGGGAAAATCTATTTTAAAGAAGTTTTTTCAAATTAGTTTTTTTAATTATTAGAGGAGAAAAAAGATAATGAAATATGCGTTGATCGGATGCGGAAGAATATCATGCAATCATGTGGTGTCTGCTGTGAATAATAATTTGGAGATTGCTGCATTTTGTGATATAGAGAGGAATAACGCAGAAGATAAAATCAGAAAGTTTGATTTGCAGGATCGACATATATGTATTTATACAGATTATAAGGAAATGTTGGAAAGAGAAAAACCGGAGCTTGTGGCGGTTGCAACCGAATCTGGGAAGCATGCTGCAATTGCTTTGGACTGTCTGGATTATGGATGCAATCTGATTATTGAAAAACCAATAGCTCTTTCTTTAGATGATGCAGATGCTATTATCAGGAAAGGACGGGAAAAAGGCCTTATAATATGTGCATGTCATCAAAACAGATTTAATAAAAGTATAGTGGAGATTCGAAAAGCCATTGAAAGGAACAGATTTGGCAAGCTTTTATACGGTACGGCACATATACGCTGGGCACGAGATCATGAATATTATGACCGTGCCTCCTGGAGAGGAACATGGGAACAGGACGGCGGGGCATTGATGAACCAGTGTATCCATAATATTGATCTTTTGCGTTGGATGATGGGGGATGAAATCGATACTGTTTTTGGCATGACAGACCGGCTGATACATCCTTACATTGAAACAGAGGATTTGGGGATTGCTATTATAAAATTTAGAAATGGCAGTTATGGAATTGTAGAAGGGACCACGGATGTTTATCCTAAAAACTTGGAGGAAACGCTTTATATTTTTGGGGAAAAGGGCACAGTAAAAGCGGGGGGACAAGCGGTCAACATTATAGAAGAATGGAAGTTTTCCGATTATTTTGGAGATGGGGAAAGGGTCAAGGAGGAGTGTGCAGAAAATCCGCCTAATGTTTACGGATTCGGGCATTCCAAATTGTATCGAAATGTCATAGCGGCCATATCTGGAAGGGAAAAGCTAGTATGTGACGCACAGGCAGGGAAACGTGCCTTGGAACTGGTACTTGCAATTTATAAATCAGCATATGAGGAAAGACCAATAAAGCTGCCATTAGAGAATTGCTCCACAATGGACTTTAAAGGCCGTTTTGTTTAAAAAACATGTGGAGGACATGGAAATGAAAAGAATTACAAGATGCGTCAATTGCATTATGGATGATTCATCGGATTCCACAATTAGATTTGATGAACAAGGTGTTTGCAATTACTGCAAAGAGGCATTGGAGTTAAAGAACTCTACTTATTTTCCAAATGAAGAAGGAAGGAAAAAGCTGGATAAGCTGATGGCTGAAATTAAGGATAGTGAAAAGGACAAGCCATATGATTGCATTATTGGGATTTCCGGAGGGCTTGATTCATCGTATTTGGCGTATATAGCGGCAAAATATGGATTACGTGCATTGGCCATACATATTGATGATGGATATGATACGGAAATATCAAAATCTAATATAAAAAAACTGATTGAAAAGACAGGCTTTGAATACAGAACTGTTACGCCAGATGAAGAACAGTTTAATGATTTGATTTTGGCATTTATGAAAGCCGGAGTTCCCAATATTGCGATTCCTCAGGATGATATTCTGTTTGCGTTTTTATATGATCAAATGAAACAGTATCACATTAGATATTTTCTTTCTGGTTTGAATTTTTCTTTGGAATCAATTCTTCAGCGTGGAAATACACACCAATATACGGATGTGATACATATAAAAGAACTTAACAGGCTTTTTGGAACAAAGCCAATCAATAAATTGAAATTTATTGATACAAACCAGCGGATTACCGACAAATATGTGCTGGGATATAAAACGGTAAGGCCGCTTAATCTTATAGAGTATAACAGGGATAAGGCATTTCGGGAGCTGGATGAATACTGCGGATTTAAATATTATGGAAGAAAGCATCTGGAGAATATATTGACTGGGTTTGTCCAGTTATATTGGTTCCCTAAAAAATTTGGTGTGGATAAAAGGACATCCCATCTTTCAAGTATGATCGTAAGCGGACAAATGACCCGAGATGAAGCAATGAAGGAATATGGTGAACCGTTGTATGATGAACAACAAATGAATGAATGGATAGACTTTATTATTAAAAAATTGGGAATTACAATGGAAACATTCCTTGAAATTATGGAAGCCCCATCACACCAGCATGAGGAATATAAGGTGGAAAATACGACATTGGGATATAAGATGCGGGATCAGGCAGTAAAAATCAAAAATACAGTCAAGAGATAAGATGACAAGCAATAATAAAGCTTTTAAAGCAGGGTTTTGGTATGTAATAAGTAACTTTCTTGTAAAAGGATTAGCTTTTATTACAACACCAATTTTCACCCGGTTAATGACAAAAAACGAGATTGGTATATTTTCAGTGGGAGCGACATGGGTAAGTATATTAACTGTACTGAGTACATTAAATTTGTATGATACGGTAATGCTTGCAAAATATGATTTTGAAGCAGAGTTTGAGAAATATATATCGACAATTGTGATTTTAGGTACGCTTATTTCTATGGCCGTTTATGCAGGGGTTTTCATTGTTCCCAACATAGAGAAAATAATCGATATACCAGATTATGCTATACATATTATTTTTATTTATGTGGCGTTCAGTCCATGTACTCAGATTTTGCTTACAAAATACAGGTCAGAAATGAAATACAAGGAATCAGCGATTCTTTCTGTGATAATATCCATTGTTCCATCTGTGCTTGCAGTAGGATTGGCAATTTGTTTAGAGGATAAACTAAAAGGAAGATTTTTTGGATTTTATTTACCATTGATTCTATTAAATGTAGCTTTGTTTTTATATTTGATAGTAAGGGGAAAGTCTTTTAAATGGAGATACTGCCGATATGCATTTCCGATTGCAATACCCATGGTTGTTCATTATCTAAATGGAACAATCATGGGGTTTTCCGATCGTTTAATGATACAAAAAATGTGTAATACAGAAGAAGTTGCATTATATTCGATTGCATATACATGTGCGGCAATGATGGATGTATTGAGAAATTCTTTAAACGCAGCATGGGATCCATGGGTGTTTGAAAAATTAAGTCTGAGAAAGCATGAAGAAATAAAAAAATACAGTAAGCCATATGTTATTTTTTATTTGATTATCTGTTTATATGTAATATTCCTTGCCCCGGATATTATGATTTTACTAGGAGGAGATGCATATATTAAGGCTGTGTATGTGATTCCGCCGGTTATTGTGGGATATATTTTTTGTATGATATATAGTCTTTATGCATGTGTTGAAAGATTCTGTAAAAAACAAAAATGGTTTGCATTTATTTCCAGCGTAGCTGCATGTACAAACATTGTGTTGAATTTATGGTTCATTCCTAAATTTGGATATATTGCTGCGGCATATACAACATTAATCGGATATGCCGTTTCATGTGGGTTACATTTTATTAATTCATATAGATTTAAAATCACATATATGTATGATACAAAGTTTAATGTGTTTGTGCTTTTTAGTGGACTGGCAATGATTTTACTATCAAATTTGCTGTATTTGAATTTTTTATTCAGATATGCTGTGATTATATGTATTACCATTATACTTTTAGTAATATATAAAAGGGAGAAGGATAATATTAAAAATTTTATAGCAGATATCCAATCAAACTAATTTAATGGAAAGAACTAAAAGAAGAGACATGGAAAATTTGAAAATTAAATTAAAAAAATATATTCCTTCCAAATTGATCAAGATAAGAAAGAATTGTTTGACATATACTTATGCAATTAATGGAAGATGGAGAAAAAGTAAAATTTCCAGAAAAGCAATTAACGAAAAAATTTCCATAATTTTTCTTGTATATATGCCTCAAACATGGAATTCATTGAAAACGGTCTATGACAGGGCAAAAGAATATATAGAGTGTGAAACCTATCTTGTAGTTATTCCTTATAATACTATGTTGGGCGATGGAACATTAATAAATTCAGTAAAGTATTGGGAATCGTTGTATCCGGGAGAAGTGATTTCTGCTAAAGGACAATTTGGCTGGCTTGATTTAAAACAGTTTAATCCGGATATTATATTTCGTCAAGAGCCATATGACAATACCTTCCCTCAGAGCTATTCGTGTAAGCGTTTATCTTCAATAGCAAGATTATGTTATATATCTTACGGCATGACAATGGATAGGAGGCATCTTAAAACAGTTTACAGCCATCGGTTTATGTCAGATGTATATGCATTTTTTTGTGACACTCATGAGGTGAAGGAATATTTGGAGGAGACAAAAAATAAACACCCATTGATTGGTTCCTACCAAATATATTATTATGGTTTTCCCCGGTTTGAACGAATTAATACCTCATATAAATTTAATAGAAGTAACCACACTTTTACATGGATTCCAAGATGGACGTTAGATGGGAAAAACAATGATGCATCAAGCTTTTTCCTGTATTGTGCAAAATTAATTCGCTATTTTGAAGCAAATCAAAAATTAAACCTTATCATTCGACCACATCCTATGATGTTTTCAAACTTCATAGATAATAAGATACTTACAAAAGAAGAAGTAAGGCAGTTATTTGAAAAAATCAATTCTGTAGATAACATATGCTTGGATTCCGAAATGGACTACCTTATTACATTTGAGAAAACAGACGTTTTGATAGCTGATTTTTCATCACTGAACATGGAGTTTGCCTTAAGTGGAAAACCAATTATTTATTGCGGGAAGAACATAAAGGGATGTCTTACAGAGTTTAGTGATTATTGCTATTCCGTTCGGGATTGGGAAGGGCTGAAAAAACAAATTGAGGAATTATCCAGGGGATGTGATAAATATTTGGAAGAAAGAATTATCTGTTCAAAAAAACATATGGAAAGAATACCAAATAATATAAGTGACAATATTGTTAAGGCATGTATAGAGATGTGCAGAATGGGATAAAAGTGGAGGGAGTATATGGTTATAGGATACACAACAGGTGTTTATGATCTATTCCACATAGGGCACTTAAACCTTCTGAAGAATGCAAAAGGAATGTGCGACAAGCTTATTGTAGGGGTAACGGTTGACAGACTTGTCTCATACAAGGGAAAACAGGCCTTTATTCCTTTTGAAGACAGGATAGAAATTGTGAGAAGCTGTCGATATGTTGATGCGGCTATCCCCCAATACGATATGGACAAGCTTGCTGCCTGCCGAAAATTGGGAGCAAGCCTGTTATTTGTGGGGGATGACTGGTATGGAAGTGATAAATGGAAGGAGTATGAAAAATCTTTTATGCAAGAGGGCATCCATATTGTATATTTCCCTTATACTAAGGGAATTTCTTCAACAAAAATTACAGAAGCATTGCATCAGGTAAGGGGCTGGACCAGCGATGAAGCCTCAAAAGTATTGTATGATTAAATAGTAATCACATATGAACGGAGAAAACAAATAATGGTTGATAAAAAATATTGCATGAGTTCCTACATGGCATTTCGGTACATAGAAGACGATAATAAAGATTTTTTTGATGGGATGTACCATAAAAATATTAAACCGCTTCCTATTGGAGAAAGGATTGGCGTCCGCACTTCGGATGATATAGGCAGAGAATTTGAAAATCAGTTTATGGAAATACAGGATAAAAAATTGGGTGTTCTGCTTTCAGGAGGGATGGATTCAGCAATTGCAGCATCCTATATGCCAGGAACAGATGCATATACATTCCGGTTTTTAGGAGGCAATTATCAAAAGGAAGAATTAGAACGGGCAGAATATTATGCAAGCTATTACAAGTTAAACCTCCACTATGTTGATATAGATTGGAAAACTGTGGAAAAATATGTAGATATTGTTATGGAGAAAAAAGCAGCACCAGTACATTCTATTGAACCTCAGATATTACAAGCAGCGTTACAGGCGAAGGAAGATGGCATAGAGCTTATGGTTATTGGTGAAAGCAGCGACCTGATATTTGGCGGGATGGATCAACTGATTTCAAAAGATTGGGGATTTGATGAATTTGCGGAAAGATATATGTTCACAAATCCTTTTGTAGTTTTAAAAGAGGCAGAAGATATGAAATATCTTTTTGAGCGCTACCGGATAAAAAATAATAGAATTGATTTTCTCAAATTTATAGACGATGTGTTCTCGATTGAAAGCTCCAGCAGTTATATGAATGCCTTTGGCGTGGCCCAAATGCCATATTTTGATCCCTATGCGAAACTTATCATGGATGAGCCATTGGATTTGGAAAGGGTGAGGAATAAAGAACCAAAGTACCTTATACGGGAATTAATGAGGAAAAGATATCCTGAAATTCAAGTACCCAATAAAACACCAATGCCAAGACCAGTGGACAGATATTTTGAGAAATGGGAGGGGCCAAAAAGGCAAGAATTCCAAGAAAACCTTGATATGAAAAGATTTACAGGGAACCAGAAATGGCAGATGTGGTGTTTGGAACGGTTTTTAAATCTTTTTGGATAGTTAACCGAATTTTCAACTAGGAGGAATTTATATGAATATATTATCAATGAAAAAGCGGATTAAAAAAATCATTCCTGCGCCATTATTGCCTAAAATTCAAAAGGCACATGTGGACTTATTATGGATGATATATATAATAAAAGGTTATCTGAAGGATTTTTATATTGAATACATGGTTATAAGTGTTGGTCAGGCATGTAATTATAAATGCCGGGATTGTGCCAATTTTTGTCCGATTGCACCTCAGGAATACAGAAGATATAGCATAGAGAGTATTATATCAAGTTTGAAACCGATATTGAATAGTGCAAAATATATTGAAAGGATCCAAATTCAGGGAGGAGAGCCATTCGTTTATTCTGATTTGGGGGGGTATTAAAGTATATTGGGAAACAAAAGAATAAGGTCCATGTTCTTACAATTGCCACAAATGGAAGTATTGTGCCATCTGATGATTTGATGAGGATTATGCATGATAATGATGTCAAAATTAGGATTAGTAACTATGGCAGGTCATTGGACAAGCTTGCCGAATTGACAAAAAAATGTGATAAATTTGGTGTGCAGTATAGTATGTATGATTTTGCCACTGGAAAAACCCGATGGTTTCAGTGTGGCGGGGTGGATTTTAAGAGAGAACAGAATAACCGTACTGTTAAAAAGAGGTTTAATGACTGTAGGTTTAATACATGTTTAACACTGGAAAGGGGAGAATTGTCACATTGCAGCCGTGCGACAAACAGCTATCATATTCAGGGGTTCCAACGAAAGGACAGTGATTATTTAAAAGTGAGCGATGACAAAAATTTTAAGAATAGGCTGAGAAAATATGTTTTGTTTTTAAAGCCAATGGAAGCTTGCCATTATTGTTATGGAACTTCTATGGATCATACAATTCCGGTTGCATTGCAAGAAGGGGAAACCAGAAATTGATATATTGGTTCTTGTGCGGTATTTTTTGATAAGCCCGAGGGCTTTCCCGCCTTGAGTGCCTGTCAGCAAAGGCGGGCGAATCTGTTAACAGCGGCGCATTTATGTGCCGTTCATCTTGCCGTTGACTGGTTCGTCTGGCTTTGCTATTTTCCAGATAAAACGGTATTCATAGAACAAATACACAAAAAGTCGTTTACTTGTTCAAAATCAATTTTCAAAT
Organism: bacterium D16-56; assembly: GCA_003611875.1. Taxonomy (GTDB): domain Bacteria; phylum Bacillota; class Clostridia; order Lachnospirales; family Lachnospiraceae; genus Brotaphodocola. Next base: position 88,427 of record RAYY01000008.1, on the reverse strand, counting down.
CTTGCTGAAAATGAGCAAGAATTGTTTGATTATTCCATTCATATTTCGTATTATTCCATGAGAGAAATCCCTCCACAAAAATTTTGTGGTCAATATGAAATTGTTGAATACATTGCATCGTTATGGATGCGAATTTTTGGACATCAACGGGAGCAAATACACGATCAGGAACACCTGAAAATGCAACGAAAATTGCTCCGCCGGAATGCGGGCCTCTATAATAACAATATTTATCAACTATGCCGCAAGTTACGATAGACAGATTATGTCCGTTGAATGTATCGTCTAATGTAAATTCTGCTGTCGTTAGTGGCTCTAAATTCCAGCGTTCTCCCACTGCTTTTGCGTGTGTGGCTGCCTGAATGATTTGTGTAGAAAATCCATTGATATTTTCCCACCCCCACAACCATGTGTTACTTGATGCTGCCTCGCTTCCGATAAATTGAATCGGATATTTTTGATTTCCAAAAAGTATTACGCCTTCTGAAAAATCAACATTCCAGTCTTGTTCCTTTACCACCTGTTCACTGCAGGCAGTCTGTATTGCTATCATTTTGCCTAAGCAAGCTGAAAACACTTGAAACCAATTTCCTGTATCAATATTGAGATGTTCAATCCAAATATTTTTCCTGTTATCCTGTTTTTGGTCTTTGCCCCAAAGTCTCATTTATATTTCCTCCACGATATATTCTGTTTTCTATTTCCGTCACCGCTGTGGGGTTGGATTTTTCAGTAAGTCCGACTTCTGCGCAATCTTTTTCTGGTATTCTTGAAGTCCTCCGCTTCATAGCTTCCCAACGCAGACTTGGTGAGGTGAGCCTGCTCCGCGGGTTGTTCCAGCGTCAGTCCACACTCCACACGCAGGTCTTTCAGGCGTTCTTGTATGGATAGTTCCATGCCTCGCCTCCCTTGTATGTTCAATAAAACAGAAAGTTAACTTTCTAAACAGTCTATGATTTCTTCTATTTCTATGCAGGCATTCTCAACCCTTATTGCAGTTCCCTCGTTAAAGAAACGGCTTCTTCCTGCTAACTGGTCAATCAAACCAATTAACGCCGCAACATCGCAATTCAAAACAAATCCTTGCGTTTTCCATACTGGTATTTCAATAGCAATTTGATTTTTAATTTCTAAGTATTTCGATTCATCAAAGATATTTTCGCATCTCAACTTTACTAGAAAACTATCTTCTGCATTTATTAAGTCACTTAATTTTGACATAAAGACCTCCGTGGATTACGATTTTCTGCTCTGTTGTTTCTATATTATCACAATTTCGAGAGTGTGCCAACGCCGGAATATGCCGCAGGAACGGAGCAGGAAATCTTTTTGGGGAGAGCGGCAACAAGAGAACAGAGAAACGGCATGCAATCAGAAAAATTGCGTATTTTCATTTTCCAACTACAGCTCTTATTAGAAGAAAATACACACATTAAAGGAATTAAAAAATCTATTTGGGGATGGGAAAAAGACAAATCCGCTTGTTTTTCACACATATATGTGATATGCTTTCCATGAAATGGCAGCAAATTTCTTGTATGATTCAGGCGTTTTGAGGGAATTAAAGAAAAAATTTTCAAAGAGGGCTTTATGGACGGGCAGGTTAATGGCATAATATAGGAAATTTAGATATATACTGATTATGATGAGCTTGTGAAGCGGTATGGTGCGTATCGTCCAGACTAGTACATCGTTTGGCAAATAACTGAACCAATCACGCAGAATGTTTTTTCGAGTGTGCAGGTTAAAAAACGCAGGCGTAGTGGGGCTGCGCTGAGGGTTTTTGGCCTGTACAATCGGGAAAACAGGCAAGCGATTGGTGTAGTTATTTGCAAAACGATGGACTAGTGTTCTGACATGTTCACTTTCAGTCAAGCAGTACTGGATAATTCATGAAGAAAACGGAATTTCATAGAAGGGGAGATATGCTCCAAAGGAAGGGTGGTGAAGATGCACCATGCGAACGATAGGTATCGGCAATCAGAACTTTGAAGTGATACGAAAAGAAAACTACTTTTATATCGATAAAACAAGATTTATTCAGATGTGGTGGGAGAGTGGAGATCATGTGACCCTTATTACCCGTCCCCGTCGCTTCGGAAAGACATTAAATATGACTATGACAGAGGAATTTTTTTCGGTTCAATATGCAGGGCGGGAGGATTTGTTCCAGGGACTTGCAATATGGGAAAACGAAAAATTTCGTCTGCTCCAGGGAACATATCCGGTTATCAGCTTTTCTTTCGCGAATATAAAAGAAACGAATTATCCGATGACACGCAGGAAAATCTGTCAAGTGTTGTCCAATCTGTATTCACAGTATGGATTTTTATTGAATGAGGGAATTTTGGATGAAAAGGAAACGGAATTTTTCCGGTCCGTATCGGTAGAGATGGATGATGTGGCAGCAACCATGGCGGTTCACCAGTTATGTCTGTATCTGTCACGTTATTATGGAAAACGGGTTATTGTGCTGCTGGATGAGTATGACACGCCTATGCAGGAAGCTTATATAAATGGCTTCTGGGATGAACTGGTTTCATTTACCAGAAGCCTGTTTAATGCTGTATTTAAGACCAATTCTTGTTTGGAGCGGGCGATTATGACGGGGGTCACCAGAGTTAGCAAAGAGTCTGTTTTCTCGGATCTGAATAATCTGGAAGTGGTGGCTACATCTTCAGAAAAATATGCGGATTGTTTTGGATTTACAGAGGAGGAAGTATTCGCCGCTTTGGATGAATTTCACATGTCTGATCGGAGGGCTGAGGTAAAGGCATGGTATGATGGTTTTACATTTGGAAGCCAGACAGATATCTACAATCCATGGTCTATTTTAAACTTCTTGAGCAAAAAGAAGCTGGAGGCTTACTGGGCAAATTCCAGTTCTAATAGTCTGGCAGGAAGATTGGTCCGGGAAGGAAGTAAGGACTTAAAGATCTCTTTTGAGAGCTTGTTGAAAGGGGAGGCTATCACAGCAGAGATTGATGAGCAAATTATTTATGACCAGCTTAGCAATGATGAACAGGCAGTATGGAGTCTGTTGTTGGCCAGCGGTTATCTGAAAGTGAAAAATATAAAAACCTGCACTTCGGAATATGGGGAATGGAGGCAGGAATATCAGATGGAATTGACCAATTTTGAAGTGAGGATTATGTTTCGAAATATGGTAAAAAAATGGTTTTCCAGTTCCTATTCCGGTTATAATGACTTTATTAAAGCATTGCTGCAGGCAAATGTGAAGGCTATGAATACCTATATGAACCAGGTGGCTTTGGTTACATTCAGCTACTTCGATACAGGGAAAAATCCTTCCGGAGAGGAGCCGGAAAGATTCTATCATGGCTTTGTCCTTGGCCTTATGGTGGAGCTGGCAGATCGGTACATTCTGACCTCAAACCGGGAAAGTGGATTCGGCAGATATGATGTATTGCTGGAACCCAGGAAGGCGGAGGATGATGGGATTATTCTGGAGTTTAAAGTACAGAATACGGAAGATGAAAAGGAGCTTTCTGATACGGTAAAAGAGGCGCTCAGGCAGATTGAGGAGAAAAAATATGAAGCTGTTTTGACTGAAAAAGGTGTCCCAAAAGAGAAAATACGGAAATATGGTTTTGCGTTTTCTGGAAAGAAGGTTCTGATTGGAGGCAGATAGGAAGACAGACGAAAGAGACGGTTATTATTATAAATAAAGTGTATAGGATGTCAGAGATTTCATGGCAGCTTATACATTTTTTTTGCGCCTTTGTCTGAATATAACACCAGTTTACAACTTTTTGACCTTTGAAAAATAAAATACAAACTCAATCTCTTTGCGGTATAATTTAAGTGACCAAACAAAAATCCACACGAAAAGAGATGAGTTTGTATGTACCGCTTATTATACCTTAAAAATTCCGTTTTTAACAGACTGTTTTTATATTTTCAGGATTATTTTTCAAATGCTTCCAAACCAACCGTCTGCAACCGGTTCCTTTTGGTCATTTCCATCCTGACCCTGGACATTTTCCGCTCGGTACGCTTTGCCCACAGCCATGTGATCTCCAGACGGTCCGGTACTTCACTTAACGCATTTTATTATACTCTGAAAACGGATGCCTATGATCACTCTGTTTGGAATGACGTTACTGTATCGAAAGCAGTCCGGGCTGTTCCCGGCTCTTTGGAAGAACAGCCGCTTTTTCTTTCCATTGATGATACCATGGTGGAAAAATCCGGTAAGCATTTTGAACTTTGTTCTAAATTGTACGATCATGCCGCCCATAATGGCTCCCATTACCTCAATGGACACTGCATGGTCAGTCTCCTGCTGTCTTTTCCGGTATGCCAGGATGGGAAAATTCGTTATCTTTCTGTCCCGGTGGGTTACCGGCTCTGGGATAAGAAAAAGAGCAAGCTTGCTTTGGCTGCCGAACTGGCTGCGCAGGCCATGAAAGCCATCGGCCCAGAGCGTCAGGGGATCCTGCTGTGTGACAGCTGGTATCCAAAAGCGGAAGTGACCGCTCTGGTGGAGCAGTTTGAAAACCTGGAAATGGTCTGTAATGCCAGGGTGGATACGGCTCTTTACGGGCTTGCTCCCGCTAAAACCGGGAAAAAGGGCCGTCCCAAAAAGCGTGGGGACCGGATTCATCTGGAAAAGATTGTCCTCAGTGAACCCAAAAGTGGTGACTGGTTGATTGGCATGGTACCGGTCATCACGAACCTCTGGAAAGGGAAAGTGGTCTATGCCCTGGTTACTGCGCCCAAAAACGGAAAAGGAAGCCGCCGTCTGTTTTTATGCACGGCCGATCCGAGAACCATTTCCTTTGACTGGGAGAACAGCGCTGATAAAACAGCCTGTTCTTATGGGGCAGAAAATGTGTTTTATCTGCCGCTGGCCTGGTATGGCCTGAGGTGGAACATCGAGGTTTCTTATTATGAAGGGAAAACCTTCTGGTCCATGGAGGAATACCGGATCCGCAGTAAGGAAGGAATCGAACGGCTGGTGAATCTGATCAGTCTGTCCTACAGTGCCATGACTCTGCTTCCCTACAGTGATGAAACCTTTTCCGGGTATCAGTTCGCCAGCGCCCAGGAAACCCGGTACGAAATTGGCCAGCAAATCCAGGCGGATATAATTTTGTGCAGTTTCGGGAAATTTCTCGAAACTATTAAAAATTGTTCTACTCTGATAAAGGTTGTAGAAGACTACGTTTTATCAGGTGTCAGGAAATTTCAAAAGTTGTAAACTGGTGTATTTTTTATTGGAGCCTGAAAGAAACGAAAAGCTTTTGCTGCGCTAAAAAAATATGTTTATGGAATCGAAAGAAAATTGTCAGTATGAAATGTATGCAGAATCGTGTATAATCATATTGGTAAAATGGCAGTGAGGTTCTCAGCCTATAGGAAATTTTCTTTTCAGACGTTTCTTAAAAGGCAATGATGGAAGGATACATGCGGCGCATGAAGGCTGAGACAAAGCTGAGGCGCATGGAAGCATAACAGGAATCGGCTGTCAATCCTATCTTTCAATCATATATTATGGAGGGGTTATAATGGATATAAATAAATTCCGATGGATAAGGGAGCCAAAGAGCTATTTGGTAAGGGAAGGACATATTGAAATAACTACAGAGCCACATACAGATTTATGGCAGCGGACGTATTATCATTTCCGCAACGACAATGCGCCGGTGCTTCAGATGGAAACAGATGAAAAGTTTTTCTCATTTATTGTGAAAACGGATTTTAGTGCCGGCAGTCATCGTTTTGACCAATGTGGCGTTGTTATGTATCTTGATTCTGAAAATTGGATAAAAGGTTCTGTTGAGTTTGAAAATGAAGAATTTCAGCATCTCGGATCCGTTGTAACCAATCACGGGTATTCGGATTGGGCAACGACTGCGATACCGGCAGATGTGAAAAGTATGTGGTATCGGTTCAGCCGAAGGCAGGATGATTATTGTATCGAGTGTTCCCGGGATGGGGTGAATTTTTCTCAGATGCGTATTTGTCATATGTGGGAAGGCGCGGGAATGATCCGTTTCGGAGTCTATGCATGCAGTCCGGAGGATTCCAGTTTTACGGCGATTTTTACGGATATGATGGTAACAGAATGTGCGTGGAAGGCACATGACGGACAGCAGCCGGACTGAACCGGCGGGATTTCAATGGTTTTGAAAGCTGAGGAAGGAGACAGGATGATGGGTTGTTTGGGAAATGTGATCTGGTTGATCTGGGGAGGCCTTTTCAGTGGCCTGAGCTGGTGTCTGGCCGGATGTTTCTGGTGTATCACGGTCATTGGGATACCAGTGGGGATGCAGTGTTTTAAGCTGGCGTCTCTGAGCTTTTTTCCCTTTGGAAAAGAGGTGACATATGGCGGCGGGGCCGGTTCGTTTCTGTTAAATATGATCTGGCTGTTGGTGTCAGGGCTGCCGCTGGCGTTGGAGCATCTGCTTTTTGGGCTTTTGCTTTGTGTGACGATTGTCGGGATTCCCTTTGGCATGCAGCATTTTAAGCTGGCAAAGCTGGCGCTGATGCCTTTTGGGGCGGAGGTTTTTTAAGCGGCATCTCAGAGCATTGACCAGCCGGGAGGTAAATAGTAGCTGGGCAGCCTGAGGAAAGGCAGCCCTGACGTTTTCATTGACACACCTTTTATTTGATGGTAGAATAAAGTCACTTAAGTAGGACAGATGGCCGCTGCCACAATGCCGAAAGGCAGTGGGAGAGGAAAGTCCGGGCTTCACAGGGCAGGATGCCAGATAACGTCTGGCGGAGGCGACTCCAGGGACAGTGCAACAGAAATGTACCGCCGGCAGATGCCGGTAAGGGTGGAAGGGCAGTGTAAGAGACTACCGCCTGCCTGGCAACAGACAGGGCACATGTAAACCCCATCCGAAGCAAGACTGAACAGAAAGCGAAAGGCGGCCCGTCTGCTTTCGGGTAGGTCGCTTGAGCCAAACGGCGACGTTTGGCCTAGATGGATGGCCATCCACGACATAACCCGGCTTACCGTCCTGCTTAAGGATTTTTTGAGAGGAAGACAACGGAAAGGGTTTTTAAAAGAGAGGGATGTGCCTCTCTTTTTTGCAAATTTATTAATAGGCAGCGGATCGGATTGTGAAAAGATATTCTGGAAAACATGAAAGGATTGTGTACTTGTGGGAAAACGCAGGATTGGTGTGTTGGCTTTCGCGCTGACCTTGATGCTTATCCATGCCTTTCCGGGCTGTGCCATGGAGGCGCCGGGGAATGGCGAGGATGGCTGGCATTATATGCAGGAAAATTATCACTGGTCTTATTATAATGAGGATGGAATGGCACATAAGGGGTGGCTGAAATATAATGGGGAATGGTATTGGTTTCATGATAACGGATGGATGGCCAGCGGAGGGAATACGATTATTGACGGGAAATCCTATTATTTTTTCTTGAATGGGAATCTGGCGTGGAATCAATATGTGGGAATGAAGTATTATAATGAGGACGGACAGCCCCAGTCGGAGTATGATGTAAGAGTGATTGGAAATGCGGCTCCGGACAGCGAGGACAGGGATTTATTTTCGGATGCTATGTATTTGGTTCCCAGAAGCTGGATTGCCAGGTTTACAAAGGATGGGTGGCAGATGATGTTCTATAAGCAGAAGAAGTATTTTGCGGCGCCCAGAACCGGCCAGGGGATTTATTATGTTTATCATAGTGTGGATTCTCACTATAAAAAGGTGAAATTTACAGATGTAGACAGCTTGCTGCAGGCTTTTGGGGAGTATGTAGGCCATGCTGCAGGGTGTTATGAGGAGGACAATCCATGGATGGATGTACTTTGGGAAGAACAGGCGGCGATTATGCCGCTTTTGGAGCTGCCGGATTACTATGCGGATGACGCGGATTTCTATTTTGGAAGTGTTTTTGCCGCTTATCTGGAGGACGAGACCCGTGAGAGCATGATGCGGATTTCGCCTGCAGTGTGCAGGGTGATGGAGGAGATTCTGCACTTGGAGGATGATGAAGAAACCCGTGCGCGATATCAGGAAAAGGCGCAGAAGGAGCAGGAGGCGGCTGCCCTGCAGGCTGAAAGAATCGCTCGGGAGGAGGGCGGCGGACCAGGAGTCAAGAGGGAAAAGACTGAGGAACAGGAAGCAGAAAATGAGAAAAGGATAACGGTTCAGTAGGTCCGCATATTCACTGTGCAGGAGCCAGGCGTGAAATCGCCTGGCTCCTGCACAGTGAATATGCTTGGCACGAAGCGTTAGGGCAAGAGCAGACGGCTCAGACCAGCGCTTCCCAGCGTTCGTATAGTTCTTCCAATTGGTTTTGGATGTCTTGCTTTTCCTGATTCAGTTCTACCAGCCTTGTGACGTTTGTGTAGACTTCTTCCTGCTGCAGCAGCAGATCGATTTCCTTATCCCGGGTCTCCAGAAGATGAATCTGGTCTTCGGTCTTTTTTAAGTCGTTCTGACGTTTGCGGATACGGGCCTGTTCTTCCTTTTGAGCCTGCCAGTCCAGTTTTACATGGGAGGCAGAGGAAGCATTGTCAGAGGATTGCTTTGCAGAGGCAAAGGATCCGGTCTCTGTGCCGGACAGGGTGGTCTGGGAAGCAGAGCCTGCCTTGTCTTTAGCTGAGGAGAGAGCAGAGGAGGAGCTTGTCCCGGCAGTCCCGGCATAGGGATCAGCATCAGAGGCATAAAGGCTTGTCATAGTTTCTCGTTTTTCCAGATAATAATCATAATTGCCAATATAGTTGATCAGGGTTTGTCCGGTCAGCTCCAGAATCCGTGTGGCGGTCTGGTTGATAAAGTAGCGGTCATGGGACACATAGAGGACAGTGCCGGTATAATTTTGCAGAGCCTGTTCCAGGATTTCCTTGGAGGTAATGTCCAAATGGTTGGTAGGCTCATCCAGGATCAGAAAATTGGCTTCTGACAGCATCAGCTTTGCTAAGGAGATTCGTCCTCGTTCGCCGCCGCTTAGGTCGGCAATTTTTTTAAATACATCGTCGCCGGTAAATAAAAATGCGGCCAAAATGTTCCGGACCTGGGTGTTGGTCAGGTTCGGGTAGGCGTCCTGGACCTCTTCAAAGGCGGTTTTTTCCATGTGAAGCACATGGTGTTCCTGGTCATAGTAGCCAATATGAACCTTCGCGCCTAATGTGATGACGCCTGTATCGGCAGGAAGCATTCCGTTAATCAGCTTTAGGATTGTGGTCTTGCCGGTTCCGTTGCTTCCGATCAAGGCAACACGTTCTCCTTTTTTGACCTCCATATCCACATGAGAGAAAAGGTGATTGGAGCCAAAGGATTTGCCCAGGTTCTGGATGGTAAGAACATCATTGCCGCTGGTGATGTTGGGCTCCAGTTTGATATGCATCTCGTCATGGATCTCTGCCGGTTTTTCCAGCACATGAATCTTGGAGAGCATTTTTTCCCGGCTTTCTGCCCGTTTAATGGATTTTTCCCGGTTAAAGGATTTTAATTTGGCAATGACCTCCTCCTGATGGCGGATTTCCTGCTGCTGGTTCAGCCATGCCTTCATCTGGGCAGTTCGGATCATGGCTTTTTTCTCGCTGTAGGCAGTGTAATCACCCTGGTATACCGTGGATTTGCCCTGCTCCAGCTCAATGATCTTGCTGACTACCCGGTTTAAAAAGTAACGGTCATGGGCAACGATGATAACAGCGCCGTCATAGGCTTTTAAGTAGGATTCCAGCCATGCGATGGATTCCATATCCAGGTGGTTGGTAGGCTCGTCCAGCAGAATGATATCCGGCTTGGATAACAGCAGCCTTCCTAAGGAGATCCGGGTCTTCTGGCCGCCGGACAGGGTGGAGACCAGCTTGTCAAATTCTTCTTCTCCAAAGCCCAGTCCTTTCAGGACGCCTGTCACCTCGCTATTCCAGGCATAGCCGTTTTCCAGCTCAAAGGTGTGGTTTAAGCGGCTGTAAGTGGAGAGAAGCTGCTCTAATTCTCCGCCGGAAGCATTTTTCATCTGCAGCTCTAAAGCACGGAGCTGCTGTTCCATCTGGATGACGGGAAGCTTGACCTGGCACAGCTCGTCATAGATGGAGCGGGCACTGTCTAAATCCTGGTGCTGTGCCAAATAACCCAGGCTTTTGCCCTTGGAGAGCACGGCGCTTCCAGAGTCAGGGGGAAGCTCTCCCACAATGATCTTGAGCAGCGTGGATTTGCCGGCGCCGTTAATTCCGACAATGGCTGCTTTTTCTTTGTCTTCTATATGAAAAGATACTTCGGAAAGGATCTGGTCCGTGCCAAAGGATTTGGTAATATGACTGCAGGATAATATCATGATTTCCTCCATTCTGTGTATGTTTCACGGCATATGGCGCCGGTTGGGTACAAACAGGTGCGGGTTCTGAATCCATGCTGTTGATTTAGAGCCGCCGGTGAATTTTCTTAAACGGATCCCGTAACAGTATAATATAGATTGGAATTTTTTTCAACGTGACATTGAGAAATGAACAGCAGCTTGATAAAATCCTGTCCCTGTGGTAAGATGAAGAAGCGCTGAAGAAGCAAATTGAAGAGAGGAAAAACAGGATGAAATCAACAAAGGAATTGACCATAGCAGTGGCAGGAACCGGATATGTGGGATTATCCATTGCTACTTTGCTGGCTCAGCACCACAAGGTTTATGCCGTGGATATTATCCCGGAGAAGGTGGAGCTGATCAACAGGAAGAAATCCCCGATCCAGGATGATTATATTGAAAAGTATCTGATGGAGAAGGAGTTGGATCTGACAGCTACCACAGATGGGGAGGATGCGTACAAAAGGGCGGATTTTGTAGTGATCGCCGCACCTACCAATTATGATTCTTCTACTCATCATTTTGATACCTCGGCAGTTGAGGCAGTGATCGGCCTGGTACAAAAGGTGAACCCGGAAGCAGTCATGGTGATCAAATCCACCATTCCGGTTGGATATACCCAGTCTGTGAGACAGCGGTTTCAGACAAAAAATATTCTTTTCAGTCCGGAGTTTCTTCGAGAGTCGAAGGCACTCTATGACAATCTGTATCCGTCCCGGATTATTGTGGGGACAGATATGGAGGATGAAAGGCTGGTTCAGGCGGCCCGCTGCTTTGCAGAGCTTTTACAGGAGGGAGCCATTAAGGAGGATATTGATACGCTTTTTATGGGCTTTACCGAGGCGGAGGCTGTAAAGCTGTTTGCCAACACCTATCTGGCTTTGCGGGTATCTTACTTTAATGAGCTGGATACTTATGCGGAGATGAAGGGATTAAATACCAGGCAGATCATTGACGGCGTGTGTCTGGATCCTCGTATCGGGACATTTTACAATAATCCATCCTTTGGATATGGGGGATATTGCCTGCCCAAGGATACCAAGCAGCTTTTGGCCAATTATGCAGACGTGCCTCAGAATATGATGTCAGCCATTGTGGAGAGCAACAGAACACGGAAGGATTTTATTGCGGACCGTGTGCTGAAGATGGCCGGATACTATGATTACTACAACAGGGGGGATTATAAGGCGTCGGATGAAAAGGAATGTGTGATTGGGGTGTATCGTCTGACGATGAAGAGTAACTCGGATAATTTCCGGCAGAGCTCCATTCAGGGGGTGATGAAGCGGGTGAAGGCGAAGGGAGCTACGGTGATTATTTATGAGCCGACGTTAAAGGCTGGAAGTACGTTCTTTGGCAGCAGGGTTGTAGGGAGTCTGGAGGAGTTTAAGGAACAGAGCAATGCCATTATTGCAAACCGCTATGACAGCAATTTGGAGGATGTGGCTTATAAGGTTTATACACGCGATATTTTTAAGAGGGATTGATTTTAGGGGGGATGGATAGGAGCTGTTGAAAAAAGAGAGAATCCTATGGAGGTTCAGGGTTTTGGAAAATTCTGAACCTCCATGGGGTTCTCTCTGTTTAGGTATCAAGGTTCAAAAACCGGCATTAACCCACAGTCTCTTTGCTATGGCTGGTGCAGGGTGGCTGAAGCGGCGGGCGGCCGTATTTTCTAAATCTTGTCATGAATCTCACTGTGGAGAGTCTGAAGCGATTTGATTTCCCCGTTTCCATGGGTCTTGACATAATGAATTCCGCTGGCAGTGGCTCTGGCCGCCGCAATGGTGGTCATGTAGGGAATCTTTGCCTTAATGGCTGCTTTGCGCAGATAGCTGTCGTCGTGGATGCTCTCCTTGCCAGAGGGAGAATTGACGATCAACTGGATATCTCCATTGGTGATCATGTCTAAAATATTGGGCCGGCCTTCATAAAGCTTTTTCACCTTTTTGGCAGGAACGCCTGCTTCATGAATCAGATCATAGGTGGTGCCGGTGGCCAGGATGGTAAAGCCGTCTTCTGCAAAGCTTCTTGCTACTTCCACAACCTCAGGCTTGTCTTTGCGGTTGACCGAGATCAGCACAGTGCCTTCTAGGGGAAGACGGGACTGGGTGGCTTCCTGGGCCTTGTAAAAGGCCTCTCCAAAAGAGGGGGAAAGACCTAAGACCTCTCCGGTGGAGCGCATTTCCGGACCTAATACCGGGTCAACCTCCTGGAACATATTGAAGGGGAATACCGCTTCCTTTACGCCGTAATTGGGAATATGCTGTTCCTTCAGGTCCGGGACAGGCGATGGATTATTGGTCAGCTCAGAGGTGATGATCTCTGTGGCAAGGGGGACCATCCGAATGTTGCATACCTTGGAAACCAAGGGAACCGTGCGGGATGCCCGTGGATTGGCCTCTAGTACATAGACCTTATTATTTTCAATGGCATACTGCATGTTCATCAGACCTTTCACATGCATTTCCTCCGCGATCCGCCGGGTGTAATCTTTGATTACTTCCACATTTTCCTGGGAAATGTGGACAGAGGGCAGGATGCAGGCCGAGTCGCCGGAGTGGACCCCGGCCAGCTCAATATGCTCCATGACAGCGGGAACAAAGGCGTGGGTGCCGTCGCTGATGGCATCTGCCTCGCACTCCATGGCATGATTTAAGAAGCGGTCAATCAGAATCGGACGGTCCGGCGTCACGCCTGCGGCAGCTTCCATGTAGCCGGTCATACTCTCGTCGTCATAGACCACCTCCATGCCTCTGCCGCCCAGTACATAGGAGGGGCGTACCATCACAGGATAGCCGATCTTTGCGGCGATTTCCAGAGCTTCCTCTACCGTGGTGGCCATGCCGGATTCAGGCATGGGGATTTGAAGCTTTTCCATCATGGCCCGGAACAGATCCCGGTCTTCGGCCAGGTCAATGACAGACGGGGAGGTGCCTAAAATGCGGACGCCGTTTTTCTCCAGGTCAGCGGCCAGGTTTAAGGGGGTCTGCCCGCCGAACTGGGCAATCACGCCCAAGGGCTGTTCTTTTTTATAAATACTCAGCACATCCTCCAGAGTCAGAGGCTCAAAGTACAGCTTGTCAGAGGTATCATAGTCTGTGGACACGGTCTCTGGGTTGCAGTTGACAATAATCGTCTCAAAGCCCAGCTTTTTTAAGGCAAGGGAGGCATGGACGCAGCAGTAGTCAAACTCAATTCCCTGTCCGATCCGGTTGGGGCCGCCGCCCAGGATCATGATCTTGGGCTTGTCCGTGCGGACCGGATTCTTGTCCGGGGCATTGTAGGTGGAATAGTAGTAGGCGCTGTCTTTGGTGCCGCTGACATGGACGCCCTCCCAGGCTTCTTCTACACCCAGCTCTATACGGCGGAGGCGGATGCTTTCCTCGGAAATCTCCAGAAGCTGACTCAGGTATTTGTCAGAAAAGCCGTCCTTCTTGGCCTGGGTGAGCGCCTCATCAGAGGGAAGGGCGCCTTTGCAGGCCATAAGGGCTTCTTCCTCCTCCACCAGTTCTTTCATCTGCTGGATAAACCATGTCTTGACCTTGGTGATCTCGTGGATCTCCTCCACGGAGGCTCCCTTGCGGAGGGCTTCATACATGACAAAATGACGTTCGCTGGAAGGGGTGATCAGCAGCTTTAAAAGCTGTTCTTTTGTCATGGCGTCAAAGTCCTTGGCATGGCCTAAGCCGTAGCGCCCGGTTTCCAGGCTGCGTATGGCCTTTTGGAAGGCTTCCTTGTAAGTCTTGCCGATGCTCATGACTTCGCCTACGGCCCGCATCTGGGTTCCCAGTTTGTCCTCCACGCCTTTAAACTTTTCAAATGCCCAGCGTGCAAACTTGATCACCACATAATCTCCATCCGGCACGTATTGATCCAGGGTTTTGTATTTGCCGCAGGGAATGTCCTTTAAGGTGAGCCCGGTGGCCAGCATGGCAGATACCAGGGCAATGGGGAAGCCGGTGGCCTTGGAAGCAAGGGCAGAGGAACGGGATGTCCGTGGGTTGATCTCAATCACCACGATCCGGTCTGACACGGGGTCATGGGCAAACTGCACATTGGTTCCTCCGATGACCTGTACAGACTCTACGATCCGGTATGCCTGTTCCTGAAGGCGTTTCTGGCATTCCTCGGAGATGGTCAGCATGGGGGCAGAGCAGAAGGAGTCGCCGGTGTGGACGCCTAAAGGATCTATATTTTCAATAAAGCAGACAGTGATCATATTGCCGTCCTTATCCCGTACCACCTCCAGCTCCAGTTCTTCCCAGCCTAAGATGGATTCCTCTACCAGTACCTGTCCTACCAGGCTGGCCTGAAGTCCGCGGGCGCATACTGTCTTTAATTCGTCCCGGTTGTATACCAGTCCTCCTCCGGCGCCGCCCATGGTGTAGGCGGGGCGCAGGACTACCGGATAGCCCAGACTGTCGGCAATGGAGAGGGCTTCTTCTACGGTGTAGGCGACTTCGCTGCGTGCCATCTCAATACCAAGGGCATTCATGGCTTTCTTAAATTCAATCCGGTCCTCGCCTCGCTCAATGGCATCTACCTGGACGCCGATTACCTTTACATTATATTTGTCCAGAATGCCTTCCTTGTAAAGCTCAGAACACAGATTGAGTCCGGACTGTCCGCCTAAGTTGGGCAGCAGTGCGTCCGGGCGTTCCTTGGCAATGATCTGTTCTAAGCGCTGTACGTTCAGCGGCTCAATATAGGTCACATCAGCGGTCTCTGGGTCCGTCATGATGGTGGCAGGATTGGAGTTGACCAGTACAATCTCGTAGCCCAGCTTTTTTAAAGCCTTGCACGCCTGGGTGCCGGAATAGTCAAACTCGCACGCCTGGCCGATGATAATGGGGCCAGAGCCGATGATGAGAACTTTGTGGATGTCGGTTCGCTGCGGCATAATAAAATCCTCCTTGTCGTGTGTTTTGGTTGCTGAGGAGCTGTCCGGAAATGACTGGTGAAAGACCAGTAAATTGCATCAGTTATTTTGGGGCAGGTCCTAACGGTTATGTCTGGAGTCATAGAATTGAAATCTTGTTCTATTACATTATATAGGAAAATGAAAATATGGCAAGGATTTTATATGGTATTTTATTACTTTGAAGGTCTCGCCGCCGATTAGGCGGCATGAATTCAGGTATGCCAAATGCGCCCGCCAGGCTTTCATGATTGGAGGTGCGTCCGCAGCCGGGCGCATGGAGGCTTACTGCTGCACCAGATCACTTAAAGGCCGGAACTCATAGCCCATTTCTTCCCATCGGCTCAGAAGCTCATCCAGGATTTCCGCGTTGGTTTTGGAAGTACTGTGAAGCAGTACAATGGCGCCGGGATGGATTCGTCCCAAGAGCTTTTCGAAGGCTTCTTCATGAGAAGGCTGTTTGTCTTCATACCAGTCTACATAGGCCAGGCTCCAGAAAAAGGTGTGATAGCCCAAATCATGTGCCATCTGCAGATTGGACTCGCTGTATTTGCCCTGAGGAGGGCGGTAAAAGTGCTGCATGGGCTGGCCTGTTACCTGCTGGTAAAGTTCTTCCAGGGAGGTGAGTTCCTTGGAAAAGGCTTCCTGTGTGGAGATTTTGGACATATCCGGATGGTGGAAGGTGTGATTGCCTACAATGTGTCCTTCTGCTGCCATTCTGCGAACCAGGTCAGGGCTGGTAGTCAGATAATTACCTACCAGAAAAAAGGTGGCTGGGGCCTTATGCTTTTTTAAAGCATCCAGGATGGCCGGAGTATTGCCGTTTTCATAGCCTGCGTCAAAGGTCAGGTAGATAACCTTTTCCTCTGTGTCAGCAGTGTAGTGGGCGTGAAACTGTTTCAGGTAGTCAGAGGATGCATTGCCGGTGGGAGGCCTGCCTTCCTGCTGAAAGCTTAAGCCCCAGTTGCCGTCAGCAGAGGCGGGGATGGAGGAAGGCGAGGAATGGGTAATGTAGCCCAGCCAGTGTCCAAGAAGAAAGGATAACAGGAACAGAAAGGTGATCCTGGCTAAGGGCTTGCAGTAGAGACGATGAGTACCGTGAATCATAGGAGAACCTGCCCCATAATTTTGTTGTTATTATTTGTATGGGTGTAAGGGGGGAGATATGCGCGGAAGGGAATATTTGTTACTTTAAAAGTCCGCCCGCCGAACTTTTGTAAGACGTTTCCTTGCCTTGCTCTGTAGAAAAAGGGTTGTTATGATAGATGTAGGGGAAGTTTAAGAAAGTTTTTAAGACTATTTTGGAATATTATGTTATAATTTTGGAAATTCACAGTAAACCTCCATGCGCCCGTCAGCGGACGCACCACCGCACATAAAAGTCTGGCGGGCACATGGGGCATCCCTGAATTCATGCCGCCTAATCGGCGGCGGGACTTTCAAAGTAATCGTATAGTAAGAAGCAAAGGGTTATCTGAGTGACTGTGATTGATAAGAAGTGATCAGGTATGACATTAGTATAAAAAATAGCAGGAGAACGGTATATGAAAAACTGGAAAAGATTACTTGGCATCGGGCTTGGGGTCTGTATGGTATTTGGAGGAAGCATTGAGGGAGAAGCTGCAGCAGGAAGGCCCTTTGGTTATGAGGTGATGGCTGAAACCAGGGTGACAGGCCCCGGTCTGGGGAACGGGACCTGGACAGCAGGACCCGGAACAGGAGACGGGGTTCGATTTGGAGCGCCAGGGGAAGGAAATCAGGAGCCGGGGCCGCAGAGCCCTGAAGCAGGCTATCAGGAGACGCAGATGCAGTCGCCGGGGGATGGGAGCCAGCCGCCGGCAGGTCAGCCGACAGGAACAAAAGTGCAGTCGCCGGGGGCAGCAAATCAAAATCCAGACTTGCAGGCAGCAGACCCGAATAATGCGGGTAATGGCTTATGGACCATGACAGAGCCGGAGATTGCGGCAGAGGGGGCTGTGCTGATGGACGGCGCTACCGGGAAAGTGCTGTATGGAAAAAATCCGGATCAGCAGTTTTATCCTGCAAGCATTACCAAGGTAATGACCGCCCTTTTGGTATTGGAGAGATGCGGGCTGGGGGATATGGTGGATTTCTCGGCTTCTGCTACCACAAACCTTGAGTCAGGGGCAGTGTCCCTCAACATAACGGAGGGGGACAAGCTCTCTGTGGAACAATGCCTGTACGGGCTGATGCTAAAGTCTGCCAATGAGATCGGCAATGGCCTGGCAGAGCATGTGTCAGGAAGTGTGCAGGGATTTGCAGAGCTGATGAACCAAAAGGCCAGGGAATTAGGATGTCAGAATACCAATTTTGCCAATCCTCATGGTCTGAATGATGCCTCCCACAAAACTACTCCGCGGGATATGGCTCTGATTATGCGGGCGGCTTTGCAGAATGATGTGTTTCGCAGGATTACCACTACCTGCAGCTATGATTTCCCGGCCACAAAAAAGGAGGCGGCCAGAACCATTACCATGGGACACAAGATGCTGTTTCCCACGGATTCCCGGTATTATGAGGGCATTATCGGCGGAAAGACCGGATATACCTCTCTGGCAGGGAATACACTGGTGACAGGAGCGGAACGAAACGGGGTGCGGCTGATCGTGGTGGTGATGAAGGCAAAGCAGACCCACTATGCAGACACCAAGGCTTTGCTGGATTATGGCTTTGCCAATTATGAGGAGCTGATGAGGAGGTAGGGAAGGCAGTATGGCGAAGAAAAATGCCCGCAATACCCGCAGCAGGATTGTCAATGCGGCATGGAAGCTGTTTTACGAGCAGGGATATGAGGATACGACGGTAGAGGAAATTATTGACGTGTCTCATACTTCCAAAGGGTCTTTTTACCATTATTTTGATGGAAAGGATGCCTTACTGGGTACGCTCAGCTCTCTCTTTGATGAAAAATATCAGGAGCTGTCCTTGTGCCTGGAGGAAGGGGGCAGCGCTATGGAGAAGCTTTTGTTTCTGAACAGGGAGCTTTTCGGCATGATTGAGAATAGTGTGTCTGTGGAGCTGCTGGCAAGACTTCTCTCTACCCAGCTTGTGACCAATGGAGAAAAGCACTTGCTGGATCGGAACCGCACCTATTATAAGCTGCTGCGCCGAATCATCGGAGAGGGCGTGGAGGCCGGGGAGCTGAATCCTCGTCTGAGCGTCAGTGAGATGGTGAAGCTTTATGCCATCAGCGAACGGGCTTTGATGTATGACTGGTGTCTCTGCGGAGGGGAGTATTCTCTGAGACAGTATAGTGCGTCGGTTCTGCCCTCATTTTTGAGCAGTTTTTTAGTGAAATAGAGGAACCATTGCCGCAAGATTAAGAACGAAGCCAAAGGTATGAGAATAAGGGGAAAGAAAAATATTTCACCCATACCATTTTGTACCCGATAAAGCGGGCATGCAATACTCACAGAGTACGATGTGCTGTGAAGTATGCACAGCGTGGAGAAAAAGGATGTTGTATTGAATTATGTACAAAATAATTCTAATAATCGTACAAGTATGTTTTGTTTCTTGTACGGTTATTTTTTATTGATTTTATAGGAAATAATGTAAAAAAATACATTATAGTATGGAATAAAGTCTATAACTCGTTCTGTATTGCGTTCTATTTTTGATTATGGTATGATGGTTCCATTATTTTTGAGGAGGACGATTATGAATACAGGACAGGTGGGAATCTTAGCGGCAATCATAGGATATCTGATTTTGATGGTGTATATTGGCTATTATTTCAGCAGAAAGGGCGATCATTCTGCGGAAGGGTTTTATCTGGGAGGACGGAAGCTGGGACCGTTGGTGGCAGCTATGAGCGCGGAGGCATCCGACATGAGCAGCTGGCTATTAATGGGACTGCCGGGAGTGGCGTATCTGTCAGGGATTGCCGATGCAGGCTGGACGGCAATCGGACTGGCAGCCGGAACTTATTTAAACTGGCTGATTGTGGCAAAGCGGCTCAGACGTTATTCGGTGAAATGTGGGGCAATTACCATTCCGGATTTCTTTTCCAGGCGGTATCGGGATGATAAGAATATTCTTATGTGCATTGCGGCGGTTATTATTTTGATCTTTTTTATTCCCTATACGGCATCTGGCTTTAAGGCAGTGGGGACTTTGTTTTCCAGTCTTTTTGGGGTGGATTATCATGCAGCCATGGCAGTGGGGGCGCTGGTGATCGTAGGGTATACGGTGCTGGGCGGTTTTATGGCAGTATCGACTACAGACCTGATTCAGAGTATTGTGATGACCATTGCACTGGCAGTGATCGTGTTTTTTGGAGTCAATGCAGCAGGCGGCTGGCAGGCAGTGGCAGAGAATGCCAAGTCACTGGATGGTTATTTGAGCATGACTTATCTTCATGACAGAACGACCGGAACGGCTGCTTCGTATGGAACCTTGAATATGCTTTCCATGTGTGCCTGGGGGCTTGGATATTTTGGAATGCCTCATATTCTGCTTCGCTTTATGGCCATTCGGGACGAGAAGGAGCTGGATGTTTCAAGAAGAATTGCTTCGGTGTGGGTGGTGATCTCCATGTTTGTGGCTATTTTGATTGGAATTATCGGCTATAGTGTTTCGGTTGCCGGAAAGATCCCCGCATTTGCTTCCAGCTCAGAATCAGAGACTGTTGTAATCCGGCTGTCTGGCCTTTTAGGGGAGTCCGGGCTTGGGGCCTCTGTGATTGCCGGGGTGGTTCTGGCAGGAATCCTGGCTTGTACCATGTCAACAGCAGATTCTCAGCTTTTGACGGCAGCCTCTGGTGTGTCCCAAAATCTGCTTCAGGATTTTTTGGGCATTAAGCTCAGCCGGAAGGCATCCATGGGGGCAGCGCGTCTGACCGTGGCCGCCATTGCCTTGGTAAGCCTGGTACTGGCATGGAATCCGGACAGCTCGGTATTTCATATTGTTTCCTTTGCATGGGCCGGATTTGGGGCTTCCTTTGGGCCGGTAATGCTGGCGGCTTTGTTCTGGAAAAGAAGTAATTTCCAAGGAGCTCTGGCAGGGATGGTTTCCGGAGGCGTGATGGTGTTTGTGTGGAAGTATTTGGTGCGTCCCATGGGGGGAGCATGGAACATTTATGAGCTTTTGCCGGCGTTTTTGGCAGCCTGCGGGGCGATTGTAGTGGTGTCCCTTTTGACTGCCGAGCCGTCAATGGAGGTTGTCAGGGAGTTTGAGAGTGTGGGAGACCAGAAAAGGGATGAGGAGGAAGGACAGAGAGTTTTAGCAGGATAAAGAGATAAGCAGGAAAAGAAACAGGCGGCAGCTTCATTGCCGCTTTTTTCCATTTCTTAACAGCATGTTGCAGAATGAGATTGAAAATAGAAAATTCGGGAAGTGACCAGGAGGAAAGAAATAGGGCTGTGATAATTGGATTGAGGGATTCAGAGCGGTTTGTGGAGATCCAGAGTGGGGACAAGCAATATTATGGAGGAAATCAGGCGTGGTATGAATGGGAGGGAGATCAAAGAAAGGAAGCTGTGGCAAGAAAGGCTGGCTGCGGGACGGTAGCCGCGGCCAACATAGCGGCATATCTTGCAGGATGTGATCCGAAATATGGGGGGTTATATCCTTATTTGGACTACAGCAAAAAGAATTATCTTTTACATATGAAGGAAATGTACCGGTATGTAAAGCCGTTTCATATCGGTGAGATTCCCTTGGGGGTGTGGCCGGTGGAGAGAATGGCAAATGGGGTGAAGCGATATGCACGCAGCAGGGGTGTGAAGCTTAGCGCGGTGTGGCATCATGGATTTTTCAACCGGAAAAATGTGATCCGTTATATTGCAGAAGGACTGGGGAAGGATTCTCCGGTGGCTATGCTGGTGGGGCTTGGCAGACTGCGAAAGGCCAGGGTCACATATTGTGATGGAAGGAATGCTATGGAGAAAATGTCCCTTCACTGGGTGACTGTTACGGAGCTGAGGATTCATGAGCGGGAGAATACGGCAAGGGTGAAGGCTTCTACCTGGGGAGGCTGGACAGAGCTTGATCTGGATGATTATCTGGATGAGTGGATTTATGAGGGACTGTTGTATTTTCAATAAAAATCTATGAAACCGTTTCTAAAAATAAAATGATGTGTTTATTGACAACAGGCACATAGCCTTGCTAAAATAGCACGTATAGCGTTGATTATGAAAAACGCGGCAGTCTGGAAGGGAAAAGCAGTCCGGAGGAGAAAAACAGCCCGTAAGGAAAGCGATCTGGCGCCAAAAGCCGTTCCCGGCGGCTGCCAGTACACACAGCGTAAAGCACAGGGGGAATTATGTATCATTGCCGTCTTTGTATTTATTTGACAGGTCACTGGGGCAATGCATTTGAGATAATCAGGGAAATGCTGCCTCTTGAGTCGTTTACACATGAATTTTTGGAAAGTGACAGGCCGGATCCGGAGTTGGCCGCCAAGGCGGATGTGATCCTGGCAGGATTAGAGAACCGAGATCCCAGAGAAGTCCTGGAGGTTTTGGTTTGTGGAAAAAGAAAGGCTTGTGAGCTTATTTTGCTGGCAGACAGGGGTCAGATGGCGCTCATAACAGACCGTTTGCCGGAAATAAAGGATATTTGGACCATGCCTGTGGGAGAGGAGGAGATCCGCTTCCGTTTTTTAAGGTGGCAGGAGACCTGCAAGATGAGCAGGGACTTCTGGCAGACCAGCCAGTATCTGGAGGCTACGATTAACAATGTACCGAATCTGATCTGGTACAAGGACAAGAACGGCATCCACAAAAAGGTTAATGACAGCTTCTGCCGGACGGTCAACAAGACCAAGGAACAGGTGGAAGGGCAGGGGCATGCCTATATTTGGGATGTGGAAAAGGATGACCCTGTGTGTATTGAATCAGAGCGTCATGTGATGGACACGAAAAAAACTTACATATCTGAGGAGGAGATCCAGGCGGGGGGAGGGACCCGGCTTCTGACTACTTATAAATCTCCGCTGTATGATCTTGACGGAAGCGTGATGGGGACAGTGGGCGTTGCCATTGATGTGACCCAGGAGAAGGCTTATGAGAAGGAGATCATAAAGAAAAACCAGACCCTGGAAACCATCTTTACCACCTTGGACTGCGGAGTAATGCGCCACACCATTGACGGGACCCGTGTGCTCAGCATCAATGCAGCTGCTCTCAAAATTCTGGGATATGAATCCCAGGAGGAATTGATGGAGGACGGGTTTGATCTGGTCGCAGCATCTGTTGTGGAGAAAGACCGGCTCAAGCTTCAAAGGGCTATGCAGACCTTGCAGAAGGCAGGGGACAGTGTCAGTGTGGAATACCGTGTGCGGCATAAGGATGGGGAGCTTTTGCATGTGATGGGGAATGTAAAGCTTTTAAAGGTCGGCAGAGAGCTGGTTTATCAGCGTTTTCTGTTGGACTGCACTGCTCAGAAGCTGCGGGAAAAGAGGCATGAGCAGCGTCAGATGGAGCTGATTCAGGCGCTGAGCATTGACTATGACCTGGTCTGTTATTTTGATCTGAATACAGGAATGGGGAGCCTGCTGCGAGGCAGCAAAAGCGAGATGTTTGCCCCGTTTCAGGGAAATAACGAGCTTTCTTTAGAGAACAGCATGGAGCTTTACATTGAGAGGGCAGTGTATGAGGAAGACAAGGAAATGCTGCGGGAGGCATTTTCTCCAGACACCCTGAAGGCCGGGCTGGAGGAAAGGAACCCCTATTATGTGAATTACCGTATTTGTGAGGATGATGAGGTCCGGTATTATCAGATGAAGGCCGTGCTGGCCGGGGAAGGAAAGGACGGCCGGGGGATTGTCCTGGGAATCCGCAGTGTGGATGAGGAAATCCGCAGTGAGATGGAGAAAAAGGATCTGCTGGAGAGCGCTCTTTTGCAGGCAAACAGGGCCAGCAAGGCAAAAAGCATTTTCCTTTCCAATATGTCCCATGATATCCGCACACCCATGAATGCCATTGTAGGCTTTACGGCGCTGGCCATTTCCCATATTGACCGGAAGGAGCAGGTAAGGGAATATCTGGAGAAGATCATGACCTCCGGCAATCATTTATTGAGTTTAATTAATGATGTGCTGGATATGAGCCGGATAGAGAGCGGAAAGATCCACCTGGATGAAAAGCCCTGTAGTCTTCCTGAGATTCTTCACGGACTGCGCAATATTTTGCAGGCAGATATTCATACGAAACAGATAGAATTGTACATTGACACGGTAGATGTGCTGGATGAAGAAATTTATTGTGACAAGCTGCGTTTAAACCAGGTGCTGTTAAATCTTCTGGGAAATGCGGTAAAGTATACAGGTGCAGGGGGAACGGTCAGCCTGCGCATTACGGAAAAGGCCGGGGCGCCCAGAGGCTATGGTTTTTATGAGTTTTGTATCCGGGATACCGGAATCGGCATGAGCCGGGAGTTTGTGGAGCATATTTTTGAACCCTTTGAGCGGGAAAAGACCAGCACCATCAGCGGAATCCCGGGAACCGGGCTGGGAATGGCTATTACCAAGAATATTGTGGATCTGATGAACGGGGCGATTGAGGTAAAAAGTGAACAGGGGGAAGGCACGGAGATTACGGTTTCTTTTACATTCCGCATCAACCAGGACATAAAGGAACCTAATGAGATACCGGAATTGAAAAACTGCAGGGCGCTGGTGGTGGACGATGATTTTAATACCTGTGACAGCGTTTCTTATATGCTGGGGCAGATCGGAATGCGTGCGGAGTGGACCTTGTCGGGAAAAGAAGCAGTACTGCGCACCCGTCAGTCTGTCATGAGAAAGGACACCTATCGCGTGTATATTGTGGATTGGCTGCTTCCTGATATGAATGGGATAGAGGTTACTCGAAGAATCCGAAAAGAATTAAAGGATGACGTGCCTGTAATTGTTTTGACAGCGTATGACTGGGCGGACGTGGAGGAGGAGGCAAAGGAGGCAGGTGTCACGGCCTTTTGCAGCAAGCCGCTGTTTTTGTCAGAGCTTCGCAGCTGTCTGTATTCCCTGATCGGGTCAGAGAAAGACCAGGGAGCAGATACAGACAGGGGGAGGCAAAAGATCCATACCGGGCGGATTTTGCTGGCAGAGGACAATGAGCTGAATCAGGAGATTGCCGTGACGATTCTTGAGGAGGCCGGATTTTCCATGGAGGTGGCGGAAAACGGGAGGATTGCTGTGGATATGCTGCAGAAATCAGAGCCTGGCTATTATCAACTGGTGCTGATGGATGTGCAAATGCCGGAGATGAATGGCTATGAGGCTACCAGGCAGATCCGCAGGCTGAAGAATCCGGCTTTGTCCCAGATTCCCATTCTGGCTATGACGGCCAATGCGTTTGAGGAGGATAAGCAGGAAGCCCTGGCGGCCGGGATGAATGGCTATATTGCAAAGCCCATTAATATAAAAGCGTTATTTGCTGCGCTGAAAGAGGTTCTGGGGTGACAGGGAGGCGCCATGAAGGAAAAATTGTACACGATTGAGCTGACCGACGGAGTGAAATCCGGGGATGAGTGTATGTTCTGCTGGCTGGAGAGAAAGCTGGAGCAGGAGAATCTGGAGTTTGTGCTGGGGTCTTCCTATATGGAGGGGGATATTCGGGAGGAAACCAGCAAAAGCGGATTCTGCAGGCATCACACAAAGATGATGTATGATTGTGGAAACAGTCTGGGAAATGCATGGATTTTCAAATCCAGGCTGGAGTGGATGAATCAGCAGCTAAAAGAGCACATAGCCCGGTATGAGCCTGCAGGAGGAACCGGATTTTGGGAGCGGTTCAGGAGGACGGAGCAGGCAGAGACAGACAGGAGCCGGTCAGGGACAGAAGGGTGGATCCGCAGTGAGGAGGATCACTGCTATGTGTGCAGGCGGATGAAGGTGATTTATGAGCGGATGCTGGATACTTTTGTGTATATGCTGCGGGAGGATCCTGGTTTCGGAAGTCTTTTGACGGAATCAAAAGGCTTTTGCATCCATCATTTTGCAGATGTGCTGATGGTCTGTGAGGAGAAGCTGAAGCCTCAGGAAAAGCAAGTGTGGATCCCCAGGCTGGGCCAGCTGATGACGAAGAATTTAGACCGGGTCCAGCAGGATATTGACTGGCTGATCGAGAAATATGATTATCGGAACCAGGATGCAGACTGGAAGCAGTCTCGGGATGCGGTTCAGAGAACCATGCAGAAGCTGATTGGCGGTTATCCGGCAGATCCGGTATTTAAATGCCGGAAATAGCAGGCATATTTTAGGAAAAGTGAGAGATACTAGTGGGGAAAGGAGATTTTCCCATGATTGATTTTAAAAGCAGTGAGACGGCAAAGAACCTGATGAGGGCCTTTGCGGGAGAGAGCCAGGCCAGGAATCGCTATACTCTTGCAGCCGGAAAGGCAAAGAAGCAGGGACTGCCGGTAATTGAATCGGTATTTTTATTTACAGCAGAGCAGGAACGGGCTCATGCCCAGGTGTTTTACGATTATTTGAAAGACCTTAAGGGACAGAATATCCACATTGACGGAGCGTATCCGGTGGATCAGTACGAGAGCAGCCTGGATCTTTTAAAGGCGGCAAGGCACAATGAGTATGAGGAATTTCAAGATGTGTATCAAAGCTTTGGAAATATAGCCAAGGAAGAAGGCTTTGCACCGATTGCAGGAGCGTTTTTCCAGATTGCAAATATTGAGAAGGTCCATGGAGACCGGTTTCAGCTTTTTGCGGATTATCTGGAGAAAAACCAGCTTTTTGTGTCAGAGGTGGAGACCGGCTGGATGTGCTTGAACTGCGGCTTTGTATTCCGCGGCACCAAGGCGCCTGCCGCTTGTCCGGTATGCAGCCATGAGCAGGGATATTTTATCCGTCTGGAGCTGGCTCCTTATATTCAATAGGCAGCAGACAGGAGAAATTTGGCCGGGGGCCAGGACAGTCCCCGGTACATTTTCGCATATTTGGCCAATTTTTATTTGACAATTATGATTATATTCGGGAAGGGGCTGTACATATGGAAAAAGGAACGATTCATGGGGTGATTTTTGACCAGGACGGGTTGCTGTTTGATACGGAGCGTCTTTCTGCCGTTGCATGGAAGCTGGCAGGGGATGAGCTGGGGTTTTATCTGGAGGAATCATTTTTAAAGACCATCCGCGGGGCCAATGCCAGTGATGCGGCCAGACGGTTTCAGGAGACTTTTGGAGACCGGTTTGACTTTTGGAAGCTGCGGGCGAGAAAGCAGGAACATTTTTTAAGGATTCTTCGGGAAAACGAGATGCCCGTAAAGCCAGGCGCCCGTGAGCTTTTGTGCTATCTCAGGCAGGAAGGATATAAGGTAGCTCTGGCCACGGCCAGCGCCAGGGAGTATTCTATGGAGAATCTGCGCCTGGCCGGGATTGAGGAGTTCTTTCAGGAGATTATTACCGGGGATATGGTTGGGGAGGCCAAGCCCAATCCGGAGATTTTTTTGAAGGCGGCCAAAGCCCTGAAGGAGGAGCCTGCCCGGTGTCTGGTGCTGGAGGACAGCTTAAACGGGGTGGAAGCAGGACTCAGGGGAGGGTTTGTGACCATTATGGTGCCGGATTTGACTGAACCTGACGAGAATCTAAGGGGAAGGGTCAACCGGGTATGTGCGTCCCTTTTTGAGGTAAAGGACTGGTTGATTAAGGAGCAGAAGCAGTGAGAGGAAAACAGATGGTTTTGTTCCTGTCGGTTTTTGGGGGACTGGGCGGAGCCGGGCTTTGGCGGTCCTGGTATGAGCGGGGACATTTTGTGACTGAGGAGATAAGGATTTCCTCAAAAAAAATAAAAGAGCCTAAAACCCTGGTATTTCTTACGGATCTCCATGACAAGGAGTTTGGCCGGGGGAATGAAAGGATGCTCTCAGCCATCCAAGACCTGGAGCCGGATCTGGCCTTGATCGGCGGGGATACCATGATTGCAAAGCCAGGGAAGGCCGGGCTTTGTGTGACGGAGCGGCTTCTGGCCGGGCTGACAAGGATATGTCCTGTTTTTTATGGAAACGGAAATCATGAGCAAAGGCTGAAACGGGAAAAGGGTCTGTACGGCGGGCTCTATGACCGGCTTTGCCTGCTGCTTCAGCAGTATGGGGCAGTATATCTGAATGATGCTTCTGTAAATGTGGGGGAGGATCTGTGCATAAGCGGGCTGAATCTTGACAATGGATATTACCGCAGTCTTTCTCCGGACAGGATGGATCAGGAATATATGAGACGGCATTTAGGCAAGGCAGACTCCAGACGGTTTCAGATTCTGCTGGCCCATTCACCGATGTTTTTTGATATTTATGCGAAGTGGGGGGCAGATCTGACCCTGGCCGGTCATTTTCATGGCGGAACCATCCGGATTCCGGGATTAGGAGGACTTATGACACCCCAGTATCAGTTTTTCCTGCCCTATTGTGCAGGGGATTTTACAAAGCATGGGCGCCGCATGATTGTGGGGCGGGGATTGGGGACGCACTCTATCAATATCCGTCTGGGGAACCGGCCTCAGGTGGTGGCAGTGAGGCTTTTGCCGGAAGGAAGCGGAATTTAGGCTAAATAGAGGAAGGACGAAAAAAGGACAGGACGGATAATGAAATGAATTTAAAATACGATATTCTGGAACTGACAAGGGAATATGGCAGAAGTGGAAAAAGGGATATCAGGGGATGGGTTGAAACCCACAAATATTGCTATGGACTGGGATACCTGGTGTTTTTTCTGGCAGCGTTTTTTGTGACAGAGCGGCTTGTGGTTCCCAAATATATGATTTCCTGCCCTGTAGATGAGTGGATCCCCTTTCATGAATATTTTGTGATTCCTTATCTGATGTGGTTTTTGCTGCTGCCGGCATCTTGGTTTTATACGATGATCACCAGCAAAGAGGATTTTCAGAATCTTTGTATGATGATGTTTGGCGGCATGACGATCAGCATTGTCATATACTGGCTGTTTCCCAATGGACTTGACCTGCGTCCGGAGAGTCCGGGGAGCGGTGTGTGCGGGGAGCTGGTCCGGTTGATTCAGGCCGTGGATACGCCGGGAAATGTTTGTCCGTCCATTCATGTGTCTTCTTCCTTGTCCGTGGCAGCGGCTGCACATGGCTCTCAGGCGCTGAGAAAATATCCATGGCTGCGGCGGGGGATTGATCTGATCGTGTGCGGCATCTGTCTTTCTACCATGTTTTTAAAGCAGCATTCCCTGGTGGATGTGGTGTGCGGCTGTTTGGTGACAGCAGGGATGGCTGCGGCAGTATATGGTCTGCCCTGGCGGACATGGATGAAAGGAACCTGGATGGAGTTTTTTCTATAAAGATGACAAGGCAGGGAAGCTATGGCAATATCGTATAAGCTGGAAAAGTTTGAGGGGCCGTTGGATCTGCTCCTGCATTTGATTGACAAGAATAAGGTGGATATTTATGATATTCCCATTGTGGAGATCACCAGACAATATCTGGAATATGTGAATCAGATGGAGCGGGAGGACTTAAACATTGTCAGTGACTTTTTGGTAATGGCTGCCACTCTTCTGGATATCAAGTCCCGAATGCTGCTTCCGGCAAAGGAAGATGAGGAGGGAGAGGAGGAAGACCCAAGGGCAGAGCTGGTGGCGCGGCTTTTGGAATATAAACGGTATAAAATGATGGCCCAGGAGCTTCTTGACCTGGAGGAGGATGCCCAGAGCATCCTTTTTAAACCGCCTACTGTGCCGAAAGAGGTGGCAAAATATGAGCCTCCTGTGGATTTGGACCAGCTTTTAGACGGGCTGACGTTAGCCAAGCTGCAGCGGATTTTTGAGGGGGTTATGAAGCGGCAGGAGGACAAGGTGGACCCAATCCGAAGCAGCTTCGGCACCATCAAAAAGGAGCCGGTCAGCCTGGAGGAAAGGGTCATGGATGTACTGCGGTTTGCAAGAAAAAAGCGCAGGTTCAGCTTTCGTCAGATGCTGACCCGGCAGGGGGACAAGCTGGAGATCGTAGTGACATTTTTGGCGGTTCTGGAGCTGATGAAGGTGGGAAAGCTTTCTCTTACCCAGGAACATACCTTTGATGATATGGAGATTGAGATTCTGGAAAAAGAAGGGGAGGAGACCGAGCCGGAGCTTGACCTTCAGGGACTGGAGGAGGATGGAGGGACAGATCATGAGACGGAAATTGCAGGGGACGGATATGAAAAAACAATGGGAGGATGAGAATTGCCCGGAGAGCGACTGGGAGGCAGTGACGGAAGCCGTGCTTTTTACCATGGGCGGCTCTGTGGAGCTGGGGCAGCTGGCTGCAGCCATCGGGCAGAGCGAGGAGGAAGCGCGGCATGTGGTGGAGAGCCTTCAGCGACGGTATGAAAGGGAGAACCGGGGAATGCAGATTATTGAATTGGAAAATGCGTTTCAAATGTGTACCAAGACCCGGTTCTATGAGAATCTGATCCGTGTGGCGTCAGCGCCAAAAAAGCATGTACTGACAGAGGTAATGCTGGAAACCTTGTCTATCATAGCCTACAAGCAGCCGGTGACAAAGCTGGAAATCTCAAAAATCCGGGGAGTTTCCTCGG
This sequence comes from bacterium D16-56, assembly GCA_003611875.1. Classification (GTDB taxonomy): domain Bacteria; phylum Bacillota; class Clostridia; order Lachnospirales; family Lachnospiraceae; genus Brotaphodocola. The sequence goes on along the minus strand of RAYY01000008.1, from coordinate 58,688 downwards.
ATCATGCGGTTAACCGTCTGGTGGAGTATGGACTGGCCGGGGAGGTTGGAAGGCTGGATGCGCCGGGAAGGCCGGCATTGTTTGCCACAACAGAGGAATTTTTAAGGCGGTTTGGCATTGGCTCCATGACAGACCTGCCTAGTATGAACCCGGAGCAGGAGGAGGAGATTCTTCAGGAGGTAGAGGAAGAACTTCAGATTAAGCTGGAGGAAGGGAAGGAAGCTGAGAATGGTCTGCCGGAGGCAGAGGACATAAATCCTGTCGCTGCAGGCGATTTTCATGGATTTTTGCCGGTTACTGTAGACTAACGGCATTGCTTAGATTCCGGCAACGGTGTACTGGCAGGAACCGCAGCTGGGGAATTGCCCAATGGCAGTGACGAAGGGTTTGACCTTGACTTGCTTCCTATAACATGGTACTATTTCTTCATAAGAATATTGGAAAAATAAGGGACAGAGGAAAGATGCCGAGAATCAGGGTAAAGTATTTAAATGAGCGGGTGCAGAAGCTGTCTTATGTGGATGGCAAGTCCGATTGGATCGATCTGCGTGCCGCAGAGGATGTGGTGATGAAGGCAGGGGATTTTTACCTCATACCCTTGGGTGTTGCCATGGAGCTTCCCAAGGGCTATGAGGCTCATGTGGTTCCCCGCAGCAGTACGTATAAGAATTTTGGGATTATTCAGACTAACCACATGGGAGTCATTGATGAAAGCTATTGCGGGGATCATGACCAGTGGTATTTTCCTGCATATGCGCTTCGGGACACAGAGATAAAAGAGGGAGACCGGATCTGTCAGTTCCGGATCATGGAACATCAGCCAACGATACAGTTTGAGGAAGCAGAAAGCCTGGGGAATAAAGATCGGGGCGGCATTGGCAGCACCGGCAGAAAGTGATGGGGAGATCGTGAGTAATTACGGAAGACAGGACAATAAAAATATCAGAAATGTGTCAAGCCGGCCGTCAGGGTCAGGAGGAAATAAAGCCAGAACCAAAGCTTCGGGGCAGGCTCGTACAAGCGGGCCTAAGAGACGTACCGGCGCCGCTGCAGGGCAGAATAACCGCAGGGTGTCTTACGGAGGCGGAGGCCCGGCCCGGCCTGGCTCCTGGACCATGGAGGAGGAACGCATGCGTGTGCGGGCCAGGGCCCGGAAAAAGAAGCGCCGCCGACAGATGAAGATGCTGATCGGCATTTGTATGGCGCTGATTGTGATTCTGGTTGGAGCAGCCGTTTACGGCGTTATGCGTTTTCAGAGAGAAAAGAAGAGACAGGAGCTTTTGACAGAGGGGATTTTGCTGCTGGATGCAGGCAGCTATGATGAAGCCATACTGCGTTTAGATAATGCCCTCAAATGGTCAAGCGGAAAAAAGGTCGGGGAATTTGAGCTGAGTGTGCTGCTGTACCGTGCGGAGGCAGAATATAGGCTGAAGGATTATGATGCTGCCCTGAATACCTATGAGCTTCTTTTAGAGGAGGATCAAGAAAATTCCGAGTATAAAAAGGGCGCGGCCCGCTGCCTGGTGGAGAAGAAGGATTATGACGGGGCTTTGGCTTACGGAGTGATTGACGGATATGTTTACAATCTCAAGGCAGTGGAGCAGATCAACGCAGGGGAGTATGACGCGGCGCTGGAGCTGATCCGGCAGGGCTTGGAGGCAGGAGACTCCGCGCAGGATTTGTCGTATAACCAGGCGGTAGCCTGGGAGAACAAGGGGGATTTTGCCAAGGCCCTGGAGCTGTTTGAGGCATATGCGGCTCAGTATGGCACAGATGAAAATGTTGAGCGGGAGCTGACGTTTTTAAGAAGCCGCCAGGGGGATTTTTCTGGCGATGAGAACGGCGCAGAGGAGGATGACGCCGACGGACAGACAGAAGCCGACAGTGAATCAGGCAGCGCCGAAGGCGGGGAGACGGGAAGTAATACCAGCGGCGCAGAAAGCGGCGAGAGCCTGGAAGGGAATCAGGAGGGCGCGGGCAGCGCCGGCTGACAGGAGTAAGAATGGCAGAATTAATAGAAATCGGAGATGTGAAGGAGCGGGTGATTCTGCTTGCTGTTGAGACAGGGGCAGAGGACGCCGCAGCGGCTTTAGATGAGCTGGAAGAATTAGTGGATACGGCAGGGGCCGTGGCTGTGGACCGGGTCATTCAGAACCGGGAGAAGATTCATCCAGGTACGTACCTGGGAAAAGGAAAGATCGATGAGGTAAAGGAGCGGATCTGGGAGCTGAATGCCACCGGTGTGGTGTGTGACGACGAGCTGTCTCCTGTTCAGCTCCGAAATCTGGAGAATGCGCTGGATACAAAGGTGATGGACCGAACCATGGTGATTTTGGATATTTTTGCGTCTCGTGCCAACACAAACGAAGGCAAGATCCAGGTGGAGCTGGCCCAGTTAAAATACCGGGCTGCACGTCTGGTGGGCCTGCGGAACTCTCTGTCCCGTCTGGGAGGGGGCATCGGGACCCGCGGACCGGGAGAGAAAAAGCTGGAGATGGACCGAAGACTGATCCATGAACGGATCGGTCAGCTAAAGACAGAGCTTTCAGAGGTAAAGCGCCACCGGCAGGTTCAGAGAAAGCAGAGAGAGCGCACTCATACGCCGGTTGCAGCCATTGTAGGCTACACCAATGCAGGAAAGTCCACGCTGCTGAACAAGCTGACCGACGCGGGAATTTTAGCGGAGGATAAGCTGTTTGCCACATTGGATCCTACTACGCGCAGCCTGGATCTGGAAAGCGGAAGAAGGATTCTTTTGACAGATACAGTGGGATTTATCCGGAAGCTGCCTCATCATCTGATCGACGCCTTTCGGAGCACCTTAGAGGAGGCAAGGTACAGCGACATGATTCTCCATGTGGTGGATGCTTCCAATCCTCAGATGGATATGCAGATGCATGTGGTCTATGAGACTCTTCGGGAGCTTGAGGTGAAGGATAAGATCGTGGTGACAGTGTTTAACAAGATGGATCAGGCGGGAGCGGAGCAGCTTCCCAGAGACCTGCATTCCGATTACCAGGTCAGGATTTCTGCCAAGACCGGGGAGAATATAAGTGTATTGTCGGAGCTTTTAGAGAAGATATTGCGAAATCAGAATGTGTATTTAGAACGGACTTTTGCTTATCAGGAGGCAGGAAAGCTTCAGCAGATTCGAAAGTATGGAGAGCTGCTTTCGGAAGAATATCAGGAAAATGGGATTGCCATTAGGGCGTATGTCCCGGCAGAGCTTTTTGCCGGGCTGCTGCAGGGGGAGGTTGAAGAATAGTCATGAGCTGGGGAAAAGCCATTGGTTTGGGAATTGGAGCTGTTGTCATAGCAGCATTGCTGATGTGGAATCCGTTCCGTGGTTTTAAGCGCTATGATCGACGATTTGTTGAGGTTCAGGTTGTGAGTAAGGAGATCATGCAGATCGACGGGGAGGATGTTTATGTGCTTCATTGTATGAAACAGGATGGGCAGGAGGAGATTTTTGAGATCGCCAATGAGGCCATTGGGGAACGTTTTGAGGAATCCATTGTCTACAGGCAGATTAAATCCAAAAAATATTATAATTTCCGGGTGGCGGAGGCAGAAGAATTTGACAGCCACTATCCCTGTATCTGCGGGGCAGTTACATTGATTGACGGATTTACAGAGGAAACCTTAGAGGGAAATAAAAGCTAGAGAAAATCAGAGACTGAAAAGCTGCCGCTGCGGTAAAGAGAAGTACTGCTGCGGCAGTTTTTATTATGAGCTATAATGATTCTGGTTCGGATATTCCTGCAATGTGGTTCAGCATATCTGTCATGGCTTCTCCGGGACAGCGGTTGCGTATGGCTGTCAGAATTGCGTGATGCATGGAGATCATCTGGTCTATGGTGTCAGAGATCGCAGAAAGATTAGAAAAGGATTCTCGTGTCTCGGTCTCACATGCTTCTGCAATGGCAGCCATGGATGTGATCATCAGGGGGTTGTGGCTTAAGGCAGCAATGGTTTCATGAAAATTCCGGTCTAAGGCAGCAATCCGGTCATAGTCCCCGTTTTGTCTGGCACTGCACAGCTCATTCTGAAGCTGCTGAAGCTGGGCTACCTCATGGGGCTGCGCACGTTCAGCGGCCAAAGCGGCGGACTGTCCTTCCAGCATCAGGCGAAATTCTAAAAAGTCCTGGCGGCTGGCGCCATGGATCACTGCCTTTAAGGGGGTGGCCTCTAAGATGGCAGAGTAGCTGTTAACAATAGTGCCCCGCTTGGTTCGCGTCACAAAGCCAGATAGCTCCAGAGCCTTATAGGCTTCTCGGATGGTGCTTCTGCCTACGGACAGCATTTCACATAGGGTGGATTCATTGGGGAAAACATAGCCTTCTGGAAACTCTCCACTTTGAATTAACTGGCTGATCTTTTCATATATCATGTCAGACATGTTCTTTTGAGGGCGTGTATTCACTAAATTCTGCAGATGGTGGATGGGACTGGTAGCCATAAAAACACATTCCTCCTTAACTGGTATCTTGTCATAATATATGATGTCATACAACAGACGAAATGTCAATAGGGTTTTACTGTGAAAGTCCCATCGCCGGAGGCGATTTAAAATCAGGGATGCCAAATGTGCCCGCCAAGCTTTCATGATTGGTGGCGCGTCCGCAGCCGGGCGCATGGAGGTTTACTGTGAAAAAATGTAAGAAAGCTCTTGCAATTGGTATTTCCTGGTGTTATAATACATACGATAACATGATAGAATGACAAATAGTAGAGTGGGCATACGTCCACTCTAACTTTTTGGCATGGAAAAGGATAGCTTGACAGAATTGAGGTGATCGGATGGCAAGGAGAGAAGAATATGAGTCCAGGACGGAGAGGTTTCTGCTTCCCCTTCTGGCTGAACATAATTTTGAGCTGGTAGATGTGGAATATGTGAAAGAGGGAGGCAATTGGTATCTGCGGACCTATATAGATAAGGAAGGCGGAATCACGGTAGACGACTGTGAGGTGATCAGCCGGACGCTCAGCGACTGGCTGGACAAAGAGGATTTTATTGCAGACAGCTATACGCTGGAGGTAAGCTCCCCAGGCTTGGGAAGACCCTTAAAAAAGGATAAGGATTTTGAGAGAAGCCTGGGTGAGGATGTAGAGCTGCGGCTGTATAAGCCAAGGGATAAGCAGAAGGAATTTGCAGGTATTTTGAAAGGCTATGACAGAGAGACCGTGACGATTGAGACAGAGGACGGCAGGGAGGAAGTATTTACCCGCCAGGAGATTGCATTGATCCGACTGGCATTTGACTTTTAAAAAGGGGAGGAAAGAACCATGAATAAAGAACTGATCGAGGCGCTGGAGCTGCTGGAAAAGGAGAAGAACATCAGCAAGGCAACTCTGCTGGAAGCCATTGAGAATTCTTTGATCACTGCCTGCAAGAACCATTTTGGCAAGGCGGATAATGTAAGGGTAAATATTAATCCTAAGACCGGGGATTTTGCTGTTTTTGCTGATAAGGAAGTGGTTGAGACCGTGGAGGATCCGGTGCTTCAGGTGAGTCTGACGGAAGCAAGGATGAAGAATCCCAAATACGAGCTGGGAGATGTGGTCCATGTCCCGATTGAGTCCAAGTCCTTTGGCCGGATTGCCACCCAGAATGCGAAAAACGTGATTCTGCAGAAGATACGCGAGGAAGAACGAAGCATGCAGTTCAACGAGTGGTATCAGAAGGAAAAGGATGTGGTGACTGGCATTGTACAGCGCAATTTCGGCAGAAACGTCAGCATTAACTTAGGACGGGTAGATGCCATGCTGAGCGAGGCGGAGCAGGTCAGAGGCGAGATTTTCAAACCTACCGAGAGGATCAAGGTGTTTGTGCTGGAGGTGAAGGATACTCCCAAGGGGCCCAGGATTTCCGTGTCCCGGACTCATCCGGACCTGGTAAAGCGGCTGTTTGAGGCAGAGGTGGCAGAGGTGCGGGACGGAACCGTGGAGATCAAGGCCATTGCCAGGGAGGCTGGTTCCAGAACCAAGATCGCCGTGTGGTCCAATGATCCCAATGTGGACCCGGTAGGGGCATGCGTGGGCATGAACGGCGCACGGGTCAATTCGATCGTAAGTGAACTGCGCGGAGAGAAGATCGACATTATTACCTGGGATGAAAATGCGGCATTTTTGATTGAGAATGCTTTGAGTCCGGCTAAGGTGATCTGTGTTGTGGCAGATGAGGAGGCCAGAGAGGCACAGGTTATTGTGCCGGATTACCAGCTGTCTCTGGCTATCGGCAAGGAGGGACAGAATGCCAGACTGGCAGCCAGGCTGACAGGATATAAGATCGATATTAAGAGCGAGACACAGGCCAGGGAGACCGGCTTGTTTGAGCAGATGGGGATTGACGACCAGGAGGAGGGCGTATATGACGACTTCCCGGCAGATTTTGATATTACGTCCTTGGATGAGGAGGAGCTTTCCGGTGAGGAAGAGCTTCTGGATGAGGAATACCTGGGAGAATCTATGGATGAGGGCGCTTTGGAGGAAGCGGCATCAGAGGATTACTTAGAGGAATTGGAAGCGGAGGACGAAGGCAGTACAGAGCAGCCTGCAGATGGAGAGTTCCTGGAAAGACCGACAGAGGAAGACGATCCGGAAGATGTGGATGGAGAGTCTCAAGAAACAGCGGAAGATGAGGAGTATCCGTCATCTGACGATCAGATGAGGCAGGAGCCTTCGGCAGTACCGGATGAGGAAGACTACCCCGTGGAGGATTACGAAGAGCAGGACAAAGAATAATGGTGTGAACGACAGATAGGGAGTGAGGAACTGGTGGGAACAAAGAGGATTCCGCAAAGGCAGTGTGTCGGCTGTAATGAGATGAAGAATAAAAAAGAAATGATTCGGATATTAAAGACTCCGGAAGGACAATTTGCATTAGATACCACAGGGAGAAAAAATGGGCGGGGAGCGTATCTTTGCCCGTCTGTGGAATGTTTTCAGAAAGCCGTGAAGGGAAAAGGGCTGGAACGGTCTTTTAAGATGGCAATTCCCAAAGAGGTATATGAGGCTTTGGAAAAGGAGATGGAGCATCTTGGATAGCAGACAAAAGGCCATGAATTTAATCGGCTTGGCGACAAAGGCCGGAAAGACTGCCAGCGGAGAGTTTTCCACAGAGAAGGCAGTGAAAACGGGAAAGGCGCAGCTTGTGATCGTTTCTGAGGAGGCGTCAGATAATACGAAAAAGATGTTTACCAACATGTGTACTTATTATAAGGTTCCTATCTGTTGCTTCGGCAAAAAAGGCGAACTGGGACACGCCATGGGCAAGGAGATGCGGGCGTCTCTTGCTGTTGTGGACCATGGGTTTGCCAAGGCAATCGTAAAACTAATGAATACAATCGGAGGTAGTGAGTATGAGAGTTAATGAGCTTGCAAAACAATTGGGGAAATCCAACAAGGAGGTTTTGGATATATTGCAGAAGCAGAATCAGGATGTGAAAACACATTCTTCCAACATAACCGAAGAACAGATTCAGATGGTCAGGCGGGCAGCCGGAGAAAAGGCGGCGGGACCGGACAGCAAAGGGGCGGAAAGCCAGAATGGATCTCAGGCGGAAGCGCCTAAGAAAAAAATCGCTGCCGTTTATCGTCCCCAAAATTCTCAGCAGAGACCAGCCAGATCAAAAGCCCAGCAAGGGCGGGCAGCAGCTCCCGGCAAAGCTCAGGGCGCTGCCAGGACTTTGGCTTCCGGCGGCGCCGGGTCTGCCCGGACACAGGGGGCTCAGAGTCAGGGAGCGGCAAGGCCTCAGGCGTCCCAAGGCCAAGCAGGATCAGCCAGAACCCAGACTGCCCAGGGCAGAGGGCTGGCATCCGGCGTGGTGAAGACCCAGACTCCCCAAGGTCAGACAGCGTCCGGTGCGTCCAGACCTCAAGGCGTTTTGGGTGCGGCATCTGGTGTGTCCAGACCGCAAAGCGTTCAGGAGCAGGGTGCGGCATCCCTTGGGTCGAAGCCGCAGAGCGTTCAGGAGCAAAATGGAACATCCGGAGCCGGAAAGGTTTCGGGTGCGGCGTCCGGCGTATCAAAGCCCCAGAGCAGTCAGGAACAGGGAACCGCTTCCGGGTCAGGCAGAAGCCAGGGTGCAGCAGGAATAGCGCGGACCCAGAATACGCAGGGCCAGAGTCCGGTTTCCGGTGCAGGAAAGTTTCAGCCGGCTCAGGGCCAGGATCCTGCGGCAGAAGCAGGAAAGTCCCAGCCGGCTCAAGGCCAGAGTTCCATGACAGACCCGGCCAAGGCACAGGGTTCCCAGAGCGGGTCAGGTGCAGTCAGGACTCAGGATCAGAGCTTGGCATCAGGAACCGTTAAGCCTCACACATTGCAGAGCCAGCCCCAAGCGGCAGGCGGAGAAAAGCCGGCAGGAGCTGTCCGGCCTCAGGGCGCTTCAGGCCAGGGGGCTGCAGGGACAGGAAGATCTCAGTCGGCTCAGGGGCAGGCCGGGGCCTCCGGCGCGGTCAGAGGCCAGGCAGGACAGACAAATAACGGAACCAGGGGAACGTCTTACCGAGACGGAGGCCGTCCTCAGGGAAGCGGCCGCGGAACCGGTGGGAGCCGTGACGGAGGCCGTGGAGCCGGTTACAGCGGAAATCGTGACGGAAACCGTGGAAGCAGTTATGGCGGGAATCGCGGAGGAGGCCGTGACGGTGAACGCGGAGCCGGCTTTGGAGGAAACCGAGACGGAAACCGCGGAACCGGCTTTGGAGGAAACCGGGACGGAAACCGTGGAACCGGCTTTGGAGGAAACCGGGACGGAAACCGCGGAACCGGCTTCGGAGGAAACCGGGACGGAAACCGCGGAACCGGCTTTGGAGGAAACCGGGACGGAAACCGTGGAACCGGCTTTGGAGGAAATCGAGACGGAAACCGCGGAACCGGCAGCTTTGGCGGGAATCGTGACGGAAACCGTAGTTCAGGCAGCTTTGGCGGAGGGGCCAGAGGTGGTTCTGCCCGTCCCGGACAGCGGGATTCCGGTTCTAAGAGCTTTGATACCCCGATTCAGTCAAAGCCCACCAGCAGCCGTAAGAACAACAACAATAATTACAAGAACGAACGTTATGATAAAAAGAATGTAAACGAGGACGGACCAAGAAGCAAGGGAGGAAAGGTTTCCAAGCATACCCTTTCCATGCCTCAAAAGACGGCTCAGAAGCAGGCGGAGGAAGTGGTAAAGGTCATTACTCTTCCGGAGGTTTTGACGATCAAGGAGCTGGCAGACAAGATGAAGATGCAGCCCTCCGTGATCATTAAAAAGCTGTTTTTACAGGGCCAGGTGGTTACTGTAAACTCGGAGATTGATTTTGAGAAGGCAGAGGAGATCGCCATGGAGTATGATGTCCTCTGCGAGAAGGAAGAAAAGATCGACGTGATTGCCGAGCTTTTAAAGGAGGATGAGGAAGACGAGGCGGATATGATTCCCAGATCTCCGGTAGTCTGTGTTATGGGGCATGTAGACCATGGAAAGACTTCCCTGCTGGACGCAATCCGTTCAACCAATGTGACTTCCAGAGAGGCTGGAGGTATTACCCAGCACATCGGCGCTTATACAGTAGAGATCAATGAACAGCAGATCACATTTTTGGATACTCCCGGCCATGAGGCGTTTACGGCTATGCGTATGAGAGGCGCCCAGTCTACGGATATTGCCATTTTGGTGGTGGCGGCAGACGACGGCGTCATGCCTCAGACCGTGGAGGCCATCAATCATGCCAAGGCGGCAGAGGTGGAGATCATTGTGGCGATCAATAAAATTGATAAGCCCAGCGCCAATATAGACCGGGTGAAGCAGGAGCTTTCCGAGTATGAGCTGGTTCCTGAGGATTGGGGCGGAAGTACGATTTTTGTGCCGGTATCTGCCCATACCAAGGAAGGGATTCCGGAGCTTCTGGAGATGATTTTGCTGGCTGCAGAGGTAAAAGAGCTGAAGGCAAATCCCAACCGAAAGGCCAGAGGTCTGGTGATCGAGGCAGAGCTGGATAAAGGAAAGGGGCCGGTGGCTACCATTCTGGTGCAAAAGGGAACCCTGCGGGTAGGGGATAGTGTGACAGCCGGAGCCTGCTATGGTAAGGTTCGGGCCATGATGGACGATAAGGGACGCCGGGTGAAGGAGGCAGGACCTTCCCAGCCGGTAGAGATATTGGGCTTAAATGATGTGCCGGGAGCCGGAGATGTGCTGATGGCTACGGAGAATGAGAAAGAGGCAAGAAGCTATGCACAGACCTTTATCACAGAGAGTAAGAACAAACTTCTTGAGGATACCAAATCCCGTCTGTCTCTGGATGATCTGTTCAGCCAGATTAAGGCAGGCAATGTGAAGGAGCTTCCCATTATCGTCAAGGCAGATGTGCAGGGCTCTGTAGAGGCAGTAAAGGAAAGCCTTGTAAAGCTTTCTAATGAGGAGGTTATGGTTAAGGTGATTCATGGAGGAGTGGGCGCGATCAATGAGTCGGATGTGACTCTGGCGTCAGCTTCCAATGCGATCATCATTGGCTTTAACGTAAGGCCCGATGTGACGGCCAAATCCATTGCAGAGCGGGAGAAGGTAGATCTGAGGCTGTACCGGGTGATCTATCAGGCGATTGAGGATGTGGAAGCAGCCATGAAGGGGATGCTGGATCCGGTATTCGAGGAGCAGGTGATCGGCCATGCGGTGGTGCGTCAGCTTTTCAAGGCTTCTGGTGTAGGCACCATTGCCGGTTCTTATGTGACTGACGGAAAGTTCCAGAGAGGCTGCTCCTGCCGGATTACCAGAGGCAAGGACCAGATTTTCGAGGGCGCTTTGGCTTCCTTAAAGCGGTTTAAGGATGATGTGAAGGAAGTGGCTACCGGGTACGAGTGCGGCCTGGTGTTTGAGAAGTTTAACGATCTTCAGGAAGACGATGTGATCGAGGCTTATATTATGGTAGAGGTTCCCCGATAGGCGGAACGAAACAGCAGCAGAAAGGATGTTTTATGCGGAAAAACAGCATTAAAAATACACGGATCAACGGAGAGGTTCAGAGAGAGCTGAGTGAGATCATCCGCACGGAGATCAAAGACCCTCGGGTATCCGGCTCCATGATCAGTGTGGTCTCTGTGGAGGTTACGCCGGATTTAAAGTATTGTAAGGCGTATATCAGTGTTCTTGGCGGGGAAGGGATGGCAGAGGAAGCCATTGCAGGCTTAAAAAGCGCTGTGGGATATATCCGCCGGGAGCTGGCCCACAGGATCAATTTAAGAAATACCCCGGAGATCAGTTTTATCCTGGATCAGTCTATTGAGTATGGAGTTCATATGTCTAAGTTGATTGATCAGGTAGTGGGAGACCGGTCCGAGGAAGATGAAGGAGACGACAGTCTGTAAAGGGCTGGCAGATTGTGAATCATAATAAAATAAGAAAGAACAGGAAACGTGTGGCGTGACAACAACTTTGGGAGGTGATTGCATGAGCCGATGGATGGAAATGGCGCAGTGTGCGCAGACCATTGTGATTTTGGGGCATGTGCGTCCGGATGGGGACTGTATCGGTTCCTGTCTGGCTGCCTGCAACTACCTGCTGGAGCAATATCCAGATAAGACCGTTCAGGTTTATCTGGAGAAGCCGGCGGATAAATTCAGCTATCTGAAGCGTTTTGATACGATCCGTCAGGATGCGCAGTCAGGGGTGATTTATGACTTGTGCATTTGTTTGGACAGTGGGGATAAGGCCCGGCTGGGGGATTTTCAAGGATATATGGACCAGGCAGAGCATAGTATCTGTCTGGACCATCATGTGACCAACCAGGGATACGCGGAAGAAAATATGATTTATCCCAATGCAAGCTCTACCTGCGAGGTATTGTTTGATTCCATGGATGAGGAGAAAATCAGCAGTTCTGTGGCAGAATGCCTGTACACGGGAATCATCCATGACACCAATGTGTTTAAAAACAGCAATACTTCTCCTCATACCATGGAGATTGCCGGAAAGCTGATGGCCAAGGGGATTGCCTTTGGCAGGATCATTGACGAAACCTTTTTTAAGAGAACCTATGTCCAGAATCAGATTCTGGGACGGGCTCTTTTGGAAAGCATTTCTTTTATGGACAGGAAATGTATCTTTGCGGCAGTACGTCAGAAGGATATGGATTTTTATGGTGCAGGAAGCTCGGACCTGGATGGAATCGTGGAGCAGCTTCGGGTGACGGACGGGGTGGAGTGCGCCATTTTTCTTCATGAGACGGAAAACCATGTGTACAAGGTCAGTATGCGCTCGAACAGTCAGGTGGATGTAAGCAGGATTGCGGCTTATTTCGGAGGAGGCGGGCATGTGCGGGCAGCAGGCTGCACAATGAGCGGCAGCGTCCATGATGTGATTAATAATCTGTCCATACATATTGCGGAACAGATAGGCCCGGAGCCAGAGGAAGAATAGGAGAAAGGCCATTGTCCTGACCGGGAAAGCCGTGACAGAGAAAGGACAGTGAGAAACAGCAGGTATGGACGGAATCATCAATGTATATAAAGAAAAGGGATATACCTCTCATGACGTGGTTGCGAAAATGAGAGGTATTTTACGAATGAAAAAGATCGGGCATACCGGTACTTTAGATCCCCAGGCAGAGGGGGTGCTGCCGGTCTGTCTGGGCAGGGGAACCAAGCTGTGCGATATGCTGACAGATAAAAACAAGGCGTATCGGGCCACATTGCTTTTAGGAAGGGAGACAGATACCCAGGATACGACCGGGAGGACCCTGACACAGCAGCCGGTAGAGGATTCGAAGGAAACGGAAAAGGCAGTGGCAGAGACCATAGAAAGCTTTATAGGGTCTTATGAGCAGATTCCTCCTATGTATTCGGCCTTGAAGGTAAACGGAAAAAAGCTGTATGAGCTTGCCAGGGCCGGAAAGGAGGTAGAGAGGCAGCCACGGTCAGTAAAGATTTTTCAGATCCGGATCGAGAGAATGGAATTGCCCAGGGTGGTCATGTATGTGGAGTGCTCCAAAGGAACGTATATTCGTACACTCTGTCATGATATTGGCAGAAGGCTGGGATGCGGCGGGTGTATGGAGGAGCTGATACGCACCCGGTCAGGCCGGTTTGCCATAGAGGACAGCCTGCGGCTTTCCCAGATCGAAGAACTGCAGGACAGGGGAGAGCTGGAGCGGCATGTGCTGTCAGTGGACCATGTGTTTGAAGATCTTCCCAAGCTAGTGATGAAAACCGGGGAGGGAGACAAGCTGGTGCATAACGGGAATTTTTTTGGAGCTGAGCTTGTAAACGGGAATCGGCTTTCCAGTGCAAGGGTCTATGACAGCAGAGGACAGTTTATCGGGATTTACGGATATGAGGAAGACAAGAGGCGGTATCAGCCGCAAAAATTATTTCTGGGAGGCAGTTAGATGAAGGTTATTGCCGGGACGAGGGATTTTCAGATCGAAGGACCTACGGTGGTCACCATTGGAAAGTTTGACGGCCGCCATAAAGGGCATCAGAAGCTTTTGCGGGAAATGCTGGGATTTCGGGAAAGACAGGGGTATAAGACAGCTGTTTTTACCTTTGATATGGCGCCGGCCAGGGTGGTGTCAGGTACAAGGCAGCAGATGATTACTACCAATCAGGAGCGCCGCAGCAATATGGAGAAGATGGGGATTGATTATATGGTGGAATATCCCTTTAATCAGCAGGTGTCCCACATGCCGCCAGAGGAATTTGTGAAGAAAATTCTGGTAGGGCAGATGGGGGCCCGGGCGATTGTCACTGGGACAGACTGCGGCTTTGGATACCGACGGGAAGGCGATGCAGCGCTTTTGAGAAAACTGGCTTTTCGGTATGGCTATGAGGCCGTGATTATTGAGAAGGAGCAGGATGACCATCGGGACATCAGCAGCAGCTACATCCGGGAGGAGCTGGATGCAGGAAATGTGGAAAAGGCCAATGAGCTTTTAGGGGAGCCTTATGCCATTCATGGGCAGGTGGTTCACGGCAATCATATAGGGGCGCCTCTTTTGGGATTTCCCACAGCGAATCTTTTACCGCCGCCAGACAAATACCTGCCTAGGTTTGGAGTCTATGTGTCCCTTGTGCAGGTGGATGGAATGTATTATGGCGGGGTGAGCAATATTGGCAGGAAGCCGACGATTCATGGGGAAAATCCGGTGGGGGTGGAGACGTTCATTCTGGGACTGAAGGATGGGGCAGATCTGTATGGGAAGGAAATCCAGGTTCAGCTTTTGCATTTTGAAAGGCCGGAAAGGAAATTTGCAGGACTGGAAGATCTGAAAGAGCAGATTGAGAGAGATAAGGAGTATGCGGCGGAGTATTTGGAGAGAAGGAGGGCCGGGGCAGGAAAGCCGGGATGAGAAGGCCGGAGAAGGAAGACCGGGATAAGAAGGCCGGAATAAGAAGGACAGAACAGAAAAGCCGGAGCAAGAAAGAAGAAACAGGAAAATAACCTGCACACTTGACAAAGCAAGGATCAAGGAGCAGGTTATTTTTATACAGCTTTTTAAGTGTTTTAATGGTATATTTTTTTCGTTTCGTAGATTGGCTCGGAGGTTAAATCCAGGCCCAGTTTGGAGAAAAATTTAATATCTACCGGAGACAGCATTACAGAGGTGTGGACCTGACAGCCCCGCAGTTTGGGAAGCTGTTCCAGGGCAATTTTGGCATTCTGGTCCGTGGCAGCGCACATGGACAGGGCGATCAGAACCTCGTCTGTGTGGAGACGCGGGTTGCGGCTGCCTAAGTAGCGGATCTTTAATGCCTGGATCGGCTCAATGAAGGCAGGAGAGATCAGATGCACTTCATCGGCAATCCGGCCTAATTCCTTTACCGCGTTAAGCAGGGCAGCGGCTGAGGCGCCAAGAAGGGCGCTGGTTTTGCCGGTGACAATGCGGCCGTCAGGAAGCTGTAAGGCAGCGGCAGGAGAATTGTTTCGGGACGCCAGCTCATTGGCAGCTACGGCTACAGGACGCTGGCCGGCATGGATCTTTGCCTGCTTCATCAGGAGCTCGATTTTATAGACCTCCTCCTTGCTTCCCTCATCTGTGGCAAGACGGTTCAGAGCCTGGTAATAGCGGCGGATGATTTCCTGGCGGGAAGCTTCCCGGCATACCTCGTCGTCAAAGATGCAGTTTCCGGCCATGTTTACCCCCATGTCAGTAGGAGATTTGTAGGGGCAGTAGCCATAAATACCTTCAAACATAGCCGCCAGAACCGGGTAAATCTCCACGTCCCGGTTATAGTTGACCGTGGTTATGCCGTAAGCATCCAGATGGAACGGATCGATCATGTTCACATCATTCAGGTCAGCAGTGGCCGCTTCGTAGGCCAGGTTTACCGGATGCTTTAGGGGAATATTCCAGATCGGAAAGGTCTCAAATTTGGCATAGCCTGCCTTAATGCCCCGCTTGTTTTCATGGTAAAGCTGGGATAAGCAGGCAGCCATCTTGCCGCTTCCGGGGCCGGGCGCCGTGATGATCACTAAGGGTCTGGTGGTCTCAATATAGTCGTTTTTCCCGTAGCCGTTATCACTGACAATGTGGGAAACGTTGTGGGGATAACCGTCAATGGGATAGTGGCGGTATACCCGGATTCCCAGATTTTCCAGCTTGGTTTTAAACTGGATGGCAGCAGACTGTCCGGCGAAACGGGTGATCACAACGCTTTCTGCCCGAAGGCCCTTATCGCGAAATTCCTGAATCAGCCGCAGCACGTCCATATCATAGGTAATGCCCAGGTCGTGACGAATTTTATTTTTTTCAATATCTGCAGCATTAATGGCAATGACGATTTCCGCCTGATCTGCAAGCTGCAGCAGCATTTTTAATTTACTGTCAGGTTCAAAGCCAGGCAGAACCCGGGAGGCATGGTAATCGTCAAAAAGTTTCCCTCCAAATTCCAGGTATAATTTGTTGCCGAACTGGCTGATGCGGTCACGGATGTGTTCGGACTGCATGGTGAGATATTTCTGGTTGTCAAATCCTGTCTTCATAGTTGTCAATACCCCTTCTTATTCGGTCGTATAAAACTGATTGGAATGAAGCAGCTTTTCTTTCTGGATATCTGTGATGCTTTCTGTGATATCCTTGATGAACACATAAAACAGCCGGTTTTCTTCTCCCCATTCGGAGCTTTCCAGATGTCCGCAGTCATCGACCCAGCGGATCTGACCGTCCTTGCGGATAATCCGGTATTGGACATAGTCCATATTTCCGTCGGAGCTTTCAACTTGCTGTTGGATATCCCATTCAACCCGGTTTAAATCCTCCGGATGTACCATTCCCTTAAAAGAGCTGTTTACCATACCCAAAAAGTCCTCCATGGACTTGCATCCAAAGAGCTCTACCACAGCCGGGTTAGCATAAAGAATTTTTTCATCCTCCTTGGCACGGTAGATAAAGAACCCGTCAGACATGTTGGCCAGGGATTCTGCCATGCGGAGCTGTCTGCGGTCTTCTTCCTCCTTCATAATGGCGTCAATGCTTCGAATGGTGATCACGGCAGTCTTGGGCACACCGTTTTCCCGTTCGCTGACCGTTACACTGGTCAGGCACCATTCGTCTTTTGTATCCTTGGCGCTTCTGCGGTATCGGTATTCTACCGAGTTCTGTTCTTTAAGAGAAGCCCTCAAATTCTCTAAAGATAAGAACCGGCGGACGTTGGCCTCATCGTATTTTAAAATTTTCCCGGTGCCGAAGTGGCGGTTAATGACTGCCTCGTAATTTCCACGTTCCATCATGCGGTTTTCGTCAGGATAGATCATTCGGCAATAATTGTCTTTGAGATGGAGGAAATAGACCTCCCGATAGGAAAGCACCATGCTGTTTAAAGCGCCTTCGTGGATCTGCATGTGGGTCACGTCCCGCATCAGGCAGGCTACATACCCGTATTCATATTGGTACAGGGTTAACTGCAGGTAGTGGCCGGATATAGAGCTGTAGGCATAATGATTCAGGGTTTCTCCTAAAAAAGCAGCCTGGTAGGCTTTGGCCAGCAGTTCTTTCTGGTTGTCTCCAAAGGTTTTCAGGATCAGATGGCGAAGACGCTGCTTGTCATCCCCGCATACCTTTTCCATCTCGTGGTTAATATAGATGATCTCATAGTCACAAGGGCTGCCCGAATCATCCAGAAGAATTTTGGAAAGGCCGTATCCGCAGGGAATATTGCCATAGTACTGCTCCAGACGGTTCTGCTGAAGCTGGGTGATTTCCGTCACCTGAGGATCCGGCGCCCGCCGGCCCTCTGCCTTTTCCCGCATGGAGGTCATGTCCACTAAGGAGCCGTAGAAGAGCTTATGTCCTTCCTTTTCTCTCAGGAAAAAGACTCTCATGTAGACCCAAAGCACCTTGCCGTCTACCCGAAGGTAATGGATATAGCCCTCAGCGCTTTCCGGGCGGTTGTCGTAAGCACGCTCAAAAAGCGAAAATAAAAGAGGGCGGTCATCGTCCCGGACATGGTTCCAGAATTTCCTGTTGTAATTCGTTTCTTCATTGGGGGAAACGCCGGACATGCGGAAATACTGGTTATTGACCCGGGTGATTTCAATCTGGTTTTCAAAAACATCATAAAAAGCGGCAGCACCTAAAATGTTATTGACCATGGTATCCGTGAACAGATTACCATCTAAAAATTCTCTTGTGTGGAGGGCTTCTACCTGACGGCATTTCAGTCCCCTGTGGTCTAATTTTCTCTCATCGGACAAAAGAAGCTCAAACTGATCTATGGGAAGTGGTTTATAATAGTAATAGCCCTGAGCATACTGGCAGCCCATATTCCGCAGAAACCGTTCATGCTGGACGGTCTCCACACCCTCCACGATAATGGGAATCCCCAGAAGCCGGGCCATATTGACGACAGATTCCAGAATGCCGATTCCCTTTTGTTCTTCTTCACCATGAATATCAAGAAAACGCATGTCAAGCTTTAACACATCCACCTCAGTGCTTTTCAGCATGTTCAGGGAAGAATAGCCGCTTCCAAAATCATCCATCATTACTAAAAATCCGGCCTCACGAAGACGTTTGACCGTTTGGTTGATGATATCGTCCTCCTCTGCATAAGCACTCTCTGTGATCTCAGCCTTGATAAGCTTGGGAGAAAGGTCGTAGGTATGGATAAGCTCCAGCAGATATTGGGGAACATCTGCAGAGAGAATATCAATACGGGAAATATTAATGGAAATGGGAACCGGGGAATAACCCTTGTCAATCCAGCCGCGCATCCATTGGCAGACCTTTTTCCATACATACTTGTCCAGATGTATAATAAAGCCGGTTTTTTCCAGAATCGGAATAAAGGCTGCCGGCGGTACCATGCCCTTGGAGCTGTGCTGCCAGCGTACCAAGGATTCGGCTCCCACAATCTTTCCTGTGGTAATATCGCATTGAGGCTGTGCGTAAAAGGTAAATTCTTCATGCTGGAGTGCATTCTTGATCTCTGATAAAAGCATCCATTCTTCTTCCAGCTTGTTCTCCATCCCGGGATCGTAGATGCGGATTCGGTCAGCAGAATTATCCGGAATCTGGGAGAGGGCCATGGTCGCCCGGTCATACAGGGTTTCCGGAGAAAGGCTGATGTCGTCAATAGTGCAGACTCCAAGGGAAGGACGAAAGCCGGTCATATCGCTCCATTGAAGAATCCCTTTTAAAAGGTCCTCTTTAAGCTGCCGGACTGCATCATCGTGAAAAGGCATGATGATGCAAAAGTTGTCGCTGCCGAAATATCCGGCAAGTCCGCGGCGGCATTCCTGGATGTTTTTGAGATGGTCAGCTATGTAGATCAGAAGCCTGTCTCCTGCATCTCTTCCATAAAATTTGTTGAACAGGCGAAAATGTGCTATGTCAATGGCAATCATGGCATATGCTTTGGGAGACAGGTTAGGGATCCAGGACTTGGCCTGGTGCATAAAGCCCCGGCTGTCATATAAGCCTGTTAAGGGGTTCAGTTCGGTGTGGGACAGGGAGATGCGTGATTCCATTTTCGGGGACATTGGATGTTCCATATAGGGTCCTCCTGTATGATTGATTAAGTATATTGTACTATTTTCCGGAGGTGAAATCAAGAGCTACTGTTTATTCAAAAATTGTTTGTTCTTAAATAAAGGTATTCTTTTTTATCGAAAGTAAGTTCGATAAATCACTTGCTTTTTCCACCACTTTTTGTGTATAATGGGAACGTGCGCTTTTTCCAAAGGAATTTTCAAAGATCAGAATAGAAAAAGCGAAGCCGAACGGATGTGACAGAACAGGCACGGCAGTTTCAACAGCAATGACAAGACTTTTGACAGTTAGGAACGGCTTACAAGCTATTTATGAATCGTTCCTTAGGGGAGACTGGCGGCAAAATGGTTGCGCGGAGAGAGGAGTATCAATGGCGAAGACACAGTATAATGCGGACAGCATTACCGTCCTGGAGGGTTTGGAAGCAGTCCGGAAGCGGCCAGGCATGTACATAGGAGGAGTGGGGACCAAGGGGCTGAACCATCTGATTTATGAGATTGTGGACAATGCGGTAGATGAGCACCTGGCAGGATATTGTGATCAGATCCAGGTGATTCTGGAGGCGGATGGTTCTTGTACGGTGAAGGACAGCGGACGGGGAATTCCGGTTGAGATGCATAAGAAGGGGATGTCTGCGGCGCGTATCGTGTTTTCCACCCTTCATGCAGGGGGGAAGTTTGACAATAATGCCTATAAGACCAGCGGAGGGCTTCATGGAGTGGGATCTTCGGTGGTCAATGCGCTGTCGGTTCATATGGACATTAAGATTTACCGGGGCGGGAGGATTCATCATGATGCTTACGAGAGAGGACTGCCGGTGGTAGAGCTGGTGGATGGGCTGCTGCCGGTGATCGGAAAGACGAAGGAGACGGGAACAGAGATTAATTTTCTGCCGGACGGAGAGATTTTTGAGAGAACCCGTTTTAAAGCGGACTGGCTGAAAAGCCGGCTTCACGAGACTGCTTACTTAAATCCCGGATTGACGATTGCTTATGAGAACCGGCGGCCGGGGGAGGAGGAGACGATTACGTTTCATGAACCGGAGGGGCTGGCAGCTTATGTGAAGGAGATTAATAATGGAAAGAATGCCATCCACGACCCGATTTATGTAAAGGACAAGCTGGAGGGGATTGAGGTGGAGCTTGCCATCCAGTTTGTGGATACGTTTGAGGAGAATATTCTGGGGTTCTGCAATAATATTTTCACCCAGGAAGGCGGTACTCACCTGGTCGGGTTTAAGACTCGGTTTACCCAGATGATCAATTCTTATGCCAGGGAGCTGGGGATTTTAAAGGAGAAGGAGTCCAATTTCACCGGGGCGGATACACGGAACGGAATGACGGCTATTGTGGCGGTGAAGCATCCGGATCCGATTTTTGAGGGGCAGACCAAGACTAAGTTAGCCAGCGCCGATGCCACGAAGGCCGTGTTTTCGGTCAGTGGAGACCTTCTGCAGCATTATTTTGACCGGAATGTGGAGGTGCTCAAGGGGATTATTGCCTGTGCGGAAAAGTCGGCCAAGATCCGTAAGGCAGAGGAAAAGGCCAGAACCAATATGCTGACCAAATCCAAATTTTCCTTTGACAGCAACGGGAAGCTGGCTAACTGTGAGAGCCGGGACGCAGCGAAGTGTGAGATTTTTATTGTGGAGGGAGATTCTGCCGGCGGGTCGGCGAAGACGGCAAGGAACCGGATGTATCAGGCCATTCTGCCTATTCGGGGGAAAATCCTGAATGTGGAGAAGGCATCCATGGACAAGGTGCTGGCCAATGCAGAGATTAAGACCATGATCAATGCGTTTGGATGCGGATTTTCAGAAGGGTATGGAAATGATTTTGATTTGGGGAAGCTGCGGTATCACAAGATTATTCTGATGACGGATGCGGATGTGGACGGCAGTCATATTGATACCCTGCTTTTGACTTTTTTGTATCGGTTTATGCCGGAATTGATTTACAACGGACATGTGTTTATTGCTATGCCGCCTCTCTATAAGGTGATTCCCGGCAGAGGGCAGGAGCAGTACTTGTATGACGATAAGGAGCTGGAAAGGTATCGGAAAAGCCATAAAGGGGATTTTCGGCTTCAGCGGTACAAGGGTCTTGGAGAGATGGATCCGGAGCAGCTTTGGGAGACAACCTTAGATCCGGAGCGGCGGGTGTTAAAGCGGGTAGAGATCGAGGATGCACGGTTAGCTTCCGAGGTGACAGAAATGCTGATGGGCAGTGAGGTGCCGCCGCGGAGAAAGTTTATCCATGATCATGCGGATGAAGCGGAGATTGATGCCTAGATCAGATGAACACAAACCAGTATAAGAATGGAGAACCAATGGCAGAGAAAATATTGACAACAGAATTTTCAGAAGAAATGCAGCGCAGCTATCTGAATTATTCTATGAGTGTGATTACGGCACGGGCTATTCCAGATGCAAGGGACGGGTTAAAGCCAGTACAAAGACGGGTGCTTTATGATATGAGTGAGCTGAGGCTGGGACATGACAAGCCTCATCGGAAATCAGCTCGTATTGTGGGTGATACCATGGGTAAATATCACCCTCACGGAGACAGCTCCATCTATGAGACCTTGGTAGTGCTTTCTCAGGACTTTAAGAAGGGCATGGCTCTGGTGGACGGACATGGGAACTTTGGTTCTATTGAGGGGGATGGAGCCGCAGCCATGCGTTATACAGAGGCAAGGCTGAAAAAGTTTGCGGAGGAGGTTTATTTAAAGGATCTGGATAAGACCGTAAACTTTGTGTCCAATTATGACGAATCGGAGAAGGAGCCGGAGGTGCTGCCGGTCCGGGTGCCCAATCTTTTGATCAATGGCTCTGAGGGGATTGCTGTGGGTATGAGCACCAGCATTCCTCCTCACAATCTGGGGGAGGTTATTGATCTGGTAAAGGCATTCATTGACAGGCCTGAAATGTCTGCCCAGGAGATGATGGCTTACCTTCCGGGGCCGGATTTTCCCACAGGAGGAATCATTGCCAACAAAAGCGGGCTTGCAGAGATCTATGAGACCGGAGTGGGGAAGATCAAGCTGCGGGGAAAGATGGAGGTAGAGCTGGGACGGCGGCGCAGTGATAAGGACAAGCTGATTATCAGTGAGATTCCTTATACCATGATCGGAACTGGGATCAACAAGTTTTTGATGGATGTGGCGGAGCTGGTGGAGAGCCGGAAGCTGACAGATGTGGTAGATATTTCCAATCAGTCCAGCAAGGAGGGGATCCGTATTGTGCTGGAGCTTCGGCGAGATGCAGATGTGGAGAAGATTAAAAATATTCTCTATAAAAAGACAAAGCTGGAGGATACCTTTGGAGTCAACATGCTGGCCATTGCCAAAGGAAGGCCGGAGACATTAAGCCTGCGGGGGATCCTGAAGAATTATCTGGATTTTCAGTATGAGAATGCTACCAGAAAATATCAGGCTTTGCTGGATAAGGAGCTGGAGAGAAAGGAGATCCGGGAAGGTCTGATCAAGGCTTGTGACGTGATAGATCTGATTATTGCCATTCTAAGGGGAGCAAAAAATCTGAAGGACGCCAAGGTTTGTCTGATGAATGGGGATATTTCCAATATTAAGTTCCGCCATCCGGGATTTGAGGAGGACGCTAAGGCGCTGCGGTTTACGGAAAAGCAGGCATCAGCCATTTTGGAGATGCGGCTGTACAAGCTGATCGGACTTGAGATTCTGGCGCTGCAGAAGGAGTATAAGGAGTGTTTGAAGCGGATCCAGGAATATCAGAAGATATTGAAAGACCGGGCTGCCATGAACCAGGTGATTTTGGAGGATCTGGACAACATTAAGAAGGAATTTGCCCAGCCTAGACGGACGCAGATCGAGGACGGAAAGGAAGCAGTCTATGAGGAAGCGCCTATGGAGGCACAGGAGGTAGCATTTGTCATGGATCGGTTTGGGTACTGTAAAATATTGGATAAAAACACCTATGAGCGGAACCGGGAGACTGTGGATGGGGAATACAAGTATGTGGTTTCTACCATGAATACGGATAAGCTGTGTGTGTTTACAGACAAGGGGAATCTGCATCAGGTAAAGATAACGGATATTCCCTTTGGGAAGATGCGGGATAAAGGGACGCCCCTGGACAATGTAAGCAAGTTTGACGGAGGGAAGGAGAATATTGTCTGGATGAGCTGTCAGGAGGCCATGGCAGGACAGAAGCTGCTTTTTGCCACAAAGCTGGCATTGGTAAAGCTGACGCCTGCCGAGGAATTTGTTACGAATAACCGGACCGTGGCTTCCACAAAGCTTTCAGAGGGGGATGAGGTGCTGACCGTGCGCCCGATCGGAGCGGAGACAGAGGTGGTGCTTCAGACCAGTGAAGATGTATTTTTACGGTTTGCTGCAGCGGAAATTCCGGAGATGAAAAA
This sequence comes from bacterium D16-56, assembly GCA_003611875.1. GTDB lineage: Bacteria > Bacillota > Clostridia > Lachnospirales > Lachnospiraceae > Brotaphodocola. The sequence continues at coordinate 35,331 of RAYY01000008.1, read as the reverse complement.
GAATGCCAGGGGGGTAAGAGGAATCAAGCTGGCAGAGCATGAGTTCTTGGAGCAGGTATATTTTGTGGGGGAGCAGCCGGTGATTACCTATAAGAAGAAAGAGGTCCATCTGAATCGGATGAAGGTGGGAAAAAGGGATGGGAAAGGGAGTAAGGTACGGGGATAAAAGGAAGCTATGATAACCCCTTTTTCTAATTTGGATCCTGAATACCAATGAGATCGTCCATTTTATGCGGGAATTGGCGCCGATTGCGGGAGAGTTTGTTTAAGGGAGATTGGGAAAAGAGGAAGGAAAAGGCAAGAAAGTATAAGAAGCAGTTTCTTCTATATTATATTATAGAAGAAACTGCTTCTTAATTAAGGGAATCAGGAAATTTTCGCGTGTTGGCTAGTACTGAAAACTCTTGTGTAAATATTTCGATCTGTTTTCCCGAGTGCACAAGTCCAGAATACTCAGCGCAGCCCGCTACGCCTCCGTTTCTGAACTTGCACACTCGAAAAAATATCCTCGAAAATTTACACAGGAACTTCAGGTACGGAGTACTAGGCTGCCGAAACCATTGTCTGACGGAATGATTGTCTGATTTGTATGTAATATACGGACAAATGTATTTTTGTGACGAATAGGTATTGATTTTTTTGCCAAGATGAGATAGGATAGTCAAAGCAAAAAGATTGAAGATGAGGAGAGAAAAATTATGGACAAAAAGCTGCGGGCAGGTGTGCTGGGCGCTACCGGCATGGTGGGACAGAGGTTTATTACGATTTTAGAGAAGCATCCTTGGTTTGAGGTGACGGCAGTGGCGGCCAGTCCCCGTTCTGCCGGAAAGACGTATGAGCAGGCGGTGGGAGGCCGTTGGAAGATGGATACTCCTATGCCGGAGTCGGTGAAGAATATGGTGGTGATGAATGTCAATGAGGTGGAGAAGGTTTCCGCTGAGGTGGATATGGTATTCAGCGCCGTGGATATGAGCAAGGATGAGATTCGGGCGATTGAGGAGGCTTATGCCAGGGCGGAGGTGCCGGTGGTTTCCAACAACAGCGCTCATCGCTGGACAAAGGATGTACCCATGGTGGTTCCGGAGATCAACCCGGAGCATTTTCAGGTGATTGAGTCTCAGAGGAAGCGTCTGGGAACAAAGAGAGGGTTTATTGCAGTAAAGCCTAATTGCTCCATCCAAAGCTATGCGCCGGTGCTGACAGCGTGGAAGGAGTTTGAGCCTTATGAGGTGGTGGCGACTACCTATCAGGCGATCTCCGGAGCAGGAAAGACTTTTCAGGATTGGCCGGAGATGGTGGAGAATATTATTCCCTATATTGGCGGCGAGGAGGAGAAGAGCGAACAGGAGCCTCTGCGTCTGTGGGGAAGGATTGAAAACGGGCAGATCGTGAAGGCGGCAGAGCCGGTGATCACCTGTCAGTGCATTCGGGTGCCGGTTCTTAACGGACATACGGCGGCAGTGTTTGTAAAGTTCCGCAAAAAGCCTGCTAAGGAGGAGCTGATTGAAAGGATGGTCAGCTTTAAGGGGCTTCCCCAGGAGCTGAAGCTTCCCAGTGCACCCAAGCAGTTCATCCAGTATCTGGAGGAGGACAACCGGCCTCAGGTCTCATTGGATGTGGATTTTGAGAATGGAATGGGGATTTCCGTAGGACGGCTGCGGGAGGATACCGTGTATGATTATAAGTTTGTAGGGCTGTCCCATAATACGCTGAGGGGAGCAGCAGGCGGAGCAGTGCTGTGCGCAGAGCTTCTGGCAGCACAGGGATATATGGATGTGAAGTAAGATGTGGTGGCGAAGCGGTATCTAGAAAGTGGAGCGATACAATGGAGGAGAAGTGATTAAAGGTGGCAAGAAGAAAAGCATATAGTAAGGTCACAAGAAGGAATCAGACCCGGGCAGACCATGTGAAAGGCATGGGAGATGTGGTATGGAAGGGATTTCAATGCCTGAATCCTCAGTGTACGGAGTTTATCTTTGTCAGAAGGGATGAGATCGGGGAGGATTTTGCGGTCTCATGCCCCAAGTGCGGGGCTGTGCTGGAATCCGGAGGAGAGACGAAGTTCTATGATTATTCCATGGATGTTCAGGATGAAAATGGAGAGCTGGCGTCTGTGGCTCAAGGGGAATTTACCATCTATCATGACGATTACCTGGCAGAGGCAAAGGAATACAAATACTGCATTGTATGTAATACCATAAAGCCTCTTGAGTTTTTCGATCACCATGCTTCCAGGGCTTCGAAGCGGCAGGGAGAGTGCAGGCTGTGCAAGAAGGCGTACAATGAAATCAAGAATGGCACGAGGCTTACAGACCAGCACAGGGAGGCAGCGCAGAAGCGCCGGCTCTTGTTAGACATTGCGGGCAGTCCGAAGATTCACAGCAAGGAGATTGAGGCACGTTACAAAAACAAGTGCTTTTGCTGTGAAAGGGATTTGAAGGATGTTGTGGATAAACGGGAAAAGCCTTTGGATCATACGCTTCCTGTGTATTATCTGTGGCCCCTTTCCACGGAAAATGCCACCCTGCTCTGCCGTAAATGCAATGGAGAAAAGTCCGGAGCCTGGCCCTCGGATTTTTATCGTGACAGTCAGCTTCGGCGTCTGTCCATCTTGACCGGTTTTGATTATGAGCTTTTGTCCGGCAGGCCTCAGTATAATCCGGAAGCGTTGGCTCAGCTTCATAATCCGGAAAAGGTGGATGCGCTTTTAGAGAAATTTGCAGCTTATATGGATGAGGTCATAAAGCTGCGCAACCGGATTTTAAGGGATACGGGTTATGATTTTTTCCTTGCTTCCAGGACGATTTCCCAGGTATATGTGCGCAGGGCAGATGAGTTGCTGTGACTCCTTATATTTTTATATAACAACGCAGGTGCATATGCACCTGCATTTTTTCCTGACAGAATGGTTTTTATGTCTTTTGGCTTCAGCGATGCACCAGAAACAAAAATTGGTGGGCTGTGGTGCCTCCTTTATCTTTGATGCCATGCTTTTCCAGATCAGAAACATTTTCATCTCCTACATAAACCACGTCAAAATAATCCCCGGCCCTTTGGGACAGCTCTTTTGCCATGTCAATCTTCATGGTCTTCCCTAAATGAAGGATCATCCTGCCGCCAGGCTTTAAGTTATTGTGGCATACGTTAAAGAAAGAATAGTAAATATCCAGATTTTTGTTCTGCTGCTGGTCTAAGAACCGCCCAGAGGCATTTTTGAAATCATCCGGTTCCCAGCCGCACATCCAAAGCCTCATCCAGTTCTGAGAGTAGAACCGGAGGGAACCGGCAAAGGGAGGCGAGGTAATGACAGCGTCTGCACTCAGGCCGTCCAGCGTGGAAAAATCACCCCAAATGGCCTTTCCCGGAGTATATTCTGAAAAATCCGTGCATTGATAGGAAAGGGACAGCTTTTTTTTAATATGCTGCCCTACATTTTTATACAAATATTCTCCATGGGGGGCATAGGGGGTCAGGGGGTGGGAGGTTCTTGACAAGGCATAGGGCCGGTTTCCGTGAAGGACATGGAGCAGGGCGGAGAAGACCATGGCTTGTGCAGGGGTAATATTCCGGAAGTCCTGCAGGAAAAACTCCCTTGCCAGAATCAGCTCCCGGTAGGTGTCCGGATGGAAGTATTCTGCTAATTTATGATTTAATCCAAAGTCCCGATAAGGGGTGTTTTCAAAAGCAAGCCTTGGAAGATGGCTTTGGATGTATTGATCCAGGGTATTGAGCACATGATCTGCCTGATCCTTGGAGGGCTTTTCCAGCTTGGCCTTGGCGACGCAGCAGGCCATCTCGCTCAGGTCGTTTCCAATGCCGATCCTTCCCTGAAGGCACGCTTCAAAGGGGATGGTTCCCACCCCGCATAGCGGATCCAGAATCACCTCACCAGGGCTGGTGAAATGGGAAATCAGAAAATGTGCGATGGCTGGTTTGAGCTTTCCGTGGTAGGAGCACAGGGAGTGCCAGGGATGTCCCCAGTTCCGGCTGCTGTAGGGAGCATTCTTATATGGAAGCTTTGCCATAAAGTCTTTTGCTTTTTGTAAGTAAACGTCCATAAATTGCCTCATATTGGTAATAATTCCGTCAAGCGGAATCCTAATTTTATTTTTCTAGTCGAAACCGCAGCAGCCTTTGGGACAGCTTCATCCCGTTTTTGGAATGTCTTGTCCGCAGAAGGTCCTCACTGCAGAGGGTAAAATCATGAGTTTCACACAGAGCAGCAAGGATCCGGTGGGTAGGAATGTGGACCCCTGCAAACTGGGAATCTCCAATATCCATAATGAACCAGGAACCGGTTTTCATAATCTGCTTCAGACGTGAAAATACCTGGTTCATATCATAAAAATAATTGGCAGCCATGAGAGGGATCCGTTTGTCATAGGAGCATTGCTGCAGCTTTGCTATGTAGTCCTGGACCTGGGGCAGGACGGTGTCATGGTGATTCCTTTTGGACACATTATTGATTCCGGCGACAATGCCTCTGGAATGAAAATCAGGCAGGTCGGCTTCACTGTTTACAAAATCATTCAGCTTCAGCTCCAGCTTGGTATTGCGGATGTAGTTGGTCCCATTCAGGTAAGGGGGCGATGTGATGACACAGTCAATCAGATTCTCCTCCTGGATACAGCGGCAGTCTTCTGCTAAGGGATGAACCGGGCAAAGGACGGAGGGGCCGGATTCCCTGATATCTGTGATGATCTCCTTTAATTTCTCTGAAAACAACCCAAGAACCGGCTGACAGCACTTTTTTTCCGAAGGTCTGGCATACCGCAGATCACCCCGGCGGATCATCTTTGAGGCAGGCACTAGGATAGAAGAAAGAGCCAGCATCAAAATCTCTCTTACTGCCGGATCCTCCACATGGGCAATGCGGGCCTTGAGATCAAGAATCTGTCGGAATGCTTTGACAGGGTAATATTTCTCAAACCCGTCCCATGTGTCTGGGAAAGGAATGGCGTTTGCCGGTTCAGTATCCCCTGATAAAAAAGCTGACAGAAAAGCATTCAGAAGACGGAGGCTTTCCGGAGAGCGGCACAGGTCCATGACCCGGTTGATCTTAGTTCTGACCACAAGGCTCATAAATGGGTTGGTCTCACTGTAATAAGGGGTGAGTCCCCTCATGCTGGCAGACAAAAGAGTGGTTCCTGCGCCTCCAAAGGGATCATAAATGGTGTGAATGTCTTTGCCGGTTAGGGCATCCAGCTCACGTTCCACCAACTGGGAAGAATAGCCTTCCATATACTGATACCATCTGTGGATGGGCTCGGTCTTGTTGGGGGTAAAGGTTCCGGCATTTGCGGTTATACTCAAGCTCCTGCATCCTCCTTGTGTTCTTGCTGTTAGGAACGGTTATACTCGGGAAGTAAGCCTCCATGCGCCCGGCAGCGGACGCGCCACCAATCATGAAAGTCTGGCGGGCGCATTTGGCATCCCTGATTTTAAATCGCCTCCGGCGATGGGACTTTCAAAGTAAACTCCATGCGCCCGGCAGCGGACTTTTAAAGTAAAAGTATTTGCCAAATGATTGGAAACGGTCCTGAAATCATGAGAAGATGTCAATAAATCATTTGTCTCATAGGTATAAAAAGTATATCAGTTTACGCTGAAAATGGCAATAAAAAAGTTGTTTTTGCCGCTTTCTTGTAAAATGATAAAAAATCGCCTATAATCAGAGATGAAATGAAAATGCAGATTAAGCATGGAAAGATGTGAATTAGACATTACACATTTCCTACTGCCATTGCTACACTACTAAGCAAAAGGCAGGAGGGGACAATGAAAAAGGAAGATTCTACCTTCGAAAATAATGCAATAGAAATCGGAAAAAGGGTCAGGAGGTTTCGGAAATATTGTCATATTACCCAGAGAGAGCTGGCGGAGCGTGTGATGGTATCCCAAAGCTCGATTACCCGTCTGGAAACAGGAGAAACCATGCCGTCGGTATTTACCATGATGTGTATCGCAGAGGTTCTTCATGCACCCATATCCAAGCTTCTTTTAGGAAACCAGTGTGAACCAGACGATCAGCTTTCAGGGATCGTAATGAAAATGAAGGAGATTATGAGCTGTGATCCGAAACAGGGGCAAACCTTGATTGAGGGATTTGAAAAGATATTGGATGCGGTGTTGATAAGGTCTGGAATTTGAAGAATACTATCCTTTGACTGGATTTTGACAGCAAGTCATATCAGGAAAGGTGCAGAAATGAATATTGCAATATGTGATGATTGCCGAAATGATATTGGGAATTTAAGGAAGCTGATTGAGCAGATTGTACATGACCCAGAGGAATGGACAATCTATGAATTTAATAGCGGGGAAGATTTTATTAAAAATTATAGGGAATTTGATCTTGTTTTTTTAGATATCAATATGCAGGGAAGCATGAAGGGCACACAGGTGGCAGAGTACATTCGCGAGAGAAGCAAGGATACAGTGATTTCTTTTTATACAGGAATTGATTATCCGGCCAGTCAGGTGGTTCATGTACAGCCTTTTAGCTATCTGGTCAAAGATTCTCTTTTGAGGGAAGGCGCTTCCAGGCTATCGGACACGCTGCAGGAGGTCAGAAGAAGGAAGGATTCCTATAAGCTGAAGGTTTCCTGTGGGGCCCACACGCTGTCCTTGCAGTTGTCCGACATTTTGTACATAGCGATTCATAAGAAGCAAAGTGAGATTTATCTGACAGAAAGCCGCACCAGGGAAATCGTCAAGTTTTTGGATATTCCTGAGAAAGAAGCAAAGAATTTTACCGTTAAAAGTAAGCAGAAGGTGGATGATTATTATAAACAGTTAAAGGATCATGGGTTTGCTTATGCCAAGGTAAGCTACATCATTAATTTGCGGCATGTAGTGGGCTGCTTTAAAGAGTATGTTCAACTGACAGGCGGCGTCCAATTAACAGTTGCCAGGGCAAAAAGGACACAATTTGAAAAGGAATTGTCTTCCTATTGGGGAAGAAATTGAGGGAATGTGAATGGTTGATATGGGATTTTTTCATGGAATGATTATGTATCTGAACTGTGTGTTTGAAGTCTTTTTGTTTTACCATTATTTAAACACATGGTTTCCATTCTATGAGGAAGATAAAAAAATCAGAATATTGGAATCCGGCATTTTTGCTGCATTGATTTTTGGGATTAACCTTGTGGGAAATTCCTATTTGAATTTACTGTGCATTCCTCTTGTGCTGACCTTTTTTTCATGGCTGCTTTTTCGCGAAAAGATCAAGGTGCTTTTATTTTATGTGTTTTTTTTCTATGCGATGCTGTGTATTGTGGAATTTGTATGCTTCCATATATATCGGGCGTTGGGAATTTCGATTGCCATAACCGAGGATAGTTGGATATTCCGTCTGGCTGTTGAGAAAATATGTGAGTTTATGATTTTAATGCAAATGATCAGAAAAAAGCATCCTTATCTGTCAAAGGACCAATTTTTTTCTGATTTAAAAAGCTTGTTTATTCTGCCGGTATCTGTGCTGATCTTATTAAATGGATTTTTGATCAGGGACTGGTATCCTTATGGATATTCAGTCATATGTCTGGGTGGAATTTTGATTATTCTGAGTAATATCGTGAATTTTTTTGTGGTTGAAAAGCTGATTATAACGGAAAATAAGGTCAAGAATCAGGAAATGATGAAGTTAAAAACGGATTTGGAGCATAATCATTATCAGCGTATGCAGGAGATCAATGAGGAATACGCAGGATATATCCATGAGATGAAGCATATTGTTCAGACAATGAAGCTGCTGGTGGAGGAGGAATCCCATTATGGTTTGAGAAAATTAGCGGATGAGGCGTCAGAGCTTTTGAAGAGGAAAAGTCCTGGAAGCAAGAAATTCTATACACATGACGCGGTATTAAATGCAATTTTGATTGAACGGGAAAAGGAAGCCCAAAACAGAGGAATCTGTTATGAGGTACAGGTGCAGCCAGATGCGCAGATTGATTTTATCAGTGAGACAGATAAAATCCGGATTTTTGGAAATCTGATGGATAATGCGCTGAAGGCGGCAGGCGAGTGTGAAGCAGGTCGTTTGTTTGCCAGCCTGTATAGAGGAAATGAGTCTCTTGTGGTGTTTCAGATTTCGAATAACTTTAAGCATCAAAGAAAGAAAAGCGGCGGTAAGTATCTGACGACAAAGGAGGATGAAGCCAGACATGGATTTGGCCTGCAGATGGTTCAAGAGCTTGCGGAGAAATATCATGGAATTTTAAATATAGAGGAAGGCCGCGACCAGTTTAAGGTTGTAGTGATCTTGTCCAATATACAAAAAACGGTCAAAAAATGACAAAAAATGGAAAGTGGGTTGATTTTTCCTGATTTTTTGGTATGTTATACTCACAAGGCTAAATGATTGGAAACTGTGCTGAAATCATTTGGCTTATGGGTATCTATCAAAAAGCAGGAGGTAGCAGTGATGCGTAAAAATCTTTGTAAGGTATTAAAAAAATTAGGAAGCAGGAATTGGGCTATGACTGCCTTTAATGCTCTGGCGATTCTGACTGTATTTCAGAATGTAAACTCAGGATGCATGTGGCTGGACCATCAGCCGGAGGTACCGGAGGAAGCCAGACGCTTTAAAAGGTTCTAAAAGGCTATGATTGAAAGGCTGGCAGAACGTCTGGTGACATGGCAGATTAAGAATAAGTATCTTACTTTTCAGGATCAGAAGCTATACCAATATGCCTTTGAACTGCTGATCGGGCAGGTGGTCAATCTTTTGATTGCCTGTCTTTTGGCAGTTGTTTTTCGGGCATATGACACAGTACTGATGTTTCTTTTCTCCTTTATTCCTCTGCGTTCTTATGCAGGGGGACATCATGCAGACAACTTTAACACTTGTACTGTGATTTCCACAGGGATGCTTTGCTGTGTATGCTGGGCGGCAAAATGGATCCCTTATGAAGCGGTATTTGCCGTCAGCCTGATTTGCAGCAGTGTGTGCGGAGCGCTTATTTTTTTCCTGGCTCCGGTAGAAGACCACAATAAGCCGCTTGACCGGAGGGAGAGGAAGATTTATGGAAGGATTGCCAGAGGCATATGGGCGGCAGAAGCGCTGATAGGGGTGATTTGCTATCAGAAGGGCATCCACAAGATTAGCCTGGTAATTGCTTTAAGTCATTTCATGTTGATTCTTCTATTGATCGCAGGAATTGTTAAAAATAGAAAATATAAAAGATGAGCAGGAGATATCCGATAAGAAGGGTTTCTCCTGTTTTTAATTTGCATTAATATTGAGTAAGATAGTATGAAATGACAAAAAACGGTCAAAAAACGACAAAAAACGGAAAGTATATTGAAATATAAAAATTAGTGTGATATCTTGTGTAAAACAGGAAGATCTTGGAAGTTTTATAAAGGGTTATTCTTGGCAAGTAGAAATTGAAGAAGGAAAAGGGAGGAAATACAGAGGATGAAAGCAACACGGATATTGATATGGAGTGTGGTTCTGATGCTGACCCTATCCTTCGTCTCCCAAGCCCAGGAATCAGAGCCAGTGAGAGAAATTACCAGCCAGAGGACGGGTCTGGATCTGATCTTTGCCATTGACTGCAGCGGGTCCTTGAAATCCAATGATCCGGACCGGACGGGACTTGGGATGGTAAAGACATTTATCGATACCATCCATGCAGAGGATATTCGAATCGGATATGTGGCTTACAATGACAGGATTCAGGCCAGCTTAGAGCTGGTTTCCATAGAAAATCAGGAAGATCGGGAAATCTTAAAACAATCCATGGATTCCATCGTCTATTCACGGGATACGGATATGGGGTTAGGGCTTTCATACGCATATCATCAGATGCCGGATGAGGCCGGACGCAAGCGGGTTATTGTGCTGATCTCCGATGGGGAGACAGATCTAAAGGGAAGGGACGGCCGGACCACAGAGCAGTCCAATGCAGAGCTTATGCAGTGTGTCAGACAGTGCCAGAAGGAAAATATTCAGATTTATACCATTGCCTTCGGGACTTATGACGGAAGCAGGACAGACTTAGAAAGGATGGCAGAGGATACGGGGGCAGAAAGCTATTCTGCCGAGACGCCGGAAAAGCTGATTGAGGTGTTGTATGGGATTTTTAAAAATGTTTTGTCCTGCAAAATCCAGCCTTATTCCAGCGGCGTGTATGCAGACGGACAGCAGAGCATCCACTGTATATTGGATGAGCCTTATCTGGACGAGATTGCCGTGATCCTGATATCTTCCGGAAATGTGGGAGAGACATCCATCCTGTATGGGGAGAAGCAGATCCATGCAGTTAACTTAAACCATTATGCGGTGGGGAAGATTGGATATGGGGAGGTAAGGGACGATATCAAAGAGCTGACGGTTCAGACCACCACATCGGCAGGACAAAGTCTGCAGGTGTATGTGATCAGCTATCGGAGTTTAACACCGGTTTTGGCATTTCGGCAGCCCATTTATAAAAACAAGGATATTCCCTATCAGGTGTATTTTAGGAAAAAGGATGGGGAAATTATCCGGGACATGGATTTTTATGGCAGGTTTCAGTGGGAGCTGAAGGCGGATAGGGAGGAAGGAACAGGTGAGGAGGAAGGCGGCGAGAAGGTGAAGGAGGGTGTTGACGGCGGAGCTGTTGATGGTGAGAAGAAGAAGGGTGTTGACGGCGGAGCTGTCGATGGCGACAAGAAGAAGGGTGTTGACGGCGGAGCTGTCGATGGCGAGAAGGCGAAGGAGGGGATGAGCCTGGCAAATGGGGTTATGGAGGGGACTGTGAACTTTCGGGAATCTGGAACCTATTTCTTAAACGGAATCTTGAAGGATGGGCTGGGAAGCTATCCGTTTCAACTGGAAGCAGTGGTGGAAAACAGGCTGCCTTTGGGCAGTGTTCCGGAAATCAGGTGTACTGTATTGAGTGAGGCAGAGAAACTGTGCTTGAATGAATATTTTGACGATGAGGACGGGGATGTTCTGACTTATGAGGTGACAGGATCAGAGGATGGCTTAAAGCTTTCCCTGGAGGGGGACCGTCTTTTCCTTAAACCGGAAAGAAGCGGAAATTATGCGCCGGTCATTCAGGTGAAGGATGGAGAGGCCGTTACAGAGTATGAACTGTCCGTTATCGTGGTTCCTTTGTGGAGGGAATACTGGTGGGCGCTGCTTCTTTTGGTTTTGGCAGCGGCTCTGGTTATTGGAAAATTAGCGCATAGGCCTGTACCGGAAGTGGAAAAGCTGGAAATCGAGAACAGGAAGAACCGTTTTGCCGGAAAGCTGGACGCCTATTTTACGGCACAGCCGGAGACAGAGGAGGAGATCCCGCCGTTGTCCTTTGAAATGTACCGGGTAAAGGATAACCAGGTCAGCTTAGGGAGCCTGATGAGGGAATACCCGGATGCCTGTGACAGGCTGGGGCTGGATGAGATTACCCTGACAGCAGATGAAGACCGGAGGATGATCCTTTACCATACGTCCGGCGCATCCGTTATGATTGGAAATTCCATTCTTTGTAAAAGGATCCGGTACAGTGTCAGCTTTGGCGATGTAATTTACATTACGTCAGAGGATAAGGTCTATGATCTGGAGATTCACTACATAGCGGTGATTCAGTGACAGAGATATAGAAACAATATCAAATGATATTGGCAGTAAAGTATGAAAGCAAACTTTCATATCTACCTTTATGGCAGGTGCAAGACCTGCCATGCAGAGGAAAAAATGAAAAGAGGGAGCGAGTGCCTATGGAGACAATCACACAGACAAACAGGACTATCCTGTTTGCTGAAATCAATCCGGAACAGCCCAACCTGCTGACCCTGATTGGGGATGTGCGGGGGAAGAACAGCCTGGACGACGACAAGATCAAGGAGATCAACGACGTCCTGCTGGTGGGGAGCCTGGAGGAATACTTAGAACGGTTCCGGCCGGTGGTCTATTCCTGGTGTGACGCGGCTGCGGAATGTATGAAGTACAGCCTGGTGAAGCCGGAAAACATCCCGGAGAACTGTGTTACGGAGATTCTGCTCAATGAAAGCAATGATCTTTTGAACATGCTCTTTACCCTGCTGGACGCAAAAGGGGCCCAGGGGGTAGCTAACGTGGATTTTAATTTTGCCAATGTGCTGGATATGATTTCCCCGAAAAAGGTCATGGAGGACATTCGGCAGGTGCGGAGGGAGATCAGCTATACCTTTGAGAAATATGCAGAGCTGGATGAGGGGGACCCCAAGCGTCTGGATTTAGGGGACAAGCTAAATTACCAGTTTGACCAGGCCAGCCGCAATTACAATCATATTTTAGCCATGCTTCCCCTGGCCATTGAGGATTCCAAGATGCGCCTTCTCTATGGAGGCGGGGAGACCGGTCCCGGAGGTCCGGACTTTAAGGCCGGGATTTTAAGCATTGGGGACGATGGGGAGCTGAAGGTTCTGGAAATGAAGCAGGAGGAGAGCACAGAGCTTACGGTGCTGGAGGACGCCAATGCTGCCAGCCTTGCAGAGGCTTTCCGGGAGGATTATGACGCCTTAAATGAGGAGCCGTCGGATTATGTGCGGGATTTGGTGGTGCGGACCTTCTGTCCATTAGGGGCCAGTATGGAAAGCACGCTGGACCGGGAGGCAGAGGTGCGCCACTATAACCAGTACCTGGAGTTTTATAAGAGGAGCAAGGATGATTTTGTGAAAGCAGTAAAGCCTCTGGTGGAAAAAATCCTGGGGGTGAAGATTTTCTTTGACCAGTACCAGGTAAAGGAAAAGGGGATGGAGCCCAAGCTTCTGATCTGCAACGTGCCTTTGGACATGATGGTCAAGTCCTCCAACCTTCCCAGGCTTTTGGCTTATCTCAACACCACCAATGACAAAAATGAGTTTGACAACACTGTCTGGTTCGGGATTGTCCCGGATGTGGAGCTAAACCAGTCAGAGGGAGGCAGGCTGCAGCGGGTCCGTTTTGCAGGGAATAAGAAGGTGGAGAAGGCGGGAGCCAATTCCATGGAAAGTCTGGCCACCCTGCTGAATGCCATCCAGCCATACCGGATTACCACGTTTTTCAGCTTCTGTACCGGGGAGGAGACCACCTTCAGCTATATTGCTACGGAAGGAGTCCAGAGCTTTAAGGATAAATGTGTGCCGCTGATGAAAAAGGATTACAGTGAGTTTGCCGTGCCTTGCATTCCTAACGGAACCATTATTCCCAAGGATAAGTCGGGCCTGGTTCTGGACCGGAGGATGGTGATGGATGAGGACGGAAACGTTTCTCTTTCCAAGGAAAAAGAAGATGTGATGAAGATGTGGCTGGAGGGGATCTATGTGGGGGCTGCCTATGAGGCGGCGGGGATCACAGCCGCATGGCAGTGTCCGGAGTATCTAAAGGAGCGGTTTCACAACACCTCCAGCCAGTATCCTGGGGTGCGGTTTGATGTGGAGGCGGATGACAATGGGCTGCTGGCATGTACCAGCATGACCAAGGAGATTTCCGGTTTTACCAATGCCATTAAAAATTCCATTAACCATACAGGCTTTGGGTTTGTGTTCAGCTCGGACAATGCTCAGTGCAAGGGAAAGGAAATCCGGAATATCACGGTCTACAAGGCCAGAAATCTGTTGAGCAATGGAAGCGAGTTTGAGCCGATTTATAAGACTTTGGTGGTAACGTACATTGAGCGGATGCTGCGTTTTTACAGCGGGGATTTTAAGCAGGATAAGATTTTAAAATTTTTCAGCAGCAATCCCAACAGCCAGAAGAGCCGGTGGGACGGGGACCGCCAGCATATCAACTCCATTTTGCAGGATGGGGATGAGCTGGATTACACCATTGATGAGAAGTATGGGATCTGCACGGTGCAGGTGACATTTTCCAATACCACCCGGAACCTGAAGGTGCAGCTTACCCGAAAGGCCGGAGAGAAGGGGTAAAAAGAGGAAGCGGGAGTTTTGATCTATCGCGCCCTGCGGGAGCGTTTAGAGGATAGAAAAAAAGAAAAAACAAAGAAAGAGGAGGATTGAAACAATGGGATTACGGATGAAGATTGAGGGGAGTGAATCCATTAACCTGCCGGAGACCAGCATTACGAAGGTGGTGTTTGGGGCGGACATCCCCCAGGACAGCAATGCCCGCTCTACGGATTTGGGGAGCACGGTGCTGATTTCGGGAAGGATTCTGACGCCGGTGGACGGGGAGGCGGCGGACGACACCAGCAAGCTTGCCCGGTGGTCTTTGGTGCCTGCGGAGAACTTAGACTGTTACCGGAACGTGCAGGTGGATGTGGTAAATGCGTCTCAAATCGTGCGCCAGATTGTCATTCCCAATGCTTTTGTGGTTGGGTATGAGGAGGACTTTACGGATGAGACCGGGGCCGGGGTATTTACGCTGCTGATTAAGCAGAAGAAGGACAAGATGGCAAACGTGAAGTTTGAGGGCGGATTCAGCGGGGAGTAAGGGCGCTGGCACTTTTTGCAGAAAGCAGGTTATGGAAATGAAAAGAGAAGGAAAGGAAGGAATAAGAGCATGGGATTTACATTAAAGGTAGAAGGGGCAACGACGATTGATTTGGGGACTGCGAGTGTGACAGGGGTGAAGTTTCGGACCGACATTCCTATGGACAGCAATGCCCGTTCCACGGATCTTGGAAGCACAGTGGAGATTACGGGAAAGATTCTGACGGCTGTGGACGGGGATCCGTTTGATTCCACCCGTCAGTTGGGGCTGTGGGCGCTGGTGCCTGCGGAGAAGTCTGATTGCTACCGGAAGGTAAGCATTGAAGTGATTGCAGCGTCCCAGGTGGTGCGCAAATACACCTATCCCAATGCCTTTGTGGTGGATTACAAGGAGGATTATGGGGATACGGAAGGAGTAGGAACCTTTCGGCTGGTCATCAAACAGAAGAAGGATAAGATGACACAGGTTGCAGTGGAAGGCGGATACAGCGTATAAGGGGCTAAAAAGGCTTTGAAAAAGCTGTGTCGGTGTGATGTGGGGCGGCCTGCCGGCAGCAGGCTGCCCTTTTTGAAGCTTAAATCCTCCTGTGCGGCGCTGTCGTCAATCGGTGTACCCGAAGTACGCCTTATTCCTCCGCCTTGCACAGAAGGTATTTATCCTGCGTCATATGCAAGGTTAATTCTTAACAGTTCCTAAGGGAAAGAGGAGGGGAAAGGATGAAGGATTATTATGGTGTGCTTGGCCTGACAAGAGAGGCCGGGGAGAGGGAGATTAAGGCGGCTTACCGGAGGCTGGCAAAGCAGTATCACCCGGATGTGGTGAAGGGGGATAAAAAGAAAGAGGACCGGATGTATGAGATCCAGGAGGCGTATGGGTGCCTGGGGGATCCGAAACAGCGGGAGAAGTATGACCGAATGCTGCAGGAGCAGGCAGGGAAGGGGAAGGAGGGAAGGCAGAGGGCGAAGTCCCAGGAACAGACAGGTCCGATGCCTGACATGGGCGCCTTCGAGCGTTTCTTTGGGTTTAAGGCAGGGAAGGGAATGGAGACTTACCATCCAAAAGGGGAGAAAGGGAAGAAACCGGAAGGGGCGATTGACTCAGATGAAATATTTGCCTCTTTTTTCGGGAAAATCGGACGATAGGGGATGGAACATATGAAAGGGAAAAGAACAGCAAGGGCAGTCTGTGATGGAGGAATCCTGGTGGTTTCGGTTCTGCTGATGATATATATGGCGTTATGGGGAAATCTGGCCCTGGCTGGAGCAGGGGCCTTGTGCGGGGCAGTTTCTGCCTGGGATTTTGTAAGGCTTCTGACTATGGCCGGAAAGGGAAAAGGGGAAACAGACCATCAGCAGGGGGCAGAGCCGGTGATTCGGGAGCTGGTGCTTTTGGATGAGAGCAATAAGCCGATCCGGTCGTGGAATCTGGCGGGAAGGGTGTCTGTGATTATTGGACGGGCAAACAAGGAGGAGGATGTGGATGTGGATCTGGAAGGGTGTGAGTACGGCGCTTTTGTGGATTACCAGCACGCGGCGTTAAATTACAGTCTGGACCAGTGGTATGTGGAGGATTTGGGGTCTTCCAACGGAGTGCGGGTGCAGAAGGTGGAGGATGGGAACTGCTACCGGATTACAGACCGTCCCTGCCGGGTGATGGCAGGGGATGTGCTGTATATTGCAAATACAAGACTGCTGCTGACATAAGAATCATTTTGACTTATTGGATAGCTGGAGACATGGAAAATCCGTGAAATACAGCCATGACAGGTTCAGGTTTACAAGCAGAAAATGAAACAGGAGGCGGCGCAGGATGAGCTTAGTGAGATGTCCCAACGGGCATGTATACAATGGGAGGCGGTACGGGAAGGTTTGTCCGTACTGCAGTATGAAGCTGGAGACGGAGAATGGGGATTGTAAACCGGCAGGGTTTGAGCCTCCGGTGGAGATTTTGGAGGAGGAGTTAGAGCCGGTGTGCGGCTGGCTGGTATGTATCAGCGGGGCGCGGGTAGGAATGGATTATAAGATTCATAAGGGGAAAAATTTTGTGGGGCGGGGGGATGAGATGGACATCCGGATTTTGGGGGACAATGAGATCAATCGGAGAAACCATGCAGTGATTGTGTATGACCACAAAAAGAGAAAGACCGTGGTGCTGCCCGGGGACGCCTCCGGTCTGGTGTACTTAGGAGGGGATGCGGTGTATGTTCCTACGGATTTAAAGCCTTATGATGTGATTGAGATGGGGAACAGCCGTTTTATCTTTGTGCCTTTGTGCGGGGATAACTTTGAATGGAATGACATCAAGCAATGACAGGGACAGGAGATAGGGAAATCATGGTGTTTCTGGTTGTTCTGTTGGCGGCGCTGATTCTGGTGCGGGTAGTGGCGCTGGGGGAGTTTTTTTTAGAAGAATTTTCACCTTCTTTGGATTATGGGATTGCCCAAACTACGGGGAACCGGCAGATTCAGGCGGACCGGGCGGAGTTGTATAAGAGCAGCGCGGGGATTTTGGCTGTGCTGGCAGATGGGATCGGGAAGGAGAATACAGGGCAGGTCTGCGGCCAGATTGGAATGGATACAGTATTGGATGCTTTTGAGTCTTACCGGGAGCTTCACAATCCGGAGTATTTTTTCCGCACAGCCTTTGGGGAAGCCCATCTGCGGATTCAGAGGACCATTGGGGAGAGGTATGGGGGAGCTTGTCTGGCGGCGGTATTTGTCAGCGGGAGGGTGCTCCATTATGCTTTGGCAGGGGACATTCGGATTGCTTTGTGGCGGAATCAGGAGCTGATCCCTTTAAGCAAGGGACATACCCTGGATGTGCTGGCAATGCATGCTTATGAGGAGGGGAGGCTTTCTAAGAGGGAGGCAGTCTGGAGCATGGAGGAAAAGCGGTGCTGGAATTACCTGGGAATGGACGGCTTCCATGAGATCGAGCTGCCGGAAAGGCCCGTCCGGCTGCGGGCCAAAGACCGGATTGTGATGGTGAGCAAGGGAATCTGGCAGGAGCTTTCCTGGGCAGAGCTGGAGGACATTCTGGCAGCAGGGGAAAGCTGTTTTAAGCAGGCGGCCCAGGCGGTAAGGGAAGCGGAGAAAAAGCCCGGAGAGGATAAGGAGAATGGGAGTATTGTGCTGTTCTCGGTTTTGACGTCCGGGGGAGGTGAGAGATGAGACGGATCAACTCGGAATTTCAGACCCGGTTTTTGTCAGAGGAGGGGCAGGCCCTGGTGAATCGGGATTATTTCGGTTATGCGGAGCTGGATGATTTTGCCTGTTATGTGCTGGCAGACAGTCTGGACGGGGAACCCCTTGAGAACAGTGCGCGGATTGTGGTGGAGAGCCTGATCCGCAGCTTTAGTGAAAGGCCCACCATGAGGAAGGGGCGGCTGGAGCGTTACCTGCATGGGGCGCATCGGGAGCTGATGAGGCAGCGGGGCGGAATGCGCCTGAAGGCGTCGGTGGTGCTGGCTGTGACCGATTACCGCAGCGTCCGGTACTGCTGTGTAGGAAACAGCCGGTTTTATCTGGAAAGAGGCAGCCGTTTTCTGATCCGGACGCGGGATCAGTCGTTGGCGGAGGAGCTGAGTGAAAGGGGAGAGCTGCCAAAGGATGCGGCAGAGGTTTATGAGGGCCGGAATAACCTGTATTCTTACCTGGGGGAGAGAGGAACCCCAAGGGTGATGATTTCCAAAAAGCTTCGGCTGGTAAACGGAGATATTCTGTATTTGATGAGCCGGGGGGTTTGGGAAAGGTGCAGCGACGAGAAGCTGCTGGAATTGTCTAAGGATGCAAAGGAGCCGGAGGAAATCTTAAACCAGGTGGAGGATGAAATCCTGGCCGGGCAGGAGCAGAACCCGGTGGATAATTATACGCTGGCAGTGACCTTTGTAGATCAGGTGTACCAGCCGCCGAAAAAGAAGTTTCCGGTAAAGAAGGTGCTGATAGCCGCGGTTCCTGTTGTTCTGGCAGTGGGGGGAATCAGCCTTGGGGTGTATCTGCGCCGCCAAAACATCAAAAACCGGGAGGAGCGGCTGGAGCGGTGTATGGAAAGCGGGGAGGAATATCTGCATTATGACAATTATAAGAAGGCGTCGGAGGAGTATGGGGAGGCGAAGAAGCTGGCAGAGGGCCTGAAGCATACGGGGGAGGCTCAGGAGGCAGACCGCTGTCTCAAGCTTTCGGAGCAGATTTTGCTGGCGGATGAGGCCATGGGGGCAGGAGAATACCAGAAGGCTCAGGAGCTGTACCGAAAGGCCCGCGGGCTTTCCATGGAGGCAGGAAATGTGGGGAGGGATTACCTGGATGCGCGGATGAAGGAGGCGGAAGGGTATCTGGCGGTGTTTGATTTGATGGAGCTGGGGGAGAGGCGGGAAGGCTTTGGGGATCGGGAAGGGGCTGTGGAAGCGTACCGGGAGGCAAGAGACCGTGCGGCGGCTTTGTATTACAGCGAGGGGAAGGAGGAGGCCCTAAGGAAGCAGGCGGCGGTGGAGGAGGCGGTCGAAAAGGACAGCCAAAAGGCCAAGGCGGAAAAAGAGGCGGAGGCTGCCCAGGAGGATGCGGCAAAAAAGGAGTCTCAGGAGGCAAGGGAGGAGGAAGCCAGGAAGGAGAAGGAATCACAGGAGGCAAAGGAGGAGCTGGAGAACCAGCAGAGGGTGAATGACCAGAAGAATGCCATTGAGCTGGAGAATCAGGGGAATATGTATCTGGCGGAGGGAAAGTATGAGAGCGCTGTCACGTATTACCGGACAGCCCAGGCGATCTATATCCGGCTGGAGCTGCCGGAGCTGGCGGACGGGATCAATGGGAAGCTGGAAGCGGCCCAGGCGGGGATTGCGGCCAGGGATGGAGGTCAGGCCGGGGGAGGGGCGGTTGGAGAAGGAGTGACGGGGGAAGAAGCAGCAGGAGCGGCAGAAGAAAGGGAAGTAGAGGCAGTAGGAGAAGAAGAAAAAAGAGCGGCCAGAGGCGGAGAGGCGGCCGAAGCAGGGAAAAAGACGGGAGAGGATGTGTCCGGACCGGGGAGTGTTGGGGCTGGAGAACCTGGGCCGGAAGAGGTGCGGCTGGGGGAAGGGCCGGGGTTGTAAAATGAAAAATATTGGAGTAAGCGGTTGAAAATGTAAGTACAGAAATGGAGGGGGATATGAGCCGATATACGTATACCTTGAATCCGGGGCAAAGGGAACCGGAGCAGATGCAGACTTACAAGAGAAGCCAGTTAGAGGGGATGACCATGTACCAGCTGCGGGAAATCTGCAGGAGGGAGCGTCTGGTCAGTTCATCTCGGGAAACGCCGGACCGGGAAGGGTACATTCAGCGGATCATGCGTTTTCGGGGCCAGAGGGAGTTCCGCCATGTAGACCAGGGCTGTGAGAAGGGGTTGGAAAGGCTTCAGGAATTTTTGGACGGCATTCACATGGAAAGCCGGGAAGGGAGGGGAATCCGGATTCCGGGAACAATCTTTTTATATGAGGATCTGGAGTTAAACAGCCTGGATGGGTATCGGGTGGAATCGGAGTGGGGGCTTTATGAGGGAAACCTGCTTCTGGTGGATGAGGAGGACCGGATTTATACCTGTTTTTATCTAAAGGAGACAGATGGGGAATTTTATTTACAGAAGGGCAGGGAGGTGCCGGTGCTGCCTTTGGAAAGGAGGCAGTATTCCATCTTGTATTTTCCCCAGGAGAGGGTATCGGAGTTTTTGTATGACCGGTATTTTGGCAGGACGGCGGCGGTTTTGGGGTATCTGGAGGCAGTGAGGATTCCTTTGCTGGACATTCAGGTGCGGAAGGTGGAGGAGACGGAGCTTCCCTTAGTGATTGATTTCGGCAGCTCCAACACCACCATGGGAATCTGCCTTCCGGATGGAACCAGCCGGCTGGCCCGGTCAGAGAATGGGTATGTGATTCCCAGCATGGTCGGAATCAGGGATGTGCGGGAACAAAGGCCTCTGTATGTGTTTGGGTGTGAGGCGGCGAGGCTGAACCGGCAAAATTACCGGGATGAGGAGGTTCCGGTTTTTTATGATATTAAGCGGTGGGTCAGCGACCCGGACCGGAAGGAAAGCGTGATCCTGAAAAACGGCCACAGATATCAGATCCCCCGCAGGGAGATGCTGGCTGCCTTCCTGGAATATTTGATCGGGATGGGGAAGCAGCAGTTTAAATGTAATTTTAAGCAGATTCAGCTTTTGTCGCCCATCCGTCAGAAGGAAAAATTCCAGGAACTGTTTCAGGAGCTTTTGTCCGGATATCAGGTGGAGTGTGTGCTGGATGAGGGGATGGCGGTGTTGTTTCACAGCATTGACAGTCTGATTCGTCAGGGCGGGTATCAGAAGGGGCAGTGGTATCATGCCCTGGTGATTGACTGTGGGGGAGGGACCACGGATTTGACCTCCGGGCGGTTTCGGATTGACAACAGCCGGGTGTCTTATCTGGTGGATTTGGAAACCAGCTATGAAAATGGGGACACCAACTTTGGGGGAAACAACCTGACGTACCGGATTCTGCAGTTGATTAAAATACGGATTGTGAAAGCCCTGAAGGGATGGGAGGAAGGGAAAGAAGATGAGACTTCCATCCGCTGTCTGGAGGAGGCGTACAAAAGGGCGGAGGCAGTGCTTCCTACCCGCTTTAAGGAGTATGAGGAGCGGAGCCGGGAGGAGTATTTTTATGTAAAGAACAATTATTACTATTTGTTTGAATTGGCAGAGGAGGTGAAAAAGCGTTTTTTCCAGCCGGAGTTTTTGTATGAGTTTCAGGTAAGTACCCGGAGGGAGCTGGCAGGCGGGGAGAATGAGAGAATCCGGAAAGGCTGGGACCAGGAGAACCGGGCCGGAGAAGGCTTAAACCGGGAGAATCAAACCAGCGGAAGAAAGACACAGGCCATTTTTCTGGACCGATGGAAGCTGTCTGTCATGGAGCAGGGAAGGCTGGAGCATCTGAAGGAGGAGATTGCCTTTTCTCTGTATTTGAATGAGATTGAGGAGATTCTGCGCCCGGATATCTATGGGCTGATGGGACGATTTTTGGAGCAGAAATTTGTCCGGGGGGAGCTGCAGAACTATGAGATGATCAAGCTGACAGGGCAGTCCTGTAAGTCCCGGCTGTTTACGGAGGCGCTGAAGGAGTATGTGCCGGGGCGGCTGATTCAGCATTCCCGGAAGGAGGAGAATGGGACACAGCTAAAGATGTGCTGCCTGGAAGGGGCGCTGGCCTATTTCTTTAACCGGAAGCTGGGGTATATGAAGGTGAACCAGGAGTACCAGGTGGGGACGCTGCCTTATGAGATTATGGCCTATACCCATGAGAACCAGGAGAAGGTTCTCATCAAAAGCCTGGACCGGGAGGATGAGATAGGATATATTTCTCGGTTTATGGTGGGAAGGCAGCTTGATCTGTACTTAAATGACAGCCAGGGGAAACGGCTTCGGACTTATTCTTTTACCTATGACACGGCCCGGTTTCTTCAGACTACCCAGGAGGAGATCAATGAGGCTTATGGGGGGACTGTGATCCAGGAGGAAACGGATATCATCCAGGAGGGAGAGATGAAGTTCTTTGTGTGGGTTTCCCGGAAAAAATGGGGATTTATCGTGCTGCCGGTGCTGCGGGAGGGGGAGCTGTTGTACCGGGGGGAGGAGACATTTTTTGCTTTTGAGGATGATACATGGGAGGAGAATTTCTTTGATGGGAGGAAGTAAGGGATGACTTATGGGGAGATGAAGGAAATGATCCGGCAGGAGATTGTATCCATACCGGCTCTGGAGGAGAGGGTTCTTTTTAAAGAGCTGATGGAGCAGGTGTTTTTGGATCTCTATGAAACCAGTGAAAAAATGTATAGGGAATTAGAGCAGAGGGTTCAGGAGGAGCTGGCTTATGACGTAAACCGGTATCAGATCCGGACTGGAATTATAGAGAGAAGCTGTTTTGATGCCTCCCATCAGTTTTTTTCGCCAATGAAAGAATCGGATTTGAAGGATCTTTCCTATGAAACAGGGGACATTCAGGAAGGAATTGAGAAGGAAGGGCAATTTATCTTAATGAAAATCATGCTCCGGTGCGATTATTTGCAGTTAAAGGAATTGTGGGAGAGAGATCCAATATTTGACGGGATGATTGAGACGGATTCTTCCAGGGAAGCCAGGAAAATCACCGTAAGGTTAAGGCGGAATACGGAATATTTGCAGAAAGTTGGCCGTCTGTATCAGTTGTTTATGAAAAATGGGATCCCTTGGCAGACGTTAAATGCCCCTTATCTGTATAAACTGGCGGATGTTGTGGTTTTTCAGGCACCGGAGAGGATACAGAAAAATGAAAAAATTCGTCAGGTCCGGATTGATTTTGGGAAATATAAAGACTTTATATCTTATGATATGGTTCCGGTGTGGAATGTGCGGAAGCTTATTTTAGACGGAATCGGTTTTCCCATTCCCTGTGAAGACCACAGGAATTTTGAACACCGGATCTCCATCCGGGAATATGGAATCTGCCACGCTTATCTTGCAGGGGATGAACCGGATATCCGAAGCATTAGCCAGAGAAAAGAGAAGCTGCTGATTATCAGTGAAAACAGCCGGACAAAAAAGTGGTGCATTTACCAGATCCGCAATGCTGAAAATAAAAAGACGGATCACTATGAGTTTCCGGTGATGCAGAATGAACGGGTGGAAAATTTTTCCGAACGGTATCAGCGGAAATGGAACCAAAGCATTAAGACCCGGGCAGAGCTGGAACGTTTTATTCGGGGGTTTCACCTGGAAAGGTATATCTGTTATCAGGGCTGTGAGCTTCTGGAACAATTTGACGGAAGAAAAGAAACCTATTCCATGAATCCTTTTATTGAAGATGAAATCCGGGATACCAAAAATCAGAAAAAACTGCTTTTGCGTTTTCAGGCAGGAAGGGAGGAAGAATGGCTGCACCGGGATATTGCCAGTTTTCTGGTGTCTGAGGTCCAAAGGCTGTATCCGGAGTATGAATGTGGGGGGATGCTGCTGTGAGATATTTGTGGGAGGTTCTTTTGGAGGCGAAGGAGGAAGGGATTCCGGAGGAGAGGCTGCGGTTCTTTCACGATGGGGGAAGCAGCGCTTATTTGGAGATTGCCATTCCATTTATCAATGAAACAGAGCTGGGGGAGGAAAGGAAGATTGCTGTAAATACTTATTGCCGGTTTTATGATATTTTCCGGAATTTGTTTCAGCCGGAATTAAGGGATTATCCTCAATTGCGGATAAAACTGACCAATGTGATTCTTCATATGCTGGCAGGAAATGATATCCGCAGAGGGATGACCAAGGAGGAATATTATAAAAAGCTGTTGGCATCGGACTTAGCTGCAGGGGCTTTTGGAGAAAAGGCATGGAAGGTATTTTCCTGTATGGGGAAAGAGGAGAAGGGGATTTTGATGTCCGGATGGCTTCGAAGCTGCCGGACGGGCAGTTCTTTGGCAACTTTTATAGATCTGGTCCATGGATTGATTGGGGACAGTATTGTCTATCATAACAATGACCGCCCAGATGAAATCCTGATTTATACCAGGTTGAAAAAGACAAAGGGATTGGAAGAAAGGTTTGGTTTTCTGATGGACATGTTTTTGGATATCCGGTATCGGGCAGAGGTGTTTTATGAATACCATTTTGGGATTATCGGGGTGGAGGAGACGATGCAGATTGGTGAGATTGCGATTTGTTAGAAATGGTCTGGGAGAAGACATGTCAAAGGGATAAGGCGGATCTGGAAATGAAAAAGCTGCAAATTCACAGGATTATTTTGTTAGAGGAGGGATTGAATGTTTCGATATGCATTGCCTGAATTTCGGAACAAGCGTCTGTTACGGGCAGAAATGTTGGAACAACTTAGGGATTACCCTAAAAATATAGTAAAACTTGCTTTGGAGGATTTTTCTGATGGGATATTGTCCGGAGGGAATCTTTCATGGGATAACGGGGGATTGACAGTTTCTTCAGGTATGCTCTGCTGGAAAGGACGATTGTATTTTCAGGAAAAACCATGTTTCATACCATGCAGGTCAGTAAATGATATGCAGTATTTGAAAGTACGGTTTGCCGACGAGCAGTGGGAAACAGATCAGGTAAAGGGAACGGGAGAAATTGTGTTGGAAACGAAAGTAACGGATTCTGTTTGTGAATTAGAGCTATGCCGCTTCTTTCTTCAAGAGGGAGCAAGGCTTCGGGTAAAGCATGAAAATTTTGAGGATTTTTCTACCAAGTATGATACAGTCAATCTCCTTTATACCCCCTATGCCGCCCAGGGGGAAAGTTCTATGTCACCAGCCATACTAAAACAGTATGCCAAAGAGCTATTGGAACTTAAAGCAGAAAATATATATGATGTCAGTTTTGCCATGAATATTCTAGCTATGGGAGGAAATATTCCGGCTGCGTGCATAAGGGAATATTTAAAAATACGTCTGGAAATGTTTTCTCTGGAGAAACCTTTAAAAATGGACGAATACTATAAAAATCTTCTTTTGCTTCTTCATAGGTTAAAACGAGGGGATATGGGTATGAGCAGACAGATACAGGGAAGACGAGAGATTAAACTAATATAGGGGGCATATGGAAAGATTGGATGAAAAGATTGCGGCATTGGAACGTGTACGGAGAATGGAGCAAAAAGGAGAAGACAAAGAGAACACAGACAATGACCAATTGCTGTTGTCCGTAGAAGAAATTCGGGAAAAAATCCAGACAGGAAGTATTTCCCTGCCGGAAAAAGGAGAATTGTTTTTTGAAACCGTTATCTGTTTTGACGAGAAGATTCCTCTGATTTTTTTAGATAAATTCTATACGAACTGTCAGGAGACAGAAGATGCCATAATGATGGTACACAATGAAAAAAATGTGGGGCAGACCCTGATCCATTTGCCGGCTGAAATGGAAAGGCTGGATATGGAAGAATGGGGATACCAGATTAAACAGGGAATGAAAGCTAACGGATTTTATGCGGACATTATAAAAAAGAAACCTTTGGAAAATTTGGATTATATTACCTATCGGGTTCCTTCCAAAAAGGGATGGATTTATAACATCAGCTACCGGATCCATAAAGTGGACTGGAGAGTAATAGGCGGATGTAACTGTATGGACCAGGACAGGGATACTTATGGCAGGCTGTTAGAAGCCATGATTCAGGAAATGGCGCAACAGCTTTAAAAAGCGAGGAGGCTGATGAGGTGTTAAATGCAATTACATATAAGGACATTTATCTGTCATTGCCTGGTTTTTTATATATCAGGAAGCTTGAAATACAGGAATGGCCGGGAAAGCATGGAAGCATGTATGTGGAGGCGGTTATGGTAGAGGAGACAGATGAGTTCGCTTTTTATGAGATTCCGAAAACAATATCAATCCATTACAGGAATCAAGGAATAGAACAGATTTTGTTCCAAGGGGTAATCAGCCAGTGTTCCTTGAAAGCATGGGGAAACTATCAGGTACTGAAAATCCAGGCACAGGATGCCACCTATTGGATGGACATAGACAAGAAGAATCGTTGCTTTCAGAACACCAACCAGACAGTGGCAGATATTATCGGGGAGATTATGAGTGAGTATGAAGAAAATGATTCAATCTGTAATATTCCAGATGAACCTGTGGGAGAGCTTTTATTTCAATATGAAGAAACCGATTGGGAGTTTTTAAACCGTCTGCTTTCAAAGTACCATGAATGTCTGTATTCATCAGCAATTTTTCCAACGATCCACTATCAGGCAGGCGTTTCCATACAGGAAGAAGCAGTAAACTGGGATGGACTGTCATATAGAAAGAAAAAAGATTTTGGACGTTTGGAGTATTTAAAACAGAATGGCTTTGACTCCCTGCTGTCAGCAAATTTTACGGTATATAACCTGGAATGTTATGATATTGTTTCCCTTGGAAGCCAAATCTTTTATAAAGGAAGGCCATGGTATGTGTCCGGAATCCGGAGGAGCTTTAGGAACGGGTTGTTGGTCAATGATTATGAATTAAGGCAAAAAGAGTCCATGATGGCAGAGCGTTATTATAATTCACGTATCACTGGGATTTCAGTATATGCAATTGTAGCTGACACACAGAGAGACCGGGTGCAGGTCATTATGCAGGAGGAAGCATTGGGGGAAAGCTGCTATTGGTTTCCTTTTTCTTCGGTATCATCTTCTTCAGATGGGAGCGGCTGGTATTGTATGCCTGAGAAGGGGGAAAGTGTAAGAATATATTTTCCGACAGAAAGGGAACAGGAAAGCTATGTAATTACATGCATCCAAGGCCATGCGCCGTCTGGTGCAGGGGATCCCATGGGAAATCCGGCAGTCAGGAGTATCTCTACAGAAACAGAAAACCTGGTGCAGTTTAGTGAAGCTGGAATTTTGATTGAGGCGAAAAAAGGAGGAGCTAAAGTTTCTTTAGGCAAGGAAGGGGAGGTTTGTATTTATGCGCCGGGAGGGATTGATTTATCCTCAGAAGAAAAGTGTTCATTTGAGACGAAGACCATGGAATGTGAGGCGGTGGTAAGCCTCCAGATCCAGGATGATGCCGGGGCTGGTATAATTGCAGGTCCAGCGGGGATGTTCCTGAATGGACAGGAAATTTATGAGAATTAGGACAGGGGGTATTTCGTATGGCATATGATTTATCGTGCCTGAAACTGGAAGGCATAAAAATACAAAGATTGACGGATTGCCGTATACGCCAGGAAGCGGGCGGACATGGAGAACTGTTTCTCCGGGCATATGTAGAAAATGATATGTTTGAAGATATCAAAAGCCTTCAGCCGATTCGGCTTTATGTATCAGGACAACAGGAACAGACGATTTTTTGCGGCGTTCTGACAGATCTTATGGAGGAATCTGCCGGAAAGGTCGAGGAAATACAACTAAAGGCTAAAAGCTATACTTATCTTATGGACATAAAAAAGAAATCCAGGACATTTCAGGATATTACCATGACTTACAGGCAATTGCTGGCCCGTGTATTAAGTGAATATGGAGATGTGGATTTTATCTGTTCTATAGAAGACAGCCCTATAGGGGAGCTTGCGATCCAATATCAGGAAACGGATTGGAACTTTTTAAAACGGATTTTTTCTCGTATATATAGCCCGCTGACAGGAGAAATGGGATTTTCCTCCATACGGATTTATGCAGGTGTTGTGTTGAGGGAAGATGAAGTTGGGAATTATGAACTAAAAGAAGTGACCTGTAATTTTGAACAATGTGCGGCATTAAGGGAGATGGGATACGAAATCCAGGATCTGGAAGGGATGCGGTGCAAAATTGAAACAGGACATTTGTGTGGTATTTTTACCAGGTGTCAGGTATATGGAGCTGAAATGATGGTTGAGTCTGTACATGGATATATGGAGCATGGAGTTTTCAAGACAGAGGCTGTGTTAGGACGGAAAGAAGGAATCGTGGAGATGCCGCAGTTTCCTATGAACCTGGTGGGATTGGCATTAGAAGGGACTGTTCTGGATGTAAAAGGCGAAAAAGTACGCCTGCATTTTAACATAGATGGAGACCAGTCAGGCAGTGATTTGTATTGGTTTCCCTATTCTACCCCATCCTCGTCCCCAGATGGGAGCGGCTGGTACTATATGCCGGAAATCGGAGACCGGCTCCGGGTATATTTCCCCACCAAACACATGAAAGATGTTCTGGCTATCAGCGCTGTCAGCAGCTATGAAGGGAAAGACGGGCCGGATCGCATGGCAGCTACCAGCACGAAATATCTAAGGAGCGCCTCTGGACAGGAGATGAACTTAAGCAGCCAGGGAGCATATTTTGCCAGTGTAGATGAAATGGCAAGCATGATGGTGGGCAATGACGGCAGGATTACCATGAAAGGACAGAAGATTGAGATTACAGCAGAGGAAAGCATTGACATCACAGAAGCCCAGGAGATTACGTTTCAAAGCAAAACAGGGGCGGTTTATAAATGTTCCCAAGGAGGAACATTAGAGCTGGAAAGCGGAGGAAACTTAAAAATAAGTGGATCTAAGCTGAACATTGACTAGGAAGAAGGCAAATGCCAAGTATTTTCAGGATGCCTTCCAAGGCATTGGAAGGAGATGGAAAGCAGAGCAAGATATACATATGCTGGCAAGGAGGGGCAGAGCATGGAAAGGGAAGCGGCCTTAAAACAATTTCGGGAAGAACAATACCCTATACTAAGACAGTGCAGGGACAACTGTATCTATGAGTTTCAACAAAAAGCAGAGGAGATGATTGCAAATATAAAAAAAGCATTTGCCTTGCTTCCAGATAGAGAATTTGCCTATTTCTATTTTTTTCTGCTCCGCTGTGACCTTATAAAAAGAAAGTATACGATTTTCTTTCAGGCTCAGGATGATCAATGGTTTTTAGACCCAGAGCCTGTTGAATGGAGTTTTTCGGTTGAGTCTGTTTTTGCAGGGTTTCATGAAGTGTGGGATGAACTTTTGGATAAGCAGAAATGGTATGTGGGGAAACTGAATGTTTATGATGTGAACGCCATGGTCTGTGATGCAATTATGGAATCTTTCCGGATGATGGGGGATCTACTGCGGTTTTACTTCAGGGATGTGGAAGAAATGCCGGAAATCATGGGGGCAAAAAAGCAAAAGGTGTGGCAGATATATTGGGGAGAGTACCGGGGGGATTCTGTCCTGATTGCACAGGCAGACCATGATCCCAAAACAGAAAGCCAATGGCTGCAGGCAATCAGGGAGGAAAATGGGGCAGATCTAAAAGAAAGCTACTGGTATCAGGCGGAATTGAACCAGGGAAATGGTGAAAAAAAGGATTTTTCCTTTGCTGTATTTGAAGACTGTACACTGCGGAACCTGATATTTAGGGAATCGGTTCTGATTGGGGCGAGATTTGAAAACTGTCTGATTGAGGACTGTGATTTTGAAGGGGCGGATTGCCGTATGGCATATTTTAAGCACTGTACCTGGAAGAACCCTAAATGGAAGGAAGCAAAATTACAGCATGTGATCTTTACAAAAGATGGGATTCCGGCAGAGTGGATGGACAGTCATCAGGCTGGGGAAGTCTTGATTAAGGAGGAAGTATGAAGCAGTATTTTATTATGAGGCAGGACAGGGATTTGTCAGGATCCATACGGCTGAGGAATTTTAATATCTGCGGGAAAGGGCATTTATTTCATAAAAATGATGCAGACCGAATCAACCAGACGACGGTATTGTATCTTTCTCCGGAAGGAGGGGAGACGGCCTGGGATTTTATCCAAAGCCCGGTCAACATGGCGTCTGCCATGTTGTACCATGTACTGGATATGTATGAGGACGGGCTGATTTTTAAAAAAGTGTCTTTGATCCACAAGGAGAAGGATCAGGAACTTTTGTATTATCAAGTCCTTATGGATGAGATTGAGGCGTTATCCGACCGGGTTGAGAGGTACCCGGATCAGACGGAGAAACAGATCCTTTTGGATGGGGATAAAATCGGGGAACATAAGGTGTTTTTGATGGCAGACAGCAGGATGAAGGATCCTATCATTCATGTGGATGTGGCAGAAAGCATCCTGCGGCGGAATCCAATAGGGGTTTTATTTCAGGAAGTTGAGGTGGATTATGGCAGATAAGGAGAATACTTATGTGGTGCATGGCGCCTATATCCAATGCAATATGGGGCTGCGGCAGAGCCGTCTTGTCCTTAGACAAACTCATGGCGTGTTTTTGCGGAACATAGCGCAGATTAATGAGAAGGATTGTATTGGCACAACCAATATCATAGATTTCTGTGGATGTATCAGCGCGGAGAATCCAAAAACCATAGAAATGGCAAAAAAAATTTCGGAAAAGATAACAGAAGATACCGGCGAAAGTTTTGATTCCCAGGTGGAAGATATTTTCTGCAATGGATCTATAGGCTCTGTGAAAACCATGGAATGTGCAGGACAGTGCATTCCGCAAATCATATCCTCCTCTTGGGATGAAGTAAAGGACGGGGTATTGACGGAAGGGAAGAAACCGGTTCGGGGAACAGCCACATTAAAGTGTCTCTATGGGGGAGTCATCACGATTGAACTGACAGGGCAGCCTGAGGGGTAAGGAGCGGCAAGATGAAATTATCATATCACAACATGGAAATTGATATTTCCTTAGAGGGATTACTTGAAATAAAGAGCCTGGAATGGCATGAGGCTTTAAACAGGCATGGAACAGTAAAAATCCGGTTTCTGGCAGATGAGGACCGGATAGAGGACATTCTGTTCCGGTCAGAAGGGGCGGCAGAGATTACGATTAATGAAAAAACCCCGGAGGGTATATCCCAAAGGGCTTTTTGTGGGAGGTCCGTCTATATTCGGGGCAGGAAGGAAAAGGGGATTTTTTTCCTATGGACAGAATTTGCCACTTATACAAAAGAATGGGATCTGACACCTAAAAGTCAGAGCTTTTGCCTTCTTGGCCAGACCTATGAAGCGGTAATGCAGGAAGTGATCCAGGAATATCCAAGAAAGGATATAAAAGATGAAATTACGGATGGGAAGACCATTGGAAACATGCTGCTTCAATATGAAGAAACCGACTGGGAATTTTTAAAAAGGCTTGCAAGCCATTTTTCATCCTTTCTGGTGACTGACAGCGCTTCTGACTGTGGAAGGGTATATTTTGGCCTTCCCCATATGGATTATGGAACCAGCCTCCAGTATGGGGAATATGAGATTTCACGGAGCCAGGATGAATACGATAAGATCTGCAGCTCCAAGAAAGAATATGCGATAGCGGAACTCATGCCTCAGGAAGTGACCCGGTGGACTATCCGGTGCAGACGACGTCTGCAGATGGGTGAAACACTAAGGTTTCATGGGAATGAAGTAATGGTCTTTGAAATGAAATTCCATACGGAAAAAGGGGAATTGATCCGGGAATATACCTTAGGCAGAAAGAAAGGGATCCTGTCCGGAAAGATAAAAAATCCAAGGATTTTTGGGATGAGTATTCCGGCCACAGTGAAGGAACGCAGTGGGAACCGGATTCGTGTTCAAATGGATATAGACCGGGAATACCGTGGCGGAGATGACTGTAAATATTTTACTTATGCCATTGAAAGCAGCAGTATTTATTGCATGCCGGAAGAAAACAGCCGGGTACATATCTACTTCCCAAGCCATGATGAAACGGATGCCATAGCAGTCCATGCCATCAGCATGGGAGGCGGGGCAGGAAGGAACCCTGCGGATAAGTCTTTTTCAACTCCAGATAAAATGTCAATGAATATGAAACCGGACAGTTATAATTTTGATGCCGGCGGATCTTCTTTAAGCATTGGGACAGACGGGGTTTTGAAACTAACCGGAAAAACGATCCAGTTTGTCACCCAGGAAAAATTTTCAGTAGGAAATGGAACAAAGCCTGCTAACATAGAGGCAGAAGCGGAAAACGAGATGTATCTTCATGTAGGAGATACTGCCATCACAATGAAAGAGGATACGGATATTATTTCCGCTTTTATTGCCCATGCGGCAGAAAAGAAGGCAGCCCCATTCCCAACGGCGGAATCCATAGAGAAAGATGTAAAGGCGGATGATGGGAATATTTTAATTTCTTTTAACCAAGGGGCAGAGGGGCATCTCAGGACCTTGGCAAATGAACAGATTCTTGCGAGACAACAGGCACTTGCAGAGAAACAGGCTCGTGCAGAACAACAAATCATCAACGGGATCTGCTGTCTGGCAGGAACGGTGCTGATAGTGGGAGCACTTGCAGCAAGCGGAGGGCTTGCTGCTCCGGCTGTGGCGGCTGTTGTTTCTGTCCTGACTACAAATGAAATTATGGCTTCTGCAGCAGACATCCATCAAGGAGTGACAGACTATAACAAGGCGCAGCAGGGGGATCTCAGTCCGACAGAGAATATTTTGCAGTCTGCCCTGAAGATGAGTGACAGGGAATATGAGATGTTTAGGTTTACGAACCGGATCCTTTTTGATGCAGTGACTATGACAGCCTTAACCTCTAATATATTAACCAATACATTTAAAAACATATCAAACTGTACCGTGAAAAGGCTGGCAAGGGGCGCCACCATGTTTACCATACAGGGAGGGAAAAGCATCCTGGATCAATTGGGGGCGACCGGCAAGATTGACTTATTAAGGCTTACCGTGGACAGTGCAATCGCATCCGTTTCGGGAATAGCAGGCGGCATGGCAGGAGGATATGCTGCAGAAGGAATGGGGAAACTGGGAGTCAGGTTTGGCCTTAGCCTGGAATCTGGCCTGTCAGAGGCATTGCAGTTCGGAACTCGTATCATCACAGGCGGGATAGTAGGGGGTACAGCCGATGCTGCCCTGCACCTGCCCCTTACAGAAGAAAAGCTGACCCTTGAAGAATATGTGAAGACTATTTATGGGTATACCCTTGGCATGGGGGCCGTTGAAAGTACAATGGCTGCCTTAAACCCAGATTCCTATCATGTGATTGATCCGGTTAACGCTATAACAGGCGCGTATCTGGCAGAAGAAACGGACATGGCATTGGCAGGGATCCGTTCGGCATTGCTGTGGGAGAGGAAATACGATTCCCTCAGAAAGAAATCAGGGATTTTGGGAAAGGGCTGGTATTCACCGTGGGAAGGGCGGCTTTGCCGGGAGGAAAGCGGCCGTCTCCAGGTCGAAATACCTGCCGGGATGATCCTTCTGTTTGAACCGGCAGATGGATACTATGAGGAAGCAGGGGAAATCAAAGGAAGGTTCCGGCTGGAGGCAGACCGTTTGGGAAAGGGATGGACAGTGACGGATATTCATACCCATGACAAGCTGCAATATGACCAGGAAGGCCGTTTGACAGCCCTTGTAGATAAAAATAACCAGCGCACAAACCTGTATTATGAAAAGGACCATCTGGCCTGCCTTGTGACACCGCTGGGCCACCAAATACAGTTTGACTTCCGGGAAGGCCATTTGGTGCAGGCAATGGATGATATTGGAAGGACAGTCCGTTATTCTTATGAAAACGGGCTGCTGAGGGAAGTGGTGAACCCGGCAGGAGGCAGTATCCGTTATGAATATTCTAAAGAGGGAAAACTGATAACCGCATCGGACTGCGCAGGCAGCGCCTACTTGGTCAATGAATATGACAGGAAGGGGAGGGTGGTCCATCAGATTCTGGGAGAGAAGGAAGTGGGTGTCCTGGAATACCGGGATGACCTTCAGGAGACAGCAGTACACAACCAGTATGGAACCGTAGTTTTCCAGTACAACAAAAAGAAGCTGCCTGTACGCATCTTTTATCCGGATGGTACGGATATGTGCTTCCGGTATAATGACAATCTCTGCTGTATTTATCGGAAAGACCGCAGAGGGAAGGAAGAATTCTTTACTTATGACGGGAAGGCAAGGATGGTCAGCCACAAAAAGGCCAATTCCCTGGAAACTTTTTATGAGTATGACGAATCCGGGAATAAGGTACGGGAGCGGGACAGCGCCGGACGGGAGACCCGGTATGTTTATGACAAAAACCATCTGTTGATACAACGGAGAAACCGGAGAGAAAGGTCAAAAGACAACTGGAATGTCACTTCTTATGAATATGATACATGGGGAAGGCTTACCAGACAGACCTCACCTACAGGGAGAAGCATTTCCTATACCTATGAAAAGGGATGCGCAAAGCCGGTTGCCACCATTTACGGGGACGGGGAATCTGTCTTGCGTGAATATGACATCATGGAGCGGATGATGGCGAAAGAGGATTCCTGCGGAAGAACAGAGTATGGATATAATACCCGGGATGAAATCTCCCTAATCCGGGACGGGGAAGGGAATGAGACCGTAAAGCTGTATGACAGCCTGGGCAGGCTGACAGCGCTCTACCCGCCAAACGCGGATATCCGGACAGGAGAAGGGGCAGTCCGTTTCCACTATAATTTCATGCGCAGACAGGATGATACCATCTATCCGGACGGGAGCCATGAGAGGAAGGATGTGGACTGGGAAGGGACTGTCCTGAAAAAGATCCACCCCAACGCATACGACCCTGTCCGGGATGGGGGCGAAGGGGAGACCTATGACCATGACTGGGATAAGAACCTGATCCGGATCCATTACCCGGATGGGGGAGTGGAGCGGTTCTTCCGGGACGGGAACGGGAACTGCATCAAGCATGTGCTCCCGGAAGATTATGATGCGGCTGTTGATAATGGCCCCGGATACTGCTATACTTATGACGAAGAAAACCGGCTGACCGAAGTGACAGGGCCGGACGGAACGAAGCTTGCCTGGTATGCCTATGACCTCCATGGGAATATGGCAGCTGCCGGATCGGCAGACGGGGCCGTTTCCTACTACTGGTATGATCTGTCCGGAAACCTGCTTGAGAAGGCGGAACCGATCCCGGCGGAAGACGGCAGGCAGCTCTTCTGCCGCACCTCGTATACCTGTGACGGGGATGGCAGGCAGACCGGGGTCTGCTTTGACGGCGGGAAATGGATCCTGGTGGAAGACGAAACCGGGAGAAGGCTGGAAGAGGCAGAACCAGGGAAGGCTCTGCGGCTTTCCTGCTCCTATGATGCCAGGGGCCGTCTGATCCAGGTGACAGACGGGACCGGGGCCTGTGTCCGGTATGCGTATGATGTGCGCGGGAACCGGATCAAAGAAGATCAGACCATCAGTGATGAGATAACAAAAACCATCCAGTCCCGCTATGACCGGGCAGGCCGCCTGTCTGAGAGACGGGAGTTGATCGCCGGCTGGGAAGGGGAGGGATGCAAAAAGACCGTTCAGGCAGCGGTCACCACCTACGAGAGGGATGCCAATGGGAACATCACTGAGATCCGCACACCGGAAGGATACAAGATCTCCCGGGAATATGACCTGCGGGACCGTCTGGTGTGTGAGCGGATGGTGGACGAAAAAAATGGTATCGACCGCAGCATCCTTGTAGCTTACGACCATGCCGGGAATGTGACCTCCCTGCGCCGGAAAGG
>RAYY01000089.1 GCA_003611875.1 bacterium D16-56 | reverse complement strand
TGTTGCCGGCATAATATCCTCCTTTCCACATGAGTGGTATATACCTATACTATATAGATATTATACCTCTACTAGACAAAAAAGTCGAGGAATATGGAAAATATGTATAGTTTCCATATCCCTCGTAAAAATGCCGTATCTATTAGTTTCAATTATTCTTCGTGAAACAACCCTGGGAAATGGGGGTGCTTCGGCACTCCTATTTTTTTGCGGATTTGTAGATTATATTACAGGAATATGGTCTTGCCTGCAAGAATTTTTTTAGATTTATATAATAAAGTAGGAAAGAATGGGTGGGATTTCGCCGCAGTTGGCATTGTGGGAAAATCCAAAAGTTTAGATTTTCCCACAATGCCGATGACGACGGAATCCCTCTCATTCATTCATACTTGTTTCCAAACTGCAATAATGCTGATGTAATTCATATATTTTTTGCTGCATTAGTTTTATTAGCTCCAATGGTGCTAACACAGTGGCGTTGTTCCCAAATGGCAATATATAATCGGCAACCCATTCTAAAGCTGCATGATTTATTTCCATGTCGATTATCCCGCCGCCCGTTGGAAATGTTGTTAATCCGCTTGCAAGTAAACATTCACTTTCACAGCGTTTAACGCCTATATCCGTTAGTTGGATTTTCATATGGTAATCATTCCTAACATCTGTTTTTTCAAGATATTCTTGAATAGACGTAGGAATAGGGTATTTCCCTTTTGGATAGGGCTTTTCCTCTATGATTTCTTTAATACGGTCAACCCGGAATACTCTGATTTGATTTGCCGTTGTACAATAGGCGGGGCAATACCAAAGTCCATTCATAGCATATAAGCCGATAGGTATAATTGTGCGTGTACTTTCAGAATATGTTGACGAATACCGTATTGTTGCGGCATGACGGTTTATCACAACAAGGAACATTGATTTAAGTAATGGCGAATCGCAATGTCTGTCTGGAATCCAAAATACTACCTTGTTTTGAATCTGCGTAATACTGTTTTGTACATCTAATGGCAGACAATTCAAAAATTTTTTTAGGACGGATATGGTTTCCTGTTCAAACGGCAAGTCACGGTGATATTGCAAGGCTTGACAGGCAAAGAAAATAGCTTTTGCTTCGCTTTCTGAAAAAGCAATAGGCGGCAAAATGCGTTCTTTTAAGATATGATACCCACCCGCCGCCCCAACTTCGGAGTAAAGAGGGAAACCAGCTTGTTCCAATTCTTGCAAGTCACGTAGTATGGTTCTTTTTGATACGGAAAATTCATTTGCCAATTCGCCTACAGTAAAATCTTTTTTTGCATTTATTGTTATCATCATCTCGATAAGCCGTTCTGCTTTTGACATTTTTGAACTCCTTTCCGAATGGTGACAGCCCTTGTCACTATTCTATGATAAACTATCCATGTACCAAATGCAATATAGCATTAAAACGAAACCATGCACGCCCCATGTGGGAGAAAGGGGGGAATCATTTATGGCTTGTACAGAAGCATACAAAGAACATATCATGTATACGTTCAACGGCTTTTGCAAGACCGTCATACGCTTTGCGGCTATCAACGCATGGCGTGACAGGAGCAGACGGCGACAAAAAGAAATATCCCTTGAATACCTCACAGAAGAAAAGTTTTACCCTTTAGGCACAACAGACGAATATTTTGAAGCACCCTATGAAGAATACCCCATTACGATATGCGGTCAGGCAGTTATCCTCACCAATGGGGAGCTTGCCGCTGCCCTGTCATCTCTGCCGGAGAAGAACCGGGAAATCATTTTCCTTTACTTTTTCAGGCATTACACACAGCGGGAAATCGGGGAAATGTACGGACGCTGCCGGAGTACGACCGGGTATCAAATCCATAGGACTTTACAACTCCTGCATAAAGAAATGGAGGTGCTTTCACATGGGGAATCCGAATCTTTTGCCTTATGAAACGATTGTCCGGGCGACCAGCGGAGAGCCGGAAGCCGTGGAAGAGGTTTTACGCCATTACAGCAAGCGTATCCGTATGGCAGCCCTTGAAAATGGTCATATAGATACAGACACCGAGGATAGCATAAAACAGCGGCTTATCTCTGCTTTGTTCCGTTTTCGGTTTGACGGACAGGCTACATAATGGGAGGTGAGATTTGTCGGGAAAATAGTCATGCTTACATTCAATGGCACAGAAGAAAAAGCGATTGAAAAAGCCATAGCTGGCCTTGCCCATATAATACCGCTGGAAGCCATGCCGCCGCCACACTTCCCCACACTGATTTTTCCAGGATTGGAAATCAGATTACACCAACGCCGGGTACTGAAAGGCGGGGCAGACATAAATCTCACCCGTTTAGAGTATGGCGCACTCTGTTGCCTTGCCACCAGTCCGGGGAGGGTATTTACAAAGGCGCAAATCTTTGAAACTGTATGGAGCATGGAAAGTGAAAGCTGCCAGTCAAGCGTTGCCAATGTAATTTGCAACTTGCGAAAAAAGATATAGCCGGACAACCGCAAGCCTACCTACATAAAGACCGTTATAGGCGTGGGCTATAAGTTTGTTTCCAGAGAATGACAGACAGATTGCTATTGCCGGATAAATATAATATAATACCCTCAGTGAATCCCCATAAAATGTAAAGGAGAAAATCGTATGGAAAAATTGATGTATATGATGATGATTGAGAAAAGCAAGACCTATAATAAAATGACAAAACAGGTAGTTATGGAACACGTTGAGAACATAAGAAAGCTGGACGATGAGGGAAAGCTGGAAATCTGCGGTGTCTTTAAAGGCTATCCGGGAATGGCAGGTATGTATATCCTAAAAACAGAGAGCCGTGAAGAAGCAGAAGAAATTTGCAAAGCAGAGCCGCTGGTTATGGGAGGATATGCAACCTACAAATTGGTTGGTTTGCAGATTGCAAACCGGGAAAATAATTACTTGCTGTAATTGCGAAAAGGAACAACACTGGGGCAAATTAAATCCGGCTTATTTATAAACTGAATAACCGCCGCTACATGGAACGGCACACCAAGACAGGAAATCAAGAAAAGGTTTCCTGTTTTTTTGCGCCCATTTTTGGCATTTTGAAAAATCGCCAGTATTATGCCGTGCAAAGGGGATAGAAAGAAATTTCCTCACCCATTTGGCAAATCCGCAAGCTGTCCGTGGAGGGCAGGCAAAGAGAAATTTCCGTAAATCTCCGCCTATTCCGGCTTGTGTGGTGTTGTAAGGAATAAGGGGAAATTTCCGCAAATCAACGTCCATTTTGCATTTTGCAGGTTTGTAGGTATCAGAGGGAGAAATGTTTCCGCAGCTTTGGCAAAATCCCCGTTTGCAGCACTAAAGGTATTGACGGAAGCCCACACAGAGGAAGCCGCCACTTTCTTAGAGCAAGATTCTACCACAGTACCAAATTTCGCCTACCGGCTCATTTTGTCCTGCGGGAATCTTGTTGGGGTTGCCACCCCAAGCCCGCCTTTTTGCGGCTTACGCCGCTTGAAAAAATCCACCCATGAAAGGAGGTTCACACCCATGAAAAGATACAACACGCCCCACCGCCACCGGGTAATCAAAACACGCTTGACCGAGGAAGAATACGCCGAGTTTTCCGAGCGTGTCACTCTCTGCAAAATGAGCCAAGCCGAGTTTATCCGGCAAGCCCTCACTAAGTCAAGGATATGTCCGATTATTACCGTTTCCCCGGTCAATGATGAACAAGATTGGGACGGTAGAGAGGGCGATTAAAGTTTTCATGGAATTTGGCCTTGTGGAAGTCCTGACCGACGGCGCTTTCTACATGGCGGATATTCAACTGCTGATTGGTCAGTCCTCTACCGAGGGCGAGAGAAAGAAGCGGGAGCGGACGCGGTTGCAGCGTCAAAAATTGCTGCCCTCCGGCAAAGTGGACATTTGTCCACCCATAGACCAGGTGGACAAATGTCCCCCTATATTAGAGATTAGAGATAAAGAGTATAGAGATAAGAGTTTAGAGAATAGAGAGGGGGAATACGCCCGCACGTTGGGCCGGTATCAAAATGTTTTTCTGTCTGCTGGTGAATTGTCAGAACTGCAAGCCGACTTCCCCACCGTCTGGCAAGAGTATATCGAGAGATTATCCGAGTACATGGCATCTACTGGCAGGACATACAAGAGCCATGCAGCCACCATTCGCCGCTGGATAGCGGATGATAGGCGCAAGGCCGCTCCCCCTGCCCGTGACCGGGATTACAGTGTGAAGGACGGTGACACGGTATGACGGAGATCCGCAAGGACGAGTACCTTGACCCTGTTGACGGTCTTATCCATTGCCGCAAGTGTGGCGGCCCCCGGCAGGCCGTCATTCCCGACCCGTTCAAAGGCGGCAGCTTCAAACCCCGGTGTGTCTGCTCCTGCCAGCAGGAGGCAGAGCGCCGCCGTAGAGAGGCCGAGGAACGCCGCCAGCGCATGGAGCGCATCAAGCGGCGCAAGGCCCAGGGACTTCAAGACCGTTACCTCTACGGCTACACCTTCGCCAACGATAACGGCAAAAATCCGGCAATGGCGAAAGCCCACGCATACGTTGACCATTGGCCCCAGGCGTTCAAACGGAACATCGGACTGCTGCTGTTCGGTGACGTGGGGACTGGAAAATCCTTCGCGGCCGGGTGCATCGCAAACGCCCTTCTTGATCGGGATGTACCTGTACTCATGACCAACTTTCCCACCATCCTGGCCCGCCTGTGCGGGACGTTCGGAGAGGACAGGACGGACTTTCTGGACAGCCTGGGGGACTACGACCTGTTAATCATAGACGATTTAGGCGCGGAGCGCAATACCGAGTATGCCCTTGAGCAGATGTTCAGCATCATCGACAGCCGGTATCGCTGTAACAAGCCGCTGATCGTAACCACGAATCTGAAGCTGGACGAACTGAAACGCCCGCCCGATCTCGCCCACGCTCGTATCTATGACCGGATTTTAGAACGCTGCGCCCCCATCCTCTTTGCCGGAA
The DNA here is from genome assembly GCA_003611875.1 of bacterium D16-56. Taxonomy (GTDB): domain Bacteria; phylum Bacillota; class Clostridia; order Lachnospirales; family Lachnospiraceae; genus Brotaphodocola. The sequence continues at coordinate 1,983 of RAYY01000089.1, read as the reverse complement.
AGAACTTCAGGGAGGACAACGCCGCCAGCACAAAGGCGGCGGCACGGCAGATTATCACATCAACTGCGGCCAGCCATCGGCAGACCGCCACCGAGAAAGGAGAACTATGAGTAACGAAACCAGCACCACCGAGACGATCACCTACCCCAAGGCCACGCTACAGACCCCACCCGCGCTGGTGAAGAAAATCGGCAAGACTACTTACCGGGTGCGGGTGCATTTCAGCACCACCAGCACCGAGACAATGGAGGACAAAATCAAGCGCCTGCTTCGCGAGGAAGTCCGGCAGGCGATGGAAAACGAATAACGGAGGCTGGCCAGGGCAGAAGTTTTTGCCCTGGCCTCTCTACTATCCTTGAAAAGCAGAGATATTTGTGGTAATATGAACATACAGAAAGCGGGTGATCGTTTTGGACACAGCAGAGCAAAAGCGCCAGAAAGATTTAGAACGGCTTCGCAGTTTCAGACCGATGGATGATGATTTTATGCGCTGCCTTTTCAAAGACAATGTTCCTTTGGCTGAAATGGTGCTTCGCATTATCACTGGAAAACCCGATTTAGTGATTACTGACTGTCAGACGCAAAAGGATATGAAGCGACTGGCCGGGGCGCGCTCCATCTGCCTGGACGCATACGGGACAGATTCTATCGGGAAAAAGTATGATATGGAAATTCAACGTGAGGATAAGGGAGCAGACCCGCACCGGGCCAGATTTCATTCCAGTGTGCTGGATATTGAAAATCTGGATGCTGGACAGGAGTTTCGTGAGTTGCCTGATACATATACTATTTTCATCACGGAAAAGGACTTTTACGGGAAAGGCGAACCAGTTTATCTTATCGAGCGGATGAACATTACCACGGGTAAGCCTTTCACGGACGGGGAACATATTCTTTATGTGAATGGCGAGTACCGGGGCGATTCTGACATAGGGAAGCTGATGCACGACTTTAACTGCACCGATGCCGATGATATGAATTTCAAGCTGCTGGCAGACCGTACCAGGTATTTGAAGGAAAATCCGAAAGGAGTGAGCGAAATGTGCAAGGTAATTGAGGATATGCGGAAGGAAGAACGTGAGGAAGGCATTAAGGAGGGTATTAAGGAGGGCATGAGAACAGCAGCACTTCGTATGATAGCTGATGGAACTCTGGCTCTTGAAAAAATTGCCGAATATGTTGGCCTTTCCCTTGATGAAGTAAAAAAGCTGCAATCTGGACAGAGCGCATAAGGAAACACAACACGATTAAGGCTGGGAATCTAACACAGGTTCCCAGCCTTGCTTTATGTTCTAAATATGAACATTTTATGAATTGTATCAAAAAGTCCTTGACAACAAGCAACAGGCAAGACAGCGAAAAGCATTTTAATTAGCTGTGGCGCACGTTTAGCCCCCTTTGACATCAAGGAGCTGCGTGACCTGACAAGCTATGACGAGTTGGGGCTTGATATGATCGGGGATGAAAAGACAGCGTTGTTTGTCATTATCTCCGATACTGACGACACATTTAATTTTATCGTGTCTATCATGTATACGCAACTTTTTAACCTGCTCTGTGACAGGGCGGACGATGTGTATCATGGGAGATTGCCCGTCCATGTGCGCTGCTTACTCGATGAGTTTGCAAACATCGGGCAGATACCAAAGTTTGAGAAGCTGATTGCCACAATCAGGAGCAGGGAAATATCGGCTTCCATTATCTTGCAGTCGAAGTCGCAGCTTAAAGCGATTTATAAGGACAACGCCGACACCATTGAAGGGAATTGTGATACCACCTTATTCCTCGGAGGGAAGGAAAAGACCACCTTAAAAGAGATGGCGGAAATTTTGGGTAAGGAAACGATAGACCTTTACAATACCTCTGACACAAGGGGTACGTCGCAGTCCTACGGTTTAAATTATCAAAAAACCGGAAAAGATATGCCATACTTGTTCGTGAAGAGTTCAGTTGCCTTATAAATTCGCATGAACAGGGACACGA
>RAYY01000088.1 GCA_003611875.1 bacterium D16-56 | reverse complement strand
TATGGCAAAATAGGACTTAAAGCAATAGAGATCAGATTAGGGCAGGGACGGCTAGTCATCTAGCTGCTCCTGCCCTATTATTTTTTTGAAAAAAGTCTTTACTTTTATATCAAATAGTAAAACACCTGAATTACAATAAAAACAGGCTAAAGAATTATTTCGTCCATCATCCTGCTCATAAAGCCGATTATCAAATGAATGCTCTACATTCCTATTCACTTTATCAAATAATCCTCAGCACTCCCCTCAACCCAATAAACCACACCTAACACCCAGCTGTTCAAAATCCCATAAAATATCACCGACCCAACATCTGTTCCTTGATACTGAATCACCCGAACTGCTTTTCTTTTTAAATGAGAAAATATCATCCTCTACTTCCTGCAACTATCCTCCAAATTAATCCGCAAAGTCCAACATATAAACTTTCCATTTGCCAAATTTTGGTATATAATGGATAAGATAAAGGGGGAAGATTATATGAAAAACATCTATGATTTCTTAGACAACACTCTGGTAAGGGAATGGATTGCCCCGATTTTTACAACAGTAGTTGGAGCAGCGCTTACGAAGGTTCTTATTGATCGCAAAAAGGAGCCTTCCGCCACTATGGAAGGAACCCATATCAAAGAACAGGAAAGTCCCCATATAGCCCAGCCGTCCCAAACATTCCAGCTTAATACATTTGTTAAAAATAGACACCTTCGTATTATCATAGTATCTTTTTTTGTATTTATAGCAGCACGTTTTATCTTCAGGCCAATCCCCGATGACCCAATTAATCCAGTTGACCCTACCACTCCTACAGAAAGCAGTTCAGAAACAACATCTGAAGAAACAGAATCTGAAACAGAAACCTGGAAGGATGACCATGGAACAGAGTTTATAGGAAAGCAGGTAAACGGAAAAATCGAAGGATATGGACAAGCTAATTTTGCGAACGGGGAATCTTATGAAGGTGAGTTTAAATCAGGCTTATGTGAAGGCTATGGAGTTAAATATTTTCCGGATGGCGGAAGATTTGAGGGAAATTTCAAAGCAGGACAAATAGATGGCGATGGCATTTATTATTGGGAAAATGGCAACCGTTTTGAAGGAAAATGGGCAAACGGGGCCAGAACCGGAAAGGGAATCTTCACCAGCAAGGAAGGGGATTCGAAAGCAGAGGTTTGGCTGGAGGATGTTTTTGTCACAAATATGATATATGAGTCAGAAGTTTGGGCTGATACAGACGGAGTTTTCTATGTAGGCAAGAAAGAAGATGACAAGATTAACGGATATGGGCGAGCTGCCTACACAGATGGAGGCATTTATCTGGGAGAATTTAAAGATGGCTTAAAAGAAGGTCAGGGAATTTATTATTTTAAAAATGGAGATTGGTATAAGGGAGAATGGGAAAATAACGCAAGAAATGGAGACGGAATTTATTTTTTTAAAAATAATAGCAGTTGGTATCAAGGAGAGTTTCTAGGGCCGGACCGACATGGCAAAGGAGTTTACTACAGTTCCTCTGGCTTGCGTTATGAAGGTGAATGGAAGGAAAACAAATATTTTGGCGAGGGAACCCTTTGGTATGCCCCAGACGATGCACAGGGGCGCTGGTACTTTGAGGGAGAGTGGCTGGAGGATTCTCAAAACGGGATTATGTATTACAGAGACGGCACATGTAAAATGGGAATTTTTCAGAATGATGAACTGGTTGAAGCTACTGGTGAGATAAATGGAATCCTGAATCAGCCAGATGTTGTTAATTGGGAGGATGAAGAGGGAAATAAATATACCGGAAAACAGGAAAATGGAATTCTAGTTGGAAAAGGAATTCATATTGATAAAGACAATCAGCTATATATTGGAGAGTTCCAAGAGGGAAAGCCAGGTGGTACAGGAACTCAATATTATAGCGACGGTGATTATTACGTTGGTGATCTTGCAGCGGGAAAAAGAAATGGGCTAGGTGTTTATTACTATTCTGATAATGGCGATGCAAAAAGCTGGTACTGTGGTGAATGGGCTGATGGAAAACGAAACGGAAGTTGTTCAGGATATTTTCATGATAACGGCTCCTTGGATATAGGTAAATATAAAGAAGGCTTCTTGGACGGAAAAGGAACCTGTTATAATCCAGACGGAGTTTATTATGGCGATTGGCAGACAGGAAAAAAAACTGGAATTGGCGTTTACAGCTTTGCAGATGGAAATTGCTATATCGGTGAGTATCAGGGCGATAAAATATCCGGCTATGGCATCATGTATTATTTAAATGGCTCCCGCTACGAGGGTGAATGGAAAAATGGCAAATATAATGGAATAGGCACCCTGTATGATGCTGATGGAAATGAACAATATGGGCTTTGGGTCGATGGGGTATATCAGGAGTAATGTAAGGAAAGTGTTTGAGAGTGTTGTAGAACTTAAAACAAAGAGATTCGAGTCAGAGTATGTTGGAAAATTGAATTTTTATGTTACTGCAGTAAACCTCCATGCGCCCGGCAGCGGATGCACCACCGTCCCATGAAAGTCCGGCGGGCGCATTTGGAATACCTGATTTTAAATCGCCTCCGGCGATGGGACTTTTACAGTAAACCTCCATGCGCCCGGCGGCGGACGCACCACCAATTATGAAAGCTTGGCGGGCGCATTTGGCATCCCTGATTTTAAATCGCCTCCGGCGATGGGACTTTCACAGTAAATACCTGAATCCGTGAGATTTATTGTCTCGGCACATTGACAACCGTATATTTAATCAGCATTAGTAACGATTGCCAATATCTTTCTGAAAAGCAAAGGTTATTTTTGGAGGTTCCCTTCCTACAGATATCATAAACATTGAATTTCCACAGAAAAGGGTATACAATCCCAGACCACCTGCATAGCAGCTGATCTGGACAGACTTGCTTTGTGATATTGTAGATATAATCAGAATTATGGATGGTTATCGTTATAGACAGCTGAACGACAGACACACTTTCTGGAAGGTCTTCCGCCATACATTGCTCCCCCCAAGCCCTATCTTGAACTTCCGGGCATGTTTAGTGACATGGCATGCCATCATGACCAGGTTTTTGATGACTGTGCCTATACGCCGCCTTTTTACCGGATGCTTCATCGGGTGTCCCGGGCCAATGCTCTCGTCGCCAATCATACGCAGGATGTTGTAGGCAGACATCGTAAGTTCCAGAACAAGCTCATTTGTGTCGAACTTTCCGGACGGAAACCGTTCCAGATCCATATCGGTCTTGGCTACCAAATTATTTTTTACTTTCTATCTACTCCATTAAATAACCCCCATCACTCCCCCAACCCAATAAATCACCTCAAACACCCAGCTGGCCAAAATCCCATACAAAATCACCGGCCCCGCAATAGTAAAGATCTTACACTCAACCCCAAACACCTGTTTCTCCGAGTGTGTCAATATAGGGGCAAAAATATTTTGTCCAAAAACCAAAATTATACATCTATTTTTTTCTTAATAGCATAATTTTCAGAATTTGAAATCTTTTTGTTTCATTCACGTATTTTAATCCAATTTATATATTATTTAATTAAATCACACAACTTTATTTTTATACCACATCCCCTATATATAGCTTTCAACTATCTAATATTTACGCTATCAAATACCCATCAAATAAATTTCTATTAAAAATCCCTATAAATCCCGAGAATTTGTTACTTTTACGCCCAATCTATCAAATACCCATCAAATAAAACTCTATGCCCAATATGGAACATATCTTCTCATTTTCAATGACGCATTCTTATCAGCCAATTTGATAAGTCCTGCTTCTAGTGTGTCTTTAATAATCCTTGACACAATAGACATATTTTTTTCATCTACACCGAGTCTTTCCCTTAATATAGCATTCGCCACAGAAATCTCATTTACATAATAATAGCAAGTCGCCAGATAACAGGTACGAATCTTATCCTCTTTGGTCCACTCATTCAGATTAGCATACCAATACAATTTCGTTCTTGCAAAATCATCCCCAGTTTCAACCTTGGGAGCCGGTATTTTCAGTGCACTCATTCCCTCTTCCATACGATCAAAACCACTGCCCCGCTCCTCACAAATGCGAATAATTCTCAAAAATGAAGCCATAGCCTCATTTCTGGAATGAGGAGCTGTATCGATAATCCGGTTCACATCTACCAACAGACAACCCGGATTAGAAGCCTCCACTCGTCTGTCAAAAATCTCCATCATCGGCCCTGCTCCACGCATTGTCAGATCCTGATGAATTATCATGTTTCCAAGCATTTCACGAACAGCCTTCTCTGGGAACATTCTATGTATTTCACGAAGTCCAGTATTGATTTCTTCTTCTTGCGGTATAAGAGTATCTATATATCTGCAAATTTCATCAAAACCAATGGCATATCCCTGTGTAAAAATCTGCTCACGAATTGCATTTGTCCGACCCGTTCCTCTATACTGAATTACTCGAACAGCCTTTCTTCTTAACTGAGAGAATTTATTCAAATCTTTCGCAAATAACAATGCGCCCATATTCGTGATTGCAAATCGGCCATTATCCATCTCACGAATAAATTCCTCATCCTTCATGTTATGAATCATACTGCCTCGATTACTGGGCAAAGGCAATTTCATCAATGTATAATAGGCCGCACAATCCAACAGCTGTGTTACTTCCTCCTCCGTTACATTTTCCATGGCAACTCGCATTTCGTATGGAGTTGTTTCAAAAGATTGCCATAAAATTCTTTCCTTTTCTGGAAAGTCCTTTAATTTTTTCTTATAAGAACCAATTCTGATATATTCTTCTCCTGAAAATGATGTCGGTTTAACGGAAGACCTTGGAATTTCCAAAATAACTACTCTGTGATTGCCAATATCCACTTCTGTAAACTGAATATTTAATTTAGGATTGCTTAACCCTACCAACCAGTTTTCCAATTCCTGATTACCCTTTTTAGCTGTTGCAGGACAGAAATCTGTTCCTGAAATCTCATGTGTTGCATCGTCAATTCCCCATATGAGGTATCCTTTTTCTTTGCTCGCCAAGGCTGCTGAATTACTTAATGCAGAAATATATTCTCCTATCATCTGTGGATCTGTATTATTGCTTTTGTATTCCAACCATTCTGTTTCTACTGGTAGCCTTCTTAAACGTTCTATTAGACTTAAATAGTAATCCTGCTGTTCTGTGATCATCGTTTACTATTCCTTTCCTGTCTGTCTTCCTGCAGCCTGTTTCAAAGTATCTATTTTTTATTATTATAACTCAAACTTCCCACATTAAAAATTATTACTTGATATTAAGGATACTAAAATCATCACAATATTTTCATAATATTATAAAATTCCAAAGATTGTACCCACCTCCATTATGGGTAGGTGTAGAATAATCCTCTCGGTAGACAACAACTTTGTAGGATTTGTCAGCGATTCGAGAGCAGATGAAAGAGTACTCAGAAGTTCCTCCAATTCTGTCGTATTACATACATTATACCTTACTACAATATCTGAAATATAGGTTTCCTCAAACAACAACCTCAAGAAATTAATCATTCTTCCGAACTTGAAATATTCATGATAAGCAAAAGTCCACCATAAAGCATATGTTATATGTTCATTCTAGCCGTCCTGTTTCGTTCCCGAATAAACAGACATAAATTCAGCAAAGCTGAGAAGATGCATATGAACTTCATCTTCCCGATCTCTAAATTCAGTAATCACGCTTTTCCATTATGCTGCGGTTACCGGATAAAAACATAACCCGATTCTTCTTAGACAGGGCGTCATAATATGACAAAAGTTCCGGATGCAGCTTATTGCCAGGGTACGGTTCGAAAATAACAAGGGAAATTTTTTTGGTGTCAATATCTATCTCATCAATAGCAGGAAGGACATAAAGCTGCTCATAACAGTCTTTCCTTTTGGGAGAAAAACTGTCTGTAAGGATGCGCCGCAGCTCTTTTCTGGCATTTTCATTGGTATACGAATCAACCAATGTATTCATCTCTGCCACCATATTTTTCGTATTCTGATAATATAGACGGCCCCGGTTATCTGTTTTTATATACCAGCATTGATTCTTTAATTCCTCAAAAGCCGCCTTTAACACATTCATATCCATGCCCGGGCCGCTTAAGATGCCAAGACATTCTGCCTCTGTCAAGCCGTGTACCGCATGGGTTGCTGTAGATAGGGAGGACACCAAAAGCAATTTGGCAAGTCTTTGGGCATAATCCTTTCCATCTCCCCGCTCCCGGTCAATAGTCTCTGCCACAGACTGCTCGTCCTGTGCAATATCGTGGCTAATGGCTTCCTCCAGGGCTGAATTAATCTGGCGAAACTGGGACATGAGAGTATGGTTATTTAAATTCACATCAAATACATGAATCAGATATTGTTTTTGGCTTGTCCGCTCTCATAAAATTCCCGGACAATCTGGCGCATCAGCCGAATCAGTCCCCTTGTCTGCTGAAAATTCTGATTCTCCTTAAACCGGGCATACAAATCTTTGATAGAAGGATGAAACGGGTAGGAATCCACAATCCCCCTGTACACAGACTCTCCGGTATATGAAGTAAATCCCATCTTCTTTGATATAGCCACTGCTTCTTTGAATGCAATAGCTATATTATTTTTTTCCATTGCGGCATCAGACACCAGATATCCATCCTCAAAAATCCTTTTGCGAAGAATGGAATACACCTCGTCACTGTTTAAAGCCACCGGAGCGATCTCAATAGCAATCCGATTAGCTTCTGCCTCCAGCTCTTTAAAACTGGATTGTAAAAGCTGACTTCCTGATTCGTAAGCTGCTTTCAGATCAGAAAATACCAAACATACATTGGAAAGCTGTTCTTTCCCAAGAGCACTGAACAGATTGGATAATGCTGTCACGGTCACCCTGCTTAAATCAGAATTTCCCACTGTAATTGAACGAGCATTTTCCAAATAAGGCGGAAGTTCATCCAGCAGCAATAAAACTTTTTGCCCCTTTAAAAGATTAATCCATGCACTTTCTCCAGGGCTTTTAAAGGAGAATAGTATCCGCCAAACAGTTCCCTTTTTCCAATCTGCTCCGCAATGCTTCCCCATATTCCAAAATCAGCATTCTCCCGTCCAGAAAAAGTAACTACTTTAATTGTTCCAATACCATGATACCTCTTATCCAGAATCCGCTCCCTTAACTGCTCATCAGCTGCCAACAAAGCCAAAGCCAGCATATTATGGGTTTTTCCGCCTCCCATAGCCTGAGTCAGCTTTATCACTCCTGCATCAGACTCTCCTTTAAAACGCTTAAAAGCCATATCAAAAAGGCTATTCATCCCCTGAGTCCTGAAATTTTCAGAGAAGAATTTCTCCGAATCAATTCTTCCCTCTGCAAAATCAGATAAATTCAATACATCTTCTCTGGCTGTGTCCGAGAAAACGGATGGTCGCGGCCGCAGCATTTCTGCAATCGTTATCATATCTTTCGTTCCTTTCTCTTCCCATATTTTCAGATATTATTTGTTATTATGACTTTTCATGATTATGGCCGTCCTTCCCCTTTTCATAATGAATGATATCGCCAAAATCACATTCCAGTTTATCGCACAGTTTTTCTAAAATAGCTATGGAAACACATTCTCCCTTACTCATCTTAGCTATGGTGCTGCTACTGATTCCTACCTCATTCATAAGAGCTGTTTTGTTCATATTTTTGTCAATTAACAGTTTCCATAACCCGTTATATGATACTGCCATATCCTCATCCCTTTCCAATCCATCTCTTTTTATGGGATATGTAATTATACTCAAAAAGCAAATATATCTCAAGTATTTTTCATATACTTTATTTGATAGTAAACGGTAGATAGTGGGTACCTATACAAAACTGGAGCAAACCTGTATGATAGAAACAGATTTGCTCCAG
>RAYY01000087.1 GCA_003611875.1 bacterium D16-56 | reverse complement strand
TCTTGAAATTATAGGATCATTCGTATTTATTGGTATCACCTCCATCATTTGAATTCATCTTACCAAATATGGGGATGAATTTGTAGATACTGATGATTACCTACTTACACATCACCAAAAAGTGGACGCAGAGATACCGGGGCTGGGACCAGGTACTGAACCAGCTGATCGTCCTGCATGGGGAAAGGCTGACCCAGTATTTATAAAAAGAAAAAGCCAGGGCGGCTCCAAGTGAAAGGGAGGCCGCCCCAGCCTTATTCCATCGGCATTCAAAGTATTGTTAGAAAATTCCAGTCTTATTCCTGAGGCCGGGTGTGGGCAGAGCCCACAAAAAGGCATTCTTTGAGATGTCTTTATTTTAGTGCAAAAAAATCAGGTGATAATGAATAAAGAATCCTGCGGTGGTTATACTATAAATAGTAAGAACATTCGACACCAGGAAATTCATGGAATCGACAGCAAAATCCTACATATCGAACTCTTATCAAGGAATCTTAAAATCCTATAGACACAGAATTTTTTACACCCTCGATTTTTTAGATCTGCTTCAGCAAAATTTATCTTCTGCCGTGAGACAAAATATATTCTGCAAAATCATCAGCTGTTATTGCTTGTAAAACCACATCATTTCGATACAGTTTTGTTGATTGTTTATATTGTTTTAAAACGTGTGTACCCAAATTATGCCTCTTACAACAGATAATAACGAACTTACTCTTTGTAGTATGTATTGTTAAATAGGCTATTTGCCAAATTAATATCAGCCGTATACATATCTCTATTCATAATCTCTGTAATGTTTTCCAAACACACATTAAAAATATTTTCTTGCATAACACCTTCCATATGATATAATGGCAAAACATTGCTTTTAAAATCCTCACTAGAAAGATCCCCCATATCATTATATGGATAATTTAATACACCTTCATCTTTAAAACCGCATATGTAGGCTTCCCCAAAAAAAGGAGCTCTTTTCAACTTGCTTAAAATATGTTTTGAAATATTCTTTTCTGCTGATTTATCCAACAAATTGATAACAAAGTTAACTGTATGTTTTTTTACTAAATCAGACCAATTAAAATCAGGTTTTAGTAATGCTTTAGAAAGAATAATTTTATCAAAATTAGCCTTTCTATATTTACTTTCATCAATTAAATACCTTCCTAGTAAAAATGTTCCCATTCCATCTGCATACACACATAGGTCACTTTCATATGTACAATAAATTAAGGATAACCATTCCTTAAAATGTTGCAATAGAGTCTCCACATCACAATCCTCAAAAAATATATATGGGGCAAATATCCATCCACCGGAACTTACGATTGGTGCAATTTCATAATTCCACCATAAAAATTTTTCAGCATTACAAACCGTTACCAATACCTCCTTTTTTTTAACACTTCGGATAATATGTCGATTAATATAAGCTTCTCTTGCTACTAAAAGTGTTTCTACACTATAATAATCATCATAATCCTCCCATGTCGATTTGTCTTTGTATTTATCTAAAACAACTTCTACCATCCCTACATCTAAACTATATCTATCCTTTGACAACATATTAAGAAATGCATATATAATATCTTTTCTACTCTCACTTATAATGATAATATCTAATTCGCAACCATCCATATCCAACAATTCATTGGTCTGAAGGTTACAACACTCTTCATTTGGAACAATCAGTATACAATCTAAGTCATTTGGCTCTGGCTTATTTGTTACAAATGAACCAGCAATAATCACACTGCTTGCATTCCTATTTACTGCAAGTGCAAACATTTGCTCCAGTACTTCTTTATAATTACTTCTAATAGTATTCTTACCATAACAGAATCTCTCATAAAATTCATCCGACCTACATGTATGTATCCCCTTTTCCAGAGTACCTCTCATATTAAATTCTGGTAAACTCATACGAACTCTCCTTATAGATTTGTATATGTTTTTAGTTCTCGGTTTTCCAATAAACTCTTCATATTTTTCTCTATGTATCTTCTGTATAATATAAATTTATCTTGATATGTTTTTATTATTTCAGTTCTTACAACTTCAAAACATTCCGCATATTCACCTTCAGATATTTCCTTCACTTTTAATTTTTTAGATAAATTCAATAATTCTTCTTGAATCATCATGAATTTTGTCGTTTCATTTATAACACTTTCAATTAATCTATCTTTCTTTGATAAAGTAAAGAAACAAGAAAAAGTTGAATACAAAGAAACTACTTTATTATACGTAATTCCAAATTCATCAAACATCTTTGATATCCGGGCATCTCTATCATATTTTTCCATTACTGATATGATGTCCAATGTATTATATAATAAACTATCTAAGTACCGATACATTTCAATATAAAAATTACTTTTTTCTGTATTATACTGTACAATGGCTGGTATTAAAACTAATAATCCACTTGCAAACATACCCAAGCATAAATTCTTATAAAAATCAATATGCATTTGATTTGCTATTTCTGCATCATAATTGATATATTCTAAAATAAAAGAAACGCCTAATACAATTACACAAATAACCAACATTATAATAATTGTCTTTTTACTAACTTTCATAACACCAATTACCTCTCCATGTTAATTCACTCAATCTTGAAATATAACAACGAATACTGTATTACATTAATAATCTCCGCTCTTAATTCCCTCATCTAAATGAGTAAATTTCTTTAAAGCCTTCTATACGTTTTCTTTTGTTACTTTTTGCAACTCGTTTTTTGCTCAACCATTCCTCTTCCCTCTCCCCATTCACCTAAACAAAAATAATCAGAAATACTCCCTATGTTTTCTCCATTCTACCACAATCTCTCCAGAAATGCCATTCTCTTTTTAATCAGGAGAACATATAGAAAGGGCACAGAGAAGAAGAGAATCTTGAAAATGTTACTCTCCAAGATCCTCGTTTGGGTTGATTTCTATTAATTTTTAGGTCTGTTTCAGCAAATTTTATCTTCTGTCATGCAAAAAATATTCTGTAAAATCACAGTGCCCTTTCTTCTGCCTCTCTATCCAGAAAGCGAGAGACGGGAGAAAGACGCAGAATGCCACTCTCTCCTTGCCCACACTTTACTCTCCGGCAGCAGAATCATCTATTGTGCTGATGTCATCCAGAAAAAAGATTCTGTCCGAAGTTGCTTTGATTTTATATGGTTGCAGTTCCTCAAAAGTCATATACTTATGGCCGAACATATTTTCCATGTTCTTCCACACACACCAAGGAACTCTGTAAAAAGACTCAAACCTTATGGAAACCAGCACAAAGCATACCGCTCCCAATCCATGACAGAAATCAAAATCCTCAAACTGCTTATCCGTCACAGCATTTTGACTGATCATGTTAGTGCTGGTATACTTTGCATCGAACACGAATCCCATGCCTCCAACCAGAGTTCCTTTATAGTCTGATTGTGCTGTTTTCTGCATTGAGGGGTTCCACATATACAATTTCCCTTCTTCATGATACTTTTTACACGAATATGAAATCATCTCCTCAAAATGCATTCCACTTGTTTTATTTCTATTTTCGATAAAGGATTTATCTGTTATTTGTTCCACCTCCCTCCTCAATCTCTATTACATTGCCTTTGGGGGATATCAGCGAAAATCCTAAAGCCTTCTCTGCTTTTTGGATATACTCGTTCCATTTATCCCCCTGGTCATCGCACCCTTCACAAGTCTTTATCAGTTCCTGACACAGATATATTTTTAGCTCATTGCTGTTTAGCATCTCCTGCTTTCCAAATTTTTCTGGCAGATCAATAGAAAAACTTCCATTCCAATTATTGTGTAGACCTGTTGACTTGTCCACAGAAACAAAGCCGATACCAGAGAGCTTTCTGATTGGTATGCCAGCTATCCGCATTTTATCCTGATACTCCCCAAGCATAATTATAGATAGTATCCAAAAAACCCATATCTTCTGTTTTAATAACATTCATCTTATTCTTACACCATTTACAGCTTAAAGTTCCCCTGCCAAATTCATCATCCTTTTCGTATACATCATAGTACCCACCGCAAACAGGGCAGAGCAGCCTTTTCTTTGGAGTGTCTGACGTCTTCTTTATAGCATCTGTATGGGATTGTGCCATAATCTTATACCCACACTCCTTTTCTACCCTCCTTGCCATTTCTCTCCACCTTGGTCCATGTATTTTCGTAGAAGCATTCGAATCATCTTCAGGGCATGTATGCAGCAGCTCATGGCAGATCAGACCTTTCAGGCCAAATCTATCTGCATCATTACTTGCATATTTTTCAGATACCATAATTGTAAAATCATTGTCACCATTTTTCCTACATCGGCCATACGCTGTTTTGTCATTCAAGAAAAGAAATCTTGATACATGGCCGATATTCAGACCAATCCCTTTAAGTTCCTCTGAACATATCCCTGTCAATTCCTCAAGTTTTTCTACATAGTCCACGAAACAGCATCTTTCTCTATTCAAATGTGATATCGCATTGGCACTTTCATTATCCCAATTTTCACCAATCCTCAATCTTGACGCATACTGTTTAATGATGTTGACCCCACACTCCTTATCTGCTTTCTCTGCATACTCTCTCCATTTCTCTCCGTGATTCATGCAACCCTCTATAGAATGCAGCAACAGATGGCAGATAACTGTTTTTACTTGCAGTGGAATTTAAAGGAATCATCCACCCCAATCTTCATTTTCTCAAAATTATCAAATATTTCTTGTAGTCTTTTGTCCAAATATACATTCCTCCTGTCTTTATTCTATATCAAATCGTTTTAACAAAGATATTGCAGAAACCCTCTAGGGCATCTATCCTTCTATTGTTCTTGCTGTAGCCGTATCCCTCCCTTCCTGTTTTCCAACTTGAAAGGCCCTGTTGTCATTTGATGTTATCAATTTATTTGATACATTGCGGAATCCCGCTGAATGCTCCTTGTATGCCTCTTCAACTTCCTTGGACACCACCAACATAAGTGCAGTACACTGTTTATCCAATACTTCACGGATGCCATCACAAAACCCTACCAAATAAGTATTCAGCACACCCTTGGTCTATCTTCCTTCTTTCTTGCACTTGCGATAATAACGCTCTGCAAGTCTATTTCCCGTCTCGAACAAAAATTGGAACACAGATTTTGCAATTTTTGCTTCTTTTTCATAACCATAAAAGGCAACGGAACTCCTATTAATGGTGTATGTTTTGCAACAGAAATTCCTTGCAATGATATTTGATAATTTGTATTTCCACTTATTAACATTGTGATTGCTCTTTTTGATATCATAAACTTCTTTTGTAATATCCTGTGAAGTATTTGTTCCTTCAACATCTGCCAATTCCACATTATACTTCGCCATAAGTTCCTGAGCTTTCAAAGCAGCAGCGATAGCTTCATGCTCATTTGGGTTGTTTCCTGCCAAGGCAAGCAAATTTTCAATTTTCTTAATAATTGCTTCTTTATTTTCCATCCTCTTCCTCCCCTCTTTCCTCTTCCATTCCAGTCTCACATTTTCCAGAATATTTGTGGATCATATCCAGAATTTCTTTCTGTTTATCAGTAGAAATCTCACTGTCTTGCATTGCCTCTCGTGTACCGCAATCAGGACAAATGAGAGTTTTATTGTCCCTACGGGAAGTCGCTGGATAATCTGTATAATGTTTTCCACACACTGGACATACTCTCATTCTATTTTCATTCCCCATAATCCTCTCCTTCCTATCTCTTTCCATGCTTTACTGCTAAAGCCATCGCATCTTCGCCTACATCATCATTTCGTTCTTTCTTCCCTACCTTTTTTAAGTATTTCTTCATCTGCTCATCATAGTTGTAGTCGATCTGCTCGGAAAAATGATCTGCTAACTTCAAAAGTTGCTCCCGATAATACTGCCACATATGTCCTTCTTCTTCATCTATTAGCTTTATATATAGGATAGAGCGAATCACTACTTTTTCATAATCCTCCATCATCAGACAGGCACCTTTTCTGTAATCTGGGGCAAGTCGCTTACCAGCATCTTTATCCACATATCCATGATCCATAAGATATGGTTTCACTGATTCTTGTAACAATTGGAAGCTCTTCTCCACAATGCTTTTCAGTTCTGGTCTCAAAGGCGGAAGGTTCACCAATGTAATGCCAAGTTCGGTAATCTGTGAAAAAGTTGCAGACTTGTATTCACTTCCCATATCAGATACAATCACAGATGGCATCTGGTTGGAATCCCACTGCTCCCTCTTGATAAGGATACCAAACTTCTTGCACCATTCAACCTTGTCTGCTATTACATTGAGCATCAGATCTCTAAGAGAGTAAGTGCCACCTTCCCATGTAAGAGCATAATCCATGACAAATCCATTGCTGTAGGAATCAGTGATGATTGTAAGAACTGGTCTTCCCACCAGATTTCCACTCTTATCCACCAGATAGATATCACATATCGTAGAATCTATCATGCCCGTTCCGACATTAGGAGCAAACTCCTGGACACCATCTCCCAACAAAGGTCTATGGTTCCTTTGATAATCTTTTATCCCGTTCCTTGATATGATCGTGTTCTGCTGCGTCTTATACTTGCTATGAAAATAACGAAATTGATTATAGGAAGGATAGTGAGGAAGAAGGTTTCCTTCAGCATCACAGTACCTTTCCTTTAACATGTAGGTGTAGGCAGTCTTCAGACTGTTCTTATGCCTTGTGAAATAAAACTTATTCAAGGCCCATCTGATATTCTTTTCATCTTCTGTTAATTCCCTATCCACTCTTCCTCTTTTCTTTGAGATTAAAGCAGCCATATTCTGAAATATAAGGTATTGGCAGAGATAATTCCTCACAGTCTGCATACAGATTTTCTTTTCCTCTGCAACCCTCTTAATCGCCTCTGTACGGAGTCTATCATCGCCTATAAAGGGAAGAATGCCTGCAATCACAGTAAACCTCTTATGGACCATCTGATGAGTTTTAGGGGACATATCCTGTTCTTCCACCAGAATAGTTTCTGTAATTTCCATCAGTTCATTTTCTGTGCAGATTTCATATACACCAATCTCATTTAATCTGTACCATTTTGGCATTATCTTTTTCATGCAGTCGATAAGAAGGACTTCATCCTCTTCCACAGCAAGGACTCTGTATATCGTTCCATGATTTTTAATCAGTTGGTTTTTCTCCATCAGCATCCTCCTTCTTATCCACAACAATCCCCCAATCCTCAACCCATCTTCTTCTCCAAAAATTTCTCGAAGCATCAAGAAGTTTTGCAGTCATGGGTTTAGTCAAATGTTTTCTATAAACACACTCTCGCACCATCAACTCCCCATCAACCTTTGTCGCAACGAAATCAGAGCAATATTTACCAATATCCAATCCCTCAAGAAGCACTTGGCATCTGAATTCCTTTACATTGGGGTCTGCTTCTAATTTGTCTGCATACTTCGATTCAAGGACACTGTAGGTTCGAGCAACACCATCAGCACATTTACTCATTGTCCTCTTTTCACACCTTGTTCCTCTGTAAGATTTTTTCTTCATCCTCTGCCATCCTTTCCTTGAAATAGTTCCCCCAAACAAACTTAAAGGTGTTTTCGCCAAATCCAGAATATCACACTTCATCCAAAACAAGATTTTGCGAAAATGGGGAATCTACAATATTTATAAACATTAGCTTTCATCTTCCCACTCTATATCAAGAAAGGTACGAAAAAAGAAAATATTTTTTCTATCTGTCACTCACCCAAAACAGCATCCATACCCTCTTTCATGAAGAGTATCCTTTTCCTTTTTATTTTCTTTATTGAAAAAATAAAAAGACTTTGAAACGTAAACGGTAGATAGTGGGTACCTATACAAAACTGGAGCAAACCTGTATGATAGAAACAGATTTGCTCCAG
>RAYY01000086.1 GCA_003611875.1 bacterium D16-56 | reverse complement strand
GCCTGATCGATTATCAAAGCCACAGTGCATATATATATTTAATTATATTTCCCCACCCCGTGAAAAGTAACCTGGCAAGGAAATAGACTATGCCGCACAGTTCCAGGTATCCGGTCTGGAAGATTTCTGCTGAGGCGAGGCCGGCTTCAATTCCTTCGTCAAGCTGGGCCTCCTGCTCGAATTCCGCCGCAGTAACGGTGGCCTTCCCTCTCTTTTTTCCGAATCCCACCGGATAATTTCCTCACTATTTATGTCAATAAGAGCCGGCTGCTCTTTCAGATGGCTTTGGAACTGGGCCATGAAATCCGCAAGCTGATCTTCGATTGTCAAGTTGGCGGTAATGCCCTGTACTTTTACGGTATCCAACTGGGCGGCCAGCATTTTTTCTTTGTCCGGATACAGATGTGCATAGGTCTGCCAGGTTGTTTCAACCTTTTCATGGCCTAGGCGTTGCGATACCATCAGGATATTAAAGCCCATCTCGATCAGTAGAGAGGCGTGGGAGTGCCTGAGGAAATCCAAATGTTTAGATTTTTTCCGCCATTCGCACGTTTCGTTGTTAATCAGCATGGGATTTTCAGCGGTATCAATCGGGAACAGGGTAGGGCATGAAAGCGTGGATATTACGTTTCGATATTATGGAAAGCTTGTCATAAGGTCTATGCCATGCCGACACGGAGGCAAAGCGTAAAGCGATAGAAAAAGCCATGGGTCCTGGGACAGGGGTTCCAGAAGATTCTTCAAACTATACCATAGACGATGAGGATCTCCTAAAGCAACTCTATGGCTTGTAAGCTCTTATAGGTTATACCGAATTCCTATGTCGGGGCGGCATTTTTTGTTTTCTGCTGTATAAAATCCAGTAAAAAGTTATACCGAAAATCTCCGCAAGAAGCCATGTTTTATCAGCTTTCCATAGAGATTTCGGTATAATAGAAGTTTCGGTATAACCGTTTGTGCGCTCTCTATAATCCGATGTAAATAGCAAAATCTCGTCGACATACGGACTGTTTGTATGTTATAATGCCGGTAATAATTCATAAGGAGAAAACGAGCATGAAACATAAAGAGCATTATAATGATGACTATATTTTTAGTCTTTCTCAAAAGATACTTTTTGTGATGCCAGACTTTGACGAAAAAGCCTTTTGTGATTCTTTAATTGGCAGACTTGACGACAAAGAGTTATTTGCAAGGTTCGACTATATTGTGGATGCTATGCAAGAAAGCATGGCAGATGATTACTCAAAAAATATTCAAGCATTTTTCAATATGCTGGGCCCCGAATTAGAACGGCCTGAAGGAATGTTTAATTTTGGATGGTGGCTATGGCCTATTGGCAGGTATGTTGAACGATATGGAAATAAGGATTGGATTTTATCACTTTCATTTTTGAAAGAATTAACAAAACGATTTACCGGAGAATATGCTATTCGCCCATTACTGCAGGAGCATCCAAAAGAGGTGATGGACGAGTTAATAGAATGGACAACTGATAAAAATGTTCACGTTAGACGGCTTGCAAGTGAAGGAGTTAGAATACGGCTCCCTTGGTCACAAAAATTATTTGTTGCATTAGATGAATTTGAAAGATACACAACCATTCTTACAAACTTAAAGGATGACCCGGAAAAATTTGTTCAAAAAAGTGTAGGGAATAATCTTAATGACTTGTATAAAGATGCTCCCGAAAAAGCAGATCATATTATTTCACAATGGGAGAAAACTGGAAAAAACAAGGCGCAGGATTGGATTATTAAACACGGAAGAAGAAATCAAAAATAAGAGAGGAGTTTTCTGTTTCAAGTACAGTAATTATTCTGTGTTGATAACAGAACAATATGTAATGAAAAATTCAGAAGCTACTTATAAAACCACTTCTTCTTTGATAGAAATTGCCAGAAAATATTTTGCGGAATATGGCTATTTTGATGTTCCTTTAGACAAAATTGCTGAGGAAGCAAATGTAACACGAGGAGCAATATATCATCATTTCAAAAATAAGCAAGGACTTTTCATAGCTGTATTAGACAGTGTGCAAAAAGATATTGCCGCTCAAATTGAGAAAGCGGCATTAAAAAGCGATGATCCTTGGCAACAACTTATATTCGGATGTGTTGGCTTTGTTAATTGTGCTAATGCAAAACCAAACAGACGTATCTTGTTAGTAGATGCGCCATCAGTACTCGGTTGGGATACTTGGCGGAAAATTGATCGAGAAAATTCAATGCGTACATTACAAGAACAAATTAACGACCTAAATGCGTGGGGGTATCTCTGCGATGATGTTGATACAAGTCTAATGACTTGTGCTGTTTCTGGTGCGTTAAATGAGTTAGCACTAAATTATTCACAAGATGATGCGGTGTCAACAGACAGAAAAATTTTCGATACTATATTACAATTAGTTAGTGGTTTTAGGAGAAAGAAATGTTGATAAAAACTGAATGGGTCTATTGTCCTATTTGCAGTATTAAAACTCGTGATAAAATAAGAACGTATACTATTCTAAAAAACTATCCGCTTTATTGCCCAAGGTGCAAAAAGGAAACTATAATTGACGCAAAAAACTTGAAAATAACTGTTATCACAGAGCCAGACGCATAGACGCAGGGCCGATAACTTGCAGATTAAAAATGCGGTTATTGGCTCTTTCTGTTTGAAAGATACGACAACCATCTCCCACGAAACCTTTGAACAGGTGCAGGAACTTCTGAAACGTGATACCCGGACAGCCTGCTCCATGCACTCTATCAAGCACAACCGTTTAGATGCCGCCGTTTTGTTCGCTATCCAGTATCAAGTGAGTACCGCCGTTTCCTATTCGGAAATAGTAGCCCGTATCAATGCGGCCCCGCTGAAAAAAAGTCAATCCCACCGCCTTAACGACCAGATTGCCGCAAAGGAAAAGGAATTGACGAAAATCACCCGCTGCAAGCAGTCACTGTATCAAGACTGGAAAGACGGGGAAATCTTCCAGCAGGAATACCGGGAAATGAAAGCCGGTTATGAGCGGCAGACCGCCGGGCTCTCGGATTTGCTGGCCCGGCTGACGGCTGAACGGAAACAGCTTTCAAACGGCGTTGACCAGCAGCATCCTGCGCTGGTAGCCTTTGCGAAATATCAGGACATTGAAAAGCTGACCCGCGAAATCCTGATTGAATTGGTAGACCATATCAAGATTTACGAAAACGGCAATATCAGCGTTCATTTTAAGTTTGCGGACGAGTTCCGCCGGATTGCCGAGTACATTGAAATCAATACCACTGACACCGCCGAGGCGGGCTGACCCCCGCCAAAGCATGAAATCCTTTTGACAGTGTGTTTTCCTAATAAAACGCAATCTTATGATTAGGGAAAAAATACCTTGATATAAGTACCTGTTTCAAGATAATTCCTTCCCAATCGTGACAGGTCTTTTGTGATGAGCGTTGACACTTCCCCGTCCTGTATGTCCTCGATAAGCTGTCGGAAAGCGGGGCGGTCGAAATTTGGTACCGCTGTAACCGTCATCAACGTAAAACTGGCAGTTCAGAAAACCGTTGCGCTTTGCGTAATCTTTCAGCATGGTTTTCTGAGAGCTAATATGTAAAGGGTGGATTCTCCCACCAAATACATATGGCTGGCGGCTCATTTGTGGTAAGTGGCACAGGCTGGAAGGGCGGTGATAGACCAGGCCGATGAGGGGGTGTCCGGGGGTGACCTGGACGCACCCTTTCTTGTTACGGGTCCCCAGCAAAGGCGCACTTACTCACCACCCGCAAGCGGTTGGCGCTACTGCCTGCGGCAGTCGTGCATTCGATCAGGGCGGCCCCAGCGGATGCGCACAGCTTCATGGCGGGGCTGTGGTCACTCCACTTTTTCTTTGCCGGGCAAATCCGGAATCGCCGTTCTCCAGCTGTCTGACGGGTGCAGCTCCTGCCCGTTTTCATTTTGCAGGGCAATACAGCGTTCGTGAAACGAACGCGCAGCCAGCCCCGGCCACGAGGCTGTTCAAAGGGTTTGGGACGCTGTCCCAACAAGCAAAAACAGATTTTCGGCAAACACGCCGAAAGTCTGTTTTGAGCATTTGTGGGAACAAATGCACTGCTTGCAAGTTAGGGGAAGGCTCTGCAATGCGAATTGACCTCTGGTCGGCTTTGTGCTATACTTTGAGTGGTTCAATTCGACCAAAATACAGAAAAAATCAAATCGACAGAGGCAGCAGGAGGACGATGCGATGAGCGAAAAGCATTATCAGATTTCCCCCATTGAACTGGTTCAGTGGGCAGAACCGCTGTTCGGCTTTGGGGTGGGAAGGGCAACAGGATTTTCTGAAAAGACAATTGCCTCCTATGAGGCGGCGGCAAGCATTCGGCTTCCCAATGCCCTGCGGGAATACTATCTCGCCTGCGGCAAGGCCAGCTTGAATTGTGCGCTGCATGAGATATTCATCCCGGACAAAAAGGCCAAACTCTTTAAGAAGCGCCTGACCTTCTCTTACGATCATATTGATGAGGACTTGGAGACTTTCAGCAAACCGGGAGAAGAGGACTACCCGGAGCTGGCGAAGATACGCGCCCTGCCCCGGGAGCGGTGGGGCGAGGTGACTGGCAACTATCTGCTGTTCTGGTGCGAAAATCAGGGCTGTTGGTACGCAGGCATCAAAGCAGAAGATTTGGATCAACCCAACCCGGTAGTGTACTACAACGACCAGGACGATGTATATAGCTGGGCACCCTTCTCCGATTCGGTTCAGTCCTTCCTCCTGGACATCCTGCTTCTGAACCTGGAGCCAAAGGCCCAGCCGGACGAGATTGAGAACCCCGCCGAGATTCAAACGGTTTTGTCCGAGGGTGGCGTAAACTTCCAGCGCCTCCAGGAGCCATACCCCTTCCCCGGCGGGCGCTTCTGCCATACCTGCCTGGACACGGAGACCAACACCCTGTATGTCTATGGTGAGGAGGCGGAGGGCCGTCCCGCCTATTTGAAGGTATTCAAGCCGAACAAGAAAATTAGATAACTTCCGGTTTGCGGGAAGGGGGCTTTCGCCTTTGGGGTGAAAGTCCCCTTGACAAATGCTCTGTTGTGTGCTGATACTCATGCTCTCATTGTTCGTGCCGTCGTCATTGGAACGCCTGCAATATAAAGCAGTGATTTTGTCGTTATTCAGTTTTGCCCTTTTCATTTCGTCCTCCTTGATGAAAAGGGACTTCCTCTCAACTCCTATTATACTATATTCCCTTTTCCGTTTCCAGTGCTAATTTGCGCTGTTTTCCGCTATTTCCCTAATCTTTTTTGTTATCTGTTCCTCGGCTATCCGCTTGCATACCGTTTCCATTTTTTCAGTGCCTACATAATGTCTTTCCACAATAATTTTAGTGGGTGGGTGCTGTCGGGTGGCTTTATGTTGTGTGTTGCTGTCTTTGCCCATAAATCTGCTCCTTTACAATAAAATAGAGCGCATAGATTTTTTCTATACGCTCTGACGCTGTGTTACTTATTCAGTAGTGACTGTGGCTATGGCTGCTTATACAAAATGTTGTCTGAATGTTAAGAATACAAATTCAATATTTTTTTATAGTTTCGATACATAAGATAAATACCCAGTGTACAGTCGAAACATATCATAATAACACCCAAAAAAAGCGAAATTAGAAATCCTATACCTGAAATTAAAAACGCAATGGCACACCTTTTGTATAAAGTTGCCATTCTATTATTATATTCAGCTACATTCTTGACTTTCGATTTTAATGTTGTATCTCCGCTCCAAAAATTGATTGGTTCTTTACTATCTTTATTGTAAACAGAAATAATTAAAAATGGAACAGCACACATCAAACAAGATACAAGTCCAACAATTCCTCCAACCATATTGATTACCTCCTTTGCAGTTTGTACCTCTAACAGAATACCACAATCACACGCATGTTTCTATCAAATTTTTATTAAATTTCTTCCTCCCTCCGTTTCGGTCTGCCTTGTTGCCTGTTATGCTGTCAGCTCTCGTTCTGAAGCTCTCTCTCAAGGTTCTTTTTATTGTAGCTGATTACCTTGGCATACGCTAATTCTGTGACGGTCTTGGTCTGTTCCCTGCCGATACTGTCATACTCGGACTGCAAAGACTGTATCTCGGCTTTCCATTGTTTTGGCGTTACCTTTTCGCCATTCTGTAAAAGGTTCTGCATACGCTCCTTTAATTCGGGGTACTTCGATAAGCTGTCTTTATACTCCTTATCATATTTCATTTTTGCAAGTCCTTTTAGTGACTGGCTTCCTAAATCCTCATGGTATTTCGGGCGGCAGGTCTGCCCGTCAAACTCGCTGACAAGAACACTCCTGCTGATATAGGATGCTTTCTCAACCGCCGACTGCCCTTTGCTCCGCTTGACTATGGAGAAACGTGTGCTTGCTTGTTTCGTTACATTACCCATACGCAACACCTACATTCTGTCGATAGGGTAGTGGGGCGCACTCATAGACTTTGTGGGCAGCTAAAAATCAACTCCTAGAAAGCCTTGCAAATTAAGGATTTCTAGGAGTGTTGTTGCCAGCGTGATACATTTGAACTTTAAACTTTGATAAGTTCAACGGTTGTTTTTAACTCATCTATTGTCTTGTGATTATATACCCGGTTGCCTGTATCCTTGGAGACGTGACCCATAAGCAGGTCAATACAACGACGGTTCCCCCCGGCAGCATCAAGCAGGGTTTCAAAGGTATGACGGCATTCATGAGGGGTGTGGTCCATCCCTAACTTATCCATGATTCCAGCCCACAAAATCCGGTAAGCATTGGGAGAAATGGATTTCCCCTTAGATGAAACCAGCCTGGGTGGATCGGCAGCAAGGCGGGCTTCTATGAAAGGTCTGATTTTGGGGTGGATGGGGACGATGCGCCCCTTCCCGGCTTTTGTCTTGGTGCCGCCTTTCATAGTCCCAGCTTCCAGGTCAATATCTCCTGGCGTGAGTGCCAGCAGCTCAGAAATACGCCATCCGGAATAAATGAATATCAGCACGGTATCAACCCATGGCTCTGACTGATGCTCCCACAGGCGGGATATTTCTTCATTGGTAAACGGCAGGCGGCTTGTTTCCGGTATTGGCTCAGAGGTTAGCAATTCCGAATACCGGGAAGATGATATATCCAGCTCCAGGGCAAAGCGGTCAAGATGCCCCCAAAGGTTTTTGATTGCCCCCTGCGTGGAAGGGGACTTTCCACAGATATCTATGGTTTCCTGCATCTGGTATGCCTTGATTTGCTTATATGGGACATTAGCCAGAGGGGCGCAGTACCTAAAAACTGACATGAGGGATGCCCGGTTAGAGGTTCCCAACTTTGGAGCCTTCTTCTCTTTCCAGAGGTCAAACAGTCCCTGCAGTGAGATTTTGGCCCTGTCTATGTCATAAGGGTTGGCGTTAAATGCTGCCAGCATGGCAAGCCCCTCCTCCCGGGTTGCAGCATATCCAATAACGGCAGAGCCGCCTGTTGGTTTTGATTTCCGCACAATGTAAGGTTTGCGGCGGTTGCCCGATAACTTGCTTATAGATCCATATCCGTTCGGCAATTTCATCAAAACCGCCTCCCCTCAGAAGTTGCAGGAATAAATACGCGGCGCTTCTTGCCATTGATCTTTTTATCGATTACCCTTAATCCTAAAATCCGGTTTGCCATTTTTGAGAATATAATGTTGGACATTGGGGATAAATATCTGGCACTACAGTATTCAACATATTCCTGGTATACATCATTGGTCGGTCGGTTCATTACATTTGCTCCCACCAGGAAACTGGATACGGAAGGATCATCTGCTGGCGTCTGCACAGGCCCTTGCTCCCGTGTCGGCCGGAGTCCCATCTCATCCAGTATCCTGCTTATGTACGGGAAGCGATCATTACCACAGGAAGAAACTACTTCAGCCAGTTTCAGGTAATTATCCTGGGATAAGCCGGTTCTTATACCTTGCTTGTATTTTTTCTCCACCTGGATGAAGTAGCGGCGTACCTGTTTGACCTTCTCATTGCGCTCAAGCATGGCCATTTCTTTGGCAGTGTCAAGTTTGATGATGTGCTGGTTCAACTTCTGCCTGGAAGGTGTAGAAATTTCTACACCTTCAAAATCTTCATTTTCTACAGCATCAACATCATTTAAACGCCGTTTGACCCATTCACGGTATACGCTTGGTGCTCCCAAAATCTCATGGAGTTCTGTTCCATAGACTACTTTCTCACCTGTGCTTGTCTCATAGACTGGTACTAAATCGTTTTCAATTACCCTTAAATTTTGCATAAAATCTTCCTCCTCTTGTTTTTGTGAGGATGAAGTGGTAAAATAAGCGTGTGTGGGCTTATTATTCACTTCATCCGAATTTTAAGTTCCTGAGGCCCTGGTGTTGCAGCACTGGGGCTTCGCTTTTTATTCTACAATGCCTAAATCTGATTCATTGTCCTCATCGTATGGCAAATTTAAATCCAGATCGGCTGATGAGAAACGATTTGTATAGGTTGTTTCCTCTCCGTTGTCAGAAGCGATATCGTGAAAGTAAACCACCTGCTCATTCTTCGCTAGGTTTGCATAATCCGGGGTTGCCCAATAAGATCCATTGTAGTAAACAATCTTTCCTCTGACGATGGCATCAGCCCATGTGGATAAAGACGATGTCCCATAAATTACCCATCCTGCTTGTGTAGATGGAGTTGTGTTTTCGTAAAAATTCCGACAACTCCCATCCTCGTTAAATTTGAATGTGAAAACATCTGTTGCAAGTTCTGCGGTTCTCATTTCGCCAGATTTTTCACAATAGTACCACTTATCAGAAACTTTAATCCATCCAACATTCATATATCCATTGGGTTTGAAATAATACCATTTTCCATTGATATTTTGCCATGATTCAGAAGGACTTGAACCGTCATCATTTTGATACCAGTATCCAGTTGTGTCTTCTTTCCATTCTCCCGCAAACGTGAAGAATGGAGTAGTGAGCGTTATTGATGCGATCGTTAATATAATAGGTATTCTTTTCATAACATGATTCCTTTCTCTTTTTTGTGCCATCACCGGTTCAACGGTTCAAGCGGTCCCTGTTTTCTCTATTACTACTATATTCTTTCTTTTTTATAGCAAATTTACAATTATTTAAGAAAAAATCATTAAGAAGTCAGAAGTAAGTTGTACCATCTTGAACCGCCTTGATTTTACTCAATGTCATTAACTTAAGGAAAAGAACAATACCGGATGTCTTTACACCCATTCATGGGATAAAGACATCCA
>RAYY01000085.1 GCA_003611875.1 bacterium D16-56 | reverse complement strand
CATAAAACTGCCTCCTTATCAGTCCGAGAAACAACAGGGTTTATGCTCGTCTGTCATCTATACTATACCACATTAAAGCGTTAAAGTCACCCTGCCGGTCACGGCGCGTCCGGCGTTTTTCAGATGCCCGCCCACGCTGCGGAGTTCGTGGCCAAGGGTTTCTATTTTCTCAATGTTCTTTCTGGCATCGGCCAGGGAACCGCTGATATTCTGCTGAACCGCTTCCAGCGTCTTGTGGATGCCCATAGCGGAAACCGCCTTATCCAGCGCAGTCACGCCCACGCGCTTGAAACCCTCTACCGCGTTGGCGGCGCACTGCATGATTTTCTCCCGCAGTCCGTCCAGCTTTTCCTGCGCCTGCCGGACTTTGTTTTGCAGCCCGTCCACCATGCCCTGCAAGACGGTTTTCTGCGGCGTGTCCTGGGCCTGTGCAAGCTGTACCCTGACGGTCTGCAATTCCTGGCGCACCGCGTCAAGCTGGCGGTTCATGCCGTCCATATAGAACAGCAGGCGGGACAAATCCTCTGACTGTCCCGCCCGCCCGTTTTCCGAAAGCAGCTTCAAAAACTGCTCCATAATTTCCTGATTGTGTTCCAAATCTTACTGTTTCGTAACAATAATAAGTCATACTCCTTTCTCCATTTTGACAATAGATAGTGCATATCGTAATGGTGTGTTCTTCATAGGGTGCTTCAAAATATTCGTCTGTTGTGCCTAAAGGGTAAAACTTTTCTTCTGTGAGGTATTCAAGGGATATTTCTTTTTGCCGCCGTCTGCTCCTGTCACGCCATGCGTTGATTGCCGCAAAGCGTATGACGGTCTTGCAAAAGCCATTGAACGTATACATGATGTGTTCCTTATATGCTTCTGTGCAAGGCATAGGTGGTTCCCCCTTTCTCCCACATGGGGCGGTGCATAGTTAATGGTTACTTTTTAATTACAGAGGGTGGCAGCACTTTAAACTGTCACCCTTGTAAATATATTTTTCTATTCTACTTGGTGAAAATTTCATTACGCCTTTATATCAAAACTTGCCCCTGTCGGCGCAGATGTACCAGACGTAGCAGCTATAACTTTCTCCGTAACAGCTTTTATATCCGTACCCGTAGCACTTACGGTATATTCGCCCGTTTCTGTCCTTGCTTCTTCGGCTGCTTTTTTCTCTGCCCGTCTTTCAGCCATTCTCTTTTCTTCTGCCTTTTTCTCTGCCTGCTTTTTAGCTATTTTTTCTTTTTCCTCACGTTTCTTTCTGGCTTTTAACCAGCGTTCTTCCTCTGCCTTATACTTCTTCTGCATTTTATTAGTATTGCTATCTCCTGCATTTGCCGTTCTCATACCGCCACAAGATGATTGTCTGTTACCATTAGCATCATATGTAACGGTTCTTCCTCCAAGTACAACACCATCTCTTTGTGCCCACCCGTAAACCATTGAATTTGCCGCCACTTCTCCCGATAAGTTCCATTCTATTTCTTTTGCAAATTCTGGATCATTTGCCATTTTCTTTAAACAGTCATATGAAAGATTTACAGTAACTTTACTGCTGTTGCTCGGTAATACACCTCCATTAGTATTAAAATTTATCTGAGGAAATTTTTTGCATAATTTTTCGTAATATTCCTGTACTTTGTCCTTGCTGTTTGTCTTTATCTCTGTTGTCGCCTTGCTGTCTGCCTTTTTCACAGTATCAGCGTAGTTTGTTGCAAAGTTGCTATAATTGTTTGTAATCTCCATTGCCATATAAAGCACCTTTCCTTTCTCTGTCATTAAAAATAGTTTCTATATGGTTTATCGCCAATCAAAACAATTTTTTCATAGGTTTGGCGTGAACTGCTCCATTTTTGGCGCGAAATTTCCAGTGTAGTATCAGCTTGCCGCCGCAGGCTTTCCATTCATCATTACTGTAAGACTGAATTTTTTCCTGCCGTCTGTATCAGAAATTTCAATATCAATATCGCCTTTATATTTCTTTGCACACCTTTGGATATTGGATATTCCAATCCCGTGCAGCTTTCCACTTTCCTTGCTGCTGACAGGCAGACCGCTTTCTTTCTCTATGATAATATCCTCTGAAAAATCATTTTCAACCTCTATAAAAAACAGGCTGCCTTTCACATAAGAATGTAACTTTATCTGTTTATTGCCCTCTGCTTTACGGCAGGCTTCTATGGCGTTTTCCAGTGCATTATTCAAAATAACCGCAATATCATAAATATCTATCAAAAGATTCGGGGGATAGGCAAAATCAACCTTAAACTGTATCTGTTTTTTCTCTGCTTCCTGTCCTTTTTGGTGGATAATAATATCCGTGATCGGATTTCCTGTCTGATAAGTAAAATCTAATTTACTGACGGTTTTCTCCATTTTTCCGATATAGCTTTCCAATTCTTCATTTACAGAACCCGCCACATTTTTAACAAGTAAGGAAATATTGGCTATATGGCTTCTCATATCATGCCGAAGCCCTCTCATATCAGTATATATATCCTGTATTTCTACAATCTCTTTCTGCATTTGCCATACTTGGTTTTCCAGTATGGCACGTTTCCCGGTTTCCTCATTGTACTGTACCAACTTCTGAAACAATATGACACTTGCAACAATAGCGGAAAGCAGCAGGACACAGATAACGGGTATCCAGAATCTTGTTGCCGGAACAGTGTCATAAATAATGACAGTCATTCCATTTTCAACTGATGTAATCATCATCTTTATTGTCACTGAAATACATAATGCTGCAACGCAGGGTAAAACCAAAAATATATTTTCTTGTACCTGTAACAGATAATCCTTATTTACAAATTTCCTGCTTATCAAAAACAAATATATAGATAACAGAAAAGCATAAAACAGTACACATATAACCGCTATGACTATAACGGAAATATGTGTCCAATGATACAACTTGTCTAATGTATTTGATACACTTTTTGCAAGGAGAATATCAAAAGTCTTATTCCATAATCCAGTAAAGGCGATACTAAATACACTGACAATGTACTTAATGCTTTCTTTTCCTGCCACGAAGCTAAAAGCAACAAAAACCTGTTTTTGCATATCTTTCTCAAAGAGAAAAAATTGCATAAACAGCAGGACACAGACATTTACGATTATCCCCACAACTTCATTGATTGGAAATCTATTGTCCAGTATTTCATATACTGCAATCTGAATAAGAAAAAAAGCTGCTCCCCATACTGCCAAAACTGCCTTTTTCCCGTACTTTTCTTTTAAGAAGCCCTGCGAATAAATCCCACTTAATATACTATCAACTAAATAGATAGATACTGGAAGCAACCTATCATACATTAACAATCCCTCCATTTTTTACATACCGCATATAAATTTTGATGAAATCAGAATATTTCTTCCTCGCAAGCAGTAAGTTATCCCCATTTATGACCTGTATGTTATCCGCACTGTAAGCAGAGATTTTTTCCATGTTTACAAGATAGCACCTATGGCAGCGATAAAAAGTGTTCCCCAATCCCTTTTCCAATTCCTCCATTTTCCCGTAAACTTCTAACGTACCGTTCGTTGTGTGAAAAATGACTTTTTTGTTGCCGCTTTCTATGTAATAAATATTTTTCAACAGTATTTTCTGCTGTGTGCCGGAACTTTTCACTATGATGTATTTCTTCTCCTGTTCATAGAAAACAGCCGCCTCTTTCCATGCCCGTCTGAAAACCTCTGAAAATTTCTCTGTGTCAATGGGCTTTATCAGATAATGGAACGCATTTACATCAAACGCCGCTTCCATGTATTCCCGATACCCCGTCACGAAAATTATAATGCTCCTTTGTCTGCCGTTGTCCTCCTGTTCTCTGATACGCCTTGCTATATCCATGCCGGACACTTCCCCCATTTCAATATCAAGGAAATAAATATCAAAGTTTCCTCTGGCATTTATCAATTCTTCCCCAGACTGATACTCCATTATATCCGCTTCCGACACCTGCTTTTGTATCAGCCGGAAAAGTTCTTCCCTAATCGCCCGGTCATCATCACAAACTGCAATCCTCATACGATTCTGACTTCCTTTCATAGCGTAAGAATATAAAAAACAAATCCATTGCCTTTTATTATATCGTCATTTACACTTTATTGCTAATCGCAGGGTGTGAACTACTCCATTTTAGGCGTGAAATTATATTTTGTCATTCTGAAAGAGAGATATAAGGGATGGGGGATTCCGTAGCAGTCGGCACTGTGCGTAATGTGCATAACTTGCTATCTTATGGAGTTGTGGGAAAGTCTGTTTGCAGAATGTGGGAAAGCTGCACTTTAGCTTTTCCATGTTCTGTGAACGGACTTTTCCATGACGGAATAGCAAGTTATACACATTTCCACGGTGCTTGTCTTTTGGTCTTTAGTTTCTTTGGTTCGGAATAGCGTGGTGCTGGCGGTCTATCTCTTGTTTTCGGTTGCTTGCTTCTTTACCGTACATGAGCATTTTTGCCACATTGTCAAGTGGTAAATTCAATTTTTCTTGCATATATTTTTCTATTATGGCATAATATAAGTAAGAAATTCTTACTTGAAAGGGGCATAAGCAAATGAACACACAAATATTAACAGTTTCTTCCAAGGGACAGATTTCTTTGCCGGTCAGCATCCGAAAACTCCTGTCGATTGATACTGGTGATAAACTGGTGGCATATGCTTCAGGAGATGTTATCATGCTCAAAACTTTAAAACTTCCTTCTGCTGAAGAATTTGAAGCCTCACTCGATGAAGCGCAAAAATGGGCAAAGTCTGTTGGGTATAATGAAAATGATGTTAATGATATAGTCAAATCGGTTAGAAAGAAGAAACGAGTATGAGAATTGTGATAGATACAAATGTCTTGATTTCCGGCGTGTTTTTTGGCGGGTTTCCGAGAAAAATTCTTAGTGCTGTTGTTGGTCAGAAGATAACAGCCTGTGCTACAGCAGAAATTATTAACGAATATGAGGACATTGTACAAGAAATGATTAACAGAAAACAGGGGCATATCAATAGAACGATTTTAAGCCCGCTAATCAAAGCTATGGAAATTATCGAACCTGTTACTCATGTTGAAATATGCCGTGACCCCGACGATAACAAATTTCTGGAATGTGCAAAAGATTCTCATGCTTTATATATTATCAGCGGAGATAAGGATCTTCTTATAATAGAGAAATTTGAAAATGTTCAAATTGTAACAGCAAAAGATTTTTGCGAAAAATATTTTTCGGAATAATATTTTTATTTTTACCACCATTCTTCTATACTATCTGCCAAATTGGAAATGAGAAAATGCCTTTCAAAATAAAGGTATTCTCTCATTCTATACGATCATCTGAGTCCTAAATCTGGTCTCCTTACAATAAATAGCAAATCAACATCTATGCCATCTTTTATATACAGCATAAGGGACTTGTTTCTGTTAATGATTCAATCATCATTACCCATTCTCATAATAAACTGCTTCCTGATTCCATTTGCTCATAAATTGTCTGCCGGCAGTCCGATTCTGTCTTTTCGTATTCCCCAGTCATACCACGGATTGTAGTATTGTTTTCCTTTATCTGCTCTTCTTTTGATTTCTCTTGAACTCTGGGAGCATCAGTTTCGCTAATTATTTCGTTTATTTCCCCTGATATTTTTACCGTATTTGCTGTTAATTCGGCAGCCTTTTGCTGTAGCTGCGCAAGTTTCTCCTCTTTCTTAGCAGTTATTTCTGTATCTCCTGTTCTCCCTTTATCCATCTTTATTTCGCTTTCCAGTACCCTGGCTTCTCCTTCTACCTGAGTCTGTGAGGATTGCACTGTCCTGATCTGGGACATTCCGGATGATAAATCTACCAAATTAGATATTTTCTCCTGCTCAATCTCCTGCTTCGTTTTCGGCTCGTCGTTTTTGGAGGACTGTACCTTTTCAGGCTGTCCGCTGTTTTTCCTTGCCATTTCCTGCGAAATTTGTTGTTCCAGTTCGTTTAGCTGTTCTTCATAAGACTCTAACATATCGTGAATGGATTTTATATCCTGCCCATTCTCAAGAGCAGAATTGACCCACTGGTTTTTCCGTTCCAGTAAAGATTGTTTCTGTTCCATTAAATTTCTAATCCGGCTGTTGCTATTCTGCCCCAAAAAAGAAATCGTCACAGTGTCTCTATCTCCCCCCGGCAGGTTACTGTTTCCACGATTTTCTGACTTCATCTGTCTTGTATTCCAAAACATTTGATTTCTGGAAAAGGAAGCACTCATAGTTTGATATCCCGTAATCTTCATACTTCTATATCCACCTTTCTAAATTTATATATTTTATTCATTTTTTATCATTACAGATAAAATAAAAGCCATGCCCTTCACCTCCCATTCTACTGCACCATAATATTTTTCAACTGTGTATTTTATATTGGCCAATCCCATACCGTGGCTTTCCCCAATCTCTTTGTCAGAAACAGGAAATTCCTGCGACTTTTCTAAAATTAATTTTCCGTTAAAGCTGTTTTCCACTTCCAGAAAGAACATTTTTTGTTTCTGAAAAGAAGAAAGTTTTATATAAACTTTCGCTTCTGGCTTTTCTTCTTTAAGCTTCTTACAGGCACGGACTGCGTTGTCTAAAGCGTTTCCTACAATAATACTTAAGTCATAGCTTTGAATTGCAAATGTATCAGGAAAGAGCAGCCCATCGGTTTCTAATCGTAAATCTGGTATGGTGAGTGTGACTTCATGATATTTCATATTCAGTAAAGCGTCCACAACGGTATTTCCCGAATGAAACCTGTATTCCAGGCTGCCCATGGTCTCATTGAATCCGGCCAGATAATGACAGAGTTCCTCAGTTCCCCTTTCCTTAGGGGTAAGCTGCATGATTACCGCAAGCGTATTTTTCAGGTCGTGTTTCATACCGCGGATTCCCGATTGCACTCTTCTTATTTCCTCTATATATTCCTGCATACTTTTTATCTGGTTTTCCAGAACCACCCGGCTGCTTCTCTCTCTGTTCAAAAGAATCATATCCTGGAATAATTTTACTCCATACAGAATTGATAACAGGGACAGTGCCAACATGAATGGCATAAACAGCCTTAAAACCGGGTATATGTCAAATAAAAACTCCTGTCCGCCTCTTTCACTGGTGCGAAACATAATAAGATTTAACAAAATACTGATACATAAACTTGTCAGTCCGGGTATCAGCAAAAACTGTACCTCTACGGAATGAATGGAAAAATGCTTTTCATGAAAATGTTCCCGGATACTTTTTAAGGACTTATACATAATCAATATACGAATCAGGTAATTCAGAAGCCATGTTCCGTTAACGATTAGGGCTATAAAAAGAATACCATGGCTTTCCATATGCTGCCAAACCATGTTTGCTGGCAAGTCAGCGATATAAGGAAATATGAGTGCGGATATGCGGCTCGTTTCCTGTATGGACATAAAACTGACAACGAGAAAAATACTAATCAACCCGATATTTTTATAAAAGCACAAGCCCAGGAAAAGTAAAAAGAAAAAGGTCAAAATCAAATTTTCTGTTATGTAAAACATTCGGTAATCTGTCGGCAAAAATAATTTCTTTATATACTGAAACATAACATATGCAATAACAACACCCATTTGATTCCAGGATTTTCTACGGAAGCGTTCAGCAAAAAAATCTCCATAAAACTGCTGCAAAAAATATCCCTCAAAAAAATCCACAAGAGTCTGCAAAACCATCAGCAGATTAAAATGATTCAAGAAGTGCCCCTCCTTTTCTCAGATAATCCATATACACTTTTACAAACTCCTTGTATCTTCTTCTGGAAAGACATATAGTTTCTCCATTTGTCAGGGCTATACGATCCTTCTCGAACTCGGCAATATGCCCCATATTCACGATATATCCCCTGTGACAGCGATAGAAATTTCTGCCTAACTGTTGTTCCAAATCTCTCATATCAGAATATAATTCCAAGCATTCATTTGCCGTATGAAAATTTACCATTCGATTTTGGCTTTCAACGTACAGAATATGGTTCCTGCTCAAAATAATCGTTTTTCCATTTGACTTAATAAAAAACGGTTCTTCCGCTAATCCCCTTTTTTTCTCTGCCGCTGCCACAGCCCTGGCAAATATCTCTGCAAATTTTTTCTCTTCAATCGGCTTCAAAAGATAATGAAAGGCGGATACGTCAAAGGATTCAAATACATACTCTTTTAAGCCCGTAATAAAAATCAACAAGGCTTCTTCTTTTTTATTCCGCAGCATTCTTGCTGTCTGAATTCCGTTTATACCGTCCATTTGTATATCAAGAAATATGATATCAAATATTTTCGTTTCTTTTAACAGTGTTTCTCCAGACGCGAACAGTTCTATATTACAATCGGGTATTTGTTTTTTTACTAATTTTCCTATCTGTTCACAGATGATTTTTTCATCATCGCATATGGCTATGGTCATTTGCTCACCTCTTTGCTTTTAATATCGGCGGATAGTAAAAAAATTTTATTGAATCTGACAGATGGTATAGATTTTGTAGTGAACGGTTAAAAATCTGTAGCTCATGTAACTCAGCATAAGGTTTTATGCTTCTAAACGCATCTTAAGGCTGCCCATAAAGAAAAATTGGAGTTTATCCCGGAAGTCGGAGAGTAGGGAACCCGGCTTCTTTTTCCTATGCAGGCAAAAGAAAACCCTTTCCCTGGAGTTTCGGGATAAGCCCCATGCGGCGGGCTATTTCCTCCACGTAAAGCTCCACATAACGGCGTTCCATTTCCTCCCGCCACTGCCAATACTCCTGTATTGCTGTGTCAATGGCGACTGCCATATCCAGCAGCCACTTCATTTCAAGCTGCTTCCGCTGTTTTTCCTGTTTCTTTCTGATACGCTTATTCATTTCTTGCGTCCTCCTGTAAATGCGCCCGGTTCTTCTCGTAGAGCCGTTCACAATCCTTAATAAATTTCCGCAGGGCAGCTTCCCGCCGCTGTTCCTCCCGGATTTTCGGGTTGACAAGCACCGTAAACCGCCGCCTGTCAGTTTCGGGGTGTTCACTCATGGTCTGTGTCCTCCTGTAAGCCCTCCCCGTCAATCTCGTAGTAGTCAAATTCTTCCTCTGGCTTCACAATGGCGGGGCGGCGTTTGATGTGCTTTTCCATGTCAAAGGCGTTCTTCGGGTCTGCGTCGGAGAAGTACTTGTATTTCGGGTGCTTCGTTATATCGAATTTGTCCGAAAAGAACGGGCGCACACCGCGCACCTGTAAAATGCACTTGCCCTCGTCCATGACCGCGATCTCGTCCTGCGTCATAAGCTCTTTGCCACATTGTCAAGTGAATACTTCACTCTCTTGGATTTTTGTTTATTATAATATGATTGTGAAAGCTGTCGATCTGCTGTCCTCTCCCTTCCTTATTAGGC
>RAYY01000084.1 GCA_003611875.1 bacterium D16-56 | reverse complement strand
GATCCGGGTCAGCTCAAAAGAAGAATTATCGGAACGAATTTATCAGTATTTTGATGAGATTAATACTGCTCCTGTTGTCTATCACTGGACATATAAAATGAACGAAATAGGAGACGAAGAAGTAAATATTTAACTATTCGTTATTTAATATTCGATGTACTACAGAGGCAGGGGGAAAGCGTTTCTTGGCGGATGTGGCGGCTATGGGCTACATGTTGACTTCTCGTGGTCTGCCGTTTACAGAGGTATTGGTTTCTCCTGACGTGGCGGATGTAATCCTTGCTAACGAGTGGATTCTGCGGCTTTTAGATAATCGCAATTACCAGATCGGCGGTGTGGATCCGGCTGTCCTGCCTTCTGGCGCAACGAGGATTGCCCGGCTTAATATTAAAGGGCGTATGATTGATTTCCTGAGCTATGAGGATACTTATACAGAGGTGGACGGCTCTGTAAAACCGTTTATTCCCCAAGGGATGATTGCGGCAATCGCGCCGAATATCGGACGTACTGTATATGGGGCGATTACCCAGGTAGAGCAGTCTGATGGAGAATTCCATACTTATACTGGTGTGGATGTACCAAAATATCTCAGTGATGCAAAACACAACCTCCGTGAACTGATCCTAAGCTCTGCACCGCTGTGTATGCCGAATAACGAAAATCCGTTTATTACTGCAAAAATGCTGTGATGGACAGAAAGAAAGGGGAAAGGATATGGTGAAGATCAAAGTTATCTTTGGCGGATGTGGGATTGAATATATAGATAACCATGGCAATACAAGACACGCGCTCAAAACCCCTGAGGATGGCCCTTTTGATTGCCAGGAGGATGTGGCGGAGCGTCTGGTATCTCTTGGGGTGGCAGAGTATGCAGCCAAGAAGAATATTTTAGAACTTTCAGGGGGTGAGAAAAAGGGGATGCAGGAAGACGGGATGGAGGAAGAATCTTTACATAGGATGGACGAGGCAGACGAAGAACAGCTTTACGCCATGAAAATGAAGGATTTACAATCTCTTGTCAAGGAAAAAGGGCTGGATGCAAGGGACTGCAAAAGGAAGGAAGATTATGTGAACCTGATTTTAAGTGCAGATTCGGACGGGGTAGATGATGAGGAGGAACCTCCTGCTTTAGAAGGGATGGAACCAGTATGAGTGAAAACTTTAAGGAGATGGCCGGGGATGACATTATGGATGTGTTTTTTGACCGAGAGGAATTTGGGGAGGTGCATCAGGTTGATGGAAAGCCTATGACCATTATCATAGATGGGTATGAGGTTGTGGAGAGAGGTAAGAAGCAATCAGAAAAAGAAAGGATTAACGGAATTTATAAAAAGCAAATCCTTTTTTATGTTTCCCGTAAAGAGATGGGGCGCCTGCCTGCCATCGGCAGAACGCTGCAGTTGGATAACAGCAAATATCTGGTGACGGACGCTATTGATGAAGGCGGCGTCTTTTCCATAACCCTGGAGGCGGTGAAGTCATGAATGGGATTCAGTTGATGTTGGAGGAAGAACAGATCCGTCAGGTAGTGCAAGCTATGAGGAATCTGGAGAAATCCGAAGAATCGGTTTTTAAGACGGCTGTCAACAACACAGCCAACCGTGCGCAGAAACTGCTGGCCAGGCAGGCTAAGAAGATATATGGAGGAGAGGCATCGGAGGGGATATTGGAACGATCGTCCATAAAAAAGGCCACAGTTTCCAGCCTGGGGGCAAGGATCCTTTACCGGTCAACCCAGCCGGATATTACCAAATTCCGGGTTTCTGTTTATGGAAGAAGTCCCACGCCAATCCTATGGGAAAATAAAAAGCGGGTTCCGTTTCCGATTTCTGTCCAGCAGTTAAAAAGTGCGCCTCTTAAGGAACTAAGCGGAAAAAACGGTATGGCATTTGCTGTTCGGTTTTCTAACGGGAAGCTGGCAATTGTGAGGCGTACAGGAAAGAAGACCAACACGGAACTTCTAACGAAGAGAGGCAAGAAGTCTAAACATAAAAGAGATCAGTTACGGGTGGTGATGGGATCTTCTGATCGTTCTATGGTGCGGAATAAAAAGGTGTATGGAGCCGTCCAAGGGAAGATCGGGGATATTCTGAATCAGCAGTGCCAGAAGGCACTGCAGAGAGCGTTAGCAGGAGGGAAAAAGTGACAGTAAGGGCAGGAACACCTCTTTTTTGCCAGGAAGCTCTGATAAGGGAGATCGAGAGTCTTACTGCAGGCATGAGATTCCAAAACCCAAAGGGAGGGGAATTGCTTGGGCTTCGTGTGTTTGCCCAAGCGCTTCCGGTTCCAGGGAAGCAGAAAGAAGAACCAGAGGATTATAAGGATACCATTGAGTACCAAGAGGAAGGGGAGGAGGAAGCGGTATTCCAGTGTCCTTGGTGTATGGTCAAGATTGACAGCGGGCAGATTCCGGAGATCAACGGAAGGCAGGAGGTAAGCTTTGGAATTTGTTTTGGGGTGTTTAACGATGCATCGGAAAATCAGGGACACAGGGAGCTGCTGAACCTGATTTTTCGGGTTTATGAGCGGTTTGCCAGGAATCCTGTATTGGATAGGCAATATACCTGCACAGGAAGATTTCAATGGAATCTAGCAGAGGAAGATACATTTCCTTACTTTTTCGGCGCCATTGCAACAAGTTTTACCTTTTTAGGATTTCGAAGGGAGATAAAGGATTATGGCTAAAAAGAATGTTTTGAAAGCAGGAGAAAACATCCGGAAAATCTATATTGGGCCGTCTTTGAAAGGTATCGCACGGGGGACGGTATTTCAAAACGGGTTAACACCGGAGCTGAAAGAAAAGATTCAAAAGATGCCTGCCATTGCTGAGCTGGTGGTTCCGATAGAGCGGCTTCGGGACGCAAACCATGAGCTGACGGATCCGGATTCTGCCTTAAGCCGGTTTTTCCAGATTGTTGAAAAGAATAAGGAAGGTGAGTGATAATTATGGGATATGACCATCGGATCGATACAAAGGAGATACCTACACAGTTGATGGCGCCGGTTAACGGGACAGCCGGGCTTCAGGTGGTGGTTGGAACGGCTCCGGTCAATCAGGCGGAGGATCCGCAGGCAGTTGTCAACACGCCTGTGGCGGCCTACAGCTTTTCAGAAGCTGTGAGACTTTTGGGATACAGTGATGATTTTAAAAATTATACCTTGTGTCAGTCCATGGACGCCAGCTTCCGGGTATTTGCAGTTGCTCCGGTTGTGTTTATTAATGTGCTGGATCCAGAGAAACATAAGAAGACCTACAGTAACCAAGATGTGAAGGTAGAAGCCAGGAAGGCAAAGATTGCAGAAACCGGGATTTTCCTGAATACGCTGAAGGTGATTGTGGGGGAAAGTACGGAGCTTGAGAGAGACAAGGATTATCTGGCAGAGTTTACGAATGCCGGAGGTGTGGAAATTACCTTGTTTACAACAGAAAAAACGGAGGAAGCCAATTCCCTTAAGGTGGAAGCAGAGCAGCTTGATCCTTCTATGGTAAATGCAGAGGATATTATTGGAGGCTATGACGCCGCCACCGGAAAGGAATCTGGGCTGGAGGTGATCCGTCAGGTGTATCCAAAGCTTGGGTTGATTCCGGGACTCCTGCTTGCGCCTGGATGGTCTAAGGATACGGCTGTGGCAGGAGTGCTGGCAGTAAAGACTGAGAGTATTAACGGAGTGTATACCTGTGAGGCTGCCATTGATTTGGATACGGAAAATGTCAGGGTCTATACCGCCCTAAAAGCTGCAAAAGAGGAGCTGGCAGTCACTCATGCCCATGCGATTCTTCTCTGGCCCAAATTAAAGCTGGGGGAAAAGACCTATGACTATTCAGCAGTATGGGCGGCTATGACAGCATATACAGATGCTCAAAATAACGATGTGCCGAAAAAAAGTCCTTCCAATGAATTGCTGCATACCAGTGCGGCAGTGCTGGCGGACGGTACGGAGGTATTGTTGGATTCAGCCCAGGCAGAGCTGGTTAACTCTTATGGGATCGTCACAGCCATAAATGACAATGGGTGGAAGGCTTGGGGGAATAATACAGCGGCATATCCGGCGACAACAGATCCAAAGGACCGGTGGATTGCCTGCAGGCGGATGATGAGCTGGTACCGGAATCATTTTATTCTTACGTTTAAGGAAAAGGTGGATGATCCGGCAGAGCCGCGGTTGATTGAGTCGGTGATAGATTCTGAAAATCTGTATTTAAACAGCCTGACACAGACAGGCGACATTGCAGGAGGCAACATTGAGTTTAACGAGGAGGAGAATCCGACAAGTTCTATTCTGAACGGTAAGATCGTATTCCACACCAGGATTGCGTTCTGGGTACCTGCAGAGTATATCCTGAATGAGATTGAATTTGATCCAACGATTCTTCAGAGTGCGTTAGGAGGCGCTTAAAGGCATGAATTATAGCAATCAGATGATTCCGGAGGTGCTGCATGGTTTTAATGTGTATGACGGCGGAGGAAACATGCAGATCGGAATTTTAGATGAGATGAGTATGGCAGAGATCAAAAACAAAGTGGCTACCGTTTCCGGGGCAGGGATCACCGGGTCCTATGAGGTGCCGGTTCTGGGTTATTTTGATTCCATTGTCCAGGAGATACCCTTCCGGGTATTATATTTAAACCTTTCGGAACTGGTGAATCCTATGAAGCTGCAGACTATAAACATCCGGGGATCCATCCAGGTAACGGATAAGTCTACAATGGTATCGGATTTGGTGAGTTTTCGTTATATGGTCAAGGGAAGATCCATAGGATTTAACCCAGGCACTTTAAAGCTTGGGGAGACTATGGGGGCTAAGATTTCCATTGAGGCCACCTATGTGCTGATAGAGATCGGCGGGAAGATAATGGTTGAAATTGACAAATTAAACAGCATATTTAAGATTGACGGGGTGGATCTGTTGGAAAAGGCCAGACGAATGTGTTAATGAGGAGGAAGAACAAGAAATGGAGAAGGATATGGTTCAGAATGAAAAAGAAACATTAAAGCTGATTTTAGAGGAGCCGTTTCTGTTTGACGGAGAGGAAGTGAAGGAGATTGATCTGGAAGGGCTGTTTGATATGACGGCAGGCGATATGTGTGCCATGGATCGGCAGATGACAGTCAAAGGGTATTCCGGCCTTCGGATGGACGCTACCCGTCAATATGCCATGTTAGCGGCAGCTAGAGTAAACAATAAGCCATGGGAGTGGCTGGATCATATGAAGGCAAGGGATTCTGTCCGGCTGCGTGATATGGTATCGGCTTTTTTTTACGCAAAGGGATAGACCCGGATGAGACAGATGTGATCCGGAAGTGTATAGTCCGGATGTCGCTATTGACACGGACCGGGCTGGATTACCTGTTTGGACTTCCCTTAGAGGAGGCATTAAAACTTATGCAGGCGATGAAGAAGTAGTGGAGGTGCGGGATGGCAGACAGAAAAGAATATGAACTGGCCTTAAAGATCGTTGGGCTGATGGACCAGTCTGTTGGGACAACTGCAAATTTGACTAAAAAGCAGATCCGATCAATTGCAAAAGAAGCGGCAAATGCAGGGCGTATCCAAACTGATTTTGTGGCATCCATGGTCCAGTCGTCTGCAGATGCGATTACAGAGATGGGGCCGGGGATTGATGCTGCTTGGGGCGGACTGAAAAAGACAGTTGCGGCCACAGCAGAAGCCATGATGGCGGCAGGTGCAGGAATCACAGCAATCGGCGCTGCAAGTGTGGGCGTCGGAAAAGAGTTTGAAGCGGCTATGAGTTCCTGGGCGGCTACTGCGGATGCATCGGAAGGGGATTATGAGAAAGCAAGGGCTGCGGCTATGGAGATGGGCCGCAGCACATCAAAAACAGCAACGGAATCTGCCCAGGCTCTGGAGTATATGGCCCTGGCAGGGTGGGACGTGGATGATTCTGTCTCGGGTTTGCCAGACATATTGAGATTGTCAGAGGCTACAGGGTTGGATCTGGCCAGAACTTCTGACCTGGTGACGGACTCTATGTCCGCATTAGGCATTGAGGTTCAGGACCTGGGAGGGTACCTGGATGTGGCCGCAAAGGCAAACAACAAATCAAACCAAACGGCAGAACAACTAATGGAAGCATACCTTGGCGTAGGCGGTACCATGAAAAATTTAAATATTCCCATTCAGGAATCGGCTGCCGCTTTGGGGGTGCTGGCCAACAGAGGAATCAAAGGTTCTGAGGCAGGCAATGCTCTGAATGCAGTTATGGTCAATCTGACCACAGGAGCTGGGCAGGCAGGAAAAATGATGGGGAAGCTGGGGATCTCTGCTTTTGATTCTGCCGGGAAGTTTATTGGACTTCATGAGACCATGCGTGTGGTGAATACGGCGTTATCCGGATTAAATGAGGAGGAAAGAAATGCAGCGCTGGCGGCCATCGGAGGCAAGCAGCATGTGGATGCATTAAACGATCTGTTAGCCGGGTTGAATACAACGGTGGCGGATGGCGTGACAGAGTGGGAGAATTTGGAGACAGAGCTTTATCATGCAAATGGAGCTTTGGAGCAGATGGCCAAGGTTAAGCTTGATAATTTGGAGGGAGATCTGGCTATATTACAGTCTGCGCTTCAAGATTCCGGCATCCGGATTTATGACAGCCTGCAGGAGCCTCTGAGGGAAGCTACCCAGCTTGGAACAGAGGCTGTCTATGATTTTTCAGAAAATGTAGTGGAAGAATTAACCTACATGATACCAACCATACGCCGCAATATGCTGGAGGCTAAGGATTCTGTTGAGGAGTTTGCAGGACCTCTTTTGCGTCTGGGCGGTTGGATGATGGATAATCCGGATGTGATTGTGGGCGGGCTGGCTGCTATTGGCACTACGATAACTTCTTTGAAGGTAGCTCAGACCATTACTTCTACAGCCAAGGCCATGAATGCATTGAGACTAGCCATGATGGCCAATCCGGTTACGGCTGCTATCGGGATAACGGCAGCAGCCGGAGGGGCGATTGTGGGATTGGGTGTGAAGATAAAGATGGCGAATGCCGAACTGAAAAAGCAGAACCTGGCAGAGCATTTTGGGGATATCCATCTTTCCCTGGAAGAACTGGAGGACGTGGCCGGGCAGATTATCAATAACGGAAATCTGGACAAGCTGAGTACGGCTATGGATGAACTGGGGAAGGTAAAGGAGATTGCCAAGAATCTTTCGAACAGCAATGAGGCTCTTGATAAGCTGAACTGGAAGATCGGCATGGGATTTGAACTATCGGAGGCTGATACCGGCGAATATGAGAGGCAGCTCCATGCCTATATTGAAAATGCGATAGCTCTTGGGGAACAGCAGCAGTATGCTATGAACTTAAACCTGCGGCTTCTGACGGATGATGACGAGACGGGGAGGGGGATTGTTGATCAGTTTAATTCCTTTTATGATGGGCTGAATGCAGAGCTTCGGGGATATGGGGAGCAGCTTGGGGAAGTATATGCGGAAGGAATGAAGGATGGGGTACTGTCCATGGATGAGGTAGAGGCGATCCAGGAGCTGCAAAGGAAGATGGCTGATATTACCGCAGAGCTATCCAGCAGCCAATTTGAAGCCCGGATAGAAGCGATTGGCATTCGATATGGAGGAGGGAAATTAGATGGGGAAACATTCCAGAATCTTCAGGCAGAACTCCAGGGTCAGTTAGATGATTTATCTGCAAGCTTGGAAGAATCTCTAACTATGGATATTGGTGGAGCAAATACCATGCTTAAGAGAGGGGCTATTAATAGTAATGAACGCGATGCCATGGTTGCTGAATTTCGCGAAAACCATAGAAAGCAGATGGAGGAGGCGCAGTTAAATGTATCTGGATTCTTGATGGATACGATTTATCAGCAGTATGCGGATGAACTTAATGAGGCGATGCCTGTTTTTGAGCAAATGATGACGGAAGCCATTGAAAGCAATTTTCAATCCATGGATGGATCGGATGTGTTGGGAGAAACTTATGGGGATTATTTTGTAAATATGCTGACGGCTGGTTTAGAGGGTTCGGAATTAAGTGAAGGCGCGAAATTAGCAATCAGTGGGCTTTTGGAAGACATGGCCCCTTCTGTGGAACAGATGGAATCTTTGAAAAAAGAGTATGAAGCAGCTGGAAAAGAATTGCCAGCTGCATTATCTAAAGGCCTAACAGAGGTGCAGACCT
This sequence comes from bacterium D16-56, assembly GCA_003611875.1. Classification (GTDB taxonomy): domain Bacteria; phylum Bacillota; class Clostridia; order Lachnospirales; family Lachnospiraceae; genus Brotaphodocola. The sequence continues at coordinate 1,323 of RAYY01000084.1, read as the reverse complement.
TGGAAATGTTAACAGGTGATGCGGATGCCATCTGGAGATATGTAGGGGAACAGATTGGCAGCAGCCCGGAATACATGGGAACGTACAACAGTGTATTGGAGATGGGTGGAACACTGCCTCCGGCAATTAGTGAAGGGATCAAAAAAGAGACAGAACGGGTAGAGGTTGGCATAGATTTTGTATATGAGTATACACAAAGATATGTGAATCAAAGATTCAGTACCCCAATATCTGTAACCCCACAAATACAGGTGAATTATGCAGCGAAAATGCCATATTCCAATATGGCTCCCGTGGTAAAGCACGCTTCCGGAGGCATTTTTGATGAACCCCATTTTGGTGTGTTCGCGGAAGCCGGGCCGGAAGCGTTCATCCCAATAGACCGGACCAAACGGTCTGTGTCGATCTGGGAACAGACCGGGCGAGAGCTGGGAATTTTAGGAGATTCCGGAAAGGTATCCGATTCCATATCAAATGTGGATAACAAGCAAACCAATATTACCTATTCCCCAGTGTATCATGTGACAGGCATCGGTGAGGAAGCGGTACGAAATGCTGCTTCCGACGACTATGAGCGCTTTGAGCAGCACATGAGGCGCTATATCCGGACAGGGGAGAGGCTGAACTATTGACAAAACGGAGGCAGGGATGGGAAGGATCTATACAACAGTCAGCGGGCAGACATGGGATCAGATTGCATTTGAGGTTTATGGGGATGAACATGAGTGCAGCAGGATCATGGGGATGAATGGGGACAAACTGGATTATTTTGTCTTTCCGGCCGGAGTGGAGCTGAAGCTTCCGGATCCGGACGATGGAAGCAGGGTTTTGACAGACAGCGATTATCCTGCATGGAGGGCAGTATTAAATGGCTAATGCAAGAAGGGTGGAGTGTCAGATACTGTATGACGGAAACGAGGTGGGGCTTTCTGGGCGGTTGACAGCATTGGATTATACAGATAATTCTTCTGGTGTTTCTGATGAAATATGTCTTACCTTTTCAGGAAGGGACGCAGACTGGCTCAGAAATGATTTTGTACCGGAAAAAGAGCATGATCTTGATGTGACTTTTTGGCTTCATAACTGGAAACGCCAAGGAGATTGTCTACGGTATCATTGTGGAAACTTTACATTAGACGACATTACTTATTCTGGAACTCCTAGTACATCGAATATTAAATAACGAATAGTTAAATATTTACTTCTTCGTCTCCTATTTCGTTCATTTTATATGTCCAGTGATAGACAACAGGAGCAGTATTAATCTCATCAAAATACTGATAAATTCGTTCCGATAATTCTTCTTTTGAGCTGACCCGGATC
>RAYY01000083.1 GCA_003611875.1 bacterium D16-56 | reverse complement strand
GCGGCCAGCTTCACCGGGCCGGGCGCGGGCCAGATGGCGGTGTTTGTGGGTGATACGCAGGTGTCCGCTCCCGCAGACAAAGGTGTGGACGGCACCTACACCATGACCGTCAGCGCCGCCGATGTGCTGACAAACGGACAGGCGGGGGAAAACGGGAAGTTTACCCTGATTGTAAAATTCATTGGAACCACCAACATGGCCGATGCCGAGGTCCCGGTGGAGGTTACAATTACCCGCAATCCGCTGACGGCGGACATGGTAATGCTGTCAGCGGAAAGCGCCACCTACAACGGAACGGAGCAAAAACCGATTGTCACCGTTACCGGGCTGACGGTTGGAAAGGATTATGATGTCACATTCCAAGACGGATTTAAGAACGCTGGAACCTACACTGTTACCGTCACTGGCAAGGGGATTTATGAGGGAACGGTGAAAAAAACCTTCTCCATCGGCAAGGCCACGCCCACGATTGTGTGGGCCAGTGATGAAGTGACACTGACCTACACCGGCCAGCCCGCCGCAGTCGCGCTGGTCATAACGCTGGTGAACGGGGAAACCTATACAGGGGAGATTCATTATTCCTGGGCTGGTGTTGCTGACAGCCTTGTCCTGCCCACCAATGCCCAAAGCTACGGCGGTATTCGTGCAAATATCCCGGAGCAGAATAACTACACCGCAGCTAAGAGTAATGGGTTAATACTGTACATCAACCCGGCGGATCAGGCCGCGCCCTCTGCGCCTTCCGCAACGGAGGATAACATCAAGGACACCAGCATCACGCTGACGACTGTTGAAAATGCTGAGTATAGCATAGACGGCACTACTTGGCAGGAAAGCCCGGAGTTTGCCGAATTATCCCCCAATACGCAATACACCTTCTATGCCCGACTGAAAGAGGACGATAATCACAATGCGTCCCCTGCCAGTACAGGAAAGTCCATTACCACCAAGAAAATGATGCTGGACAACGCCAGTGTGACGGTCAGCGGCACATATACCTACACCGGCGCGGCGATTGTCCCGGAGACTGGGAATGTGACGGTGGAGCTGAACGGAACAACAATCAATTCCGACCAGTACACCATCAGCGCCACCGACAACATCAACGCAGGTAAGGCCACAGTGACTGTTACCGCAGCAGCGAACGGAAATTATTCCGGCTCCATCCGCACGACCTTCACCATCGGCAAGGCTGCGCTGACCATCAAGGCTAACGACCAGACCATCACCTACGGCCAGAGCATCACAGAGGGAACAGGGCAGGTAACTGCCACCGGGCTTTGCGCTGGTGATAGTTTAAGTAGCATTACCCTCGCCGCCAGCACCAGGAATGTACCCGGCGGCACCATCGAACTCTCCGCCGCTCAAATCAAGAACAGCAGCAGCGCAGATATGACCGCCAATTATACAATTACTTATCAGCCGGGAACACTGACCATCAATAAGGCAGCGGCCCCTGCCATTACCTGGCCTGCCGCCAATGGCCTGACCTATGGGCAGAAACTATCCGAGAGTACGCTGAGCGGAGGCAGTACAGAATACGGTTCCTTTGCATGGAAGAACCCGGATACTGTTCCAACCGCTGGGACATCTGGATATAGCGTGACCTTTACGCCAAGCGATTCCACTGTGCAGAATTATGAACCTATCACAACCATAACGCAGGATGTGAATGTCACTGTGGCACAGGCTACTCCTACCGTCACAGTAGAGGTAAAAATGAGCGACAGCGCAAAAGGCAGGGTGGCAGATTTGCTTGTCACCGTTACCGGCGCACAGAACGGCGCGGCTCCTGCGGGCAGCATCATCCTCACCAGCGATGGATTAAGCGAAACCCTGACCTTGCAGAACGGGAAAGCTGCCTATAAATGGGAAAACCTGTCCGACAAGGAGTATACGGTCACAGCGGCATACAGCGGCGATACCAACTACAAAGAGGCTAACGGCCAGTTGTCCTTTGACGCGGCAAAGAAAAATCAGGAATCCTTTGCCATTTCCCCGGTGGAAGCAAAGACCTACGGTGATCCGGCGTTTGACCTCGCCACCACCGGCGGCAACGGCTCTGGCGCGGTCAGCTTTACAAGCTCCGACCCGTCCGTTGTCAGCATCAATGACAAAACTGCGACCATCCGCAAAGCCGGAACTGTCACAATCACCGCAAGAAAAGCAGCGGACAACAACTACAATGAAGCCGTGGCAGCCATTTCCGTGACCATCGGAAAAAGGCCGATCACCCTAACGGCAGACAGCTTTACCGTGGTAAAAGGCGCGGCTATGCCGACACTGACCTATCAGACGGCGGGGCTGGTGAACAGCGATACTTTTACGACAGACCCAACCATGACAACCAGTGTATCAGATACCAATACCCTTGGAGAATATGCCATTGTCATCAGCGGCGGCATACTGACCAACGGGGACAGCTACCAGATCACCTATGTAAACGGCAAGCTGACTGTAACGGATAAAATCCCCGTTCAATTAACCATAGCAGCAACTCCTGACTCTCTCGCTGGCGGTGGAACAGTAACGCTGACCATCAGCGGCCTGCCCTCCGGCGGAGAGGCAACGGTAAGCTGCTCTGACAGCAGTATCAATGTTACCGGCAGCGGAACAAGCTGGAAAGCCACCCTGCCTAACGAAACGGCAACATATACCTTTACCGCAAATTATAGCGGTGACACCCAGCACAGCAGTGCTATGGCCACTTGTACAGTCAGTGTAACCAAGCGTACTAACGGCGGCGGTTCCTCCGGCGGTGGGAATGGAAACTCTGGCGGTTCCAGCAGCGGGGGAGGTTCCTCGTCCGGCGGCGGTTCTTCCAGCGGTGACAATGGTTCCTCCGGCGGCGGCTCCACGATTGTAGCGCGTCCCGACGAAACCAAGCCGGACACTCCTACCACCAGCCAGACCAAACCGGCAACACCGGATAAAAACGGGAATGTGGCACTGGATAACGGCACTGTCCAGTCCGCCATCAACGCGGCAAAGAACGATGCGAAAAAGAACGGCAATACCGCAAACGGCGTGGCGGTTGTCATTCCTGTCAGCCCCCAAAAGGGCCAGACCTCTTTCAGCGTGACAATCAAGGCCCAAACTTTGGATACCCTTGTCCGGGAGAAGGTAAAACGGCTGGAAATCAATATTGAGGGCGTAATTGTGGAGGGAATGGATGCCGGCCTGCTGAAATGGCTGGATACGGCATCAGCAAACGGCGACATTATCCTCCGGGTAAAACAGATTAGTCAGGCCAGCTTGTCCAAGGAGGCCAAAGCTGCCATCGGCACAAGGCCGGTCTATGACCTGTCGCTGGTGTATCTCGCCGGTGGAAAGGAAACGCCGATTACCGATTTTGACGGCCACACCATCGCTGTCCGTCTGCCTTATGCTCCGGCAAAGGAGGAGCAGGCCGGAAATCTCTATGCGGTCTATGTGGATGGCAAGGGCAAGGTGGAATGGCTGACAAGATCCAGCTATGACCCTGACCTGGGTACGGTTGTCTTTGAAGCCGGGCATTTCAGCATCTACGGCATCGGCTATAAGAACCCTGTCCCGATCTTTACAGACATTAAGAACCACTGGGCTGAGGATAACATCATCTTCGTAGCCAGCCGGGGGCTGCTCGCTGGTACTGGAAACAACCAATTCAGCCCCAACACCGGCATGACGCGGGGGATGTTTGTCACCGCCTTGGGGCGGCTGGCAGGCATTGACCCGGACAGCTACAAAACCGGGAAATTCACCGATGTGAAAGCAGACGCCTACTACGCCCCTTATGTGAACTGGGCGGCGGAAAAAGGCATTGTAAATGGCACGACTGCCACCACCTTTTCCCCGGACACCAATATCACGCGGGAACAGATGGCGGTCATTATGGCAAATTACGCGAAAAAGCTGGGCTATGACCTGCCGGCTGCCCATGAAGCTGTGACCTTTGCGGACAACGCACAGATCAGCGGCTGGGCGGCAAAGGAAGTCAAAGCCATGCAGCAGGCGGGCATCCTGGCTGGGAAAGGCGGCAACCGTTTTGACCCGAAAGGAACCGCCACCCGCGCCGAGGTCGCTACCGTCCTGCGGCGGTTTGTGGAGATTGTCATTGACCCGCAGACCGTCCAGGGCTGGATGCAGAGCCACAGCGGCTCCTGGCAGTACATGAAAAACGGGAAACCTGCCACCGGCTGGCTGCAAGACGATAAAAAATGGTACTGGCTGGACAGTAACGGCTGGATGTTTACTGGCGGCTGGAAACAGATTGACGGTAAATGGTACTATTTCTATTCGGACGGTTCCATGGCGGTCAATACCACCATTGACGGTTACACCATCGGCCCGGACGGGGCCAGAAAATAGGACGGGAAAGGAGCGGCATCAGCCTTGGAGATTCCTGAAGCGATACAACCGAATACCGCCCAGAGGTAATTAGGTGCCGCAATCCCGGCTGACCCAATCCTTCTTTGTCGCATAGCGGTTAATTTTATGGAGGCCGTCTATGCGTAAACGTCCCTTTTGATCTATCTCTGCCCTTATGGGGCAGAGGCTTGAATAACAGAATAACCGATACGTTCAGGGCGCAGATGATGCAACAATCATCTGCGCCCTGTTTTTGTCTGCCCTTTTTCGGCAAAAAGAAGGGATATTCTGGCAAAAAAGACAAAAAGCGCACTGTATGGGAAAAAAGAAACGACAAACCTCCCCCTGCCCCGCGCTTTTTCTACATAGCTCAACAATTTCATAGGTTCCATTGTTTGTGGGGACCCGGCTGCCGGTCCCCGCCTCTATTCGATTCACCCGTCAACCACGCCTGAATCGAAATGGAGGAAAACTATGGGATTTCACTATGGATACGAAAAAAGGAAGTTTGATGCAGAATGGACCCGGCTGGAACAGGAATACCGCGCAGCCGGTATGGACGATAGGCAGATCGCAGCGATGAAGGAATATAACTGGTCCTGGTTTTGCAGCCAGCGAACCTATCAGAACCGCGTACAGGCCCTTCCCAGCGAACAGTGTGAGGACGAGAGCGAGCAGTCCTGCCTGTTCCGAAAATTTGAATCCCTGTCCTGCACCTGGGACACCGGCGATGTGGATTCCCGGCGGTTTGGCTGGCTGTCCTCCCTGGAGGATGAACTGCTGTACCGGCGGCTCTGCAAATTGCCGGAGGACGATCTGGAACTGCTGACCCTGCTCATTGTGGACGGATACCGGCAGGCCGATGTCGCAAGGCTGTGGAACTGTTCCCGGAATGTCATCTATAAACGTTTGAAAAAAATCAAAATATTTTTGAATCAAGGGTGACAAACGGCCTTTCCCAATGCCTACACATTGAAGGGACAAGTCCTCTTGCCCCTTATTGCAGCTTGACAACTGAATATACGGCATAACAGGTACATAACCCGTATCGAAGCGGAAAAGGCGCGCCGCCAGGACGGTTGCTTGCAGGAGGTGATGACAGACAGGCAATCCGAGCGATCTACGTCCAGCCTTAACCCCGGAGATGGCATTCCGGGCGCGATGATGGTGCGGGGGCTTAAAGATACTTCCTCACGGCCCGCCAAAGACTTGGGGGGAACCCTGCGGCGCGCGAGAAAAACGGCGCTGCGGAGTTATGACAGCTCTGCCGGGAGCGGCCTGTTATGTCCCCGTCGTCAGGGGGCGTGGCAAATATGACGAACCATCCAAACAGAATTGCAGCAGCCGTACCGGACGGTATCCAGCGGCAACCGCCGCCCTTATCTTTCGATACGGCTGCTTTTTAACCATAGAGTAAAAACAATTTTTGAACGGAGGTGCGTCTTTATGACCAAACAGACAACCCCGACAAGCTCCTACAAAGAGGTGCGGATCGGGAAAACCATTTATCGTGTCACCAGCTTTTTTTCGGGAGAAAAGGACCTGGGAAAGACGCTGGAACAGCTGGCAGTCAGACGCGCCATGTCGGAAGCCATTCCAGCTGCCAGCGGTTCCAAATAACAGAAAGCCTCGCGGCCTGCCGTATCATTGCGCGGCGGTGGATTCTCCGGTAAGATATTCATGCAGGGTAAAACCTGCGGAGCCATTTTGCCGCACGAGGTATGGATTCTGAGATGGTCGGGAGGTAAAAGAAAGATGATGGATACAACATACAACGTGGGCATCTACTGCCGGTTAAGCAACGACGATGAACGTGATGGGGAATCGGTCAGCATTGAGAACCAGAAGCTGCTGCTTCAAAACTATGTCAGGCAGCGCGGCTGGAATGAGGTCGATGTCTATATCGACGACGGATACTCCGGCACGAACTTCAACCGCCCAGGCGTCAGGCGGTTAATCGAGGACGCAAAGGCAAAGCGGATCAATGTGATTCTGGTGAAGGACCTTTCCCGTTTTGGCCGCAACTACATCGAATTTGGGCAATATACGGATTACCTGTTCCCCTCTCTTGGATGCCGGTTCATCGCGCTGAACAACGGCATTGACACCATGAGTGACAACGGAAGCACCGATGTCATGTGCTTTTTGAACTTATTTAATGAGTTTTACAGCCGGGACACCAGCAAGAAGGTCAAGGCGGTCAAGAGGGCCTGTGCCGAAAACGGAAAATTCATGGGAACCTACCCCGCCTATGGCTACCGGCGCGACCCGCTGGATAAGCACCATCTGGTGATTGACGAGGAAACCGCGCCGGTTGTCCGCCGTATCTTTGAGATGCGGGCATCAGGCATGGGATTTCACGCCATCGCGGTGGCGCTCAATGAAGAAGGGATTCAGCCGCCCGGTGTGCTGTACTACCAGCGCAAGGGCCAGAGCGACCCCCGCAGGGTCAACCACAAGTGGGCCGACCAGACGGTTAAAAACATGGTCCGCAACGAGGTCTACATCGGGAACATGGTACAGGGCAAAAGCGGCACACTCTCCTATAAATCCCGCAAGCTCGTCAATAAATCGGAGGACGAGTGGATTCGGGTGGAGGGGACCCACAAGGCCATTATTTCGCGGGAATTGTGGGACACCGTAGCCAGTATCGGCAAAAAGAAGGTGCGGAAAAGCGCCCCGTCCGATGGCTGCAAGAGCATCTTCACCGGCCTTGTGTACTGTGCCGACTGCGGTTTCAAAATGCGGAACCATATCGAAAAGTTCACATATAAGGATGGCAGGCCGGGACGGTACAGTTCTTTCATCTGCGGCAACTACTCCCGCAGCGGAAGGGGCGCGTGTACCATCCACACCATCTATGAAACGGTGCTGACCCAGCTGGTATTGGAGGACATCCGGGAAAAGGCCCGCTTTGCGGAATATGACCCGGACCGGCTGATGGGCGAGATTCTCCGGCTGAAGGAGAAGGAATCCCACACCCGGCTTTTCTCCTATGAGCAGGAATTAAAATCCTCCTTAGCCCGTATTTCCGATTTGGAGCGCCTGATGCAGAATCTCTACGAGGACAAATGCACCGGCTCCATCCCGCAGACGGTATTTCAGACCCTGATGCAGAAATATGAAGCGGAACGGGCAGAAAAGGCGGAGGCAGTCCCGGAACTGGAAAGGAAAGTCCGGGCGCACCTGGAAAACCAGGTGGATACCGACCGCTGGCTGGAAATTATTCGGCGCTATACGGAAATCTCGGAACTGGACGAAACCATTCTCTTTGAACTGGTAGACCGGATCGAGGTTGGCGATACCCGGAAGGTCAACGGGCAGCGGATTTGTGAGGTCAAGGTGTACTACCGCTATGTCGGGAATGTGGACGGGGCGCTGGCACAGAAAAGGGGGCAGGATTATGGCGAAGCAATATAAAGTCGGTATCTACTGCCGCCTGAGTGTGGATGACGCCTCCAATTCCGCAAAAGCGAAGGGCTATATTCCCAGCGATGAATCGGTGAGCATTGAGAACCAATATGAAATCCTCTCCAAATTCGTCATGCTCAACGGCTGGATCGAGGTCAAGACCTATCAGGACGATGGGTACAGCGGCGGCAATTTTCAGCGGCCCGGATTTTTGGAAATGCTGGAGGACGCAAGGCATGGCCTGATTAACCTGATTCTGGTAAAGGACCTTTCCCGTTTAGGCAGGGATTTTGTGGAGGTGGGCCGTTATACGGACGTCATTTTCCCCTCCCTCGGATGCCGGTTCGTATCGGTTCTGGACTGCCTGGACAGCGAGGGGGACAACACCGATATGCTGCACTTCCGCAGTCTGATGAATGACTACCATCTCAAGGACCTGTCCAGCAAGGTCAAGTCGGTGCTTCATGCCAAGAAGAAAAGCGGCCAGTATCTTGCCGCCTACGCTCCCTACGGATACCGCAAGAGCGAGGAGGACAGACACAAGCTGGTCATTGACGGGGAATCCGCCGCTGTTGTGCGGCAGATATTCCAGATGCGTCAGTCCGGCATGGCCTATGGGAAAATCGCCGCCGCCCTGAATGAGAAAGGGATTCTCCCTCCCCGCTGGTACTGGGCGGTCCATTACGGAAATGGCAGCTGCAAGTATTCCCGGCTGTGGGCTTACGCAACCGTCCGAAGCCTTCTGAACGATGATATTTATGTCGGTACGCTCACACAGAACTGCACCGGCTCCCGTTCCTATAAAGACAAGACCATGATAAGGAAACCGGAATCGGAATGGATTTCCCATGAGGGCGCGCACGAGGCAATTATCGGGCCGGAGCTGTGGGAGGCTGTCCAGAAAATCAATCAGGCGGCGAAACAGATTTCCGCTAACAATACGCCGCCCCAAGCATCTCTGTTTACCGGAAAGCTGGTCTGCGCGGACTGCGGGCATCCTCTGGTTGCCGCCCGCGAAACACAGCACCGGAAAAATGGCACTGTCAAGCACTATACTTCTTATTTCTGCTCCCGGTTTGCCACTACCGGACACAGCATCTGCTCCTGGCACCGGATTTTTGAGATCAGCCTGAAAAACCTGGTGCTGAGTGAAATCCGGGCGCATGGAAAAGCGGTTGCAGCCGATGAAGCCGCTGTACTGGATAAGCTGAAACAGCACATCCAATCCGCAAGCGCCGCGCAACAAGAGGACTGCCGACAGGAAATCAGCCGTTTGCGGCGGCGTTTGGAGGAGTTGGAACAGATCACCGCAAAACTTTATGAAGATAAGGTAAGCGGGGCAATCAGCGGCGATTCCTTCTCGGTTCTGATTCAAAAGAACGAGCAGGAACGCATCCAGAAATCGGAACGCCTGGACAGCCTGTTAGCCGGGGAACGGAAAGCCCAGCAGGACATCGCCAATATCCACCAGTGGGCCGGAACCATCCGGCAGTATCTGGACTTGCAGGAACTGAACCGGGAAATCATTGAGGAACTGATTGACCGCATTGAAGTTGGAGAACGAACCGTCATAGACGGTCAAAGACACCAGGACATTAAAATTTACTACCGCTTTGTTGGGCTGGTGTGATCGGGCAAAAAAAGCGCCTGACCGCATCAGCAGCCAGACGGAAACATTCTGTAACAGCAGCGATATTTGATTGTTGCACACTGATTTGTCGAATTGGAGAGAAATTAGCAGTTTACCCCTCCCATATGCCTCGTGTTCTTCATCGTAAGCGTCAAATAAGAACGTGTAGTGAAATATATGGCGTTCTCCTGTAAAATCAGGGTTAGAGTTTTTAGGGTTCACTCCAAAAACTCTAAATCCAGATAAAGGAGAATACCTATGGACAT
>RAYY01000082.1 GCA_003611875.1 bacterium D16-56 | reverse complement strand
TCTTCACTCAAAGTAATTTTAGTAATATTTTTAGACATAACGGGAAAGATTCCTTTCTTGTGATTCTTCCCTAATTATACCATATTTCTTAACTGTTCACAACTTAATTTACTATATAGTAGTATCCAATGTCCCTGCAGGAGTATAAATCGCCGGATTTCTCTCCCCATCATAAAAGCGAACCTCACGTTCCTCAAAATGTTTCAAATCGTCTACATACTCATCCATAATACAGCCATTGGTAAAAATAACCTGGGAAGCCATAACCTCCTTCCTGCGCTGGTTCATGTTCCTCAGCTCATCCATATCGCCCAGCATAAGCACTCCCTGTCTTTGTTCTGGCGTCAATTGTGTATAAAGAGCTTCGCCAAAACCACGTTTTTTCAGATCGTCACTTGTAAGCGGACGTTTCGGAGCAATATAAGAAGGCGTAAAACGTTTCATGGTATATCCTTCACGAAGAATCGTAATTCCTCCCTTTCGAGGCGCCACAAAAGGTGCTGCCTTTTTTGAACCCTTTCGATATTCTACCAGCACATCATCCGTAGAAAAAATGTCTGTAGCCGCGTTTGTTGGAAAATAGCGGTCCAGAAGAAAGGTATGGAGAGGGGCAAGCTGCTGTACCGAAGCAAGCAAATGGTGTGTGTCATAATAATTAAACGGCATTAATCTGTCCTCCTTTTATCTTTCCACAGCATCAGAGAGTAAGATTCCCGCAGTGCGGAGAGCCTCCTTATCTGTGCTCGTGATTTCATAATCCTCAGCTACAATCAGGCTGTTGGTATTAAAATGCCCGGTACGGTAAGCAATACCCGACACGGTTTCCACTGCTTCTCTTGCATCTTCTTTCTCGTCCACAGTCTCATCCCGCCCTTTGGCATCTCCTTCCCCTGTTCCGGTATCCACCAATTCTGCCAATACGGCATTAGCCTTTCCCGTAGTAGCTGTGCTGATCATTTCCATCGTTCCGTCTTTCAAAGCCAGCAAAGTGCCGCGTCTAAGCACTCCCTGTCCTGCTGTCAGCTCCACATAAAACACCTCTGCAGGCGGATACATGCCAGCAATCAGATTGTCAAATCCTACACTGCCCAGATCTTCATCAAGTCGTCTTCCCATCACCGCACACTTCCTTTCGCATTTTTGTAAGCATTCACTACAGCCTGAATATCTGCCGCATCCTGCTCCTTTTGGTCAATGGGGGCGCCGCCGTTAGGCGCCGCACCTACCTTCTTCGTACCAGAAGCCGCTCCATCTGACTCATACGCTGTCAAAAACTGCATTCCCTGGGCTGCACTTGCCTGCATCACACGAAAACAAAGCTCTTGTGCTGTACAGGGGTTCTTTCCATACTTCGCTTCCTGCACCATCTTTGGATCCGGTACAGAAGCAGCTATCGAATCAATATCTTCCAGGCGCTTTCTTTCCTCTGCTACTGCATCCGCGCTGGCCTGTATCTGAGCCGCATTTCTGGCCTCCTGCTCAATTTGTTTTACCAATTCCGGCTCCTGGCTTTTTAATTCTTCCAATGTCATATACTTTTTCCCTCCTTTTGTTTGCTCTACCACATTAGACGGCGTTGCGGACATCACGGGTCTTGCCACCGGCATTGCACTTCCCAAAACCGGAATTGTGCCTGGTATATGCCGAAATCCCTCTACGTTATGGCCAATGCCATTGACAAAAAGGAGCCTTCTGTCCGGACTCAGCCCCATATCTGGTTCCCCTTCCCCCTCCAATACCTGATCCGCAAATCCCTTCTCCACTGCTTCCCGCCCGGTAAGCCAAGTCTCTTTTGTCATCATACTGCGTAAGGTCTCTACTGCAATTCCGGTCTTAGTGTTATAAATTTCTGCCACAGCCCGCTCGCTGGCATCCATTCCTTTCATGAGCTGCTTCATATCCTGAATATTCAGACTGCCCCAAAAATAAGCACTAACACCATGGATCATAACCAGTGAGCCCGGATACACGTTTATCCTGTCCCCTGCACACATAATCACACTGGCAGCACTGGCAGCAATGCCATCCACAATAACATTTACCTCCCCAGTAAGGGCCTTCAATGCATTGTGGATCGCAATCCCGGTATATAAATCCCCGCCGCAGCTGTTCAGTCTGACCGTGATACGCCCCTTATCCTTAACCGCTGCCAGATCCTCCATAAACCCCTCTGGTGTAATATAAAGTCCCGGCTCTGGCTCTCTCGTCCACCAGTCAACCGGCTGACGGCTCATGACATCCCCATAAAGGATAATCTCTCCTTCATCTTCGCTGACACTGGCCATGTTCCAAAACTTTGCCGCCGTGGCGCCAGGTTCCACAGACAAAATCGGATCCGGCCCCAGTCGAAACCTGTAAGGTTCTATCACATCCAACTCTCCTTTCCCTGATTTATGTGTATAAAAAGAACGCCCTCCCAGGAGAAGGCGTCCTGATTATCTCTTAATACAATTTTTAAATCATTTTAAGCTTTAAATAAATCGCACTTGTTTTTACGTAAAAATACGTATTTCTATTGACATACGTATTTTTACGTGGTATAATAATGTCATGATAAGGAAAGGAGCACAAAAGATGCCAATGACCCCTCGTGAGATGATCAAACATCTCAAACAAAATGGTTTTACAGAAGTCAGCCAAAATGGTTCCCATGTAAAACTAAAAAATGAATTCACAGGCCGACAAACCATAGTTCCTTATCATTCCAAGTCCCTCAAAAAAGGATTGGAACAAGAGATATTAAAACAGGCGGGATTGAAATAGCCCGCCCCCTTTCCCAATAATCAAGGAGGTATTTCATGAAACAATATTTCTATCCTGCAATCTTCCATACTGCTGAGGAAGGAGGCTTCTGGGTTTCTTTCCCAGATCTTCCTGAATGCTTGACTGAGGGCGATTCTACAGAAGATGCATATCAAATGGCAATTGAAGCCCTTGGCCTTGCGCTCACCGACCGCAGCCGAAACCAGGAACCTCTCCCAACCCCTTCTGCGCCTAATCAGATCCCCCTGGATGATGCTGACAGCCACATAGTCGTCATTCAATTTGATATGGAAGCCTACCAGAAAAAACACAATTCCAGAGCTGTAAAAAAAACCCTTTCTATTCCGGAATGGTTAAACGAAGAAGCTATTGCCTTGGGAATCAACTTCTCCCAGGTTCTTCAAGAAGCATTGCTCACTAAAATACATTCCCGTTAAAGATCTGCTCGTTCCCCGGTTTCATGCCACACCGGGGGATGTTTTTTTATCCCCATCCTGGTGCGGATCCGGACTTTCACCCTTCAGCTTTTCATTCTCCCTCTGAAGCTGCTCCACATTACTATCCCACTTTCCTCCATTCAACCGAATCGTAGACTGCTCATGAGTAGAAAATCCTTCCCGACACGCAAGGATCTCCGCCGTGATCTCTTTCACAGGATCCAACTGTCCCTGAGATGGTCCCAGCCACTCACTTCCAAGATAAGCTGCCCGAATCGCCGGACTTGCAAAAAATCCCGGAGCATAGATTCTGCCACGGGCAACCGCCTCACTCATCCATACCTCATAGATCGGACGGCAGAAATCATCTGCCAGCCACTCTCTGCGCATCCGAAAAGCATTCCAGGCTTCCAAAAGTGCAGCACGGCTGGCACTGTAGGAGGAATCAAATTTCTTTAACAACAAATCCGATGGTAACTCCAACGCGGCGCCTATATAGGTGCTGACTGCCACCGAAAATTTATCAAACCCGCCGTTGGGATGTTTTGGGTCTGCAAAAACCACATCTTCTCCAGGACGCATGACATTAATCTCTCCAGGACCCATGCTATATTCATTCTCAGAGCTTCCCTCCTCGTTGGTTTGGTTAAATGGCACTTTATCGGTATCCGATTCACTCTTGATGAAAGCAGTAAAAAACGACTCGATTACTGCTGCCATCAGCTCTGACTCTGTATAACGCCGAAGCTGAAGCAATGGCTCAATCACCTGCGCCAGATAACTAACACCTCGATACTGGTCCGGACGTTCCGTATCCATAACATGCAGGACATTGGGAAGCCCTGTGTGTTCCTGATACGCCAAAACCCTTGACCATTCTGTAGTCAATGCCCCCAATTCAAAAGGATATGTGCTCCTAATATGATAGGCAACCACCATCCCGTCTGAGTCTACTTCCACTCCGTCATAAATGGTGTTGCCGTTATCGCGGTTTTTTCCGGTTGTATAGACTACAGACATTCCGTTCTGGCATGTTACCGGCGTAGCTACCCGGTCTGATTCGATCAAATGCACCCGCAGAGAATATGGCAGCATCCTGGTCGCCTCCCTCTGTTTGATCAAGCCGATACAATCCCCGGACAAAAGCCATGATATCAGGGCCAACTGCTGCATCCCATAAAAATTGTTCATACCCGTTGCATCACACGCCCGTTTGTTATTTGCCCACAATCCAAACTCCTGCTCCGTCTTTTTCTGCCAGCTTTCTGCCTGTTCCGGAGAAAACCCAAGAATATCCCGGTCAATCCGGCTTTTCAGCCGGAGCCCGATGCCGACTACGTTGGTACGGTTAGTCCTTACTGCCGATGTGGCCAGAGGAGCTGCCATATAAAGCATACGGGAACGCTGCCGCAGTGTAAAGTTATGAAAATCAATATCCTCATGAGGAGAACCGCTAGGAGCATTAAACCCCTTTACTGCACGTCTTCTCCAACTCGCCCCCGCCTCCCCATACCCCTTATTCTGCATCCGCGCTGAATCAGGCAAATACATCCCTGTTCTTTGATCAAACTTCATAATCTGCTCCTTTTTTTATTACCAGTCACGAGGGACTACACCCACCGCACGCCTTGAACTTCCCCCGGTCAGCTCCGCCTCCAGTTCAGTCACCCGCTGATGAAGCTTTGCAATCATCTCCTGGATTGCCTTTAAATCCAGGTTATAACGCTGGATATTGCGTGTGCCGATCGAATAACTTTGCACTCCTCTTTTACTCAGCAGATTTTCTTCCTGGTTCAAATACAATCCCAAACGAGTGCGGGTTTCCTCCAATTCTTTTTCAATCGCTTCTCTTCGCCGCATAAACCAACCTCCTACCAATCTTCATAATAATCTATTGCTGTTTTCTTTTGACGCTGCCTGGGTGCGCTTTGCTTCTTTTGCTTCTTTTTCCCCATATCCCGGATCTTCTGCTCCATTTTCATCATGTCTGGATTAATAATCCTTATCCCGGCCATAGCATAATTCCGGCAGTCAAGGGCTTCATTCCTGGTATGGCCCTTCAGCTTCACCCACTTCCAGCGATAAGTATGCTTTGTCTGCACAAGCTCCAATTTCTCCGAAAGCAGGCCATTAAAGTACAGAATATCATATCCATAGCTTTCCCCCTTTGGATAGTGGCAGTATTTCGGGCCAGGCTCCTGCACCTGCACATTAGACATAATCATTTCCTTTCCGGAATCCACTCCCAACATATAGAGCCAGCACTTCCCAACCACCCTTTCCGCTACAACAATATTTACTCTGGAAGGCGGCGCCACATAGGGAACCCCTTCTCTCTGCCATCCTTTAATCGCAAATACCCGTTTGTTTTTGCGCATCCGGCAGGCCAGGTACACATCCTGGGTATAATGCCCTCCAGAATCCACAAGGGTTATCGATATTTTTAATCCTCTTTCACTGTCCTTAAACCGGTAAACATGATCCACCACATCATCCAGACATTCCCACACTTCCTCTGTATCAGGCTTTCCTATAATCATCCCTTTTTTGATGCCCCAGGTTTCCCCATGATGTCCATGACCAACCACTTCATACTCCAGACGGTTATCCTGCGTATCCACGCCACAGGTCAGCACCAAAACCCCGGCAGGCACTTCCACCGGAGAACCATCTGCATTAAAGCCATAGTCTTCACGACGGGCAAGCATAGCATCTTCATCCGGGATGTCCCCTCGGTCCTCCCATAGCTCTCCAAACAATGTATTGTATACTGTTTTCAGTCTTTGCGGATTATCCTTAGCCCGTAAAAATGCCAAGCAAATATCTGCCCAGGATTTCCAGGGAGAGGAAAAGGCATTCAGCCAGAAAGACCGAATGCCTTCTCCATAAGCTTCCGGATTCTCCGCAATCCATTTACACGGCTGATGGCGCATTACCGACTCCTGCACCAGACATCCGCAATGAGGACAAGCCCATTTAATTGGACCTGTAATCTTATATACCTTTTTTCCCCGAACCTGCTTTACCGTATGGTCATAAACTATTCTGTCAAAGATAATCTCCCCATACTCGCCACATTCCGGACACTGATGACACCAACGCTCCTGTGTCCCCTCATAATAACTGTCTTCTATGTTTGACGCCCCTTTAATGGTTGGCGTTGATACCTCCACTGCTTTTGCATTATAAAATGTAGTCTGCCTCGCCAGCGCCAGACCCCAGGGATCTCCCTCCTCACCTGCGCTGGATGCCCACCGGTCACGCTCATCACCAATAATATAACGGGATGGGGTTGATGCCAAAGCAGACGGGCTGTTTGTACCTACCAGCGTCAGCATACCACCTGGAAAGGATTTTTGTAAAACTGTATTGCCCGCGCCTTTTACCGTAGAAACCTTATCCCTTAATATCTTATTGTCCCGAACCATAGTAGCCACACGCAGCCGGGAAAACTTACGCGCATCATCCAGGGTTGGATGAATATACAAAACAGACCCTGGATCCTGCGCGATTATATATGCAATAATATTCAATTCAAGCTCAGACTTTCCAACCTGGGATGCTGCCACCATAACGATCCTTTTGATCTTCGGATCTGTAAACGCCTCCATTGGCTCTTTCAGGTAAGGGGTTCTTGAGGTACGCCACGGGCCTCCTTCTGCAGCGCTGTCAGACGACAAACGCCGGTATTTATCTGCCCATTCCGCAACCGTTAAATCTTCCGGCGGCATGAAGTTTTTTACAGATTGGGCTACTGCTGCATTTAATCTTACAATATCCTTAGCCTTCGTCCGCGTCATCCTCTATCGATTCACTCCAGCCGATCCGCTCTCTTACCCTCCGCCTGTATTCTTCCGGATCATACTTATATCCTGCAAGTTCATTCAAAATTGCATGGCATTCTTTGCGGATCATCACAGACGCTTCGTTGGCATTGGTTACTTCCACAATGTCCATTGCCAGACGGCCCGGCAGAGCCAGAAGCATGGAACGGATATTATATACCAAATCATTGGTCATTGCCTCCACATCCTCACTGCGGTGCATTTTCCCTTCTAGTTCCCTAAGCTGCAGGGCTGCCATGTCTGCCTTACTGCGTTTAAAGTCCGTTTCTGCCCTTAGTTTTTCTGACTCCACACTTCCAGATGTTTTTCGTTCCCTTCCCTGTACCTTATCGCTTAAATACCGAATATATTCCTGAGCTACGTCATATAGATCAAATTCATAAGGGCGCTTCTTTTTAGCAGTGATAACTCCATCTTTGGCCAACATCTGTACCGTCCGCTCTGTAACCCCAAATAGTGCTGCAACTTCTGCCACATGTACTCTGCTGTTCTCCATCTTCTGTCCCCCCATTCCTGCCTTCAAACGAAACGAAACCGACAATTTTTTTCCTCAAAATATAGCTGGTTTATGGGCTGATCCCAGCCGCTAATCTTCTTTTTGGGTCACAGTACCTTTTGTCTGCGAACCAAAATGATTATATCTATTCAGGCAATCAAAAAGGAGAGTCTCAAACTCTCCCATAGTGACCACTTTTTATTTCCTGGCTAACTAGTCCCCATCACAGACATCATTCTGATTCCAAACTGCCGTCCTCTATTTCTTTTGGTAACGTTATCTCATCCCATTTCTCCTGATTCTTCCATTTATGAATTTATTCTCCCGAATCTCACAGTTTTGCAATGATATCCCTCAATCTCAATTTCTTTCCACTTTATAATTACATCTATAAACTTTTTCCCTGCTCAAGTGTCATGACCTTGCTAAACATCATCATTCTTCAATCGTTTCTAGTAAAAACTCTCCATATTATATATCTATTTTATATTTTTTAATCCAATTTCACAAAACACCTTCCCTATAATACTAATCCTTGCTAAAAATCTTCTGCCATATGCTCCTTCTTTATCGATATCATCAGCGTAACCCATTACCATTCCATTCGCATATTGAACCAGCCCTAAACCATTAAGTCTTGATAAAGACACACTATTATATTTATCATTTTCTGTAAACACTTCTTGCTCACATAATTCTTTCAATTCAGGTAAATCATATATAGATACTCTATCCAAAATATCTGCAAAAAGTTCAAAATCTTCCCAATCAAAATCTTGTTCATCAT
Source organism: bacterium D16-56 (assembly GCA_003611875.1). Taxonomy (GTDB): domain Bacteria; phylum Bacillota; class Clostridia; order Lachnospirales; family Lachnospiraceae; genus Brotaphodocola. The sequence goes on along the minus strand of RAYY01000082.1, from coordinate 1,613 downwards.
CAATGTACGCACAATAAAAATTGCCTAATATGCTATTTTTTATGTAATGGATATGCTTATCGAGATAAATAATAACTGTTTCCATTTCTCTTTCCATTTTTGATTGATTGCTTTCAAGAATTCTTTTGTGCTTTTCTATTTTTTCTTTTGATATTGTTCCATCATGCATTTGTTGAGTAAAAATCATAGTTTTTTTAATAAAGTGCCTATCTCTAATCGCCAAAACAGTATTTTTCATGCCCAATGCTGTATTGATTAATGGTATGTCTTTTAAAAGTCCATCTTTTAAAAACATATCAAATGCTATTTCTCCGTAATCTTTCACCAAATCAACATTAGAAGCATTAAAAATAGTTTTTTTAAATGATGGTATTATCTCTGTGTACTCGTTTTCCATGATTTCTTCCTCCATACATTTCTTTTTATTATACCACCAAATTTCTTAAAGAGAAGCACCTATCCTTTAATAAATGATTCCTAATACAAAAAAGAATATAAGATCATGAAAATCCTCTGTCCGTCTCCAATAACTCCAGTTTATATAATATCATGTTTCTTCCTGACATGACCCGACATTTTCAAAAAATCTTTGATTTCTCCTCCAGCAATTATCTTCTGTATACTTAATTCTCCTGTTTGGGAACATCCCATTCATTCGATGAGCCACCTGCACCCAAGTTAGACCATCGATATAATACAGCCGAAACATAATCCGCAGCTCCGATTTCGGTATACTCTGTATGTACTCCTCCGCCTGGCAGGTCAACTCCAGAAGCTCTGCTTCCTTTCTCTCCAGCAGCATCCAGTATCGCTCCCGCATATTCAGCTTACGGGTGTACAGTGGATCCGGAATCCCCGTGATCTTAATCAGGCCGATGGTCCCATCCTTTCTGCTTCCCTGCACTGTATCTGACACGATTGGAGGATTATCCAAAAACTTGTCCAGTTTCCGAATCCTAGCTCTTATGTCTTTAATCTCTTTCTTCATGTCGCAATATTGAACCAGTATATTCTTATCCACCAGATCTTCCCTCTTTCCGTTTGATCATTCTATTCCTCAACCCGCTTCTTGTACATTCGATTGCTCTGAAGGTACTCCTCCTCTTTCCTCTGCTGCCCCAGACTGCCGATACACGACATCTTAACACCCCTTCATTACTTCTCTAATCTCATTCTCATCTGTCCTTCCAACTCAAAATTCATCCACACAATTTCCTCTTTTATCGCTCTGCTATGGGTATAGCTCTTTTTTGATTTCTGGTGCCATCCCCTCAGACGGTCATGATACAGATCACTGTCATATCCAGAAATCAATACCGGTCCCTTATGTTCCAACAGTACAGTCAGAAGCTCCTCATGATCCTTATCGCTCATCTCGCAGCAATACTGTTTTCCATGCCTGGTGCCAAGCATATAAGGCGGGTCTGCATAAATCAGTACTTTGGAATAGTTAAACCGCTGTATCAGCTTCACTGCCGGCATACACTCAATCTGTACCCCTCTCAGCCGCTCTGCCGCCTGACATATTTTTTCAGGCAGACTACACCAGTCTCTGGCGGCATATGCCCGCTCCCGTCCCTGTATGTCATTCTTCCAGCCGCTTTTTTCTCCCG
>RAYY01000081.1 GCA_003611875.1 bacterium D16-56 | reverse complement strand
AGAAGGTCGAGAAGAAGGAGAAGATAAGCTGGGAAGACTTGTTGCACTGCTTATTGCAAATGGAAGAACTGGGGATGTACAAAGGGCTGCGGCAGATAAAGTTTCGAGAAACAGCTTATATGAGGAGTTCAATATTGTGTGACGGATGGAAAATATTGACTGTTTGAAGGCTCCGCCGGAGAATCTGCTTTATTCCGCTCAGATTATGCTTATCAGAAGGATATCCCTAATAAAGTTAGAGATATCCTTGGAACAATTGTGGATGTGAATTTGCTGCGACAAGATGGAAGATATTATATTGAAATATGTGTCAATCCCAGTAGTTATCCGGTAGATTTTAAAGGAGAGTACCATTATCGAAGCGGTAATACTAAACAACTTCTTCGGAGAGCAGCTTTGACTGGTTCTTATATTAAAATTGGATATTTTGGAGAGGGTGCGGATTTACGTTATGAGGATGAGATCCATGGTTCGTTATTTATCCAAACAGATCGGATTATCGAATTGATTTATCTAAAGTATATGAAGGCAATCATTTCATATGAAAATGTTACAAGGATTGAAACATATCATCTTCCAAAGGCAGCAATCAGAAAAGCCGTAAACAATGCTATAATCCATTTTAATTATGCAGCATTGACACCAATACAGATCAGAATTCATGAAGTCGCGGTATGTATCAGTAACGATTGCGTTTTCCCAGTTGGATGAACAGTAGAAACATTGATGGAGCGTCATCGCTCTGTACCCTATACCCCGCATATAGCCAATGGATTTTTTCGCGCAGGCTATGTTGAGACTTGGGGGCGTGGAATAGAGAAAATATGTGAAGTATGTAAGAGCCCTGGTGTGCCGATGCCAGAATACACACTTCATCTTAGAAGATATTATGGTAAAATTCACCTTTTTGAAACATCCTAAAGTGCTAAATGAGCCAGATGGCACTTTAGAGAAAATATATTATTGGTAATAAGAGAGAACTCTGACGCGACACAATCTCAGATTGCTTCAAGGCTAGGATGTTCGGAAAGGAAAGTGAAGCGGATTATGAAAGATATGATTGAGAAAGGTATAATTGAACTCGTTGGAGGACGCAAAATGGGAAAATGGATTGAAAAATAATCATATCAACAAACTGTGGAAAGAACCGATTACCTACTTACTCTGCTTAATCATACCATAGAATTGAAAGGTTAAACAGAGAATAACCTAATTTTGATAATTCCTGAATCCGTGAAGTTCGATCATATATCAACGCTCAGAATCTTCATCGCGGAATCCTGTAAGACCATGACCATAATGCCTAACCGGGATACCCCAGACCTTGGATAATAGCTTTACAAACAACCTTATCAATGATACTATTTAATAATCGAGGGAGGAAAGGATATAAAATCACCAATAGATGGAAAATTATTTACATGGTAATTGATTGAAATAAGGAGTAAATACAAAAGGGATGAAAATCTTATTTTGGAATGTACATAGAAATAAAAATATCAATCGCTATATTGCTAGTATTGTCGAAGATAATGAAATAGATATATTGGTTATGGCAGAATATAATGCGGATGAGAATGAATTATATGCATTATTTAGAGAAAATCAACAAAATTTAATTAAATGTTTCACATCAGGATGTGATAGGATTAATGTATGGAGTAATTATGTAAATATAAAATCTGGAAGTCAAGGAGATTATCATTCGATTCAGATACTTTTGGATAAATATGTATTGTGTTGCGTTCATCTCATTTCAGATGTGCATGGTGATCGAAGTGAAGAAAGGCTGGAAGATATACATAGCATTATGTATGATATACAGAAAACAGAAGAGGATATAAACTCACAAAGAACCATTATTATAGGAGATTTTAATGAAATGCCCTATGGCAAAGGTTGTTTGAATGCAAATGGGCTTCATGGATTACCTGAATTAAAAATTACGGATGAGCCAACAAGGTCTGTAGATAAGAAAAATTACCGAAAATTTTACAATCCTATGTGGAGCCTTATGGGCGATTTTTCCTATCCAGCAGGAACATATTATTTGAATCAATCAAAGCTGCATTCACCAATGTGGTATATGCATGATCAAGTAATTATAAGTCAGGAAGTTTTACCAGTATTTATAAAAGAAAAATTAAAAATAATTACAACATGTAGTTATGCTGATTTGAAAAATAAAAATCAACATCCTAATAAGAAAATCAGTGATCACTTTCCTATCATATGTGAAATAAGAGATTAGAAGGGAGATTTTAACAATGAATAAAGAAACATTTTCATTTGAGTTGGTAGATAAGGATAAACCAGAAATCGTCATTAAAAATTCTTTACGGCAAATCGATGAAGCAACACGAGGTTATGTAAAGGGAAATATTGAAAAATATGATGGACAAATACGAACCTATAAGAAAAAACTTGGTTTTTCTATACCTACACTACAGCAAGAAGTCACTGTTGATATACAAAAAGATTTAGGGGAACAGAATAATGAGGAGTATAAATATGAAGTTTTTTTGACTGTAAAGGGTTTAGAACATTACAAATATAGGATGATGTTTGTTAATCATGGAACATTATCTTACCCTGTTACGATAATAATGAATGACAGCTTGGCGATAGAATATTCAGGTGGTCAAATGAAAGATATATTTTGGATTGAATCGATGAAGAATTTAGAAGATTTAATGAGTAGAGTTATTAATTCTGATACAATGAAATCCTTTATACAAAAACTTATAAATGAATCCCTTAGACAAGAAATGAAAAATGAGAATGTTGCAATTTTATAGATGTGAGAAATTTAAATGATAATTTGGGAATGCTTTATGAAACAACCCTGACCCCACGGAACAAAAATATTGACAGAGTCTTGTCTGCCTCGTATAATAATAGTACAAGACAGGCAACGATGTGTGTCAGTAAAAGTGTTGAAGTAAGGGACTGCGCCGGCAGGCATTGTCTTATGGAACTTTCAGGAAGGGTTGTGCAGTGAAACCTTAAACCAACGTAGACTAAGAAGCTAAAAAATACACCAGAAGGACTCTGCCGTAAGGCGGGGTTTTCTGTTATATAAAAGAGAGAGGTTCCTGTCAACCATGAGCATAAACGATTATTTTACTTTGTTTTCATTATTAATTTCAACTATTGCACTTATCTATACATACAAAAGCAACACGAAGCGTTTTGAGTTAGCCAACCAATATAAAAAAGATCTGCTGAATTGGTATCAAGACACGATCCGTATTTTGTTAATCATTCGCGGCCAGGTAGCATCTGGGCGGTTTGATTGGCGTGAAAATGATTTACTATTTTCATTATCTGCCCAAATTGAAATCGGAAGATTTTTTCTGCCTAATTACCAAACTGGCAAAGGAAAAGACCAGCCGCTTGCCTATCAGGGCAATAGACACTCGGCGTTAGATTGTTTGGTTAACATTTATACAGAACTAAAACATCCCACCCAGAAAGATACCAATGCATATATCAAAAACATGCAAATGCGTTATACCTCTGTAATGTTTAAAATCATTGATCCCCCTGGTTGGAATAGACAAAGAGCCAAAACTATTAAAAAAGATATTATAATACCTACAGATTATTCTAAACAGGAATTTACAAAGGTATATGGCAATAGATGACAATGGCCAGAGTTATATACAAAAAAACCTGTTTATAATTATAAATGAAATAAAAATATCTATTGAATGTTTCAGATTTGCAGATATTAGAAAAAATAGATACCACTATTTTGATAAAAGCGGTCTGATCACAAAACTACTAAAAACAGAGAAGTTTTTGCAGGGCTTTTCATTCTAAAAAATGAAAATCTATGCGGCAATTGGATGAACCAGTACCCTACCTTATTTCCATCATTTGTAAGTAAGAAATAATCCGTATCTGTAAATTCATTTTTAATTTTGCTACAATAGTTCCAAATTTATGGAGGTATTGTATATGGCTGGAAATGAACTTTCCAAAGCAGAACTCTGGATAAAATGTATCCAGGATTTTTACTCAAGTGGATTATCACGGAAAGCGTGGTGCCAGGAGCATCAAATCTCACTGTCAACCTTTAGCTACTGGCTGAAAAAACAAACAGAGCCTACGGAAACGGAATCCGAACTGGAACCTGTTTTTGCGAGACTGTCCTCGCAACGGGAACTCTCCTGCGACCTGTCAGCGAGCCATGCCCCCGTGATAATCCACCTGACAGGAAGTGCCTGGATCGAGATCGGCGCCGGATGTCCTGGAGAGTTTTTGGCCTCCCTGCTCCATGCACTGAAAACCTATGCTTGATCTGGCAGGCACAACAACCGTTTATCTTGCATGCGGAGTGACAGACCTGCGCAAAAGCTACCAGGGGCTGGCGTCCATCATAAAACCGAAATTCCATCTCGATCCGTATTCACGCTGTATGTTCGCCTTCTGTAATCGCAGACGTACATCCATCAAGATCCTTCAATGAGATGGTTCCGGCTTCTGGATCTTAATGAAACGTCTGGACCGAGATTCCTTTCATTGGCCCGATACGCCGGATGAACTGAAAAAAGTCACACTAAAAGAAATCCATTGGCTTTGTGACGGGTTGTCTCTAGAACCCAAAGGCGCTTTCAGGGAACGTCATCCAAAGATCGCCTACAAATATACTCCGCATGATAGACCAGGAGTCTATAGACTGCCGCGGGACGGAGACAAAGCATAAGGTAAGGCGCCGCTGTCTGCGTACCGTGATTGGAAATATGATCATGATGGCAAGCCATGTAACAAAGCATGCCCGCCAGCTGATCATAGGGCTTGGTCGAAGCAACACATGGCGTTTTGCATTTCGTGAGGTGTATACTGCATTTGCGGATTTCTATGCATAAATAAGCCATCCCATAAGGAACTACTGTATATAGTGGGAGTAGTGCGCCCATTTATATGGTAAAAGTGATCTTTATTAATGCCCCCTCATATTTATGGGTATGTATCTGGTATTTTCAAGGTACATTTTTTTGTATTTGGCCAATCCGATTGTGGATTGGCATTAAAAAACCATTAGTTTCACGGATTCAGGATATTTACAACAAAGTCCGTGCTTGATATAATTAAATATATAAGCTGATTGTGCGGTTGTGCATTTGTAAAGCGTAAATAGGTTCTTTCCAGACTTAGTTGAAAAGATTATTTTTATCATGCAAAAACGTGGTATATTTGTATTTTCATGATGAAATATTTATCAAATCAACAAACTTTGGAAAGAACCCGTAAATAGTAAAACAATATATTGTTAATATGGGGGTAAAATAATGGTGGATTTACTTGGTGAAGCAAAAGATTTTATAGTTTCTATAGGAACAGAGACTTTGAAAGAAAAAGGGGAGATCGCGTATAATGAAAGAAAAATTAAGAGTGAATTAATGGATTATACAAATAGAGAATTAAAGAATTTTGAAAATATAGATAGAAACTATGAGATTGATTTTGAAAATCTTAAAGTATATATCATTGAAAAACTAATAGGAGATTTTAGAGAATCATTATACGGCGATATTGATAAAAGAGAGCAAAGGAAGAAAAGTATTCTGGAATGTCTATATTCTTGTGTACAAGCTGATTCCTATGAAAAAAAGCAATATGTAGAAAAGATTTTTTTTAATGCTTATGCAATTATTGAAAATTATTATGATACATATATAGTAAAATCCGAATATGTATATTTAGCAAATAAGATAGTGGATGATGTACATAAAGATGTGAAAAAGTATTTAGAACTTGTTGATTCTTCGCTAAAAGACATTTCTCAGGAGCGAAATCAACAGCCCAATATTTCAATGGTTCAATATGGCGATAAAAATCAGCAAATAGGACAAGTATCTACCTTGATAGTAAACAATAATTAATTAATGAGGAGAACGGTTATGGATAAAATAAGTGCCGAAGATAAAAAACAGTTAATAATGCCATTTTCGCAAGCAGGCGAAAAAAATACTTCTATTGGCACTGCTAATAATGTTACCATCAATAATTTGACAAAGTCAAATGATGAAAAGTTTATAACAAGTGCTATTGTTGAATTAGAAATATTACGAAAAAAAATTCATTTGTATGAAGAGCTAGGGATTATAAATTGTACTGAAGAATTGAAGGGAACTCAGTTAGAACCAATTCAATGTATGAAAGATGTACATACTTCGTTATCATTTATGGGAGTTGGAGGTGAAAAATGGGTTAAAGATGTACAGCTACGAAAGGCATTTGAAAATATGTTACGCCGGACGAAAAGCATGGGAGGTAAGGTGCGCTTTTTACTAATAAATCCAGCAAGTGAAGCATATAGTCGGTTGTATCAGCTTCGAGGGGAATCTGTGCCATTTGATTCATATGAGCGTTTTGCTAATTTGGTAAATAAATTTGATAATTTGAAAGTTCGTTTATATAGTGATATGCCGAGTTTTCGGATGCAGTTTGTCGATGATACATATTTAGCAATATCACGATATTATTTTGATAAAGTGTCACATGATAGTTTTGGTGGCGGTTGGAAAACACCGCATTTAATTATAAGCAGTGAGCAAAAAGAATTTGGGGAAAATGAATCAAAACATAAAGGATCATTGTATGGTTCGTTTTGGCTTTCGTATAATTTTATTTGGGCACATTCTGATGATGTTCAACAATGGATAAATGGCGGAAAAATTTTTAATAAATGAGGAGGGACTTATGGATAAAGTTGGGGTTATACATGGAAGATTTCAAATGTTACATGTTGGTCATATGGAATACTTACTTGCTGGTAAAGAACGGTGTGAATATTTAATAATTGGAATAACTAATCCGGATAGTTTTTTAACAAAATATTCAGATGCAAACCCTCATAGGTCAACAACTCTTGCTAATCCGTTGACTTATTTTGAACGCTTTCAGATGATAAATACAGCAATGGTTGAAGCGGGGGTGAAGAGAAATGAATTTGATATTGTACCATTTCCGATAAATTATCCGAAATTAATTTTTAATTATGCGCCTCGTTCAGCTAAATATTATATGACTATTTATGATGAATGGAGTAAGGAAAAGCAATTATCACTTCAAAATTTGGGATGTAATATTGATGTGATGTGGACGCGTACAAATTCTGAAAAAGTAACAAGTGGTTCAGAGGTTCGAGACTGTATACTTCATAATAAATCGTGGGAGCATTTGGTTCCTAAAGCCGTTTATAACTACATTATACAAAATGGAATTGATGAGCGTATTCGATGTATGGGGAAGGAGCATGAACTGGAATAATGCTTAGAATAATTGATATTATAGAGGATGATATATCCCCAGAGGTATTTGGTGGAAAAGCATATGGGATATCATTGCTGAAAAAGAATGGTTATCGGATACCAAAAACATTGGTGATACAGGCCACAAACCGTTTAGAAGAAATAGATTCTTTGGAATTTCGGGAGAATTTATTAGATAAATTGGCTTGTTTCTCGGAAAATGATATATATGATTTGGCCATACGTTCTTCTTGCACATTAGAGGATAATTATATAGATAGTATGGCAGGTCATTTTGATACGTTTCTTGGAAAGATGAATATTGAAGATATATTTATAAATATTAAAAAAATTGTATCTGCAACTAAAAATAATAATGGGAAAATGGGCATTGTTATTCAAAACAGAATTTCGGCTGAATATGCGGGTGTTTTGTTTTCTTCCAACCCGATTACTTATAGTAAAAGACAAATGCTTATTAGTTATGTTAACGGGATGGGTGATAAACTTGTTTCGGGTGGAGATAATGGGATAGACGTGGTTGTAACTATAGACGAAGATGACTTTTCAATAGAAACTCAAAGAGATATTGCTTTACAAGATAAATTACTTATATTAGCTAAAGAAAGTAAACAACTCGAAGAACTATTGAGATATCCACTAGATATTGAATGGGCAATTACCGGAGAAGATATTTATTTTTTACAATGTCGTCCTTTGGCGAGTATTACTGGAATTGCTTCAGGTATATATCCAGTTAACAAACAAAGTGTTTCTCATATTCCGCAGCAGTTAATATCTCATGACAAAATTAAACTCCGTTTAACAGCACAGGAATCTGGTATTTTTATATCTGATGCATATGTTTGTATTAGAAATTTATGTTTTGATGACTTACATGTTTTGGATATTTCTAAATCTGATTTTTGCAAAGGATATAGTGCAGTTATTGTATATCCACAGCGTCTATCAAATAAGGTAATAAGATCGTTTGTGGGTGATAAAAAGAGTGTGTTTGAAAGTATAACAGATTGTTGTCGATATGGAATTCGGTCATTTCCAGAGTATGACAATCTTAAGGCATGTTTGAATGGTTATTTTGAGCTATTAAACGATGAATATTGGGTTAGTGCAACGATTATTCAAGAAATTTTTGATCCAATATATACAGGAGTGATCCAATCTTTAGAGGAAGGGTATATTATTGAAATTACTAAAGGACATTTTTTAACGAAGGGTGTAGTACCAACTTCACAGTATATTGTATCAAAGGAGGGATGTGTGGTAGAGCGGACGGAAATTCATCAGGAAAAATGGTTGAAAATTATAGAAGGGCATGTGGTTCATTGTGTTTGTAATAATGGTGATGAAACTTTGGTGGCTTTGAGGGATGATGATGTAAAAAATATTATTGACTCTTTTTCACCTATCTTGCAAATAGATTCCAATGTCGTTGAATTTGGTCTATTAAGACAGGTTAACAATGTTATGAAGCCATATTTAATAGATTTTGTTGACGATAATTCACCTATTGATATTTCTACAAATGATATTATGAATGGGATTATATCTTATGGAACTATATCAGGGAAGCCTATTGTTATAAAGGATTTTGGCAAAGATTCCCTTAATGAACATTTTCACAATATTTCTGAAGGGACTATAAGGTCTAATGAAAAAATTATATTTTTTTGTGAGAATCCAGAACTTGCAATATTGAAGGTGATAGAGCAATATGAATCTAAAAATATTGGATTTGTTTTTCAAAATTGTGCGATAGGTGCGCATTTAGCGGTAGTTCTTCGTGAGAAAGGAATACCTGCAATAAAAGTGGATGTGAAGTTTGGGGAAATATCTCAAAAGAATGTTTGTACAATTGATGCTAAGACCCAAGGATTATTGCCCAAGGAGAGGTTGCAATATGAATAATAATTATGTGCTGTCATATATAAATCCTGATACTGATGGAATTGCTTGCGCTATATCAATGGCGAAACTGTTATCATCAAAAAATGAAAATTGGACTCCGGCAGTATTTGGTTCTATCGGGAAAGAAACGTTATTTGTTCTTAATAGTTTGGAGATATCAATTCCTACCACGGATATATTGTTGGATGAAGTTGATAAAATTGTGCTTGTAGATACACATCATAAGACTCAATTGCCTATTGGTTTTCCGTATGATAGGGTTGTATCAATTATTGATCATCATCCTAATGGCGATGAAGATTTATTTCCAAATGCTGATATTCTAAATCGGAAAATTGGAGCTGCAGCGAGTCTTGTAGCGGAGATGTATATTAAAAGGAAAATAGTTGATATTCCTATATTAAAGTTACTAGGATTTGCAATTTTGTCTAATACACTTAACTTTTGTGCGCCATCTTGGACAGAGTTTGATAAGAATATTTTCCGAAAAATATGTGATATTGCGCCGATAGATGCTGAACAAATTGATAGAATGTTTGAGCAAAGAAGTTTAATTTTAAAAAAGGATATATATGTTGCCTTAGGGGCAGATTTTAAAGTGTTTGATACAAAGTTTGGAAGGGTAGGAGTTTCACAAATTGAAGCATATAATCTTGAAAATATGATTGATGTTTCTCAATGTGTAGATGCACTGCAACGTTTAGCTGATGAGAATGAACTTGATTTGTGTTTGTTTAATGGGGTAGATATAAGATATAAAAGAAGTCTTGTAATTGCTGCCAACAGTCAATCTCAGGAATTGCTAAGTTCATTATTCCGATTAGATGAATGCAGTGAATCCCATATTTTTAATAGGATTCTTTTGAGAAAAACAGATTTTGTTCCGCAGCTAAATATGTAAGTTAGTTGTTAAGAAAATCAGTACGATAACTTTGTAAGTAGGTAATCATCAGTATCTACAAATTCATCCTCATATTTGGTAAGATGAATTCAAATGATGGAGGTGATACCAATAAATACGAATGATCCTATAATTTCAAGA
>RAYY01000080.1 GCA_003611875.1 bacterium D16-56 | reverse complement strand
TTTTCCACCGGTCTAATCGTCGTGGAAAAAATTCATATTAAAAATTTATAAAAAACCTGCTAAAAAGTCTTAACTTTTGTTAGCAGGTTTTTATGCGACAAATTTCGACTAAAACCGACACCAGTACATTGCCGTGGGCCACCCCGGTTCTCTCTTTATTCGCGGATTTGAAAATAAAGTCCAGCTAAGAAATGTCAACAGGTAAAATGAAAAACGTTTAAAAAGTATTTTTCAAGCAGTTGATTCAAAAAAGGGTAACTTTAATAAGCCCATCCCTGTGGAAAGTTTCAAAACTCATAAAAATTTGTTAAGCTGCGCACTGTACCTTGTCAGGATGCGCTGCCAGATACCGTTTACAGTGTTCCTGAGGAGTGATGACCTCAAACGGCTTATTGTCCCGGAGCATAGCAAAGATGATGTTGCAGATCTTGTGAATCACAGCTCCGACAGCCACGTTTTTCTTCTTTGCTTTGCATTTATCGGTATAATAGCTGTGGATGACCGGATTTACAGGTATCCCGCTGCCCTTGTCCACCTTAAGGTTATTGAGCGCCACCATATGCAGGATGCGTCTGGCGAGGCTGGAACCCCTTTTTGACATATGTACCTTCTCTCCGTTGAACTTCCCGGACTGCTTCACGGCAGGATCCAGGCCGAAGTAGGCATACAGCTTCTTCGGGGAAGGAAACAGGTTAAAAGAGCCCATTTCTGCGACCAGGACAACCGCGCTCATGAAGCCTACGCCGCGCAGTGACTGGAGAAGAAGGATATGGTCATGGACCGGACTGTCTTTCAGGCCGTCAACAGAAGCATGGATTGCTTCCATGATTGTGTCAAGACGTTTCTGGTACTCCCGGTAAGAGTCTATGTAGAGCCTTATGCGGACAGAATTGCTTTTCAGGGCCCGCCCAAAGATGGCGGCATCTTCCGCTGCAGTCCGCAGAGCATCATACTTGGCCAGGGCATACTTTTCCCCAAAACGTGCCGTGGAACGGATCATTTCCACCACCGTATCCTTTGGGGCAGCAAGAAGATCCTCCGCAAGTGGGCAGGCGTCCAGAAGTTTTAAGGAAGTCTGGGTGGTGACCTTGCTGAAGACTTTCCGGTATGCGGGGAATGACACTTTCAGTTCAGCAGTGAGCTTCAAGACGACAGCGGACTGCAGATCCTTGAAGTGGTAGTAGTCCCGGACCAGGTTACGTAGGTCGATGACCTCATCATCAGGGATGGTAGAAGTCTTCAGGGAAGCATCCAAACCGACTTTGGCAGCTTTTTTTGAATCAAATTTGTCATTATGCAGTTTTCTTACGTTCAGATTTGTGCTATTCTTAGTAATGATAGGATTAATGACGGAGCAGTCAAAACCCTTATCGCGAAGGAAGCACAGGAGTGGGATGTGGTAGATCCCGGTGGACTCAAGAAAGCAGCGGCTTTTAAGAGTGAACAGCCCCTTGTGCTTCCTTTATTTTTGCAACGGCAAGCTCCCGGGACTGGGGATCGGAATGAACGATCTTAAAAGGTTTCCCGGCAAGGGTGCCGTTTGGGAGCATGATGGACATCCATGTGAAGTCTGCCCCGACATCAAGCCCGACTGAGAGATAGGGGATGCTTTCCAGCATCTTAAGTACTTTTTGGTATTGCATGGTTTTATCCTTTCTGGCAGGTATCCATTTCCAGAAGGCGGATACACAACCTAGCGGCTTATACAGGTATAGCCTGGGGCTTCCCAACCAGCCAAAACATAAATCACCACCGAATGGACTGACAGACTTAATTGGAGGTTTCACCAGCCGGAAGGCCGGTTCCCAAGGAGGCATCGTCAATAATCCTGCCTCAGTGATTATACCTCTATATTTTGTCTGGTGCATTAAGGAAACCTCAGACATGATAAAAATTTTATCAATAACCTCTGATGGAAGGGAAACCCTCCTTCAGTTATTCATCAGATATGACTTTGTAACTTATTAACTTTATAGCTCTTGTGGCTATATCATTATTATACTAGGAGGAGGGAAAAATAGTGGCCTATCCATATTGGAACCCGGATTTTAGAAAAATGTATCCGGGCACAAATAAAGAAGTGCTTGATGTGCTGAAAATATCGGAGAGAAAAATGCGGTATCAGGAATATGACCTGAAGACAGAGAAGTTTATTGTAGATTCGGAGAACAATAAGGTGATTGTGATACCAAGCCGGGAAGATTCGTATGAACGGCTGTTAGGCATAGGAGTACAGTTTGAAGAAAAAGCACCAGGCGTAGAAGAACAGATGCTTCGGCGCATGGAAGCGGAACAATTACATAAGGCGTTGTCTCTTCTTTCCGCTGATGAGCAGTATCTGGTTCAGGAGATCTATTTCCATGGGCGTGCGGAGCGTGATCTGGCAAAGGAACTGGGATATTCGCAAAATGCGGTCAATAAGCGGAAAAAGCGTATTTTGGACAAACTGCGCAGGTTAATGGAAAATTTATAAAAATTTTATAATTTTCAGGTTGTCAAAGTCCTCTGGCAACGTAGAAATCAGTGCCGGGACAGGCTTTCTCATTTTTTTGAAAACCATTGTCTCCATGAGGAGGATGAGATGATGCAAAAAGCGGGAGATGAACGCAATTGGAACTATGAGGGAAAAAGGATGCTCCAGAATCAGAAAGACAGGATGTTCTTCTTAAATGAAGCCGGAATGTTTCTGGAACATCAGGATTCCCTGCAGATCCGTGAAAAATTCAGAAAGTATGCAGCGGATGCGAACAGTAATAACGACATGGCGAAACAAGCGGCCCAGGAGGGTGCGTACAGGGATTTGGAATTTTTCGTGCTCAACATAATCAATCGAAAATTCGGTACCTATACCGCAAAGGATCAAATCTTTTTTGAAGATCTGATGCAGGCGGGAAGGCTGGGCATCATTCTGTCCCTGCCCAAATATGACCCGGAAAAGTCCATGCCGACCACCTACTTTTTTACCGCCATCCTGCATGAGATGACTGCCGTAGTGAACAGCATGAAGCATGATACCAAATCCTATATCGCAACGCTTAAGAGGAAAATCAGGGAAGTGGACAGGGAGTTTGAGAAATATGGCAGGACGCCCTCCCTGCATGATTACGTGTACAGTATTGGAGATCCGTTTAACCGTATCATGCATGTGCTTGCACAGGTGAAAGCCGGGAACATCACGACAAGCATGGATGATCCGGATAACGCATGGTTCATGGATAAGCTGGCCAGTACCTGCAGGCCGGAGGAGATAGCTGCCAGTAAGATTTGTTTTAACCGGATCCTTCAGCTCGCCCGGGAAATCGAGCCGGACGAGGACATTGTCCAGTGTTTTATTGAAATCAGCATGGGTATGGCAAATACTGCCAAGCTGGCAGAGAAATACCACCGCAGCCCATCAGAGATTACGGAGAAAATCCTCAATCTGAAAAATCTCCTCAAAAACCATGAGGATATCAGGGAACTGTATCCGGAACGCTTCCGGGTTTAGGCTGGAGGAGTCATAGCAAGTGCTATTAAAAAAGTCGGAAGGAGGGGGCAGGGGCCAGCCGATGCCCCTGCAGGATTTTATGGATAAGAGAGACTTGTGTTATCTGTACGATGCCGTATACAGCGGCAGGAGCAGCTCAATCCTGCATGAAGTCAGCAGGAACATGCTGTCTAACAGTGATATCGGCTTTCTGTGCCGGTATGCATGCGAGTATTATCTGCATTGGGGGCCGGAAGAAACCATACAGAGATTCTCCGGGACAGTCCTGCGAATCATGAAATTGGACAACCTTGTGGAAGACATGGCAGTTCCGCCAGAGATCTCGCCGCCGGAAAAGAAGATTTATCTCTATTTCCTGATGTATCAGGAATATTTTAAAAAGTACCCGAAAGAACTGTTCGTGACGGCCATCTACCAGTCTGTGTTTAAGGGGTACAGGAAGGAATTCCCGCGCTGCTTCTTTTCCGGGGGATATGGCGCGGAACAAAACGCGCGGATCTGCTTGATGTACGCCCTCCAGACCATCGGCGGCTGCCATACCGCCAGGGACTGCACCCGGCTCATGTCATCCCGGCAGGCCGTCCCATTCTTAAGGAAGGCAAAGCTGTACCATGTCATGAAGCGGAGATATAGGTCGCCGGAGCTATATCTCAGGGACGCGCTGATGATGGCTGGCATGCTTAATCTGGGGGAGCTTATACAGATCCCCGAAAAAAATACATAGAGAGGTAAAGGAGTAGGAAATGAGCGATATTTATAATATGAAAGAACAGATGAAGGAAATCTTTAAAACGAACGGCGGGAAGTCATTCTTTTGTGAGCTGAACGCAGCCCGCATCCCCTTCTTTTTCGTTGCGGCCATAGAAAACACGGAAGATAAAACAGAATATTTCTGTGAAGCCATCACGCCGGGAACAATGGGCATCCATCTTTCCGAGGATAAATTTGCCGATCATCTGAACATTCAGAACCATGGCTTTATTGCAGTTCTGGACCCTGGTTCGACATTTTCCGGTATGCAGGGGCAGGAGCCTGGTGGGGAGACGGGAATTCAGAGCGGTGGCAGCGTCCTCCCTGCGGATAAAGAGCCGGAGGCAGACAAAAGCAGAGATGTGACAGCTTCCGGCTTACTTGGCCTTATGATAAAATCGTCACTTTAGCAAGCCCCGCCTCCTTTATGGGCCAGGGGAATTGATGCCTGCGTGGAAAACCGGCCTCTGAGAATTTTGGTAAATGTATTGTTTTTTCGGCCTATTTTCGGTATGATATTGGAAAAGGAAAAACAAAAGAAAACCAGAAGCGCATCAGCAGGGGCAGGGGAAAGCAGTAAAATGGACTGTCAGTGTCAGTGTTGTCAGGCCAGCCCCAAGATAAGGAAGGTTTCCATCCAACTTAAGACAGCTCAGGGACGACATTCTGTAAAGAAGTGCCGCCCTTATTGGGGCTTTCTTTTTTGCGGATAGGGAAATTATTGAAAAATCCCGGAAAGAACAAAAAGTTCTATCATGTGGATAAAAATTTTAAAAAATGGCACGTTCCAGGCACATCTCGTTTCCATACTTCTTTTGATGATACAAAGGAAGGGAGGCCGTTGTGTCAGACAAATAAAATTTCAAAAAATTAGGAGGTAAGAGCTATGAGAAAACAGGGTAATTTATTTAAGGGCGCGATGGTAACGGCGCTTGCGGGAGCAATGGTAGCGGGCATGGCGATGACTTCATTTGCTGCAGGCTGGCAGAAGAATGACACCGGCTGGTGGTACGGAACAAACGCTGGTAATACCACATGGCACGCAAATGGCTGGCAGTGGATAGACGGCAATAACGATGGCGTGGCGGAGTGCTATTACTTCGATGCCAACGGCTATATGCTGGCAAACACCACCACCCCGGACGGCTACATGGTGAATGCGGATGGTGCATGGACGGAGAATGGCGTGGTGCAGACCCAGGTAGCCCAGGCTGACACATCCGTGAACACATACAACTCCCAGGGAGTCAGCAACATTGCCCTGGAGATGGTGGAGAATACCAGAGAGGAAAACGCGAAGTTCGGGGAAGTGGATGTCCATGATCCGGGCAGCAATTGTGTAACCGTAACATATGCCAATGGCTTTAAAATGGAGTACTATAAATCGACTTATGTTAATGACATAACAGTAGCAGACCAGTCAAACGGAAAATTGCTGTTCAAATATTATGACAGCAGCATCACTTCCGGAAAAGCCATGGAGAGCTATCTGCATGGCCTTGGGTTAGGGTTCGGTGTGCGGGTTGGCAGCAGCAGTTCATGCACGATATCATTGGATGATCGTCATACCATGGACTGGGGTGGCGGTAAAAATAAATATATTGGACTGAATCAGATCGTTGTGCCGCGCCCATAGTGATTATTTATTAGTAGTTATTTATTTCCCCAGACAGTCAGCAGAAATTCTGGCTGCCTGGGATTTTTTTGTCTGGATCATCATAAAAGTGACGCAAAATCCCCTTCCATGCTCCATACTTTCAAAAAGCATAGGAGGTTATTATGAAGAAAATCCAAACATTTTTCCACAGAAGGAAACGCACCATGGCGTTTTTCCTGGCAGGCGCCATTGCGGCAGCATCTTTCGTGCCCAAACTCGTCAGCGCATACAACCTGGATGATGGCTGGTACAGTTCGCCGCAGGCAGAATGCACCTGGGGGGATAATTCCTTAGCCATGCAGAATAAACCAGCTAAATATGTACCAACAGGCCTTGCGTTTAACAGTGCGGTTTATACCTTCAACCCAGCGCTCCTCCCGCCCGAAACGGCGTCAAAACTCAATATTAACGAGTACTGGGGCTTGGGGGCCCAGAACTTCCTGGTCATGCGGCCCGGCTATGAAAACTCAGAATTCGCGATGTTCGATGGGCGCCATACCTACTGTGCCGGTACCCATGAAGTGGCAGCCGGCATCCAGCCCGGGGCGCAGGCATTTGCGGCTGACGAGAATGGGTTTTCGTTACCTAACAAACCATACGCCGCTGCCCACAAAGGAAGCAACCCGGACTTTAACTTCCTGATTGTTGCTGGTCCTTGCCTGCTGTTACCCGGGGGACTACAAGGTCCCGGCGGATGCGGCGTATTCCTACCAGGATCCCTGGGCGGCCCAGGGCATGGTGAGCCAGTTAATTACCTGGCTTGCCACAGACGCGGACAAGCCGGGCTTCCAGGGAGCCCCGAAGGATGCGGACCAGGCGGCTGTGGACGCCGGTTTCACCCAGGACCTGGCCTATTTTCGGAATTCAGTATATTATAAGACATGCCTCCCCAACGCGCTTGCGATCGACCCGGATGGGAGGCTCAAGGAGGAACTGTACAGCACGAATGTCCCGGCCGAGGCGGCGGAGAGAGGCCTGACAACCATGCTGGACGTGCATTTCTGGTACATCTGGAGCGCTGCCTATTACACCAGCATCCTGCAGCCGGACTGGGAAAAGGGGATCACGAAGGCGAACGCCCCCGTGGAACAGAAGGACGGGGAGTACCATGTGTACCTGGACCTGTTCATGAATGATTCAGCGAAACTTTACATGAGCGGCATCTCGTACCAGCCCTTTGGCGACTGGGAATACCTTGGGATCGATGAAGGGACAGGGAAGCACCATTTTAAATCCGCCAGCGGGGAAGTGGACGAGAACAGCTCCATCGGGAAGTTCTTCTGGCCGAAGGGCACCCTTGGCGCATGCCTGCCGTTAGACGTGACAAAAGCCAAAGTCTTTACATTTGACACTTACAACGCAAACGCAAACCCTCCAGCCTTTAACCGGACGCAGACCCAGTTCGCAGCGTGGGCTGCTGCGGACTTGGAAGTCTACGTGACGATCGGTGAGGATGAGCCAGACCCGGGGGACTTCAAGGGAGAATGCGAGCGCTTTGAGCACACGGAGGTTTTCTTGGCTTCCTACAATGTGAACCTGCTGAAATATGACTCCGAGACCGGCAAGCCCTTGGCCGACTCCCACTGGGACGTGCTGGAGAAGTTCGATGACACCCAGCTGGACAACACGGACCTGGACCGGGAGGCGGGCAGCCCGGGCAGCTATGAGTCCGGCCTGGGGAGCTTAAACAGCACGGAGTGGGGGGACGACGAGATCTCATCCAATTACTCGGGGAAACGGCGGGACGCAGCGGCGCAGGACAGGAAGAAAACACGCATCAGGAAGAAAAGGCGGAAAAACCCGAAAACTTGCCTGAACCCGGCAGCGTAAAGGAAACGGAAAACGTCGAAGCCACACAGGATCTTGAGGAAATGGAAGGCACCGCAGAAACAGAAAGCGCTGCGGAAACGGAAAGTGCCACGGGGACGGGAAATCTCCCAGGAACAGGGGAAGATATATCCGCCCAGGCTCCCCGTAACCCGGATGTTCCAGGACAGGCAGCAGGGGAAATAAAAGAAACAGAAGAAACGGAACCCGAAGCGCTGCTGAACAATGAGGAGGAAGGGGTGTACAGGGACTACGACCTGCTGCTCGGGGATGTGCTCCGCTTTGACACCGCAAGCGCTTCCAATGCGGCCCCGGCTGAACGGGTCAGCACCGGGTACTTGGAGGAACCCCACAGAGGGCTTTTCGCATTCTTCAACCCCAGAAGGGATGCCGAAGCAAAGGGGCGCGCAGGAGGCGGATACCTGCGGAACTCCATGACCTTCTTAAAATCCAAGGCGAACCAGGTCATTCCGCCGGACGACGTGATTGTTGACTGGACATTCGTTGTCTATGATCACCGGACGGAAGGGGAGATCCATTTCAACAAACGGGATTTCGACCTGCAGGATGATGGGGGGACGCTTTTTGACGCATACGCGGCGGAAAATGGCGACGGGACCCTGGAAGGGGCTGTGTACGGCCTGTTTGCGGCCCAGGACATCATCCATCCGGACACGGACGGGGACGGCGACGGAGATACCGGCGTAGTGTTCCAGAAAGACGACTTGGTGTCTGTCGCCACGACTGACCGGAACGGCGACGCCTCCTTCATGGTGATCACCGAGGCCCCCGGGACGGTATACAATTATAGCACCGGTTCCACTGAGCGTACGGGCTGGTATGGGGAAGCCCCAGGCAACCTCCATATTGAAAGGGACGCTTCTGCAGCCAAGGAGCAGGACATCGAGCGGTTCATCGGGCACAACCCGGACGGCTCAGAGATCACTGCGGGGGACGGTATGGACCTGTCGGATACCGGGGAAGGGGACAACTTGTTCTATTACAAGCGGTCCACGAACCAAGAGTATGATTCCGGCATGCTGGAGCGGAACCGGGTCACCAATAACAAGGTGGATACGTACCGGGAAAATGAAACGACCGGGTATTACCCAATTATAGACAATGAGCAGGACAACGGGAACTGCTGGATCGGGTGGCCGCTGATCATTGGGAAGGACGGAAGCCCCTACTATATTAAGGAACTTTCCAGGTCAGAGGGGTATGAGCTTTCCGTGTACGGGAAAGACGGCGCCCTGATTACAAACCGCGAAGCGTTCGCGGCTGGCGGTGCCAGCTTCACGGCCGGGGAGGCTGTTTCCTCCGCACTGTCCTGGGACCGGACAAATGGGGGGACCACCTTTACCATATCCAGCGAAGGCACCCAGAACGGGTATATTGTGAAGGCTGCAAACATCCCGGAAGGGGCTGTGTTCAACATTACATCCATGGAATCCGTATGGGACGAAAGTATAACCCATCCGGAACTGGTTGAGAGTAAAGAACCGGTGTACGCAAACGTGGGGGAACTGGCTCTGGTCGGCGGCCACGCATGGGAAGCTGAGGTTGGCGACACCGTTAGCTATAATGGCAGGACTTTTACGGTGAACAACGTGAAAGTGGTTACTTACGGGAAGCAGAAGGTGAAGCCGGACAATTCCATGAAAATAGAGAATGCGCATCTGGACCTGTCCGGATTATCCCCCAGCGGCAATGTAATCGGGGATGTAAACAAAATGTTCCTAAGGAGCGGCTTCCGGAAAACAGTGAACGGAGCCCCGTGGGTTTCCGTTGAGATCACAGCGTTTTCCGCAGAAGCGGTAGCGGAGGCAGTGAACGCCATGCTGTTCACCGATGACTATTACAAGGCGTTCAACGCCATGCAGATGATGAACGTCTATGAATCCGGCGGGAAGCTTTACGCAGCTATCTCCTACTGCTACAGGGATGCGAGGGCCAATGAAGCGGTGTACAATGAAGCGACTGACAGCGTATACGTGAAAACAGACATTGTGTACCGGGCACCTTCGGGGGATGACATGGAAGGGTTCGTCTACCGGGTGTACCCGGCGGATAACTGTGACGAGGTAGAGCGCAACGGGGCAGGCTTTGTGACCTCGGCCATCGTGCCGAACGAAACGGTCCAGGGGAAGCCGCAATATGTGGAATCTGACCTGGGAAGCCAGGTGACCTTCCATCTTAGGCAGGACAGGAAGTTTTGGGCCTATGCGGAAGGGGAACAGCTCCTGGCGCCAGATGGCACAGGCGTGATGAAGACGGTCACCAGCACGGTCGAGAAATCCCCCACGCTGGTACAGAAAGTGACGAACAGGGAACTGGACGGCGTATCCTACCGGGGGATAGGGAACGGGAAAGGCACTTATGAGTTTACTGTCAGCCAGGAAACGCTGGCCGCCATGGGGAACGGGATGGTCCAGTTTCGGATCACCTACAAGGATGACATCATGGAAATTGAAGGGGCGAGGCGTACAGCGGCCCAGTATGCGGCTGAGCATGGCATTATCGGTGTCACGTTCCCCATGGGCTCCGCGGATTCCTATATAGAGCCGATCTTCCTAATGTACCCGGGCGACCAGGAGATCATCCAAGACGCCGGCACCATCGAAAGCCCGCTCAGGGTATTTGAGCGCCCCATCCGTCAGAAGGTGCGGATCGAGAAGGATATCCAGACCCTGCCGGAGACCAAGCAGGTATG
>RAYY01000007.1 GCA_003611875.1 bacterium D16-56 | reverse complement strand
TTTGGTCGGAGGGTGCAGCAGTTGCTGCAGAAGGTTCGGATGTGTTCAATATGTGGTTTTGAGGGTATATGCATTTGTTTTGTATATGCGACAGTGGCTCAGTTGGTGGAGTACGACCTTGCCAAGGTCGGGGTCGCGGGTTCGAGTCCCGTCTGTCGCTTTTGATCCCTGTGTTTACAGGGATTTTTGTGTTTGTGCTGCATTTTGTATTTCATTATAGTTGATAAAGAATTTATACTTTTTCATCAAAGTGATAAATGTAAAAGCTATCATTTATAAGTGTAGATGTAAGGATATAATTTTTAAATAGAATCGCTTATATTTGGATGAGATGAAAACAGCGGTATCTTCTTTCACTAAAGATACCGCTGTTTTCATGTTGTTATTTTACTACATTTCGAAGCTGCCCGATTTCTTCGATCTGACAAGTCACTTCATCTCCTGCTTTTAAAAACTTAGGAGGGTCAAAGCCCATGCCGACTCCTGAGGGAGTACCAGTAGAAATAATGGTTCCCGCCTTTAAGGTCATTCCGCCTGACAGCTCGCTGACTATGTGATCAATATTAAAGATCAGCTTACTGGTATTGCTGTTTTGACGAAGCTCTCCATTTACATAAGAACGAATGTCAAGGCATGGCGGGTAGGCTGTGGAATCTGCGGTCAGAATGCAGGGACCCATAGGGGAAAATCCATCCAGACTTTTCCCAAAATACCACTGGTTATGACGATTCTGAACATTACGGGCACTGACATCATTTAGGATCGTATAACCGAATATGTAGTCCTTTACTTGTTCCGGAGCTACATTGCTGGCATCTTTTCCAATAATAAAGGCAAGCTCTGCCTCATAGTCCAGACTATCTACCAGATCTTCATGGGAAGGAATGGCTTCTCCGTCAGCAGTGGCTTCCTTGACTCGTTTGGAAAAATACACGGCATAAGGGCGCTTGCCATCGAATTCCCTTTTGCGGAAGCGGGCAGATTCTTCTGCATGATCCATATAATTAATGCCCAGACAGATAATGTCCTGCTCAGGGACAGGAATGGGTGCTAAGAGATGCACCTCCTGCAATCGTGCTGCTCCTCGGTAGGAGTAGGGTTCCTGTTTGGATGCATACTCCAAAAGCTGTTTTTCAGAATCACTTATTTGTTTGATCACTTCCAGCATGGTTGAGTATTCGGGACCAATGGACTGAATGGGAAAGACCCACTCTCCGTCAGAACTGATTACACCCACTCCGGTCTTTTGTCCTACCTGATAGGTTATCAATTTCATTTTGTGTTATTCCTTTCTACGAGACAGTCTGTTTCCTGATACCGTTAATGAGCAACCGTTGCTAGTATGTTTTAACGGATTGTCCCTGATTTTATCTTTGATTATAACCCACTTAATCGTTTGCTGCAAGTTTTAAAGATTATTTTTCGTAAAACTTCTGGCTGACAGAGATTTTTAAATATGTTATACTTTTTGATGTGGTTTTAGGAAGAAATCGCTTATCTGTGAATAAGCTGTAATAGGTGAACCGATAATTAATAAGGAGTACATAATGAGAGACAAGAAAAACACCAGAGACCGATCGTCAGAAGATGATATATTAAAAAAGGACTACAACAAGATCCGGCAGATTCAGCCCCGTCCCATTCAAAGCAGTGATGAGAAAATACGCAGGCTGGAGGGGTATTCCCGTCGTTCTCAAAGAAAAAGCAGGCAAAAGGGAAGCTCTGCACTTAGAAAGATCGGCATACCGCTTTTGGCTTTGGCCATTGGGACGGCGGCAGGACTGGGGGGAGGATATTATCTGTGGGGGTATGAGCGGCCCTATACCATCAATTTAAAGGAGATTGAGATGCCGTCCTGGATTGAACAGGACTTTATCCGCAAAAATCTGTTTTCCCGTCCGGATGTTACCCTTAAGCGGGTTGATAATATTGTGATCCATTATGTGGCTAATGCTGATTCTTCAGCGTCTGCAAACCGCAGTTATTTTGATAATTTGGCAGATCAGGATCCTCAGAAGCCGGGGACAGTGGGGGGAAGCCATTTTGTTGTGGGGCTGGAAGGAGAAATCCTTCAGATTATCCCGATTTCAGAAGTAACCTATGCGGCGGCTCCCCGCAATTTTGATACCCTGTCTATTGAGGTATGCCATCCTGATGATACGGGAGAATTTAATCCAAAGACTTATGCTTCTTTGGTCCGCCTTACGGCATGGCTCTGTGAGGAGTTGGATCTTTCGTCAAAGGATTTAATCCGTCATCATGATGTTTCCGGCAAGAATTGTCCCAAGTATTATGTGGAAAATGAGGATGCCTGGAAACAGTTCAAAAAGGATGTGAAGGAAGCAATGAAAAAATAGATTTATTTAAAATCAGGTATGCCAAATGCGCCCGCCAGATTTTCATAGTTGGCGGTGCGTTTGCCGCCGGGCGCATGGAGGCTTACTGTGTAAGGGAAAAAGAAAACAGAGGCACAAACAACAAAGAGACAATCAAAAAGGGAACGAACCATTTCTGATTCATTCCCTCAACCTTAAAAATCCATTAAGATCCGGTGTTTTGATTAACCGAAGTATCTCTTAAGAAGTCCCTCAAATGCCTTTCCATGTCTTGCCTCATCGCGGGCCATCTCGTGAACCGTATCATGGATTGCATCCAGATTGGCAGCCTTAGCGCGTTTGGCCAAGTCAAACTTACCGGCAGTAGCACCGTTCTCTGCTTCTACACGCATCTCCAGGTTCTTCTTGGTGCTGTCGGTAACAACCTCACCCAGCAGCTCTGCAAATTTGGCAGCATGCTCGGCTTCCTCATATGCAGCCTTTTCCCAGTACAGTCCGATCTCCGGATAGCCTTCTCTGTGGGCTACTCTTGCCATAGCCAGGTACATACCTACTTCTGTACATTCTCCGTTGAAATTCGCTCTCAGATCAGCCATAATGTCTTCGCTGGCACCCTGAGCAACACCTACTACATGCTCGGCAGCCCAGGATTTTTCGCCAGCCTGCTCAACAAACTTGGAAGCCGGTGCTTTGCACTGGGGACAAGAATCCGGAGCAGAATCACCCTCATGAACATAGCCACATACGGAACAAACCCATTTTTTCATAACTCAATCTCCTTTTCTTTATTTTAAATATTTGATTGTGAATTTGGTGAATCAATGCTGATTAAAAACAGTAATGATTACTGATATTAATTTATCATATCATTTATAAAAAGTCAATCAGTTTTTGAGAAATTTTTTCTGTAAATCCTTTCTTATGCTTCCGTATTTTCACAGTGGGCACAGCGGCCATAAAAGTATACCATATGGCTGTCTACTGTGGCGCCAAGTACTTCTTGTGCCTGATGCTGCAGTTCTTCACAGGGAGCAAGAGGTAAGTCCAGTACAGCACCGCAATGTCTGCAGACAAAATGGTAGTGAGGGGCAGTATTCCAGTCAAAATGATCCTTTCCGTCCCCGCATGTCAGTTTCTGGACCTCTCCCAGTTCAGAAAGAAGATTCAGGTTTCG
The DNA here is from genome assembly GCA_003611875.1 of bacterium D16-56. GTDB lineage: Bacteria > Bacillota > Clostridia > Lachnospirales > Lachnospiraceae > Brotaphodocola. The sequence goes on along the minus strand of RAYY01000007.1, from coordinate 160,326 downwards.
GTAAACCGTTCCCAGACTGATGCTGGGAAATTCTTCTCTTATGTCTGTATAGATCATGTCTGCCGTAGGGTGATCGGTGCGTCCGGAAAGACATGCTTTGATAGATTCCCTTTGACGGCTGTATTTCAGTATTTTCATAAGCAGCTCTCTTTCCGTCGAAATATGTGCAGAAAAACAGAACACTGCACATATAATAGACAAATAATAAGAATCATTATTATTTTACAGAAAACAAAAGGCAGTGTCAAGGATGAAAATAGGTTTCTTCCATAAAAAACTCTGGAAATAATAGCAGTATCTGTGTATAATGTAAGAAGCCTGTAAAGGGATGACTTTTTGACTTTTTATACGAAGAAGATAGAGGAATGGGGGATATGGCTCATGGTTTTTTCCAGCCTGTTTTTTATATTGTTTTTTTTACCGCTTAATCTGTTTTTTTATTGTTTAATGCCGAATATAAAAGCAAAGAATGTTGAGATGCTGATTTTTTCTCTTATCTTTTATTCCTGGGGCGGACCTAAATATCTGCTTTTGCTGATGGGGATGGTAGGAATTGCGTGGTTTTCGGCGCTTAGGATCCAGCAATACAAAAGAAATAAGAAAAAAAGAATGCAGTGGCTTACAGCAGGCTGTGTGGGTCTTGCGGCGATTCTTGGGATTTTCAAATATTTGACCTTTTTTTTAAGCAATGTTCAAGCCTTGATCCATGTGCCGTCGGTGGTTCCTCAGATCGTGCTTCCGATTGGTATTTCGTTTTATACCTTTCAGCTTCTTTCGTATGTGGTGGATGTGTACAGAGGAGAGGTAGAAGCGCAGAAAAAGTATTGGATGCTTCTGCTTTATGCAGGGCTGTTCCATCAGTGTATTGCAGGTCCCATTGTCCGATATGAATATGTGGCCAAAGAACTGGAGAACCGCTCAGCCAGGCTTCCTTCCATTGGAAGCGGAATCCGTCGTTTTTTTGTGGGGTTGGCGAAGAAGGCTGTGCTGGCCAATAGCTGTGCGTCCATAGCAGATTCCCTTCTTCCGGCATCAGCCCAGGAGCTGGCAGGGATTCCGGCGGCAGGCTTGTGGGTGGGGATGCTGATGTATATGCTTCAGATCTATCTGGATTTTTCCGCATATTCTGATATGGCGATTGGTATGGGACAGATGATCGGTCTTCATTATGAAGAGAATTTTAATTATCCTTATATGGCAGTGTCAATCAAGGATTTCTGGAGAAGATGGCATATAACCTTAAGTACTTTTTTTCGGGATTATGTATATATCCCTCTGGGAGGAAGCCGCTGCAGTAAGCTGAAAAATGTAAGAAATCTTTTTGTGGTTTGGCTGCTTACAGGATTTTGGCACGGGGCAAGCTGGAACTATGTATTGTGGGGATTGTATTTTTTTGTATTTCTTTTGATGGAAAGAGCTTTCTTAGGGAAGCTGTTAGAGAAGATACCATCCATATTCGGCCATATTTATGCTCTGATTGTAGTTTTTTTTGGATGGATTTTGTTCCGGTCTGAAAATATGGGCAATATTTTTGTGATATTAAAGGGGATGCTTGGGAAAAATGGAAACGGATTCATGAATATCCACACAGAGATTATTTTGAAAAATAATCTGTTCTTTATGATTTTTGCAGTTCTTGCCTGTACGCCGTTGTTTAAGGCAGGAAGAGAGGCTCTGCTTCTATGGCATTCCCGGCGCAGCCGTCTGGCCTATCCCGTTTATGTGGGACAGGTTGTGCTGATGGTGTTTTTGTGGGGACTGTCAGTACTGGCATTGGTCGGCAACAGCTATAATCCGTTTTTATATTTCCAGTTTTAGAAGGGATCTGAAAATATATGAGAAAACATCATATGAAGCTTCAAATACGAAAGCTTTTGAAACGCCGTGATAAAGCTACGGTTTATCTTTTTGTTATTGTGCTTTTGGTTCTGTTTCTATTGGGACTGTCCATTCCTTTAAGACCCAAGGTATCTGATGTGGAAAAGAGAGAGTTGGAGCGGTTCCCGGAGTTTCACCTGGACAGCTTTTTAAATGGTGAGTATTTCAGCCAGATCACATTGTGGTATGCAGATACCTTTCCTTTTCGTGAGACACTGCTTTCGGTCAATTCCAAGGTGAAGGAGTTTTATGGGATAAAGACTCAGCAGCTTTATGGAGCGATTGCTGAGGCTGATGAAATTCCAGAGGCAGGGGCTCCTCCAGCAGCAGTGGATACAATGCCAGAGGAGCAGGAGGATGAGAGCGCCGATTTCTCGAGGGAGAGCCTGGCTGACGGACAGCGTGAAGAAATAGGAGACGGCTCCATTGCCGGTGTGGCGGCGGAGGCGGCTCAGATGGCGGCTCAGGCAGGACAGGAGCAGCTGCCGGATGCGACAATTCACACGGAGCCTGAGGTGGCAGGAACCGTATATATTGCGGATGGAAAGGGCTTTGAGCTTTATTATTTCAACCGGGAGGGAGCTGATTTGTATGCGGCTGCCATTAATGAGGCGGCAAGAAAGCTTCAAGGTACAGCCCAGGTATATGACATGCTTGTACCTACGGCAGTCAGCGTGTGCCTGGATGAGACGATTCAGGAATCCTTAAAAAGCTCTCCTCAAAATAAAGTGTTTGATTATGTGTATGGCCAGATTGACAGCAGTGTAAAAAAGGTGCCGGTTTTTGATACTTTGAAGAAGCATAATGCAGAGTACATTTACTACAACACGGACCATCATTGGACCGCTCTGGGAGCTTATTATGGGTATTTGGAATTTGCAAAGGCAAAGGGGTTTGAACCAAATGGGCTGGAGGAGTATGAGACAAAGGTATTTGATCATTTTGTCGGGAGCTTTTATTCCTTCAGTAATCAGTCGGAGATTCTGAAGAATAATGCTGATACGATTACGGCTTATGTACCCAAGGGTACCAACGTGATCCGGTATCTTGAAAAAGGCGGCGAGGAAAAGAAGTGGAATATTATTAACGATGTAAGTGCCTATGCACCGGGAGTCAAGTACAGTTGTTTCATTGGAGGGGATAATCCCTTTTCCTGGATCAATAATCCGGACATTACAGACGGCTCGTCCTGTGTGATCATCAAGGAGTCCTATGGGAATGCTTTCGTACCGTTTTTGGTGGACCATTATCAGATGGTTTATGTAGTGGATTACCGGTATTATGAGGATAATCTGATTGATTTTGTAAAGGAAAATAAGGTGCAGGACGTGATTTTCCTGAATAATGCAGATGCTCTTACGAAACGGCAGTCTCAACTGCTTGGCGGGATTCTGAAATGATAAAACGTGACGGAGCTAATTGGAGGGAGATTGAGGAATAAGACAGAATGGCTGCAAAAAAGGAAATGGATAGGAAACCATTTCCTTTTTTCGCAATTTACAGAACCTCTTTTGCAATGCGGATAAATTCCCGTGCAGCCTGGGACATATAGTGTCCTTTATGAAAGCCGATTCCCAGGGTTCCATGGGCTTTGGGAGAATCCAGGGAGTAAAAATTCATGGAGGTATGCTGCCGTACCTTATCCTTAAAAGCATTAATATCTCTGTGACTGGCCATAAACATTTTGGGGTAAAAGGTAATTCCCATTCCCTTTATGGCAAGCGCCAGCACGGTCTCAATATTCTCAGTCTCCAGTATGATCTGTGGTGTGATTGCAGCATCGGCAAACATTTCGTTGGCAAGGGTACGTACTCGATTGCCCTCATTAATGAGAAGGAAAGGACAGCTGCTTAAAAGTGTCAGGTCTGTATGGCTGGCAAGCTGTGCCTTGATTTCTTCCACCTGATCGGGGAAAGTGCGTTCTAAAACCGCATCCGATACTGCCAGAAGGATTTCCTCCTCACAGATGGGAACCGTGCCTACATTCTCCACGCGAAAGGGCAGCATTCCAATGATCAGATCCACATCGCCGTGAAGAAGTCCGCTGTCTAATTCGGTGGAATTGCCTTCCAGAAGACAGAGGTCGATGTTGGGAAACTGCTCCCGGTATATGGGGAGGATTTCCGGAAGGATGACCCGTCCCCGAGTGTGGGAGACGCCGATGGTGAGCTTTCCGGTTGAAAAGTCCTTAATGTCGGCTAATTCCCGATAGGTCTCGTTTTTCATGGCCAAAAGCTGCCTTGCCCGCTTTTTCAGTGCCTGACCGGCATAGGTCAGGGTCAAAGGATTCGTGCGGTTAAACAAAATCACATCAAATTCCTTTTCCATGTTCGAAATGTGATTGCTTAGGGACTGCTGGGAGATGTAAAGCTGCTTGGCAGCTTTTGTAAAATTCAGTTCCTCTGCCGCCACAAGAAAGTATTCCAGGTTCAGAAAATTAATCATGGTCAGTGCCTCCTAAAGCGAGATGCTTTTGAAGGGTCGGCAGGAAGGAGGCGGCCTTTTCCAGGGAGCTGTTGACAACCAAGGCTTCCGGGAATTGGACTTCCTCTAAAATGCTGTGAGCGCGGGCATGATTTCCAACGTCAACTTCACAGTGGGCGTCACTGTTCATGATGATGGGGACCTGGTATTTGCGGCAATATTTCAGCATGACAATCAGGTTTTCATGGGAGTTTTTCCGGTGGCACCCAGGGGTAAGGGAACTGTTGTTGACTTCCAGCAGCACATGGTGTTCCTTTGCAGCACAGACCAGGGTTTCATAGTCCACGGGAAATCGTCCGTCGTCCGGATGGCCGATCACATGTACCAAAGGATTCTTCATGGCTCCTAAGTAGGCGGCTGTGTTCTGCGAAATAGTGCCTGTGTCATAGCAGGGCTCATGAATGCTGGCGATGCCAAAGTCCAGCTCTCCCTGGTAACGTGGCTCTAAATCAATGGCGCCGCTGTGGTCAATGATATTCAGCTCGCAGCCCATAAGAAGGCGGATGCCGAAAAGCGTCCGGGGAATGACCTTAAAATTGATGAAATAAAAAGGGTGGCAGGCTCCGGGGATCCGGGGGGCGTGTTCCGTGACGCCTAAAAGTGCCAATCCTTTTTGGGAGGCGGACTGTGCCATCTCATAAAGTGTGTTGTAGGCATGGCCGCTGGCAATAGTGTGAGTGTGCAGATCCAGTATGTCTTTCATATGCTTTTTGTCCTGTTAATGATTTAAAAATTAGTTTGTGTATTCCAGTCCTGATCTGCTTTAAGCGCAGAAAAAGGTCTGTTTTAGGAAACCGTACAGAGTATAACACATTTTTCCGAAGAAAACTATAGAAAAATATGCGAAAATGTGGTAAAGTCTTCGTAGCAGCCGGAGCGTTGGTTCCTTTAATCCGGTAATGAGGCAGAGTAAAGGAGTGTTGTACAATGAATGAAGAAGTAAAGAACACAGAAGTAAATGCGGCAGAGGCCATAGAGGCTGTGACCGCTGAGCCGAAAGCCGCAGAGGCGGAGGCGGTAAATGCTGCGGAGCCTGCAGCAGAGCCGGTTAAGGCAGAAACGGAAAAAGCAGGTGAAGACAAGAAGGCAAAAGAAGAAACTATGGCAGATTTTGCCAATGAGCTGGAGGCTTCTTATAAAGAATTTGATCAGCGCCGCAATGACTATCAGGAGCAGGAGGGGCCGGATGCACAGAAGTGGGCAAATCTTCTGGATATGATGCGGGATAAGACTGTTTCTAAGGTTAAGGTCAAGGAAGTGGTTAAGTCCGGGGTAGTGGCTTATATTGATGAGATTCAAGGCTTTATTCCTGCGTCCCACATTTCCACCAAGTATGTCGAAAAGCTGGAGGATTATGTAGGCAAGTATTTGGAGGTGGTACCGATTACCGTGGAACCGGAGCGCAAGAAGCTGGTTCTTTCAGCAAGAGTGGTAATGAAGGAAAAAGAGGCGGCCGAGAAGGCGGAAAAGATGTCTGCAGTCAAGGTAGGCGCTGTGCTGGAGGGCACGGTAGACAGCATCAAGGATTACGGCGCGTTCGTAGATCTGGAGACCGGAGTAACCGGACTTTTGCATGTGTCTCAGATCAGCACACAGCGTATTAAGAATCCGGGCGTAGTGCTGAAGGAAGGACAGAAGGTTAAGGTCAAGGTAATTGGCGCAGGTGACGGGCGTATCAGCCTGAGCATGAAAGCTTTAGAGCAGGGAGAGGAGACGAAGGAAGAAGTATTTCATTACAAGGAGTCCGGAGCTGCCACCACAGGACTTGCTTCCTTGTTAAAGGATATTAAGCTTTAATGTATGGATAACAGCAAACAGGTATCAAAGGTTTCCAATAACCACAGCCAGATCGACCAGTGGAAATCCATCATGTTTTTGTATGATTCCGCGCTGAAGGAAATCAACACCAAGATTGAGATCCTGAACAGTGAATTTGTTCACATTTATGGCCATACACCCATTGAGCACATTAAATCCCGTTTAAAAACGCCCAGCAGCATTGTTAAGAAGCTGAAGCGGGCGGGGCATGATGTCACCATTCAGAATATGGTGGAAAGGCTCAATGATATTGCCGGAATCCGGATCATATGTTCTTATACCCAGGACATTTATCAGATTGCGGATATGATTGCAAGGCAAAGCGATGTGACGATTCTTCACGTAAAGGATTATATTAGGAATCCCAAGCCTAATGGGTACAAAAGCTACCATATGGTTGCTACTATACCTATCTATTTAAGCCAGGGGCCGGCAGAAACCAAGGTGGAGATTCAGATCCGAACGGTGGCAATGGATTTTTGGGCGAGTCTGGAACACAAGATATATTACAAATTTGAAGGAAACGCCCCTGCAAGCGTGCAGGCAGAGCTGAAGGCATGTGCGGCTGTAGTGGATATGCTGGACGATAAAATGTTTTCTCTGAATCAAATGATTGCATCGCTGGGGGAGGAGCAGAAAGAGTGAAGTTACAATGAAGGCGTTAACAAAAGAAACATGGCAGATGGTTCGGCAGAATCTGGGAAATGTTCTTTTGTTTGAGCTTTTGTATCGAGGAATTATGCTGCCGGTATATCTGCGTCTGGCAAACCGGATTCTGCGGTGGTCGCTTACAATGGCAGGATACAGCTATCTGACAGCATCTAATTTTGGAGATTTTCTGGTGCGTCCGTGGACCATACCGGCGCTTCTTTTGATCGGCATAGCGGGATTTTTGCTTGTTTTACTGGAGTGCGCCGGGCTGGTCACAGCCTTTTGGGGGTCGGCCTGTGAACAGACGCTGACCCCCTTTCGTATTTTTTGGGGCGGGCTGCATAAGGCGGCGAAGGAAATTTACAGGAAAAACTGGAGACTTTGCCTGGTGCTGGCTGCTCATTTTCTTGTGGTGAATCTGCTTCCTGTGGGCAGATGCCTTTCTCATATTCGCCCTGTAAATTTTGTGATTAAGGAAATGATGGGAATCGGATGGGTGCCGTGGGCAGTCGTTTTTTTTCTGGCTCTGTGTACCTTGGCATCGCTTCCTGCCGTTTTTGTTTTATATGGATGTATGGCAAGCCGGCAGAAATTTTTCCAGGCGCGGAAAAACAGCCAGAGGATTGTGCAGGAGCATAGGGGGAAGATTGTAGCATTTTTGGTAATGTGCAACCTGGCTGTATCATTTGCTGTGATAATGGTATATCTTTTGGCAGTGTTTGCTGCTGCCGTGTCTGTGGTTCTGTATGCTCAGAAAAATCTTGCCATGGCAGTGCTTTTGATGGTGACAGAGCGGATTGAGCAGGGAATGCTGTTTTTGGGCGGGATTTTTTTGGTTGTGGCAGATTATGGGGCTTTAGGAGCAATGTATTGCACTTACGGGGATCCTAAGAATCCAGAAAAGCCGCATCAAGACATGGAGCTTTCCAGACATCCTGCAGTGAAGATGAGAGTGGCAGTGATGGCGTCGATGATTGCAGCAGCGGCGCTTTTATGTATTCTTGATATGGTTTATCATGGGTTTGCCATATCAGATGATATATTTTTTGAGACGCGGATTACGGCTCATCGAGGCAGTTCAAAAAGGGCGCCTGAAAATACCATAGCGGCCATTGAGGCGGCTATAGAGGACATGGCGGATTTTGTGGAATTGGATGTACAGCTGACAAAAGACGGAGTGGCGGTGCTGGGACATGACACCACATTAAAAAGAGTGGCAGGGGTGAACCGGACCATTGCTTCTATGACGTGGGAGGAGCTGCAGGGTCTGGAGGTGGGCGGCTGGTTTTCCCCGGAGTTTGCAGGAGAACCGATTCCGTGTCTGGAGCAGGTGCTGGAGTTCTGCAGGGGAAAGATCAACCTGAATATCGAGGTGAAAAACGTAGGACAGGACAGTATGCTTCCGGAGCTGGTTGTGGAGCTGATTCGGGAGTGGGGCATGGAGGAGCAGTGTGTTGTGTCTTCCACCAGCATAAACTACCTGGAGCGAATGAAGCAGGCATCGCCGGAGCTGCGCACCGGGTATATTCTGTCAGCAGCTTATGGAGACCTTTATTTTAATGATATAGTGGATTTTATCAGTATTCGGGCCAGCTTTGTCAACAGACAGGTAGTGGAGCGTACTCATGAGAGAGGTATGAGGGTTCATGTGTGGACAGTCAATACCAAGAGTGAGATGGAAAGGCTCCGGCTTCTGGGAGTAGATAATATGATTACGGATTATCCGGTGCTGACCAGAGAAATCGTGTACCGGGAGGAAGCCACAGAGACATTGGTGGAGTATCTGAAGATGGTGTTCCGATAAGACAGAGCGGCGTGTTTCATTGCATAGAGGAGGATTGGGATTGTGAGAGCAGTGGTACAGAGAGTATCTCAAGCCAGTGTGAGAGTGGAAGGAGAGGTTATTGGAGAAATCGGAAAGGGATTTTTGATTTTGCTGGGGGTGGCAGAGACCGATACAGAGGCTGCGGCGGACCGGATGGCAGATAAGATCTGTAAACTGAGAATTTTTCAGGATGAGAATGGAAAGACCAATCTGTCCCTGGCTGATGTGGGAGGAGAAATTCTGGTAGTCAGCCAGTTTACTTTATATGCAGATTGTCATAAGGGGAATCGTCCCAGCTTTGTAAAGGCAGGGGACCCTAAGAAGGCGAACATGTTGTATGAGTATTTTACAGCGCAATGCAGAACCTTTGCAGGGAAGGTGGAGTGCGGAAGCTTTGGGGCAGATATGAAGGTGGAGCTGGTTAATGACGGGCCTTTTACCTTGATGCTGGAGGGGGATGAGAAGGGGATCTGCCGGTGATGAGAAGGGAAGAATCCGGTCATTATAGGGTATGGATGTACGATTACAATGCGGACGGATTAAAAGAAGGAGGAGCAGGAGATGGAGATCAGCGGACATACCAGGCTGCTGGCTTTGATTGGAAGCCCGGTGGGACATTCCGGGTCCCCGGCTATGCAGAATTATAGCTGCCAGAAAATGGGAGTGGACGGGGCTTATTTGGCTTTTGACGTGAAGGAGGAGGAAACGCGGGCGGCTTTTGAGGCCCTGCGCCTTCTTAATGTGATGGGATTTAATGTGACCATGCCCTGTAAGACGGCTGCCGCCGTGTGCTGTGACGAGCTTTCAAAGGCAGCAGAGCTGATCGGGGCAGTGAATACGGTAGTGAAGGACAAGACAAGGTTTGTTGGGTATAATACGGATGGCTATGGATGGGTGCGCAACTGCCGGGAGAACGGGGTGGAAATGAAGGGCAAAAAAATGACCATTGCAGGATCCGGGGGCGCAGCTACAGCCATTGAAATTACTGCGGCCTTGGAGGGTATGCAGGAAATGTCGATCTTTGCCATCAGGGATGATTTTTGGGAAAATGCGGTAAAAACAGTGGAGAAAATCCATAGAAATGTGCCTGGGTGTAAGGTGGAGCTTTATGATCTGGCAGATAAAGAAAGATTTTATCACGAGATTAGAGAAAGTGATATTTTTACCAATGGAACCAGGGTGGGAATGAAGCCTGGGGACGGGGAGACGCTGATTGAGGACAGGAGTATTTTCCATAAAGGTCTGGCAGTGACGGATGTGGTGTATAACCCAAGGGAGACCAGGCTGATCGTGGAGGCAAAGGAAGCAGGCTGCAGGACGGTTCCGGGAATCGGGATGCTGCTGTGGCAGGGTGCTGAGGCTTTTAAGCTGTTCACTGGGAAGGAAATGCCGGCAGGGGAGGTTATGGAACGGTATTTTCGCGAATAAAAGGGAGAGAAAGAGGAACACCCTCTGGCATGTCAGGTGTCAGAGGGTGATTTTATTTTAGGCCGACAGGTGAAGGCTGCCAAGGGATTTTTTGTCTGACGATTGAGCAGGAGTGGGCCTGTCCCGGTACAGGCAACATAAGATCAGGACGAGAAATGATTTTCCTATTTGACATCGGCCATCAGGCTGTGGTATAGTTTAAGAAGTGATTCAAAGGCGGTTCCGCCTTTTATCCGGCATGTCGCCAGAATTCCATTATATTGCGGTTTGATATTGGGAGGAAAGCAGATTATGATAGAAAAAGGAGAGTGATGCCATTGCAGAAAAGAAATCATTGCTGAAATCAGTATTTGCCGTAAAAATAAGTTGACATTTCCAGAAGAATGTACTATGATAAAAACAGAAAGAGAACATTTGTTCGTGTGGAGGGTAATATGAATAAGGATGACAAGTTAAAAGCATTGGACGCTGCCATTACACAGATAGAGAAATCCTATGGAAAAGGTTCTATTATGAAGCTGGGAGATTCCGGAAAGAATATGAATGTGGAGACGGTACCTACAGGTTCTCTCAGCCTGGATATAGCCCTGGGACTTGGCGGTGTGCCGAAAGGACGGGTGATTGAGATCTATGGGCCAGAGTCCAGCGGTAAAACCACGGTAGCGCTCCATATGGTAGCGGAGGTTCAGAAACGGAACGGAATAGCAGGATTTATTGATGCAGAGCATGCGCTGGATCCGGTATATGCCAAGAATATCGGAGTGGATATTGACAATCTGTACATTTCCCAGCCGGACAACGGAGAACAGGCACTGGAGATTACAGAGACCATGGTTCGTTCCGGAGCAGTGGATATTGTGATTGTGGACTCAGTGGCAGCGCTGGTTCCCAAGGCGGAGATTGACGGTGAGATGGGGGATTCCCATGTGGGCCTGCAGGCAAGGCTTATGTCTCAGGCATTAAGAAAGCTGACAGGCGTGATCAGCAAGTCGAATTGCTCCGTGATTTTTATCAACCAGCTTCGTGAGAAGGTGGGGGTGATGTTCGGCAATCCGGAGACGACCACAGGAGGCCGTGCGCTGAAGTTTTATTCTTCTGTGCGTTTGGATGTGCGGCGGAAGGAGATCTTAAAGCAGGCAGGAGAGATGATCGGCAATCATGTATGTGTGAAAGTGGTAAAGAATAAGATTGCACCGCCCTTTAAGGAAGCAGAGTTTGATATTATGTTTGGTCAGGGGATTTCCCGGGAAGCGGATATTCTGGATTTGGCGGCAAAAGAAAATATTGTGGAGAAAAGCGGCGCATGGTATGCTTATAACGGAGCAAAGATCGGGCAGGGCAGGGAGAATGCCAAAGGATATTTGCGGGAGAATCCGGCAGTTTGTGCAGAGATAGAACGCAAGGTGCGAGAGCATTATGGACTGCAGGGAGATGTAGTAGGGCCTGTGGAGGAAGCAGAACCAAAGGAAACGGCATCAAAAGGAGTGGCATCAAAGGAAGCGGCGCCAAAGAGGGCAGCATCAAAGGAAGAAGTATTAAAAGAAGCAGCGCCGTCAGAGGAGAAGAAGAAAAAGGATGAATGACCAGAGACAAGAGAAGCAGGCAGCCAGGCGGGTGAAAAAGCCCAGACCAGTTCGGGACTGTGCCCTTTATCTTCTGGAAAGATCGGATAAAACTGCTGGGGAGATGCGGCAAAAGCTGAGAGAGAGGGAATACCAGCCGGAAGAAATAGAAGAAACCATGGCGTTTTTAGAAGAATATCATTATGTGGATGACAGGGAATATGTGCGAAAGTACATTCGCACTTACTCCTCCCGCAAAAGTATTCGCAGGATTCGCGCCGAGCTGGAGCAAAAAGGTGTGGACGAGGAGCTGATTGACGCGGAGATGGCAGTCATGCCGGTGGACGAGGAAGCTCAGATTGTCCAGTGGCTCAGGAAAAAGGGATATGAGCCGGGGGAACCAGTAGAATGGGGGCAATATCGCAGGCTGACTGCTGCTCTGGGGCGCAGGGGATATTCCTATGAGGCAATTCGCAGAGCCACGGAGAGGATGCATGAGGAACAGGAGGATCGCTTGCTGGCGGAAGGCTAGGCCGTCTTTAGCAGGAGATTGTCTACGGAGAACTGTATCCGAAAAGCCGTTATTATACTTGACATAGTGCACAAAACAGTTTAAAATTGAGATGTTGTATCTTTGTACAATGAAAACTAAATAAGGAGGTGCTCCTGTGTCAAGAACAGCGATGTCAATCAGTATGATGACAGCAGCAGTGATTTTGCTTGCTTTTGTTGTTGTGCTGATAGTTGTGGCATTTATTATCTGGAAGCTCGCGATCAACCACCGGATCAAAACGTATGAGAGCAAGGTTGGAACCGCAGAGGAAAAAGCCAGGGAAATAATAGATGAAGCGCTAAAGACGGCAGAGACAAAGAAGCGAGAAGCTCTCCTGGAGGCGAAGGAAGAGTCTTTAAAGACTAAGAATGAGCTGGATAAAGAAACAAAAGAAAGGCGAGCGGAGCTTCAGCGTTATGAAAGACGTGTACTGAGTAAGGAAGAAAATTTAGACAAAAAAGCGGAAAACATGGAAAAGAGGGAGGCAGGTATTGCCGCCCGGGAGGAAGCCCTGAACAAACGGAGTGCAGAAGTGGAAACTCTGTACGACAGGGGAATGCAGGAATTGGAAAGAATTTCAGGTCTTACCACAGAGCAGGCGAAGGAATATCTGCTGAAGTCAGTGGAGGAGGAAGTAAAACATGATACTGCCCGCCTGGTCAAAGACTTGGAAAACAAGGCAAGGGAAGAGGCGGACAAGAAGGCCAGGGATTATGTGGTGACTGCCATCCAGCGCTGTGCAGCGGATCATGTGGCAGAGACTACTGTTTCTGTGGTACAGCTTCCCAGTGATGAGATGAAGGGGCGGATTATTGGCCGCGAAGGAAGAAATATTCGTACTTTGGAGACCATGACCGGCGTGGAGCTGATTATTGATGATACTCCGGAGGCGGTTGTGTTGTCAGGATTTGACCCGATTCGGCGGGAGATTGCCAGAATTGCTCTGGAACGTCTGATTGTAGACGGACGAATACATCCGGCCAGGATCGAGGAAATGGTTGAGAAAGCGCAGAAAGAAGTAGAAGCTAACATGCGGGAGGATGGAGAGGCTGCCACCCTTGAAGTGGGGATTCATGGTATCCATCCAGAATTAGTAAAGCTTTTAGGAAAGATGAAATTCAGGACCAGTTACGGACAGAATGCCTTAAAGCATTCCATGGAGGTTGCTCAGCTGGCAGGTCTTCTTGCTGCTGAGGTGGGAGTGGATGTCCGTTTGGCAAAACGAGCCGGTTTGTTACATGACATAGGTAAATCCATTGACCATGAGATGGAAGGGTCTCACGTTCAGTTAGGCGCTGACTTGTGCAGAAAGTATAAAGAGTCGGCGATTGTGATTAATTCCGTGGAATCCCATCATGGCGATGTTGAGCCGCAGAGCCTGATTGCATGTATTATTCAGGCTGCTGATACGATATCAGCTGCAAGACCTGGTGCAAGAAGGGAAACTCTGGAAACATATACAAACAGATTGAAACAGCTTGAAGATATTACGAATTCCTTTAAGGGAGTGGATAAATCTTTTGCCATTCAGGCAGGCCGGGAAGTACGCATTATGGTAATTCCGGAGCAAGTGAGTGATGATGATATGATTTTGATGGCCCACGAGATTTCTAAACGCATTGAGAATGAGCTGGATTATCCAGGACAGATCAAGGTTAATGTGATTCGTGAGTCCCGAGCAACAGATTATGCCAAATGATTTTTGAATAAAAAAGGATGCCTGAAATTCATTTTAGAAATAAAAGGTGGATTTCGGGCATTTTTTGACCAAAAATCTGGTATTGCAGCAGTTTGGGATTATGAAACTGGCTGACAGACAATTACATTTTATACCTTTCTATATGCGGTTTGCGCCATTTTATTGACACAGAGGCTGGTTTGTAATACAGTTATAGAGAAGAACATACGGATTTTTTGCCAGATGGCTGGAAATGATTCTGAAATAGTAAAATATACAGCTATTTCGATAATCAATATTGTGAATTGAAAATGTACCAAAAGGGGGATAGATCACAAGTGTATAATTGGAAAAAAATATGTGGAATATTCTTTGTTACAGCAGCAATGGCAGGGATAATAGCTGTTCCTTCCTTTGCTGCTGTAAAAAGAAAAAAGATCAGTTCGGTCAGCATAGATGTGGAATCCCATATTGAATTGGGAGAACGGTATGGTGATGAGGAAATAGAGATTACGACTCGGGGAAAGTATTATTCCTTTGATTATTATGAGATTGAAAATGTTGGATTCGAGTGGATGGAGGATGATGTTCCGGAAATTATCATCTATTTAAGTGCGGATGACGGCTATTATTTTTCCCTGACAAAGGCCAGCGCTGTCAAACTGACCGGTGCAACGTATGTAAGGGCAGCTACCCAGGACAATAAGGAAACTTTGAAGCTTCAGGTAAAGCTTACTCCCATGAAAGAGATGCTGGGGGCAGAGACGGAGGTGGTGCTGACAGACGGAGGTTATGCCAGCTGGGATGCGATACAGGGCGCTGGTTCCTATGAGCTGCGCTTGTACCGTAATGACACAGGGGTTGGGCCGGTCTATCAGACTACGGATCAGGTTTATTATGATTATACTACTCAGATGAGTAAGCCAGGCTCTTATCGTGTGAAGGTTCGGGCTGTCAATAAAAAAAATACGGAGAGTAAGGGGAAATGGATGGAATCAGAGGTGATTACCATATCTGCTGATATGGCAGATGCCATCCGCAACGGCACGGCTCCGGGACTTCCTGTAAAGGGAAAATGGAAGATAACAGACGAGAGATGGTGGTATGAGCATGACGATGGAACCTACACAAAAAATGATTGGGAATTAATTGATAAGCAGTGGTATTTTTTTGATGAAGAAGGTTATATGGTTACAGGATGGATTGAGTGGAATGGGGAGAAGTATTATCTGGACGATCAAACCGGGGCAATGCTCAAGAATACCACTACCCCGGATGGTTATCTTTTGGATGACAGCGGCCATTTAAAGAATCATTAGTTTTCAATCATCTGACTGTTGGCCCCGCCGGGAACGGCGGGGTCTTTCATTTGGTAAACCCGATAATATTCTTTCGTTTCCTGGTTTTTGATGGTTTCGGATCGGTTCATGGTAAGGAATTTGGTGATTTCATAGCAGTTGATCCAAATTTCGTTATTTCCCTCCTTTTGTGATTCATCAAAGATGAGCTGCATCCCAAAATGCAGGTGCGGCTGGTCAATGTTGTTGGTATTTTCCGTGGGGCTGTAACCAGTACGTCCCAGATAGCCGATTACATCTCCTGCCTGGACATAGCTGCCTTCCTGCAGTGTTTTGTGGTAGGGATAGTTTTTTCTGAGATGAGCATAGTAATAATAGCGTTTTTTGTCAAAACTGCGGATGCCTAACCGCCAGCCGCCGTATTGGTTCCAGCCTATTGCTTCAACATAACCGGATTCGACTGCGATTACGGGAGTTCCCACCTGCCCCATAAGGTCATGGCCCAGATGCTGGCGTTTGAAGCCGTAGCTGCGGGAAACACCGAAGTCGTCAAAATCATTATAGGGATAGTTTTTGGCAATAGGGGAGAAGGATTTCAGTCCATATTTTGTAACCCATTTTGGCTCTCCGAAGGATTCATCGGGGATTTGGATTTCGTAGGTTCCTACCATTCCTCCCAGAACCGCGCTGTAGGCTTCCAGATAATAGGAATAGTATTTCATATCTTTGGTCAATTCGTCCATAGAGGCGCCTTCATTCAGCTTTTGAGCAAGGTTATCCATATCCGAAGCCTGGTAATGGGAGAAATCTCCGCCATAGCGGGCACCCAGGAAGGCCAGAAGCTCCAGCCAGTTTAAGTGAGGAGTCTGGTTATAGCTGTCTACATCAAGGCGTAATGCCTGACGCATGGCATCGGCAGTTACATTAAAATCAACCCATTTGATAAAGCCATTGGGAATGGAATCACTTGCGGTCGTGACGGAAGAAGATGCCTCCTCAGCAATAGGAGGAGAGGATGGAAGGAGCCTGAAAATCAGGACAAACAGAATCAGGATTTCCGCAACAACCAGCAGGGGAGCTGCTTTTAATGTGTGGGGGCGGCAGGAATGATGCAGTTTCATTGGAGTTCCTCCATTTTTATGATCTAATACAGCATTGCTTAAATTTCGGTGAATAAATTGCTTGATATCGGTGTCATCTTTTGTCTGCGAAGCGACGGTGTAGTGGAGCCTGCGACTGGCTTCGCAGGTGTGCTTAAGGGCGCTGATAGAGGGTGATTGATTCACCGGAATTTAGGCAAAGCTGTACTAGTATAACCTGTTTTAAGATTGTTAATGTGTTATAGGTATGTATATGCGGAGAGAAAAGGTGATTATCACAGAAAATCAGAACTGCCGTCCTGCAGGATTGGGGTAATTTCAACCAATGCTGCAGTCGGCAGTGCTGCGACGGACTGAGTGTGATGTGTTTTGTACTGTATTACAGGTTCAAAATCTCCTGGTCATCTGGTACATACAGATTACCGTTGTAGTATTGGATTCCTTCTGCCAGGTACCGCTTTTTACGGCTGTTAATGGAACGGTCTTCGGTATGCCACAGAACCAGATTAGGAATCTGAAGCTCGCTGGCAAGCTCACAGGCGTCTTTGACCGTGCTGTGGTGTTTTTCGTAGGGTTTAAAGATTTCCCGTTCACTGTACAGGCAAAATGCCTCATGAAGGAGCCAGTCGCTTCCCTCTACAAAAGGACGGCAGACAGGATTATAAGGCTCATCGCCGGCGCAGGTTAGGCGGCGATGATTTTCCAGGAGAGTGGTAAAGCCGAATTGCCGTGCTTTTGTGGAGTGAATGTCAAAAAATGTTACATCATAATTCAGGATAGGAAGGGTTTCCCCGTCATGAACCGGAACCAGGTGAATGCGGTCTCCAATCAATTGGTAAAGCTTGTTCTGAATGGTCAGACGGCAGATGGTGTCCACGACAGGAGCCAGATCCTCATGGCAATAAATATTCAGGTCCCCGTCATATAGGCCGGTCTTAATGCGTGTGGCAATAAAGCGTACCATCCAAACAATGCCCAAAATATGGTCGGTATGTTCATGGGTGATAAAAATGTCGTGGATCTGTTCAAAGGGAATCTTCATATCCTCAAGAATCCTGAGAATTCCATTGCCGCCACCGGCGTCTACCATAAAAAAGCGGTTGGAGTTGTCGCGGATTCCAAAGCATGTGTTGTAGCAGTGGGTGACGGCAGCATTGCCTGTGCCGAATACATATAGCTGTTCCATGGGGAACCTCCTTTGAGAATTTTGGTTACAGTTCACGGGGCGGGGAAAGATGGAGGAAAACAGATGTCATGCTTGCCTGTAAGACTATTTTCGTCCGGTTTTCCCCGCCCCGTGAACTGTAACGAATTTTGAGCAGTATTATCTTGAATAAGGGGTTACTGAAAGCTCCCAATAACCGTTTGATATTGAGAACCGTTATGAAAAAAGGGATCCTGCCAAGTGCAGAATCCCGTTTTTTTTGGGGGGGGGGGGTATCCGATAAGAAGGTCCGGAGACACATCCTACCGGATAATGGAGACAATAGGACTCGAACCTACGACCCTCTACACGTCAAGCAGATGCTCTCCCAGCTGAGCTATATCTCCATGGCCCTTATTATAAGCGATAAGAGGGAATTTGGCAAGCTTTTTTTTGAAAAGAGAAAAGCTATGAGAAAAGTTCATGAAAAATTCATTGTGAAATATTGGAAAGATATGATACTATAGAAGCAGCTGTCAAGAAGCAGCAGAGGGGTATTTTGGGAGAGCTTATAAAATGTTTGGGAGGCAGATATGAGAGATTTGGCATATTTAAAATTATTGGCAAGAGATTATCCGAGTGTGAAGGCAGCATCCAGTGAGATCATAAACCTGATGGCTATCAGCGGGCTTCCGAAAGGAACAGAATATTTTTTCAGTGATCTTCATGGTGAGTATGAGGCGTTTATCCATCTTCTCCGCAGCGCATCAGGAATTATCCGGGAGAAAATCCGTGATACCTTTGGACATATTATTCCGGAGGCAGAACAGGTAGAGCTGGCAAATTTGATTTATTATCCGGAACGGAATCTGGCAAGACTAACTCATAATGACGGGAATACAGAGGACTGGCAGCGGATCACCATTTATCGGCTGGTTCGAATCTGTAAAGAGGTTTCTTCTAAATATACCCGGTCTAAGGTTCGAAAGAAGATGCCTAAAGAATTTGCCTATATTATTGACGAATTACTGCATGTGGATTACAGTGATGAGAATAAACGGGTATACTATGAGGAGATCATTCATACTGTGATTGATACGCAGGTGGCTGATGCATTTATTGCAGCTCTTTGCGTATTGATTCAGAATCTGACGATTGACAGCCTGCATATTATCGGGGATATTTTTGATCGGGGGCCTCGGGCAGATATTATTATGGACGAGCTGATGCGTTTTCATGATGTGGATATCCAGTGGGGGAATCATGATATTTCCTGGATGGGGGCAGCTACCGGGAATGAGGCATGTGTCTGCAATGTGCTTAGGATTGCCATCAGCTATAACAGCTTTGATGTGCTGGAGGATGGTTATGGGATTAATCTGCGTCCGCTTTCTATGTTTGCGGCACGGGTATATAAGGATGATCCGTGCAGCCGCTTTACCCCCAAGATCTTGGATGAAAACATATATGATGTGGTGGACCCGGGATTGGTGGCTAAGATGCATAAGGCGATTGCTGTCATTCAGTTTAAAGTAGAGGGGCAGATCATTAAACGCCATCCGGAATATGAGATGAGGGATCGGCTGCTTTTGGAGGCAGTGGACTATAAGAAGGGTATTGTAATGATAGGAGGAAAGGAGCATCCTATGCTGGATATGGATTTCCCGACCATTGATCCGGCTGATCCGCTGAAGCTGACAAAGGAAGAACAGGAGCTTCTTCATACATTGGCGCTTTCCTTTAAGCACAGCGGCCTGCTTCACAAGCACATCCGCTTCTTGTATTCCAATGGAGCTTTGTACAAATGCTATAATGGGAATCTGTTGTATCATGGGTGTATTCCCATGAGAGAGGACGGAAGCTTTGAGACCATGGACTGTGATGGGAGGCTTCTGAGCGGAAAGGCTTTGGTGGACTATATTGGGGAGCAGGTTCAGAAGGCATATTTTCTGAAGGAGGAGGATCCGGAGAAGGGCAGGGCCAGAGACTTGATGTGGTACCTTTGGTGCGGAGCCAAGTCCCCAGTATTCGGAAAGGACCGGATGACTACCTTTGAGCATTATTTCGTGGAGGATAAGGCGGCCCATAAGGAGCGGATGAACCCCTATTATCAGTTGAGTCACCAGGTGGAGGTGTGTGAGAGAATCCTGGTAGATTTCGGGCTTTCCGGTGAAGGAACTCATATTATCAACGGCCATGTTCCGGTGAAAATCAAGGACGGAGAGACTCCGGTGAAGGCAGGGGGAAGGCTGTATATTATTGACGGAGGGCTTTCTAAGGCATATCAGAGGCATACAGGAATTGCAGGATATACCTTGATTTACAATTCTCATCATTTGGCTCTGGCAGAGCATAAGCCCTTTGACCCGAAGAAGGAGAGTACGCCCAAGGTATCCATTGTAGAAAAGATGAAGAACCGGGTAATGGTGGCAGATACGGATAAAGGAGCCGAGCTGCAGGAGCGGATTGCGGATTTGAAGGAGCTGGTAGCTGCTTACAGGCGGGGGGATATTAAGGAACAGATGTCAAAGGATTAAGGAGACAGGAATGAACAGAGAGGAGTTTCTGCAGGGACTGCGCAGTGCACTTTCCGGTGAGGTACCGCCGGAGGTTGTGCGGGATAACCTGCAATATTATCAGGAATATATCCGGACAGAGATGGAAAAGGGACGATCCGAGAGGGAAATCATGGATGAGCTGGGAAGCCCCAGGCTGATTGCCCGGACGATTATAGATGCTACGCCTGGAGCCGGTGAAGGAGCCTATGAGGAATATGAGTCTGCAGGCAGCGGATACTATGGAGGCAGCTATGCCTCTGCCCGGAATGACAGGATGGAACAGGCTGCCAGAAGTCAAAGCTACGGTCAGGGCGGGAATTTCCGGTATTATGATTTAAATAAATGGTACTGGAAGCTTTTGGGACTTCTGGTTGTGATCGGTGTTGTGATGCTGGTTCTGATGGTGATAGGCGGGATTTTAAGTATCGTGATTCCGCTGCTTCCGGTAATCATGGTAGTGCTGTTTGTCATGTGGTTGATAAAGGGCAGGCAGGGGCCGGGGTGATGACAGAAGGAGCTATGCAAAGAAAAAGAGTCTGATGTCAGGCTCTTTTTCTTTTGGGAAAACTTGAATTATGACGAGGTGTAACATTTTATTAATAATTTGTAAAATTTTTACTGGAAGGGGTTGACGGAAAAAAGTTTTAATTGTATAATGCACTTGTAACAAGATTTAACATTTATGTAATATTTTGAAATTGATTCTTAAAAAAACAATGTCAAGGATTGGAGTTGTAAAATGAAAAAGTTCGGATTATACATAACAGCGGCGATGATGACAACAGGGATAATCATGTGGGGAGAGCCCATGGTTTCACATGCAGAGCCAATTATGGTGGAGGCGAACGAAAACGCAGGCTTTGAGACAGAGGATGAAGATATAGATGAGGATTCTCCGGTTTTGGAGGTGGCTGGCAGTGAGAGGGAGGATACTTCCAATTCGGGTCCGGATCTGACCGTTCAGGCCAGACGGCGTGAGGAGGCAGCAGCGCAGGCGGCTGAGGCAGAAGCGGCTGCCGCTGCGGCACAGGTGGCCAGCAAGCGTCAGAGCGTGGTGAATTATGCACTGCAGTTTGTAGGCGGTCCGTATCGTGCCGGCGGAAATGATCCTCATACAGGAGCGGACTGTTCCGGGTTTGTGAAGTATGTGATGCAGTATGGAGCAGGCGTGAGTATGAATCGTTCTTCTGTTACCCAGTCTACTCAGGGAGTGGCCATCAATGCCAATCAGATGCAGCCCGGGGATTTGATTTTCTATGGAAATGGATCCAGGATCAACCATGTGGCAATGTACATCGGCAACGGACAGATTGTACACGCTTCTACGTATACAACAGGAATTAAGATTTCTAATTGGAACTATCGGACTCCGGTGAAGATTACGAATGTATTAGGATAAATTGGAAGGGAATGTCACTCCCTGAAGATGGGACAAGCTTTCTGTTCAGAATAAGAGTTAAGGAGCTGTCGCCAAATAGCTTGTGCAATCGGTACAACCTGCAAGCTATTTGGCGATAGTTTTTAAGAAAAAGCCAGGCAGGGGAGCTGCCTGGCTTTTTGAGGGGAGTATAAATAATTAATAAGGCTGAAGAAATTGATTTAAGGGAAATCAATTTCTTCCATATTGATTATACTAAATCTGTACACAAAAAGCAAATAGAAATAGCATTTTAAAAAATGTTTCAAAATATCTGACGGGTACGAATAATCTAAAGGAAATACGCCATACTACTCCTGTAACAAATTTAATCGAGAAAACCAGGAGGTATCTATCATGAAAGACAATTACAATAATATGGATAACAGCAAGAACTGCAATAACAGCCGCAACAGCAGCCAGAACAGCAACCAGAACAATAACCAGAACAATAACCAGAACAGCAGCCGCAACAACAGCCAGAACAACAGCCAGAACAATAATCAGAACAGCAGCCGCAACAACAGCCAGAACAGCAACCGCTAAGTCTGCTGGGCATTTTTTGTAAGAAGAACACGATTAAAATCAGACAGAAAGCCGTTCCGGGACAAGGAACGGCTTTTCTACATATACTGGCAGTAAAATGATAAATAGGGGTAAGCGATGTGGTATATAATCAGCGCAGCACAATTGGAGCAATATCTGGATGAAAACAGGTGGATTTACCTGGTAGATATGCGGGACCGAAATTCCTATGCCCAGGCTCATATACAAGGGGCGGTCAACATACCAGATGAGGAATTTTGGGAAAGGGTAGGAGAATTGCCGGCAGATCGCCTGATTATTTTATATTGTTATCGGGGACCACGCAGTATGCTGGCGGCAAAGCAGTTGGCGCGTTACGGGTATCAGGCGGCAGATATCTGCGGAGGGATCGAGGCATATCGGGGAAAATATCTGGTGCGGTAGAAAAACACATGGAAAATTCGTTGACAACCGTATAAGCAGGCTATAAAATAGTACTATTACAATGGAAGGACAGGAAACCTCCATGCGCCCGGCTATGGATGCACCATCAAATATGAAGTTTTGGCGGGCGCAATTGGAATACCTGATTGGAATCGCCTCCGGCGATGGGACTTTCAAAGTGATTTCGTATTTTGACGAAGGGAAAGGAACAAGAGATCAAATGAAATATATGTTTGCATCGGATATCCATGGTTCAGCGTGGTATTGCCGAAGATTGTTGGAAGAATACCGTCGGTCTGGCGCAGACCGGCTGATTTTGTTGGGAGACATTTTGTATCATGGCCCTCGCAATGATCTGCCAAAAGAGTATGCGCCCAAAGAGGTCATTGCCATGCTGAATGCCATAAAGAGTGAGATCATTGCGGTGAGGGGGAATTGTGAGGCAGAGGTAGACCAGATGGTGCTGGAATTTCCGGTTATGGCAGATTATGGATTTTTGGTGTTAAACGGTCTGACATTTTATGCAACTCATGGTCATGTGTACCATCCTGAGAATCTGCCGCCTATGAAGAAGGGGGATATTTTGATCTATGGACATACCCATTTGCTGAGGGCAGAGACCTTTGGGGATTATTATGTTGTGAATCCGGGGTCTGTATCCATACCAAAAGGCGGAAATCCGGCCACCTATGGTATTTTAGAGGAAAAGGTGTTTAAAATTCTGGATTTTGAGGGAAATACAGTGAAAACACTGACATTTTAAAGAGAGGCGAGTATGGCAGACAGGATTTATGAACTGATGGCGCCCTGCCATTTTGGCATGGAAGCAGTGCTGAAACGGGAAATTTTGGATTTGGGATATGAGATTGCTCAGGTGGAGGACGGAAGAGTAACCTTTTTGGGAGATGCAGAGGCAGTCTGCCGAGCTAATATTTTCCTTAGGACGACAGAGAGGATCCTGATTAAGGCCGGAAGCTTTCGGGCTGTTAGCTTTGAGGAGCTTTTTCAGGGAACAAAGGCCATTGCCTGGGAGGACTATATACCGCATGACGGGAAATTCTGGGTAAAAAAGGCCGGCTCTGTAAAAAGCAGGCTGTTTAGTCCCACAGATATTCAGTCTGTGATGAAAAAGGCCATGGTGGAGCGGATGAAGCAGGCTTATGGCAGGGAGGTGATTCCGGAGACGGGAAGCAGCTACCCGCTGCGGGTATTTTTATATAAGGATCAGGTGACGGTAGGCTTAGATACTACCGGAGAATCTCTCCACAAAAGAGGGTACCGGAAACGGACCAGCAAAGCGCCTATTGAGGAGACGCTGGCAGCGGCGCTGATTATGCTGACCCCGTGGAGAAAGGACCGCATATTCGTGGATCCCTTCTGCGGCAGCGGTACATTTCCCATTGAAGCAGCAATGATAGCGGCAAATATCGCACCGGGGATGAACCGGTCCTTTCTGGCGGAAGACTGGAAGGAGCTGATCCCTCGAAAATGCTGGTATGAGGCTATGGATGAGGCTGCAGAGCTGGTAGACGATACCGTGTCTGTGGATATACAGGGCTATGATGTGGATGGAGACATTGTCCGGTCAGCAAGGGCCAATGCACAGGCAGCAGGGGTGGAGCATCTGATTCATTTTCAGCAGAGGGCTGTGGCAGAGCTGAGCCATCCGAAAAAGTACGGATTTATCATAACAAATCCTCCCTATGGGGAGAGGCTTGAGGAGAAGGAAAATCTTCCAGCATTGTATACCCAATTAGGGCGGCAATATCAGGCATTGGATGCCTGGTCTGCATATATTATCACTGCATATGAGGATGTGGAGAAATATATAGGACGTAAGGCGGACAGGAATCGGAAGATTTACAATGGGATGATGAAAACCTATTACTATCAGTTTTTAGGACCAAAGCCGCCAAAGCGGAAGGTGGACTATGGACTCAAGGGTTAAACGGCTTCGGCTTTGGGGCGCGGCGTGTGCGGCGGTAATGATTTTGTGGGGATGCAGCCTGATTGGGGGGCAGGCAGACAGAGCAGGAAACGGCATTGGGGAGAATACAGAGGAAGATTGGGCAAGGGAAGCAGGAGGAGGCCAGAGGAAGGATAACCCGGATGAGGTCAGAGTCCGGAATGGGGGCGAAGACGAGCCGGGGGAATATGACTGGCATGGGAGCAGCAAAGAATCAGGGGAATCTGTCTGGAAGGAAAGTACAGGAGAACCGAGAAAATCGGTTCGAAATAAGAATGGGGGAGAATCAAAGGAGTATGGTCTGGATGGAGCTGACGGAGGTCCGGAATGGAATACAGAGGAACGGTCAGGTCAACCGGCACACTATGGAATAGAAGCCATACAAGGCAGAGAAGGCGGGAATATGGCAGGGGAGGCGCTGCGCATGATACAACGGAGGAATCGTGCACTGCGCCAAAATAGGATTTATCAGATCTTGGAGAATGACATTCCGCTGCCGTCTCATTATGATGCCAGGAAGGATGGGCGCACGGCTCCGGTTCAGGATCAGAGAGAGCTGGGAACCTGCTGGGCATTTTCTTCTCTGCTGGCATTGGAGAATGCCCTGCTTCCAGAGGAAGCCTGGGATTTTTCAGAGGATCACATGTCTCACAATCCTAATTTTATTCTGGGCCAGGAAAACGGCGGGGAATATACCATGTCCATGGCATACCTTCTGTCATGGCAGGGACCTGTTACAGAAGAACAGGATCCTTATGGGGATGGTATTTCTCCGGAGGGTTTAATGCCTGTGAAGCATGTGCAGGAAATTCGGATTCTGCCAGAGGGAAATCTGGAAGAAATCAAGAGGACCATATTGGCCTGCGGCGGGGTTCAGAGCTCTCTCTATACGACCATTCAAAACGGAAAAGGCCAGTCAGAGTATTATAACCCGGCTGCAAGCGCTTATTGTTATCCAAAGAAAACTACCCCCAATCATGATGTGGTGATTGTGGGATGGGATGATGATTTTCCAAAGGAAGCTTTTGGGGGAAAGGCAGAGGGAAACGGGGCATTTTTATGCGAGAATAGCTGGGGAACGGAATTTGGGGACAATGGTTTTTTCTATGTGTCTTATTATGACGGGAATTTAGGCCAAACCAATATAGCCTACACGGCAGTGGAGGAGCCGGACAATTATGATGGTATCTATCAAAGTGATCTGTGCGGCTGGGTAGGGCAGATTGGATATGGAGAGGATACTGCGTGGGCTGCTAACGTTTATACGGCAGAGAGAGAGGAGCAGGTGACGGCAGTAGGCTTTTACGCCACAGGCCCCAATACTGCCTATCAGGTATATGTACTGCAGGATGTGCCGCAGAAGGCGGTTTCGGCGTTGAGAAATAAAGGGAAACCTTTGGCAGAAGGAAAATTAAAGCATGCAGGGTATTATACGGTTTCGCTGGAGGAAATGGTGCATGTAAAGCCAGGGGAGCGTTTTGCCGTGATGATCTGTCTGACCACGCCAGGGACGATTCATCCCATTGCCATCGAGTATGATGCAGAGGACAATAAGAGCCGGATCGATCTGGAGGATGGCGAAGGCTATATTAGCTATGAGGGAAAATATTGGGCCAGTGCGGAGGAAAATCAGAGCTGTAATATTTGCCTGAAGGCATACACAGCTATCAGGTAGTTTTAGAGCCGCGTAAAATGCGGTGACGGTTTAAACAATACCAAGAGTATTTGAAAGGCAGCGTTTCAGAGCTTTCAGGAATATTGGAGTGGTTGCAAAATGCGGAGGATGAGATGAAGCACAGAATAATATTTGCTACCGGAAATGCAGGGAAAATGAGAGAAATCCGTCTGATTTTGGGAGATTTGGGATGTGAGATTCTTTCCATGAAGGAAGCCGGGGCAGATCCGGAGATTGTGGAGAACGGAAAAAGCTTTGGTGAGAATGCAGAGATTAAGGCAAGGGCAGTCTGGCAGTGTACAGGGGATATTGTACTGGCAGATGATTCCGGGCTGGAAGTGGATTATATAGGCAAAGATCCGGGGATCTATTCTGCGCGGTATATGGGGGAGGATACCTCATATGAGATTAAGAACCGGAATATTATTGAACGGCTGAAGGATGCCAAAGGAGAGGAACGGGCGGCTCGTTTTATTTGTAATATCGCTGCAGTGCTTCCGGACGGAAGGGTGATCCACACGGAGGCTTCCATGGAGGGGATGATAGCCATGGAGCCGGCGGGAAGCGGAGGCTTTGGGTATGATCCGATTCTGATGCTTCCGGAATATGGGGTCACTTCGGCAGAATTGACTATGGAGCAGAAAAATAAGATCAGCCACAGGGGCAAGGCGCTGGAGGCGATGAAAGCGGAGCTGAGACAAATTCTTGGGGAGGAATCCTGATGAAAATACTAATTGTGAGTGATACTCACCGGAAGGATGATAATCTGAAACAGGTAATCGAGGAAGAAAAGCCTCTTGACATGCTGATTCATCTGGGTGATTCTGAGGGGAGCGAGGTATTGATCGGAGAGTGGGTCAATGAAGGCTGCCGCCTGGAAATGGTTATGGGAAATAATGATTTCTTTTCTTCCCTGGACAGAGAGCTGGAGCTGGAGCTAAGGGGACATAGAATTTTGCTGACACATGGGCATTATTATAATGTATCTCTGGGGATAGAGGGGATTTATCAGGAGGCTTTGGATCGGGAATGTGATATTGCCATGTATGGCCATACCCATCGTCCGTTTTTAGAGGAACGGGGCGGAATAACCATATTGAATCCGGGAAGCTTGTCTTATCCGCGGCAGGAAGGGCGCAAACCTTCCTATATGATTATGTATATGGAGGAGGATGGAAGTGTGCGCTATGAGCGGCACTTTGTTTCCTGACACCCGGCAAAGCGTACTGAGACCGGAGGAATTGTATCCGGCGGATCGATGCTTTGCCGGGGAAAATCAGGAGCATGAGCTTTGGAAGCTGTGCAGGAAATTTTTTGGTGTTTTAAGGAAAATTTTTGGTTGACAAAATGGAATGGTTGTTGTATAATAATTCTTGCGTTGGTCAACAAGTGTTGATTGTGCGGGATGGCAGCATTCCATGTTTCGGGGTGTGGCTCAGTTTGGCTAGAGCGCCTGGTTTGGGACCAGGAAGTCGCAGGTTCGAATCCTGTCACCCCGATTGCGCAGGAAAATAAGTTCATATTTATCATGCGGGTGTAGTTCAATGGTAGAACACCAGCCTTCCAAGCTGGATACGTGGGTTCGATTCCCATCACCCGCTTTTTTGTTGTCCTGAGAATACGTGATTTCTGCTAAATATGGGCATTTTAGGCGGTTTTCATTTGCACTTCTGAGGAAATATAGATAAATGTACAGAACATCTATCCACATCCGTGTAATCATACACTTATAAAATCCCCGTAAATATTTACTTTTATCTTGTCCTGGAAGGTGCAGATCTTTACGCCAAAATCTTTTTGCTCTAAATAATACACCAAAACTGGTTTTATTGCCTTTAAAGAGTTTTACAGCAGTATCTGATAATGCCATATGAATACTCCTTTCATTGTGGATTTGATCCTATTTTTTATTTCTTTGGAGTGTATTTTCCTTGTGAGATCGGACGCCTCCGATACGGCAGAGCCGCACTCCTTCCGGAATTGGCAGCCGATGTTATTATAAACCAGGTAAGGGAGGGGCAAGAGGGAATTAAGATTGAGCAAACGGATTTCCTTCACAATCATTACTGTTCACAGGGGATTCTTTTGTCTTTTTAACTTTACAGAGAGATAGAAAAGTGTTATAGTTAAAAAAATGAAAAATATAGTTAAAGAGGGGGAGAGAGATGAGTTTTACCGAAGAAAAACGAAATCAGATAAAAAGGTATATTTTAGAGAAGATTAGTGAGGATGGAGCAAATGTTGCAAAACGTACAGCAGAGACATTTGACATATCGTTAAATACTGCATATAGATATATTCATGAAATGGAAGATCAAAAAATTATAAAAAAGGATAAGGATAAATATGGGCTTGTAGAGATTTCAGAAACATTCGTGTTAAATCGTTTAAGAGGAGAACTAAGGGATGAGGATTTAATATATGAGAAATATGTAAGTAAATACATAATGGAATTTCCGGATAACATTCAAAAGATATGGCAATACTCATTTATGGAGATGATGAATAATGCGATAGATCATTCGGAAGCAGAAGTGGTAATGTTATCAATTTTCCAGAATTTTGTTTCTACAACATTATTGATTGATGATGTTGGCATAGGTATTTTTAGAAAGATAAAAGATTTTTATGGTTATGAATTATTGGATGATGCTGTTAATGAGTTGTTTAAAGGGAAATTAACCACAGATTCAAACAATCATTCTGGAGAAGGGATATTTTTCACATCGAGAGTATTGGACAGATTTGCAGCAATTTCTGATGGGAAAATATTTACACATGATAAATATAGTGAAGCGGTAAGAAACCTGGAAGATACAAGGGCTTTAAAGGATTGGAAACATAGAAAAGGAACTCTTATTTATATGGAATTATCGAATTTTAGCAAGAAAAATTTGATGGAGGTATTTAACATGTTTTCTAATATTGATGGAGGATTTACAAGAACTCACATACCAATTAAAAATATATATGAAACATACCCCGTATCGAGATCGCAAGCAAAGAGATTATGCAATCGTTTCGAGAAATTTCAGGAAATAGAATTGGATTTTGACGGAATTACAGAAATTGGTCAGGGATTTGCGCATGAAATTTTTGTTGTATTTCAAAAGAGTCATAAAAATACTAAATTAATACCCATTAATGTATCTGAAAATGTAGGTAAAATGATAAATCATGTGAAACATACAATTAATTAAAGCCGGTAAAGGAGTCTTACCTTGCCGGCAAAAAACGGATTGGGAGGAAAAGAATGGACAGAAAAGCTTTATTTTTTGATATTGACGGAACGTTATTGAGTGAAATTACCCGTACAGTGCCGGACAGTGCGGTACGCGCCCTTGAAAAAGCGAGAAAGAGGGGGCATCTGGTGTTTATTAATTCCGGCAGGACATTTTGCCTGACAAGGGAGTTTTTAAAGCAGGTGGAAACCGACGGCTGCCTGTGCGGCTGCGGTACTTACATAGAGGCAGAGGGAAAAGCCCTCTATCATCATCAGATTTCCTTAGAGCGATGCAACCGTATTAAAAAGGATATTCTGGCTTATGGGCTGGACGGTGTGCTGGAGGGATGGGAGAGCTGCTGTATGCAGAAGCAGGTGTCTAAGATTCCGGCTACAGAAAGACTGAGACAGGCTGTGGCAGAAAGCGGTATACTGACAGAGCACGGCTGGGAAAATGACAGCTATGTTTATGATAAATTTTGTGTTATGGCAGACGAGCAAAGTGATAAAGCCGGATTTTTTAAAACCTTGGAACCGGATATTGAGGTCATTGACAGGGGAGATGATTTTTATGAATGTGTGCCGAAGGGGCATTCTAAAGCGACGGCCATTAAGATGGTTTTAGAGCATTATGGTGTCGCTTTGGAGAATGCCTATGTGTTTGGAGACAGTACCAATGATTTGCCTATGTTTGAATATGCAAAGCACACTGTCCTTATGGGCAAACATGATAAGGAGCTGGAAGCGTATGCGGAATTTATCACAAGAACCGTGGAGGAAGACGGGATTGCATATGCCATGAAGAAGCTGGGAATTATTGAAAATTAGGGAAGCTGCTTGGCGGGAAAGGGTACTGAACCGATGCAGTTAGGAAAGGTAAGGCTCTTTTGGCTATGTAAAAAATGGCCGAAAGAGCCTTTTTTTGTTTGGTTTGAGGTGATTTGACTGTATTTTTATAACTGTGCCATCAGATTTACCATCTCAACGGCAGAAAGAGCGCAGTCATAGCCTTTATTTCCGGACTTGCTGCCGGCGCGGGCAATGGCTTGTTCAATGTTTTCGGTTGTGATTACACCAAAGAGAACAGGGACTCCGGTTGACAGGCTTATCTGGGCAATGCCTTTAGATACTTCGCTGCATACATAGTCATAGTGGGTCGTATCCCCGCGGATCACTGCGCCTACACAGATAACCGCATGATAATTTCCTGATTTTGCCAGCTTAGCCGCTGCAGTAGGAATCTCAAATGCGCCTGGTACCCAGACAGCCGTGATATTTTCTTCTTCTACACCGTGGCGTACCAAGCCGTCTACAGCGCCGCCTAAGAGTTTGTTGACAATGATTTCATTAAAGCGGGATGCCACGATGGCTGTTTTCATTCCTTCCGGAGCCACAACCTTTCCTTCTAGTATACGAATTTCTCTCATTTTTGTTTCCTCCTTGTATTTTATACTTATGAGCAGAACTTATTTGCCCCATAATTGGGGATTGTGTAGTAAAGCTGTTAATAGGGAACAGCACAGAGTCCTTTACAAAATGTGATGGAAAATATGCCCCATTTTTGTCTGCTTTGTGCGCATGTAAAATTCGTCAAATGGCTGCGGCTGAATCTCAATAGGGACCCGCTGCCGTATTTCCAGACCAAAATCGCGGATTCCATATACTTTTTCAGGATTATTGGTCAGAAGCCGCAGGGATTTTACTCCTAAATCTGAGAGAATCTGAGCCCCGATCCAGTATTCCCGCAGATCTGGGGCAAAGCCTAGTTTTACGTTGGCTTCCACGGTATCATAGCCCTGTTCCTGAAGTTCATATGCCTTCAGCTTGTTGATCAGCCCGATTCCCCGACCTTCCTGGCGCATATACAGCACAACTCCCCGGCCTTCATCCTCAATCAGTTTCATGGCTGTCTGGAGCTGTTTTCCGCAGTCGCACCGCATGGAACCAAACGTGTCCCCAGTCAGGCACTCGGAGTGAACACGGCAGAGGACGTTTTCACCGTCACCAATCTCTCCTTTTACAAGTGCAATATGGTGTTCGCCGGAAATGTCATTGACATAACCATAGATTTGGAAATGTCCGTATTGGGTAGGCATATGGGCGCAGGCTTCCCGCACCACATGCTTTTCGTGGATTCTGCAGTAATCCTGAAGTTCTTTTATGGTAATAAACTTCAGATTATATTCTTTTGCCAGCTTCCACAGATTCTTTGTCTGCATCATGGTACCGTCCTCCTCCATGATCTCGCAGCAGATTCCGCATTCCTTCAGGCCGGCCAGACGGCAAAGATCTACGGTAGCTTCCGTATGTCCGTTTCTTACTAATACGCCGCCTGGTTTGGCAATCAGAGGGAATACATGTCCCGGACGGCGAAAGTCTTCTGGTTTTGTACCTTCTTCTACACATTTCATGATGGTGTAGGAACGTTCGGCAGCCGATATTCCTGTGGATGTGTCTATGTGATCAATGGACACGGTGAAGGCTGTCTGATGATTATCCGTATTTTCCGTTACCATTGGCGGAAGGCCCAGTTTTGCGGCAAACTCCCTGCTCATCGGTGTGCAGATCAGTCCCTTGGCGTGACATGCCATAAAGTTGATATTTTCCCGGGTGGCAAATTCGGCAGCACAGATCATATCTCCTTCATTCTCCCTGTCCGGGTCATCTGTAACTAAAATGATTTTTCCGGCTCGCAGGTCTTCTAAAGCTTCTTCAATAGAATGATAGGTTTGTTCCATCTTTTTCCTCTCCTTTGGCGTTTTCTGGGTGGTGGGGCTCTATATCCCGTTTTCTTTTAAGAAGTCCATGGTAATTCCTTCTGATTGAGAAGGATAGTGTCTTTCCGGCGTTTTGGGGGGCGGTGACGCTTGGGGGATAGAAAATCCCAACAGGCGCTCCACGTATTTTCCTACTACATCATTTTCAAGATTGACAAGGTCTCCCGGACGACCCTTCAGCAAGGTGGTCTCTCTGCCGGTATGGGGAATAACGGATACCTGGAACCAGTTATGGTTTACAGCGGCTACGGTCAGGCTGATTCCGTCTATGGCCACAGACCCCTTTTCCACAATGAGACGTAAAATCTCAGGCTTGGTTTCAATGGTTACCCATACTGCATTTTCTTCTTTTTCATAGGAGCGGATGACGCCGGTTCCGTCAATGTGTCCGGAGATTAGGTGCCCTCCAAAACGTCCGTCTGCTGCCATGGCTCGTTCCAGGTTCACCATATCTCCCGGTTTTTTCAGGCTCAGGCTGCTTCTTCGAATGGTTTCGGCCATTACATCAGCAGTAAATCCATCCTTTTGGAGGGAGACAACCGTCAAACAGATTCCGTTTACGGAGATGCTGTCCCCGATCTGTGTGCCTTTTAATACCTTTTTTGCAATTATGGAAATCTGGCCGGATCTGCCCTGGAGGCTGATACGACGAATCTGCCCCAGCTCCTCTATGATTCCTGTAAACATGCCGGCTCCTTTCTCTTGTAATTTTTGACTTTGATGATTTGTGATTTTGCTGCCGTGAAGGTTGTTTTCTGGAAATACAAGGTTTATGGAAAAGAAAAAGCCCTGAAACGGAATCGATCCATCTCAGAGCATTATGACCTGGCAAATCCTGCAATATTTCACTAGATTGCAGCAGCAGGAGGCGGATGCTTCCTGCATTCGTCATCTTCTTCCATCCAGACTATACTGTCGGCTCCGGAATGCCACCGGATCAACCTTTCGGCTCGCGGGCTGTACCGCCGGTAGGGATTTGCACCCTGCCCTGAAGATTTTATTCAGTTATTAATATAGTTTATAATAGGGATTTATGCAAGCATTATTTTAGATAAAAGTGTTTATTACTAAATTATTGATTTTTTTTGAAAAATGTCTTGAATTTCCAGGAGAATGTGTGGTAAAGTAAATGTGAGCTTTTATAAAAATTCTGGAGGCAAAAGAGGATGAAGAAGAATGTGAAGGTACTATTATCTATGGGGCTGGCTGCTTGCTTGAGTATGGGAAGTGCTTTGATGTCATTTGCGGAGCCGTTATTATATACGGAACCAGATGATCTGGGCAGCGGAGATCCTATCAATTATTATGATTTTGGCTATTACAACACCATTAAGATTTTGGAAAATACAGAGATTTATCTGACAGATGATACGGGTGCAACGGTTATGAGAATCAATCCGGTCAGTGAAGAGTCGGTAGACAATGTTCGCATGTGGACGCCTGATAAGGTGAATGAGTTTCCGTTTGAGGAAGGAAAGAAGTATTCTGTGGCAGACTATGCAGACGGACATGAGTTGGTGGTGGTTGAAATCGGAAATGCCGAGAATTATGTAACAACCTTCTGGAATCTGCAGATCGTCAAGGGTGAGGCAACCAATACAACAGAAAATAATGCATCTTCTGACAAAGGAACCTGGGCCAATGACGACAAAGGATGGTGGATTGAATATGCGGATGGCTCTTATCTGAAGGATGCTTGGTATCAGTCTCCAGATTCCGGTTTGTGGTATTATATGGGAGCAGACGGATATATGCTGACCAACACCACAACGCCAGACGGATACTCTGTAGACGGAGAAGGCGTCTGGATTCAGTAGAAAGAAAAAGCCAAAAGAGAAAGCCCTTTCGTGAGGAAGGGCTTTTTTCAATGGTCTTAGTCGCCTTCATCCAGCTTTTGTGCCTGTGTTTTCTGAATATCAGGGAAGGCAGAAAGCATGGGTTCGATATCCAGCCCGCGGATGCGGCGGTCTACATAGTTTTTGGTGATTTTACAGACCACCGGGGACAAGGACAGTACGCCGATCAGGTTGGGAATTGCCATCAGGCCGTTGAAGGTGTCGGATAAATCCCAGGCCAGATCCAGGCTCATGGTAGCGCCGCACAGAATGAATACAATAAAAATGATGCGGTACACAATAATCGCGCCCGAGCCAAACAGGTATTCAAACGCCTTGGAACCATAATGGCTCCATCCCAATACTGTAGAAAAAGCAAACAGCAGGATTGCAACGGCAATAAAGGCAGGACCGGCAGGGCCGAAGACTTTGGCAAATGCTTCTCCTACCAGGGCCGAGCCTTCTGCCTGACTGATTACTGCGCCTGTATTCAGGTCTACGAGACCAGAGGTCAGCACAGTAAGGGCTGTAAGAGTACAAACCACAATGGTATCGGCAAATACCTCAAAGATTCCCCACATCCCCTGCCGTACAGGTTCTCGTACATTGGAGCTGGAGTGAACCATAACAGAAGAACCCAGGCCGGCTTCATTGGAAAAAACGCCTCGTTTCATACCCCAGGTAAGAGCCATCTTGATGCCGGAGCCTACAATGCCGCCTCCTACCGCTTTCATGGAAAAAGCGCCCTTCAAAATGGAGGTCAGTGCAGGAAGGAGCTGCCCGGCATTCAAGATGCACAAAATAAGTGCGCCCAGGATGTAGAAAATGGCCATAAAGGGAACTAGCTTTTCTGTCACGGAAGCAATTCGCTTGATGCCGCCTAATACTACCAGCCCGGCCAAAATCATAAGTACAATGCCGGTTACGGCATTGGGGATGTTGAATGCAGCTTTCATGTTGCCGGCAATGGAATTGATCTGGCTCATGTTGCCGATACCAAAGGACGCCAGCAGACAGAATATGGAGAACAATACTGCCAGTACTGCTCCGGTCTGCTTCATGCCTTTTTGGGAACCAAGGCCGTCCCGCAGATAATACATGGCGCCTCCGCACCATTCCCCTTTTTTATTTTTCTTACGATAGTAGATGCCAAGGACATTTTCTGAGTAGTTGGTCATCATTCCGAAGAATGCCACAACCCACATCCAAAAGATAGAGCCTGGGCCGCCGAACAGCAGAGCGGAAGATACCCCTACAATATTGCCGGTTCCGATGGTAGCGGCAAGAGCCGTACACAGGGATTGGAACTGGGTAATCGACTGATCTTCTTTTTTTGTGTGCTGTGTAATGTGTTTGTCTGTAAAAATGCTTCCTAAGGTATGCTTCATCCAATACCTTAGATGGGAGATCTGAAATACTTTTGTCAGGGCAGTCATAAGAATCCCGGTACCCACTAAAAGAATCAGCATAGGAATGCCCCAGACAAAATTGTTGACAATGCCATTGACCTTTGTGATGATTTCAACCATACTTTTCCTCCTGTTAGCCCTGTCTGCGGCAGGGAGATTGGGCACAAATGCAGCGGAAGAAAGGCAGAGGAATAAAAAGCAGGAGGAACCTGCTGTTCCACCTGCTCCATTGCAAATGCTTCCTAATGTATTTATGCACTTTAATAAGGTAGCATAGCAGACCGAAAATGTCAAGAAAAAAGAATATGGTCCGCATCGGGCGGACGCCCGATGCTTCCTATCCGGCGGATCTGGGCAATAGGGCGCCCCGTGAACAGTAACAATGGAGGAAAAAAGGAAGATAAGTTTTTGTAAAATGCATTTACATATTCTTTTCTCATGCTATAATCTCAGAAGAAACCGGATTTGTAAGGATTATAGAAGCATAAAATAAAAAACAAGGAGCTTTCATTATGAACAAAAAAAGACTGATAAAAGTAATGGATTCGATTATCTATCTTCCTGACGTACACTCCATTGGCGTCATTGGTGATCCGGGGTGTGAGGGACTGGGAACCTACAACATGAAGGTTTATGCAGGCGCTTTGGAGGAGACAGCCAAGGATGATATTACCTTGATTGCAGGCGATCTGGTGCCTGCGGGGACAAAACACTATTACAATACTATCCAGGAGATCACGGAGAGTCTGGCAGAGAATGATGTCTATTCTCTCAGAGGAAATCATGATACGGGGGATTATGTGGATTATTTCGGGAGGAAAAATTATGCTTTGCTGACCTCTGATTTTGCCCTGATCGTGCTGGATAATGCAGCTCGGACGTTTGAGGAGGAGGGACTTTCTCTTTTGTCGGAGGTTCTTTCCAGAGAGGATGTAAGGCAGGCGGTTCTTGCATTTCACATCCCGGTTCCCAACAATTTTATACTAAATTGTGTGCCAGAGGAGGAATTTGCCCGGCTGCGGCAGGCTTATGAGCCTTGGAGGGAAAAGGTGAAATATCTGCTTTGCGGCCATGTCCATTCCCGGTTTGAGGATTGGGTGGACGGGATCCGCCTGATCTGCACAGGAGGAGGCGGAGCCATGATCGAGGATGTGTCTAAGGATATCCGTGCCTGTGATGTGGAGCATCACGTAGTTCACTTTTTTCAGGAGAATGGCCAGTTGAAATACTGGATCGCCGACCTGCCGGAGGCCTGCTATGGGCGGGAGAGAGAGGATCGGGTTTTGAGGCAAAAGCTGGAAGAAACGGTTCAGGGAGAGCTGATGGCTCACTTTAAATATCTCATGTTTGCAGATCGGGCCCGGCGCAGAGGGATGGATCGGATTGCTAATCTTTTTCAGGCTCTGGCGGCTTCTGAGTATTATCATGCCAGGAATTTTTACTCTGTGCTGGATCGTCCGGCTCCCTTTCGGGAATCTGTGGAAACCTATGTGCCGGGAGAGGAGTTTGAGTATCAGCATTTGTATAAGATGGTGGCAGAATATGCCGGGAAGCATGACAGCCCTCTGACCGAGCAGGCATATACAGGGGCAGCCGCGGCGGAAAAGGAGCATGCCTTTCTTTTGAAGAAGGCGTCCCATATAGAGGAATTTGATGAGTCGGTTATTTATGTGTGTCCTATATGCGGATATGTGATGACCGGGGAGTCTGCCCCTGAGCGATGTCCGGTATGCGGCGGACCCAAAAAGCAGTATCAGGTGTTTGAGGAGTAAGAGCAGAAATTTTCTGTGCGCAATCTCGCAGCCTTTTTGAAATGATCTCTTTTCCACAAGATGATAAAATAGTATCAAGGCTGAAAGGTCATGGACGACATGCCGACATGTGGATCCATGACCTTGGAATCTGCAGGGATATGAAAAAACACGATCATTTAGGAAAAGACATTTGGGAAAGGAGCGGAAACATGTTTGTAATCTATGATGAAAAGACCAGAGTGCCGGTGAGGGTATGGCTGGCGGACAGAGGAAAGCTGGAGGAAAGCTGTCTGGAACAGGCATATCACTTGGCTCAGCTTCCCTTTATACATAAATGGGCTTGTCTGATGCCGGATACCCACACCGGAAAAGGGATGCCCATCGGAGGGGTGATTGCCGCAGAGGGAGTGATTATTCCCAATGCAGTAGGGGTGGATATTGGCTGTGGGATGAATTTTGTCTCTACGGATTTGGAGGTAGAAAGGCTGCGTCCGGTGGTTACAGGGAACGGAACCCTTATCCAGGCTATGATTTCTGATATTATGCGGAACATTCCGGTGGGATTTTTGTCTCACAGAGAGCGCCAGGCTTCCAGGGTGCTGGACCGGGCCATGGAGCAGAGGGAGCTGTATCAGACCAATCCCATATTGTTTCCCCTGATTGAGGATGCCTATTATCAGGTGGGAACCTTGGGAGGCGGAAATCATTTTATTGAGCTTCAGGAGGACCAGAACGGATATCTGGGGATTATGATCCATTCCGGAAGCCGCCATTTTGGAAAGGAGATCTGCGATTGTTACCACAAGAGGGCAAGGGAGCTTAACGCCCTGTGGTACAGCCAGGTTCCTGATGAATACCGGCTGGCATTTTTGCCTGTAGATTCTCAGGAGGGGAAAGAGTACATTACCTGGATGAATCTGGCGCTGGCTTATGCCTTTGAGAATCGGGAGCGGATGATGGAGCGGGTAAAGTCTGCGGTGGAGGAAAAGGTAAAAAGATTTTTGAATATACCCATACACTTTGGTGAAGAAATCAATTGTCATCACAATTATGCTGCCCTGGAGAATCATTATGGAAAAAATGTGTGGGTACACAGAAAGGGAGCTACCCGGGCGCAGAAGGGAGAGATGGCCGTGATTCCCGGAGCCATGGGATCCTACAGCTATGTGGTGAAGGGCAAGGGAAACCCGGAAAGCTTTTGCAGCTCATCTCATGGGGCCGGACGTGCCTATTCAAGAAAGGGGGCAATGGAGGCATTTACCTGTGAGCAGGTGATCCGGGATCTGAAGGCTCAGGGGGTGGTTTTGGGTAAAAATAAGAAGTCGGATGTGGCGGAGGAGTGTAGGTTTGCCTACAAGGATATCCGGGATGTGATGAAAAACCAGGAGGATCTGGTGGAAGCAGTGCTGGAACTAAAGACCATTGGGGTGGTGAAAGGATGATACCATATACTCCCCGGATTTTTCGTGAATGGTTCACGGAAGATTCGGGGAGTTTTTTGTATGGCCTGAAAATGTGTATGGCCTGAAACTGTGCATGATAAATTATTAACAAATAAAACTTTTGAATCAAAAGTAAAAAAGGAAAAAATATAGAAAAACAACAGAAAAAACAGTTGACATTTCTTGAAAAAGTGGTATTATATAGCTATAAGTTGTTGAAACAAAAGAATAATAACTTTTGTTTTGAAAGTATAAAAGGGGGTATTGATATGATCTACACTGTAACGCTGAATCCGGCTCTGGATAAGACTGTGGAGATTCCATCTCTGACAGTCAACAGTGTCAACCGCATCACCACCATGCGGACCGATCCGGGCGGAAAGGGAATCAATGTATCCAAGGTGATTGACAAGCTGGGAAAGAAAAGCATTGCCACCGGGATTTTGGGGGGAGACACGGGAAATGCCATTCAGTCAGCCCTGCAGGCCATGGGGCTTGAGACCAGCTTCCGGTTTGTGGAAGGGGAGACCCGCACCAATCTGAAGGTGATTGATCCGGTTAACCACACCAACACGGATATCAATGAGCCTGGAGTTACCGTGTCCGAGGAGATTTTAAATCAGGTTTTGGAGGAGCTTTTGGGGAAGATAGGGACAGGAGATATTGTGGTTCTTTCCGGGAGTCTGCCGAAAGGTTCTCC
This sequence comes from bacterium D16-56, assembly GCA_003611875.1. Lineage (GTDB taxonomy): Bacteria > Bacillota > Clostridia > Lachnospirales > Lachnospiraceae > Brotaphodocola. Next base: position 121,182 of record RAYY01000007.1, on the reverse strand, counting down.
TAAGGATACCTACCATACCTGGGTGAGGGCATGCAAAGGGGCCGGGACAAAGGTGATTCTTGACGCAGACGGAGAGCTGTTGTCAGAGGGGATCAAGGCTTCCCCCTATCTGATCAAGCCTAACAACCATGAGCTTTCTGATCTTTTGGGACGCACCCTTGCAACGCCGGAGGAGTTAGAGAAGGCGGCAAGGGAGCTGATGGAGAAAAACGGGATTGCCAAGATTGTGGTCTCTATGGGAGGAGACGGCGCTCTGTATGTGACGGACAAAGAGACCATATATGCAGAAGGGCTGAAGGTGCCTGTGGGAAGCACTGTGGGAGCAGGGGACAGCGTGGTGGCTTCCCTGGCTGCTGCAGAGGAGTCAGGTATGAGTCTGGAGGATACGGTTCGCCTTTCCACTGCCACCGGCGCGGCCAATGTAATGTGCAGCGGAACCCAGGCAGCAGAATATGACGTGATTGAGGGTCTGATTCCCAGGGTTGTACTTCACAGAATGTAAATTACCATTGCAGGCCATGGATTATGGACAGACAGAAAAATGTCTTTGTCCTTGCAAAGAAACAGAATATAAAATATTATTAAGAAGGGAGTTTTTAAAATGAAAGCAAAAGGTGTCAGACTGCATGGAGCAAGTGATTTGAGGCTTGAGGAATTTGAGCTTCCGGAGATTACAGATGACGAGATCCTGGTGAAGGTAGTGTCAGACAGCATTTGTATGTCCACCTACAAATGTGCCATTCTGGGAGAGAAGCATAAAAGGGTTCATGACGATGTAGCAGAGCATCCGGCCATTATGGGTCACGAGTTTGCCGGTGATATTGTCAAGGTGGGAAAGAATCACCAGGATACCTTTAAGCCTGGAATGAAGTTTACCCTGCAGCCGGCTCTCAATTACAAGGGAACGATGTGGAGTCCGGGCTATTCCTACGAGTTCTTCGGCGGAGATGCCACCTACTGCATTATTCCGGCTGAGGTGATGGAGCTGGGATGTCTCTTGGAGTACAATGGCAGGGCTTACTACGAGGCATCCCTGGCAGAGCCTATGTCCTGCAGCATCGGTGCATTTAACGCAGCCTACCACACCCAGATGGGGGTATACACCCACCAGATGGGAATCAAGGAAGGAGGCAAGTTAGCGATTATGGCCGGGGCAGGTCCCATGGGACTGGGGGCTTTGACCTATGCCCTTCACCGGGATGTCCGTCCTTCCATGGTGGTTGTGACAGATTTAAATCAGGAGCGGTTAGACAGGGCGGCCCAGTTGTTCCCGCCTGAGGAAGCGGCGAAAGACGGTATTGCGCTTCATTTTGTCAATACAGGAAGCTGCGAGGATCCGGTGGCAGAGCTTTTGAAGATTTCTGGCGGAACCGGCTATGACGATGTTCTGTGCTATGCTCCCGTGGCTGCTGTTGTGAAACAGTCCAGCGATATATTAGGACGTGACGGCTGCCTGAATTTCTTTGCCGGTCCTACGGACAACAAGTTCAGTGCAACCATGAATTTCTATGATGTACATTATAATTCCACTCATGTGATGGGAACCACCGGCGGCAATACGGATGATATGATTGAGTCCTTGAAGCTGACTGCAGCAGGGCGGATCAACCCGGCTGTTATGGTGACACATATCGGCGGACTGGATGCTGTGGCTGATACCACCTTGAATCTGCCTAAGATTCCGGGAGGAAAGAAGCTGATTTATACCCATCTGTCCATGCCTTTGACTGACCTTAACGATCTGCGGGCCAAGGGAGAGGCCGAGAAGGATGACCGTCTTATTGCATTGGCTGATATTGTGGATGCTCATCAGGGCTTGTGGAATCCGGAAGCAGAGGAATATTTACTGGCTAATTTTATAAAAGAATAACAGGTGCCGAGATCTCCGTTTTGTGCAGGAATTTGGCCTGATACCCGGGAAAGGATGATTCAGGACGCGGGAGTCTGGCCAGGCAGAGCGCAAGCCTTGGAAAATCCCGGCACAGAACGGAGGAAATCAATGGATTCAATGGAAACCCGCAGAAATGCGATTGTAGAACTGATTAATGAAAAGGGAAGTGTCAGCTTTTCCCAGATCAAGGAGGCGTTTCCCCAGGTATCGGAGATGACCCTGCGCACAGATCTGAAGCTTTTAGATGAGGCAAAGAGGATTCTCCGGATTCACGGGGGAGCTAGGTCGGTGCAGGTTATCATCGGAACCGATGATTTTCTCAACAGAAAGTCTGTCCGCAATATTCCACAGAAACAAAAAATTGCAGAAAAGGCGTTGTCCCTGCTCCGGGAGGATACGACGGTTTATCTGGACTCCGGCAGCACGGCCACGATGTTTGCCCGTCTGTTTCCGGACCAGTCTAATCTGATCTATACCACTGGATTAAGCTGTGCCACAGAGCTGGCAGATTTATCCAGACCTACGGTAATGCTTCCGGGAGGCAGACTGAACCGCTATAGCCAGAGTGTGTATGGGTTTCAGGCCATTAAGGAGCTGGAGCGGGTGAATTTTCATCAGGCTTTCCTGGGAATCACAGGCTTTCATGACCAGACCGGCTTTACCTGCGGTATCAGTGACGAAGCCATCTTAAAGCAGACGAGTATCCGCCAGTCAGATCAGGTAGTGGTTCTGATGGATTCCTCCAAGATCGGGGTGAAAAGCAGCTTTCATATCTGCGGTCTTAAGGATGTGGATGTTGTGGTCTCAGACGGAGAGCTGACGGAGGATTTTTTAGAGGAATGCAAGAAATTTGGTGTTACGGTTCTGTGAATGGTTACATGAGAAGATCGTACACTTGTCTGTTATCATAAAATCAGTTCTTTATTGGCAATTTCTGCAATGGCTTGACCCGGGACTGCCGTCATGCTTCGGGTTACAGGAGGAGCACCTGTGAAAGGCTGGTGAGTTGGCAGGTGATGGGAAGATTTGCGTGCTGATTCATAGTTATAGGAGGAGGAATTGTCTTGAAGAATAAAGTTCAACGTTTTGGTAAATTTTTATCGGGAATGGTTATGCCTAATATCGGGGCTTTAATTGCCTTTGGATTTTTGGCTGCCCTGTTTATTGACACAGGCTGGATTCCCAACAAGGGCTTTTCCAGCATGGTTGGCCCTATGCTGACCTATCTGATTCCCGTTTTGATTGCCTCCACCGGCGGACGTATGATCGGCGGAGACCGGGGACGGGTGGTAGGCGCCATTGCAGTGATCGGCGCCATTATGAGCAACACGGAGATTACCATGCTGATGGCAGCCATGGTTATGGGGCCCTTAGCCGGTTATTGCATCAAGAAGTTTGACCAGGCCATGGAGGGCCGTATGCCGGCAGGCTTTGAGATGCTGATCAACAATTTTTCGGCAGGACTGATCGGTATGATTCTGGCCATGCTGGGCTATGTGGCCATCGGACCGGTTATGAGTGCTATCCTGACTGTACTGTCGGCAGGAGTGAATGTGCTGGTGGATCGGGGACTGCTTCCTTTGGTTTCTATCTTTATCGAGCCGGCAAAGGTTCTGTTCCTTAACAATGCCATCAACCATGGGGTATTTACCCCCATTGCCACGGCTCAGGTGACAGAGACAGGAAAGTCCATCATGTACATGCTGGAGCCTAATCCGGGGCCTGGACTGGGCGTACTGTTGGCTTACATGTTTTTCTGTAAGGATAAGGCTACAAAGGATTCTGCACCAGGTGCGGTGATCATTCATCTCCTGGGCGGTATTCATGAGATATATTTTCCGTATATCCTAATGAATCCGGCAGTGCTTATTGCCCCGATCTTAGGAAGCTTTGCAGGTATTTTCTGGTTTAACATGACTGGCTGCGGCCTGGTAGGTCCAGCATCTCCGGGTTCCATTATTGCCTATATGATGATGACCCCGGGTCCGGATATGGTTAAGGTGCTGGCCGGAGTGGTGATCTCCGCAGGAATTTCCTTTGCAGTGGCGTCTCCTTTGGTGAAGATGGCAGGAGGAAAGAGCCTGGAGGAGGCGCAGAGTGAGATGGCTGCCATGAAGGCAGAGGCAAAGGGGCAGACAGTGGTTCCGGGTACCATTGAGAAGGCGGATACCATCAAAAAGATTGTCTTTGCCTGTGATGCAGGGATGGGATCTTCCGCTATGGGTGCTACCAAGTTCCGTAACCGGATCAAGGCAAACCGGCCGGATATTACGGTTATCAACACCTCTGTGGACAATATTCCTTCAGATTGTGATATTGCGGTGGTTCAGACCACATTGGCAGATCGGGCAGGTAAATCGGCGCCTCAGGCACAGCTGATTACCATTGGTAATTTCCTGGCAGATCCGGCACTGGATGCTTTGTATGTACAGCTTACCACAGGAGATGCCCCGGCAGCTCCGGCAGGGGAGAACACGGATATTAATATTCCCGATGTGCCGGTGAAGAAGCAGGTGATTATTGCAGACGGCATTAAGCTGGGACGGACTCCGGTGAGCAAGGAGGAGGCCATTCAGGCAGCCGGAGAGCTTTTGCAGGAGCTGGGATATGTGGATGAGACCTATGTGGCTGCCATGCAGGAGCGGGAGAAGCTGGTATCTACCTACATAGGCATGGGGGTGGCGATTCCTCACGGAACCACCCAGGCCAAGGGTACGGTGAAAAAAACAGGTATCGTGTTCTTCCAGTATCCGGAGGGAGTGGATTTTGGCGCGGAGAAGGCACAGCTTGTGTTTGGTATTGCCGGAATCGGGGATGAGCATCTGGAGCTTTTGAGTAAATTGTGTTCGCTTTTAGAGGATCCGGAGCGCCTGGAGACCTTGAAAACCACCGGGGATGTGGACTGGGTGCTGGGTCAGCTGTCATAGAGCGTTATTACAAAAATAGGGGAGTTTTTTGTATGCCAGGCGACCTGAAAGGGGGGTTGCCTGGCTGTGTTTAGGTTTTTTGGATAGATCGTCAATGCCGGGATTGAGGTATTTTGACTTGGGTATTTGAAACAAAGCGGCATAACAGATAAAAAACATTAAGAAAAGAAGAATGTGGGAAAAAAGTACTTGCATTTTAGCATATAATGTGATAAAATGTAATCCGTCGCCGAGTGGCGAAGCCTGTTGAATATTATCGTGAGTCTGTAGCTCAGCTGGATAGAGCAACGGCCTTCTAAGCCGTGGGTCGGGGGTTCGAATCCCTTCAGGCTCGTTGCCCAGCACGGGGAATCGTGGTGCGGCGGAGTGGAAGTATTCGACAAAGCACGATAAGCTTTGTTGGTACAGCATATGGTGGGTATAGCGCAGTTGGTTAGCGCGCCAGATTGTGGCTCTGGAGGCCAAGGGTTCGAATCCCTTTATCCACCTTTTAATTCCTTCGGGAATTTTTTTTTACTGTGAAAGTTTCATCGCCGGAGGCGATTTAAAATCAGGGATGCCAAATGCGCCCGCCAAGCTTTTATGATTGGTGGCGTGTTCCCAGCCGGGTGCATGGAGGTTTACTGTGAAAGTTCCATCGCCGGAGGCGATTTAAAATCAGGGATGCCAAATGCGCCCGCCAGACTTTCATGGTTGGCGGTGTGTCCCTAGCCGGGCGCATACAGGTTTACTGTGGGAAGCATTTCTTATTGCAAAGATAATCAAGAATCAGCGGGTGTGGCGGAATGGCAGACGCACCAGCCTTAGGAGCTGGCGGGCAACCGTGCAGGTTCAAGTCCTGTCACCCGCATTTGATGGCGCGAAATCGGACCATAGAGGTTCAGGTTTCGCGCCGTTTTGTGCATTTAATGGCGCGAAATCAAACCATAGTGGTTCAGGCTTCGCGTCATTCGATACATGATAAAAATAGCCTAAAATCTGGACTATTGGTTTTGTTCTTCATCTGTGGAGCATTGCTCTGCCTGTTTAGCAGATTTTTTAAAAAACCTTTTTTTCGGGCTCTGATCTTTCCTTTTTGAGGAAGACAGCAGCTTGACAAAGAATATGACGACACCGATGATGACAAAAAGGACTACGAGAGCAGGAAGGTGGGAGATAAACCAAACAACAAAATCCGTAATGCTTTGTCCTACATTTTCCAGGTTCCGGATAAAGCCTTTTTGGATACGAGTTGCAACCGAGTCAGGCGCAGTGGGGGTGAATACCGTTACTTCAGAGATATCAATTGTCACCGTGCTGTAATCTATCTGGTTGTCATAGGTGCGAAGCTGGGATTCAAAGCATTCTAGTTCATAGCGGATTTCTGACAGACGTTCCTCTAAGGCAATGACAGCCTCTAAGGTGTCGGCCTTCTCCAAAAGCGCCCATAACCGTTCCTGTTCAATGGTCAGGGATTTCTTGCGGCTCTGGATATCTGTGTACTGCAGGGTGATATCCTGGACATTTTCCGAGCGGTTGATAATATTGCTTTGCTGACTCATCTGAGAAAGGAAGCCGTCTAATTTTTCAGACGGGATCCGGACTGTCAGATAGGCGTATCTTCTCCGGTCAGAGGAGTAGGAAATGCTGGCTCCGCTGATATCAGACTGCTGAATGTAGCCTCCCTGTGCAGTGACAGACTGCTGGATAGAGGAGAGAAGATTATCAAAGTCCGTTGTTTCAACATTGAGGCTGACTGTGCGGATCAGCTTTCGGCCGGTATCAAAGACTGACGGAGGCTGGCTGGATGTAGTGCTGCCGGTATCCTGTAGTGCAAGAGAGAGCTTTTCAGAATCATTGTAGGCTCCGTCTTCATAGTAGGGGGCAGCATCCATTGCCATGGCAGCTTCTGTTTCGTACTCGACCATAGCCTCTGCAGGAGCTGCTGCTGCGTCATAGTCATAATATTGATTGCTGGTACTGAATTTGGAACTGGAACTGCCGCAGGCAGTCATAGAACAGGCGGTCAAGATGGCAGCCAAGGTAATGGCAGCCGATTTTACATGCTTTCTTTTCATAAAAATTTCCTCCCTTTTTTTGCTTTCCGGTTGTTCTATATACGATACGGATAAGGGGACAGGATTTATGGAGGAACTTGAAAAATTTGATAATTTTAGAAAGAAAGAAGGGATCCGGGCAGGATCCCCTTTTCGATTCCTTTCGAATGTCAGGAATGTCAGCTTTCAATGTCAATGGCAGGTGCAAAGGATGCTCCGTTTATATCCATATTCTGCACATATGCGGCTTTTGCTTTTGAACGCCGGACCTTTTGAGCTTCTGGAGTCAGTTCTGCTTCGATACGGGTTTTCTTTGCGGCAAGGAGAAGCTCCTTGGCCTTTGCAATCTGGGCGTCAGCCGGCTTTTCGCTGTCTGACGGTGCAGATTCTTCCCCGGAGGACGACGGATGAACAGGGTTGGTTTCTGCAGCCTGAGAATCCTTTTCGTCCGCAGAGATGTCCTTTTGGTCTTTGGTCTCGCCCTTCATCTCGGCTTCTTTTGCTTCCTTCAGATCTTTTTCGGCTTTTCTCTTTTCTGCTTCTGTGGGAAGCTTGCTGTACTCACCGCTTTGTGAGAACTGGACAGTGGCATCTGTGACAGAACAGACCTTTTGATGTTCCTGAAGGGTGAGCTTTAATTTCTCGCCATCAGGGATGTTGGGGTTATTGTTGACCTCCCTGACCCGGTCTAAGGAAGAAGCCATCTGAGAAGCCTTAAGGCGTTGGACTTCTTCTTTAGTCTTACAGTTTTTCAGCCTTTGCTCATATGCCTTGCGTTCCATCTCCATGGCCTTCACATGCTGGTAGGTCTCCGGGTCGTTCTTTTTTAAGTATTCCAACTCAGAGGAGGAAAGCCTTTTGCCGGCATTCAGCTTTGTACGGATTCCGTTTAAAATAGCCTGCTGGGAACGGTTGGAGGTTCCGGTGCCGATGCCGCCTGCTTCTTTTCGAAGCTGTTCTGCAATGGATGTAGTGCCATCTGCGGAATAGTCGCCTTTTGATTTTTTCTGTTCCCACTTCATCTGCATCTTCATGTTGGAGGCATAGGTGTGCAGGGAACCCATCATCATGATACTCATTTATTTCCCCCCTTTTTGTAATCAAGCACTTTTTATGCTTGTTGAATTGCTGTAGTATCAGTTCCATAAATCTGATCTTTGCATAGAGCAGATAGTCTCTGTATAGAGCAGATATTGGCAGGAGTTTTCCTTATAAATTCAGAAGCATTGAGCGGTCATAGATTCCAGACCGTATTTAGGAAGCTTTTAAGCAAAGCAGGAGCAAGATCTGAAAAGTTATACCGTATATATCGGCATTTTTGAAAGATGCTTAAGGAAAACTTGATTTTTCGGTGTTTTTTGCATATACTGGATGGGAAAAACAGGAATGCTTTTGATGGAGTGTGAGTACAGCATTGCTGCAAAGCCGAATGAAAGAAGGACAGGGAGGGGAAGATGATGATACATTTGCTTTTGGGGGTTATTTATTTGTCTTTTATCAGCTTGGGGCTTCCGGATTCGTTGTTGGGGGCCGCGTGGCCCTCTATGTATGGGGAATTTGGCGTTCCGGTTTCCTGGGCAGGAGCCGTTTCCATGCTGATTGCAGTCAGCACGGTGGTCTCCAGCCTTCAGAGTGACCGGCTTACTCGCAGGCTGGGAACCGGTAGGATTACGGCAATCAGTGTGGCTATGACAGCATTGGCTCTTTATGGCTTTTCTGTGAGCCGCTCTTTTTGGATGCTGTGTGTGTGGGCTGTGCCTTATGGACTGGGGGCAGGAAGTGTGGATGCTTCCCTTAATAATTATGTGGCGCTTCATTACGCAAGCTGTCATATGAGCTGGCTTCATTGTATGTGGGGAGTGGGGGCTTCTTTGGGTCCGTATATCATGGGGTATGCTCTTACGGGGGAGCTGGGATGGCATATGGGGTATCGTATGATTTCCCTTCTGCAGATCGCATTGACAATCTTATTGGCAGCCGCCCTTCCTCTTTGGAGAAAGGGCGGAAACAAAGGCAGCAGGGAGGAGGATGGGGGGAATGGGGAGGCCCTTTCCATCAATCAGATCGTAAATGTTCCTGGCGTCAAGGCGGCAATGGCTGCTTTTTTCTGCTATTGCGCCCTGGAACAGACGGCGGGGCTTTGGGGAAGCAGCTATCTGACCCTTCACGGAGGATTTAGCCCGAAGGAGGCAGCGCGTTTTGCAGGATTATTTTTTATTGGAATTACGGCGGGGAGAGCGGTCAGCGGAGTTCTGACAATCTGGTTTCATGATGCTAAAATGATTCGACTGGGGATTTTGTCCGGAGCACTTGGAATTTTGGCACTTTTCTTTCCAGGGGGAAAGCTTGCGTTGGGAGGATTGGTGCTTTTAGGATTGGGCTGTGCCCCTGTATATCCCTGCCTGATGCATGCGGCTCCGGAGTATTTTGGGGCGAACAAGTCTCAGGCCATTATCGGGCTGCAGATGGCCAGCGCTTATGTGGGAATCTGTTTGATGCCGCCGCTTTTCGGCGTAATTGCCGAGCATTTGGGAATCGGGTTGTTTCCTGTGTGGCTGATGATTTTGCTGGCGGCAATGGGGCTGGTGCATGAAGGGCTGCTCAGAAGATGCGGGACAGGAGCCGGAAGTGCTGAATGATATCCGGCAATGAGAAACAAAGGATGTTCCTGTTATTAAATTAAGAGAATATGTTATGTGTTGCACTAGTACTTGACATTACATAGTAGTAGGTGTAATATAGTATCTGGTAATAACAAAGTGCTGGTGCAGAGTATGATACGTATAGAAAGGTATGGGAGATCATGAATGCTCAGTTTAAGAAAGGGGTGCTGGAGCTGATTGTATTGGAGTCGGTTCGTCAGAAGGATATGTATGGATATGAGCTGGTGGAGGAGGTGTCTAAGGTGGTGGATGTAAATGAAGGCACCATTTATCCACTGCTCAAGCGTCTGACCAATGAACATTATTTTGAAACATATCTGCGGGAATCCACGGAGGGACCGCCCAGAAAGTATTATCATTTAACGGCAGCAGGCGTGCTGTATCGGGATTCTTTGGAAAAGGAATGGAACGAGCTGACGGAAAAAGTGGGAGGATTTTTGGAGGAATGCCGACATGGATAAGAAGACATTTATCAAAGAACTGAAGCTGGCGCTGTCTGTGCTTCAGCAGGAGGAGCTGGATGATATTATCAGTGAATATGAGCAGCATATTGATATGAAGCAGGCAAGCGGACTGACAGAGGAGGACGCGATTGCGGATTTTGGGAGCTTAGATGAGCTTGCTGCAGAGATTCTGGAGGCTTATCATGTGCGTGCTGATTATGCGGCAGGACAGAAGAAGGGGAAAGGGTATTTTACGAAAGAGGGAAAGGGAGACCGGGAGTCAGGACAGATTTCGGCCGTGTGTGTCAAAGCCGGTGCAGCAGTGACTCAGGGAGCCGGGAAAGCCTGGCATTGGCTGTGGGGAATTTTCCTTTTTTGGGGAGCGATGTTGAAAAAGCCAGGTGTGTGGATGAAGAACCGATGGAGGAAGCATATGGATTATGAGGAAGCTTTGGAACCATGTGAAGGGGAAGAAGAAGGCTGCCGGGAGGAAGGCACTTTGGAGGCTGAGGGGGCCCATGAGCGGGACAGAACCCAATTTTCTGGAAGAAGCCGTAGAAAATCCGGAATGGGATGGGCCTTGTTGAACGGCGGAAGGACTGCAGCCGGCAGGGTCAGGGGATTTTTGGGAAATTTATGCTGGTTTGGTATCCGGATGGTTCTCTGGGGGATTCGTATGGCTTGGAACGGCGCTTGTATTGGGTTTGCTCTGTGCTGGGGAGGCTTTGGGTTGTTTTGTCTGTATTGTATGGGACTTTTGACAGTGCTTCTGCTGCAGGGATATCCCTTGGCAGGTGTGACATTAGGATGTGTGGGTTTGGTAATGTGTTCTTTTTCGGCATCGTGGCTGAGCATTACCATGCTTAAAAGGAGCAGTAACAGAAAAAAAGCGGAGGACAGGGAACATGCGTAAGGTGCAGAAGATTTTGCTGGGAATATTTTTAGGAGGGGTGCTTTTGGGAGGAATCGGAACCGGGGTGGCTCTGGTGGAGTATTCGTCGCTGGCCTATGGAGGGGAGAGACTGATCGGGGAGGAGGGGATGGTGACTCGTGAGATCGATTATACTTTCGTACCGGGAGAGGAGCGTATCAGCATTGTCAGCGGATATTGGATTGATGGGGTAGAGGTGGACGATACCGTGCCGGAAGGAATTATTCGGTATGAGGTTACTTATAATGAAAAGACTGTGGAACCAAGCGTGTGTTCCTGGGAGGCCAGCAAAGCGCAGCAGGAGGCATGGGAGGATGAAAACCAGGTGACTGAGTATGAGGTTTTTCAGGAGGATGTCCAGGAAGCTGTTATGGACGCAGAGGAAACAGAGGTGACAAACAGCCAGGAAGATGATATGGGAGAGGATGAGACGCTTCGTCCCTCAGAGATGAGGCAGACCTGCCTGGAGTTCCGGGTACGGTATATTCACAGCGATTTTGCGGTATTGATGGAATGTAAGGATGAAATTCTTGCAGAGCTTAAACAAAAGAGGATTTTTAATTATCAGATGAGTTATGTTGCGGAGGTAAGGATCAGGGCTAATTCTAAAACTATACCATATATTCGCAGTCAAAGCACAAGATATTCGGTTTATCCGTGATGAGACCATATAGAGCGTAAAATCATGAAGGAAAATGAAAATGCGGTTCCTGGACTTTTTAGGAGGAGCCGCATTTTTGCAGGGCAGGATTTTACAACAGATGTTCTATTAAAATTTTTATGCCCATGAAAACAAGAATCACCCCGCCTGCCAGCTCGGCCCGGGATTTATAGCGGCAGCCAAAGACTGTGCCTGCCTTTACGCCGATGACAGACAGAACCAGTGTGGTAGCTCCAATGATCGACACGGCGGACAGAAGATGTACCTGGAGAAAAGCAAAGGTGACGCCTACCGCCAGAGCATCTATGCTGGTGGCAATGGCCAGAATCAGCATATCTCTCATGGCAACAGAGGCATCGCAGGATTCCTCCTCCTGATTTAAGGATTCCCGAATCATGTTGCTTCCAATGATACCCAGCAGGATAAAGGCAATCCAATGGTCATAGGCTGCGATGGTATTTTGGAAATAAGCTCCCAGGAAATATCCGATGGTTGGCATTAAAGCCTGGAAACCGCCAAAGTATATGCCCACTATGAACGCATTTTTCCGACACATCTTTCGCATGGAAAGCCCCTTGCAGACCGATACGGCAAAGGCATCCATGGACAATCCCACAGCAATGATGAATAATTCCGGAATTGACATAGAAAGCTCCTCCCAATGAAAAGTATATGTTAAGGCTGCTGCAAATATTCACGGAAGCTTTGACTGTAAAAGCTTCCGGCTTATTCCAGCTTCCGGATTTTTTCGTCATAAATCCGCTTAAACAGGATCGTGCTCAGAATTACGGAAAGGATCTCTGCTAAGGGGAAGGAATACCACACTGCATGAAGACCCCAGGTTTTGGCAAAAATCCAGGCAGCAGGAAGGATGCACAATAGCTGTCTGGCCACAGAAGTGATCAGGCTGTATATTCCATTGCCCAAAGCCTGAAACACAGAGCCTACAATGATGCAGTATCCGGCAAAGAGAAAGCTTAAGCTGATCAGCCGCAGGGCTGGTATGCCGATCTCAAGCATGTGGTCAGAGGCATCAAACAGGAGCAGGAGCTGGGCTGGAAACAGCTGGAAGACGGCAAGGCCCAGCAGCATAATACTGACAGCGATAATAATGCTCATGCGGGCTGTGTCCATAATCCGCTTCCGGTTCCTGGCTCCGTAGTTGTAGGCAATAATGGGAATCATACCGTTGTTGAGGCCAAATACCGGCATGAAAACAAAGCTTTGAAGCTTAAAGTAGACACCGAATACGGTGACAGCCGTGGAGGAAAAGATTCCCAGGATTTTGTTCATGCCATAGGTCATGACAGAGGCAATGGACTGCATGACAATGGAGGGAAGGCCCACAGCATAGATGATGCCGATAATACGCTTGTCCGGGGCAAAGCCCTTCATGCGGATGCTCACGTCCGGGTTCCAGCGGATGTTGCAGAACAGGGAAATGAACATGGCAAGAAACTGGCCGGTTACTGTGGCAATGGCAGCGCCTCGGATGCCTAGGGCAGGAAAGCCAAAAAGTCCGAAAATCATGATGGGATCCAGAATAATATTGGTGATGGCTCCCAGTCCCTGGGAGAACATGTTGTAAATGGTTCGTCCTGTGGACTGCATGATCCTCTCCAGCATCATTTCCATATAAAAGCCAATGGAAAAGATCAGGCAGATCTGAAGATATTGAACGCCGTATTCAATGATCTCAGGGTCATCGGTCTGGCTGGCAAAGTAAAGCCTAGAGGCAAAGAAGCCAAACAAGGCAAAGGCCAAAGCTCCCAGAACGGCAAGAAAGATCCCGTTCTGTGCCGCCTTTTGTGCTTCCTTGGGATTTTGCTCGCCTAAAGAGCGGGAAAGCAGTGCATTGACTCCTACGCAGGTGCCGGAGGAGACAGCGATCATCAGGCTCTGGATTGGGAAAGCCATGGAAATGGCAGCCAGGGCAGCTTCATTGATTCGTGACACAAAGATGCTGTCTATAATATTGTACATGGCCTGCACCAGCATGGAGATGATCATGGGCAGGGACATGGAGATAAGCAGACGGTTCACAGGCATGGTTCCCATCCGGTTTTGTTCTGGTTTGATGGACGTTTGAGGCATAAAATGCTCCTTTCCTGTTGGAGTTTTATCTGTTAGCGTGCTGATTATTTTACTCTTTTTGACAATGGTTGTCAACCGCAGAAGCAGGGGAGAAGGAAAGAAAAAACCGGACAAGGTTACAAACCGGGGCCGGGAGAAGGAATGAGATTTGTGAAAAGTGGGTATTGCAATTAAAAATTGATTGTGATAATATAGTAACAATTTAGTGCGGCAAAGCATGAAAAAGGCTGAGAAGGAGACTCTTGCTTTGGGACTTCGACAGGAAGATGGCGTCACCGACTGAAAGCGCCGTCAGGCTGGACCAGGCAGTCAGGGAACACTCCGGAGCCGGTATTCTGAACCAGAGAGCCGCCGTATGGTTTTATCAGCGGCAAAATCTTCAGTAGGGATACCCGGATGGCACCCGTTATGTGCCGAGAGTGGAGAGCCGGTTCTTTGCAGGGGCCGGTCTCAATGCGGGTGGTACCGCGGAGCATGATTCGATCAAGGAGAATGTCCCGTCCCGGAATAGGCAGCTATATTCCGGGGCGGTTTTTTGTTGGGGAAATTTTGGAGAAATGTGCAGGATGTCCGTATCTTCTGACAGAAGCATCAAAGGCCGGGCCGGAATCAAAACCATTACATTTTAGGAAGGAGAGAACCATGGAATTTCTGACTGGAGTGAAAGAAAAGGAAACCAAAGGAATAAGGGAGCTTCTTGAGGGAGATTATGAGGGAAAGACGGTTAAAATCAACGGGGCTGTTCATCGTATCCGAAATATGGGGGATGTGGCGTTTGTGATTTTGCGCAAGTCAGAGGGCTTGGTGCAGTGTGTCTATGAGGAGGGAAGCTGCAGCTTTTCCCTGAAGAACTTAAAAGAGGAAGGGGCTGTGGAGGTTACGGGCGTAGTGGCAAAGGAAAATCGGGCGCCCTGGGGATTTGAGATCCGTCTGCGGGAAATTCGGGTTTTGTCAGAGCCTTCCCAGGTGCTGCCGCTTGCCGTCAATAAATGGAAGATGAATACCTCTCTGGAGACAAAGCTGGCATTGCGGCCGGTCTCCCTCAGAAATGTGCGGGAGCGGGCAAAGTTTAAGATTCAAGAGGGGATTGTCAGAGGATTTCGGGAATTTTTATTCGGACAGGGCTTTACAGAGATCAGAACACCTAAGATCGTATCCCGAGGGGCAGAAGGCGGAGCCAATGTGTTTAAGCTGAATTATTTTAACAAAAAGGCAGAGCTGGGACAAAGCCCGCAGTTTTATAAGCAGACCATGGTGGGGGTGTATGATCGTGTATTTGAGGCAGCGCCGGTGTTTCGGGCGGAAAAGCATAATACGACCCGCCATTTAAATGAGTATGTCAGCCTGGATTTTGAGATGGGATACATTGACAGCTTTGAGGATGTGATGGCCATGGAGACCGGATTTCTGCAGTATACCATGGAGCTTTTAAATCGGGATTATGGGAGGGAGCTGGAAATGCTGGAGGTAAAGCTTCCCAGGATTGAGAGAATTCCCCAGGTTCGGTTTGACAAGGCCAAGGAGCTGGTGTCTGAGAAATATAACAGGAAAATCCGCAATCCCTTTGACCTGGAGCCAGAGGAGGAGACCTTGATCGGCCGGTATTTTCAGGAGGAATATGACAGTGATTTTGTGTTTGTCACTCATTACCCGTCCAAGAAACGGCCGTTTTATGCAATGGACGATCCGGAGGACAGCCGGTTTACCTTAAGCTTTGATTTGCTTTATAAGGGACTTGAGATCACCACCGGCGGGCAGAGAATCCATGAATATGAGGTGATTTTGGAGAAAATGGCCAGCAGGAATATGGACCCGGAGGATATTCGGGACTATCTGATGATTTTTCAGTACGGGATGCCGCCTCATGGAGGGCTGGGAATCGGTCTGGAGAGATTGACCATGAAGCTTCTGGATGAACAGAATGTGCGGGAGACTACCCTGTTTCCAAGGGACGTGACCAGGCTGGAGCCTTAAAGGATATTTGTGAAAGGCTTTGGCAGGGAAGAAGGGAGAATGAATCAATGGCAAATGCAATCAGCAGGGAAACAATAGAGTATGTAGGGATTCTGGCAAAGCTGGAGCTTTCCCCGGAGGAAAAGGAGGCAGCCAGAAAAGACATGGAGAGGATGCTGGACTATATTGATAAGTTAAATGAGCTGGATACCAGTCAGGCGGAGCCTATGTCCCATGTATTTCCGGTAAATAATGTGTTTCGGGAGGATGTGGTGACAAATGGAAATGAGAGAGAGAAGATTCTGAAAAATGCGCCGGAGCAGAAGGCGGGGGCATTTAAGGTTCCCAAGACCGTGGAATAGAGCAAAGGGAAGGAAAAGAAGGCAGAGGGAAAGGGAGAAAGGAGCAGATATGAGGAGTATCCTGGAACTGACTGCCCTGGAATTGGGCAGAAGGATAAAGAAGAAAGAGATCGGCGTGGAGGAGGCTGCCAAGACGGCACTGGCACAGATGCGTGTGCTGGAACCAGAGCTGAACTGCTATGTGACAGTGGATGAAAGGATGGTGCTGGACCAGGCGCAAAAGGTTCAGAAGAAGATCGATGACGGCGAGCTGACCGGCCCTCTGGCAGGGGTTCCGGCAGCCATCAAGGATAATCTTTGCATAGAGGGGCTGCCTGCCACCTGCAGTTCCCGGATCCTTGAGAATTTCATGCCCTCCTACACGGCAGAGGCGGTAGTAAGGCTTCTGGATGGAGGCGCTGTCATTTTGGGAAAGACGAATATGGACGAGTTTGCCATGGGAAGCACCACAGAGACATCCGCCTTTGGAGCGACAAAGAATCCATGGAATCCAGAGCATGTGCCGGGAGGATCTTCGGGAGGCTCCTGCGGGGCCGTGGCTGCCAATGAATGTTTTTATGCACTGGGGTCAGACACAGGAGGCTCCATCCGCCAGCCCAGCTCCTTCTGCGGGGTGACGGGAATCAAGCCTACCTATGGAACCGTGTCCCGATACGGGTTAATTGCCTACGGCTCCTCCCTGGATCAGATCGGCCCTGTGGGGAAAAATGTGGAGGATTGTACGGCAGTCTTGGAATTGATTTCTTCCTATGATAAAAAGGACAGCACATCCATTGCCAGGAGAGACTATGATTTTACCTCTGCCTTGGTGGATGATGTGAGGGGGATGAGAATCGGGATTCCAAAGGATTATCTGGGCGCAGGGCTGGACGGACAGGTAAAGGAGGCAATTTTAAAGGCTGCCGGGGTTCTGGAGAAAAAGGGAGCTTTGGTGGAGGAATTTGATCTAAGCCTGACAGAGTATGCGATTCCGGCTTATTATGTGATTGCTTCTGCCGAGGCAAGCTCCAATCTGTCCCGGTTTGACGGGGTTAAGTATGGATTCCGGGCAAAGGAGTATGAAGGGCTTCACAATATGTATAAGAGGAGCCGATCGGAGGGCTTTGGCCCGGAGGTGAAGCGGAGGATTATGCTGGGTTCCTTTGTGCTCAGCAGCGGTTATTATGATGCGTATTATCTGAAGGCGTTAAAAACCAAGGCTCTGATTAAACAGGCATTTGACCGGGCATTTAAGCATTTTGACGTGATTCTGGGACCTACGGCGCCTTCTACGGCACCGAAGCTGGGACAATCCTTATGTGATCCGCTGAAAATGTACCTGGGGGATATTTATACCATATCGGTGAATCTGGCCGGGCTTCCGGCAATGAGCGTACCCTGCGGGAAGGATTCTCAGGGACTTCCGATTGGGGTGCAGCTTATTGGGGACTGCTTTCAGGAAAAAAATATTATTCGTGCCGGTTATGCTTATGAGTGCAGCCGGAGCTACGAGCAGCCGGAGCTGGCGGTGAGGGGAGCAGAGAGGGACCAAACCATGTATGGTGAGACAGGAACGCCTAAGGGCTCCATGGCGATGGAGAACAAATGGACAGAGGAGTCAGAAGGCGCAGGAGGCATGGGAGAGGCTGCCTATGCGGCGGCAAAGAGAGGGGCAGGAATAAGAATCACTGCGTCTCCGGACGGCACGGGAACAGGAGGTGCGGCATGAGTAAACAATATGAGACGGTAATCGGCCTGGAGGTTCATGTGGAGCTTGCCACCAAGACTAAGATTTTCTGCGGCTGTTCCACGGAGTTTGGAGGCGCACCCAACAGCCACACCTGCCCGGTCTGTACCGGGATGCCGGGTTCTTTGCCGGTGCTTAACAAACAGGTGGTGGAATATGCCCTGGCTGTGGGTCTGGCATTGCATTGCAGTATTAACCAGTACTGCAAATTTGACCGGAAGAATTATTTTTATCCGGATAATCCTCAGAACTATCAGATATCCCAGCTTTATCTGCCTATTTGTCATGACGGATGGGTGGAGATTGAGACCGGTGCAGGGAAAAAGAAGGTGGGTATTCACGAAATCCACATGGAGGAGGATGCGGGAAAGCTGATTCATGACGAGTGGGAGGATTGTTCCTTGGTGGATTACAACCGGAGCGGAGTTCCGCTGATTGAGATCGTGTCAGAGCCTGATATGCGCAGTGCGGATGAGGTGATTGCTTATTTGGAAAAGCTTCGGCTGATCATCCAGTATTTGGGGGCTTCGGACTGTAAGCTGCAGGAAGGGTCCATGCGGGCGGACGTGAATTTGTCTGTCAGGGAGGCAGGGACGAAGGAGATGGGAACCCGCACGGAGATGAAAAATTTAAACTCCTTTAAGGCCATAGCAAGAGCCGTTGAGGGGGAAAGAAACCGGCAGATCGAGCTTTTAGAGGAAGGG
The DNA here is from genome assembly GCA_003611875.1 of bacterium D16-56. Lineage (GTDB taxonomy): Bacteria > Bacillota > Clostridia > Lachnospirales > Lachnospiraceae > Brotaphodocola. The sequence goes on along the minus strand of RAYY01000007.1, from coordinate 102,791 downwards.
AAAAAGGTGATCCAGGAGACAAGAAGATGGGATGACAATAAGGAAGCCTCCCATGCCATGCGTTCTAAAGAGGATGCTCAGGATTATCGATATTTCCCGGATCCGGATCTGGTTCCGGTTGTGATCAGCGACGAATGGATCGCCCGGGTGAAGGCACAACAGCCGGAGCTTCAGGCAGAGAAAATGGAGCGCTATCAAAGGGAGTATCAGCTTCCGGAGTATGATGCCGGGATTCTGACAGCTTCCAAGCATTTGGCTGATGTGTTCGAGGAAACGGTTAAGCTGTGCGGCCGGCCTAAGGAGGTATCCAACTGGCTGATGACGGATGCCATGCGTCTTTTGAAGGAGCATGAAAAGGAGCCGGAGGATCTTTCCTTCAGCCCGGAAAATCTGGCAAAGCTGATCGGACTGGTGGAGGATCATGTGATCAACCGGACGGTTGCCCGGAATATTTTTGAGGCTATATTTGCAGAAAATGTGGATCCGAAGCAGTATGTGGAGGAAAAGGGGCTTAAGGTGGTCAGCGACGAGGGGGCTCTTAGACAGGTGATTCAGGAGATTCTTGACAAGAATCCTCAGTCTGTGGCAGATTATAAGGCAGGAAAGCAGAAGGCCATGGGATTTGTGGTGGGACAGACCATGCGGGCGATGAAGGGCAAGGCGGATCCGGCAGTGGTGAATCAGCTGGTGAAGGGCATTTTGGAGGCAGAGATATAAAAACGATTGTAAATTGCACATTTTTCGTGTAGAATGATAAGAAACTTAAAAACAGCAAAAAGGACGCAGGCAGAGGGATAGGGTTATGGAGAAATATCCCGGAATGAAGGAGGAAATGAATATGCAGCCATATGCACAGATGAGTAACGAGGAATTGCTTGCATTGAAAAAACAGCTTTCTGTCCGGTACAGGGATTTTCAGGGAAAGGATCTGCGGCTGGATATGTCCAGGGGAAAACCAAGTGTGGATCAGCTTGATCTTTCCATGGGAATGATGGACGTATTGGGCAGTGAGGATGATCTGACCTGTGACGATGGTACAGACTGCCGGAACTATGGTGTACTGACCGGAATCGGGGAGGCGAAGGAGCTTTTGGGGGATATGATGGAGGTATCTCCTGACAATATTATTATTTATGGAAACTCCAGTCTGAATGTGATGTTTGACACGGTTTCCCGTTCTATGACACATGGGGTTATGGGAAATACTCCCTGGTGCAAGCTGGACAAGGTGAAATTTTTATGTCCGGTTCCAGGATATGACCGCCATTTTGCCATCACAGAGTATTTTGGGATTGAGATGATCAATGTGCCGCTGACCGGCGAGGGGCCGGATATGGATCTTGTGGAGAAGCTGGTAAGTGAAGACGAGAGCATTAAGGGAATCTGGTGTGTTCCCAAGTACTCCAATCCTACCGGAAACAGCTATTCGGATGTGACGGTTCGTCGTTTTGCCCGGTTAAAGCCGGCAGCTCCGGATTTCAGAATCTATTGGGACAATGCATATGGGATCCATCATTTGTATGATTATGATCAGGATCATTTGATTGAGATTCTTGCCGAGTGCAAAAGAGCGGGAAATCCGGATTTGGTGTATAAGTTCTCCTCTACATCCAAGATCAGTTTTCCGGGTTCTGGTATTGCGGCTATTGCCACCTCGCGCAATAATCTGGAGGATATTGAAAAGCAGCTTAAGTTTCAGACCATTGGCCATGATAAAGTGAACCAGCTCCGCCATGTAAGGTTCTTCGGCGGGATCTATGGAATGGTGGAGCATATGCGGCTTCATGCAGATATTATGCGTCCTAAGTTTGAGGCAGTGACCAGTACCTTGGAGAGGGAACTGGCAGGATTGGAGATTGGTTCCTGGACCAGTCCCAAGGGGGGATATTTTATCTCCTTTGATTCTCTGGATGGCTGTGCCAAAGAGATTGTGGCACGGTGCAAAAAGGCCGGGCTGATTATGACAGGGGCCGGGGCCACTTATCCTTACGGGAGGGATCCACGGGATCGGAATATCCGTATTGCCCCGTCTTATCCTCCTCTTGAGGATCTGATTCTTGCCATGGAGCTGTTTGCCCTTTGTGTAAAGATTGTCAGCATCAACAAGATTCTGGCAGAAAGAAAGGCAAACGGAGAGAGCTGAAGGAGATTGCAGAGGAGGCGGAGATTTACCGGGTAGAAGGGGTGAAAAAAGGCTCGCTGGTATACAGGAGCCTTTTTTGCCGTTTCGGTGTAGTTCTTCACTCTTTACATTTTTTGCTTCCTGCCCTATAATACAATAGATTGTGAAGTGTTACGGTGAAAGGAAAAATCAAAATGAAACAGTTATGGACCAGGCTGCAGAAAAAATTGCTGAATTTTGAATCGATTTCTTACGTCATTTTTGGTGTGCTGACAACCCTGGTGGATTGGATCAGTTACCGGGTCATGACCAGGTGGTGGGGAATCGATTATAAGGCAGCTACAGCGTGGTCGTGGGCAGCGGCAGTGCTGTTTGCCTTTGTTACCAACAAGCTGTTTGTGTTTCAGAGCCGGAGCTTAAGACCGAAGGATGTGTGGCTGGAGTTTGCGCCTTTTGTGGCTTGTCGGTTTGCCACATTATTGTTTACCTTGGCAGCTATGATGATCATGGTGGACGGCATGGGAATCCGGCAGGATTTTATCTGTAAGGTCATAGTGTCAGGAATTTCACTGGTGCTGAATTATGTGCTGAGCAAATGGGTGGTGTTTAGAAAGGTGTCATAAGGAGAGGCCGGATATGGGGCATGAAGATATTAACCGGATTACGAAGGAGTTAGAGGACTTGCTTATGATGAATGGGAAAACAGCTCCGGCCGAAGACAGGGAGCAGAAGCTGCAGCAGAACGGATCGCAGGAAGGAATAGAAGTTTTGGAGGAGATTCGGGACGACAGAAAGGCTTTGAAGGAGACTTTGGGAGATTTTCAGGAGGACATAGAGGCTTGGGAAAATGCTTCGGAAGATTTCCGGGAAGGTATGAGGACAACAGAGGAAGACTCGGAGATTTTTCAGGAGGAAACGGACTGGGAAGACTGGGAGGAGGACGGGGTGTATTCCGGATCCCGGAGATGGTCTCTGGTTCGTCCCCGGGACGGTCTGGTGGTGGCGTTTCTTGCGCCGGTTATTATTATGCTGATTATTTTTGCCCAGAGAGGGATCTTTCCCTTTGGGGAGGAATCCTTTCTGAGGACAGATATGTACCATCAATACGCGCCGTTTTTTTCGGAATTTCGCCATAAGCTGGCAGAGGGAGAAAGCTTGTTGTACAGCTGGAATGTGGGGATGGGGGTGAATTTTTCCGCTCTTTATGCCTACTATCTGGCAAGCCCTTTAAACTGGCTTCTGGTTCTGTGTCCGGAAACGCTGGTAATCGAGTTTATGACTTATATGATCGTGCTGAAAACCGGCTTGTCGGGACTTTCCATGGCTTATTATCTGCGGAGACATTGCAAAACCCGGAATTTTGGGATTGCTTTTTTTGCCATATTTTATGCACTTTCCGGATATATGGCTGCTTATAGCTGGAATATTATGTGGCTGGACTGCATTATTCTTTTTCCGCTGATTATGCTGGGACTGGAGGCATTGGTTAAGGAAGGAAAGGGATTGCTGTATTGTTTGGCCTTGGGGGCCTCCATTCTATCCAATTATTATATTTCCATTATGACCTGTATTTTTATGGTGCTTTATTTTGCGGCGCTGATGGCGATGGAAAGGCGGAGGATCGAAAAAAAATATATAGGACGGTGCGGATTGTTTGTCCTGTATTCTTTGCTGGCCGGAGGACTGGCAGCGCTGGTGCTGCTGCCGGAGATTTATGCACTGATGCTGACTGCATCCGGCCAATTCAACTTTCCAAAGCTTCAAGATCCTTATTTCTCGATTTTTGATATGGCTGCCCGCCACATGGGAAATGTGGAGACCGAGATCGGGCTGGATCATTGGCCTAATATTTACTGTGGGGTGGCGGTGCTGGTACTGCTGCCGCTGTATCTGGCAGCAAAGAGGATATCAGGGAAGGAAAAGGCGGTTTACAGTGTTCTGCTGCTGTTTTTCTTTGCCAGCTTTTCCGTCAATGTGTTGAATTTTATCTGGCATGGATTTCATTTCCCCAACAGCCTTCCCTGCCGTCAGTCGTATATTTATATTTTTCTGGTATTGGTGATGTGCTGTAAGGCTTATCTCCATTTGCAGGAGATGCCCTGGCGTCATGTGCTGATTGCTTTTTGGGGAGCAGTGGGTTTTGTGGTGCTGGCGCAGAAGCTGGTGAAGCAGGATCATTTTCATTTTACAGTATTTTATGCGGCAATTTTGTTTTTAGCCTTTTATCTTTGGGTAATCTGGCTGTACCGGAAAGGGCAGCGCTTTGAGAACCGGGCGATGCTGCTGGCCCTTTTGCTGGTTTCTGTTGAATCGGCGGTAAACATGACCGTGACCAGTGTTACGACTACCAGCAGGACGGCTTATATCAGTGACAATAAGGCAGTAAGGAGGCTGGTAGATTCGGTTTTGCCGGCCAACCGGTTTTTCCGGATGGAAAAGGTGACGCGCAAGACAAAAAATGACGGCGCCTGGATGAATTTTCCTTCGGTTTCCTTGTTTTCTTCCACAGCCAATGCAGATTTGACAAAGGTGTTTAAAAAGCTGGGGTGCGAGAGCTCTACCAATGCATACAGCATTACAGGGAGCACACCTCTGGTGGACATGCTGTTTGCCGTGGAATATGGTCTTTACTCAGAGGATCCGGAGGATACCGGGATTCGGGAGTTTATGGCCAGGGAGGATGAGACGACCCTGTATCGGAACCGGTATACGCTTCCGTTAGGGTTTCTGGTGTCGGATGATTTTCAGAGACAGTGGGATCTGGAGCTGGGAAATCCTGCGGATGTACAGAACAGTCTGGCGGATTGTGTGGGTGCAGAAAATGTACTGAACATGGTCATGGATGTGAGCGGTACGGGAAAGGAGCTTACATTTTATCCTGAGACAGGAGGGGAGTATTATGCCTATGTGGGGGATACCAGGGTTGAGAAGGTGACGGTATCCGGCTGGAAAGGAACAAAGACCTATAATAATGTAAACAGGGGATACCTTTTAGAGCTGGGATACTGTGTGGCAGGAGAACCGGTAACGCTTACCACAGACGACAATACAGACAGCATATGGGCAGACGTATACCAGTTTTCGGAGACAGGGCTGGTTCAAATCTATGAGAAGCTTTCCCAAACGCCGTGGGAGCTGACAAGCTGGCAGGAAACATACCTGGAAGGCAAGGTCGCGGCAAAGCATCCGGGAGTACTGTTTACAACCATTCCTTATGATAAGGGATGGACGATCTTGGTGGACGGAGAAGAACAGAGGCCAACGAAAATGCTGGATGCGTTTCTTGGAGTGCCTTTGACGGGGGGAGAGCATGTGATTACCATGAGCTATCAGCCGGAAGGAATGATGGAAGGGCGGCTGATCAGTGCAGGAGCCTTGATAATTCTGATCGGGATTGAGGCAGGGCGCCGGTTCTGGAGGAAACAGGAGTGGGAAGAATATGGAGAGGAAGACCAGGCTGCCGTAGGCGCCGATGCGGATGATGAGGATTGCCAGATGGACGCAGGAAATGAGGAAGATGAGAAGACCTGCCAGATAGGGGCAGGAAACGATTACCTGCCCGCTGCAGACAAGCCGGAAAATGATAGGGCAGGAATCGAAACCGCAGTGGAAGAAGGTATTCATAAAGATGAAACAAAAGGCTTTGAGGCATAAAAGAAAATGCAGGAAAGCCAAAAGAAAGAAAGCATACGAAAAATAGAAGATAACAAAAACAGCAAGGAGAGTGTGAACAGCCATGAAGCTTTGGGGCGGACGTTTTACAAAGGAAGAAAATCAGTTGGTACACAATTTTAATGAATCTCTGTCCTTTGATCGGAAATTTTACCGGCAGGATATTGAAGGAAGTATTGCCCATGTTACTATGCTGGCAAAACAGGGAATTGTGTCAGAGGAGGATCGGGATGCCATTATCAGCGGATTAAAGGGAATCCTGGAGGACGTGGAAAAGGGAACCCTGGAGTTTTCGCCGGAATATGAGGATATCCATTCTTTTGTGGAAGCAAATCTGATAAAAAGAATCGGAGAGGCCGGAAAACGCCTGCATACCGGCCGCAGCCGCAATGATCAGGTGGCTCTGGATATGAAGCTTTACTGCCGGGACGAGATCCGGGAGATTGATGAGCTTTTGAGGGGGATTTTAAAGGAGCTTTTGCGGATCATGGAGGAAAACCTGGACACCTACATGCCGGGATTTACCCATTTGCAGAAGGCCCAGCCCATAACCCTGGCTCACCACATGGGCGCTTATTTTGAAATGTTTTCCAGGGACAGGGGGCGTCTTGAGGATATTCGGGAACGGATGAATCGATGTCCTCTTGGCGCAGGCGCCCTGGCAGGCACCACCTATCCCCTGGATCGGGATTACAGCGCCCGACTTCTGGGGTTTGCAGGGCCTACCTTGAACAGTATGGATTCGGTGGCTGACCGGGATTATGTGATTGAGCTTTTGTCCGCCTTGTCGATTATTGCCATGCATTTGAGCCGGTTCAGTGAGGAGATCATTCTCTGGAACAGCAATGAATACCGGTTTGTGGAGCTGGATGATGCGTACAGCACAGGCAGCAGCATTATGCCTCAGAAAAAGAATCCGGATATTGCCGAGCTGGTCCGCGGCAAGACCGGGAGAATCTATGGGGCGCTGATAGCGCTTTTGACAACCATGAAGGGCCTGCCTCTTGCTTACAACAAGGATATGCAGGAGGATAAAGAGATGACCTTTGACGCGATTGATACCGTAAAGGGATGTCTTGCTTTGTTTACAGGTATGATTAGGACTACATCCTTTCGGAAGGATGTGATGGAGGCAAGTGCCAAAAATGGATTTACCAATGCAACAGACGCTGCGGACTATCTGGTTAATCACGGAGTCCCCTTCCGGGATGCCCATGGGATTGTGGGGCAGCTTGTACTGCATTGTCTGGAAAAGGGGATTGGATTAGAGGACTTGACTTTGGAAGAATTTTGTGCCGTCAGCCCAGTGTTTAAGGAAGATATTTTTGAGGCGATCAGCATGAAGACCTGTGTGGAGAGAAGGATGACTCTAGGGGCCCCAGGGCAGGAGGCCATGAGGAAGGTGATTCAGGTGTATAAGAGTCGGCTTTGAGGAAAATCGGCAGGGCTGGACGAAATCCATTCCTGCCGAAACGGCTGTTTTATGGCCGCAGAAAGCAGCGAATCGGGATTTGGGAGGGGTGCTGCAGGTTTATTGTACTAAAAATACTTCCATGGAGCGGCTTCCATGGTTGGATGCCTCTGCGTGGGTATCATAAAAAATATCTACATGTTTTCCCTTCACTGCGCCGCCGCAGTCCTCAGCCGTATAAATAATGCCGTTAATCATCAGCTGTGTGCCGTAGGGGATGACCTTGGGATCTACGGCAATGGTGTGGTTGGAGCGGGGAACCGCGCCTGTGCTGGTGCTTTTTCCGCCATATTTTCCACAGCATTTGCGGCAGGGACAGTAGCCGGTGGTGCGGAACATTCCCAGGGATTTAAAGGTGGGGACAGCCGCTTCCTGGGCCGCCTCTTTGGCCTTTTCTTCTTCTTCTCGTCTTTGAATTTCTGCCTGGGCCGCCTCCCCTTTTGCGTAGGAGTGGGAGTTGGCGAATTTCTTGCCGTCAACCCATCCTTCGATCTGGTAAATACCGTCAGGGTAGGAGTCCCAGTCTACGTTTATGCGAAAGCCATGTACGCCGTTTCCGATTTCATTTTCTTTTAAGTCATCTCGGTAAACAGCGGCAATGGGGCGGAAATCGCCTACTACCTGGGAGGTATCCTCGTTTGTAATGGTTACGCGGACAGGAACCGCAGTGTTGGGTTCAGAGGCTTTCCATCCCCATCCCACGATCGTACTGCTGTCCATGGCGTCAAAATATCCGTCCGGAACTTCTCCATATGTGATCATAGCGCTGCCCCGCACCAGTGTTATCATTAGAATCAGGCATGTCCATAATGATCTGCATTTTAACATAATATTACTCCTTTCTTGTTGTGTGATAAAAAGAAACAGAAAATTCACACACTCTAAATATATGTAACAGAAATGTAATATATGAACGGAAATGCCGGTTTTATCCAAATAGGCAGCAAAAAAAGGATATCCCCTGCAGGGATATCCTTTTTTGTGGAGGCTATAATAAAAAGAACCAAAACTTAATACATTCTGAAGACCTCCTGAGTCTGTCTGCCGTGAGCCAGGGCATCCTCATGATTATCATAATAAATATCAATGTGATAGCCAACTACGGCAGAGCCGATATCCTCTACCGTGTAAGTAACGCCGTCAATGATAAGCTGTGTTCCAATGGGGAACAAGGAAATGTCTGCGGAAATGGTGTGGCGGGCTTTGGGTACTGTCCCTGAGTAGGTAAGACCCAAACCGGTTGAACATTTCTCGCAGTTACAATAGCCTGTGGTGGTAAACATTCCAAGGGAAACGATCTTTCTTGCATCTTCTTCTTTCTCCACAGCCTTCACCGGCTCGCTGACTGATTTCCCGCTTCCGCAAAGAATCACCGGAGAACGGCTTTGGGTCTCAGAGCCGGAGGAGACTGCAGAGGGAGCCTCACTTGAAATTCTCATATTATTGGCAGAATCCGGTGTCTCTGACTTATGGGGAGCCTGGGTGCTGACAGGTCCGTCAAGCTTTTGTGTGCTTGTTGAATCCTGGCTGCTGTCTGGGCTGCCTGGCATCTCGGGGGCGCTTATCATCTCAGAGCCCTTGGAGACATCAGAAGCACTTACATCATGGATCGTGCCATCTATGGCATGCCCGTCTCCCGGGACCTGGCCTGCCCACGCGGTCATGGAAAAGGCCGTAATCAGAAGAAGCGCTGTTAAGACTATGCAAATGTGTGTTTTTCTACGGTTGCGGTACATCATGATCACCTCACATTCAAATAAATTTATGATACAACAATGATACATTTCCATTATATTACAAAACTGTTAAATGTCAAGACGGGGAAAAGTTTTTCTTCAAAACCTCTTGACAAATGACAGTAGGTAAAGTATATTATTCACAGATGTTAGCACTCCTTTATGACGAGTGCTAACAAATTCAAAAGGAGGCCGATATGGAGCTGGATGATAGAAAAGTCACGATATTAAAAGCCATTATCAAGACTTATCTGGAGACAGGGGAACCGGTAGGTTCCAGGACGATTTCCAAATATACTGATCTAAAGCTGAGCTCCGCGACCATCCGTAATGAGATGTCTGATCTGGAGGAGATGGGCTACATTATTCAGCCCCACACCTCTGCCGGAAGGATTCCTTCTGATAAAGGATATCGTTTCTATGTAGATCAGATCATGCAGGAGAAAGAACAGGAAGTGACAGAGGTCAAGGAGCTGATGATCCGGCGGGTAGACCGGGTGGAGCTGATCCTAAAGAAGCTGGCTCAGCTGTTGGCAAATAATACCAACTATGCGGCGATGATCAGCGGTCCCCAGTATCACCGCAACAAGCTGAAGTTCATTCAGCTTTCCCAGATGGATCCCCATAAGCTTCTGGTCGTTACCGTGGTGGAAGGCAATCTGATTCGCAACAAGGTGGTTGCGGTTCAGGAGGAAATCAGCCAGGAAGATCTTTTGAATCTGAACATTATGCTCAACAGCAGTCTTAACGGACTTACCATTGATGAGATCAACTTGGGGGTAATAAGCCGTTTGAAGGAGCAGGCAGGTGTTCACAGCCAGGTGGTTGACCTGGTACTTGGGGAGGTGGCTGCAGTGATTCAGGCGGATGAAGAAGATCTGCAGATTTATACCAGCGGAGCAACCAACATCTTTAAATACCCGGAGCTTAGCGATGGGGAGAAGGCCAGCCAGCTTATCAGCACTTTAGAGCAGAAGGAGATGCTTCGGGAACTGATCACTGACGTGAACCAGACAGAAGAGGACAATGACATTCAGGTGTATATCGGCGAGGAGACGCCCCTTCAATCCATGAAGGACTGCAGTGTGGTGACAGCCAACTATGAGATGGGAGAGGGAATCCGCGGGACGATCGGCATTATCGGCCCGAAGCGGATGGACTATGAAAAGGTACTGAGCACCTTAAGACACCTGATGCGGCAATTGGATGCCACATTTAAGCATGATAAGGATAATGAGGAAGGGTGACAGATATGAGCAGAGATAAGATCAAGGAAGAACAGGAGACTCCCGGCGGCAGACAGGGCGGGGGAGCCGATGGCGAGGAAGAAAAGATAGAACAGGAACGATCCCAGGAGGAACCTTCGGGTGAGGAGGATTCTCAATCCCAGGAAGACAGTCCGGAGAAGATGGACGGGTCGGAGCAGGAACCAGAGGAGGGTCATGCCGGCCAGGAGAAAAAAAAGGGAAAGCAGGATCCAAAGGATGCACAGATTGAAGAACTTCAGGATCGGCTTAAGAGACAGATGGCAGAGTTTGACAATTTCCGCAAGCGGACGGAAAAGGAAAAGTCCGCCATGTATGAGGTGGGAGCCCGGGATATCATTGAGAAGATTCTTCCGGTTCTGGATAATTTTGAGAGGGGCTTGGCAGCCGTGCCGGAGGATTTAAAGGGAGGTTCCTTTGCCGAGGGCGTGGAGATGATCTATAAGCAGTTTATAAAGACTCTGGAGGATGCCGGCGTGGAGGCTATTGAGGCAGTAGGACAGCAGTTTAACCCAGATCTTCACAATGCAGTCATGCACATTGACGATGAGACATATGGAGAAAATGAGATCTCCCAGGAGCTTCAGAAGGGTTATAAATACCGGGGATCCGTGGTAAGACACAGTATGGTGCAGGTAGCAAACTAAATCAGGAATTACAATCAAATTGCAAATTGGAAACTATTTCAGGAGGAAAAAGCTATGAGCAAAATTATTGGTATTGACTTAGGCACAACTAACAGCTGTGTGGCTGTTATGGAAGGCGGAAAGCCGGTGGTAATCCCCAATCAGGAGGGTTCCCGCACCACGCCGTCGATTGTTGCTTTTACGAAGACGGGAGAGCGTCTGGTAGGCGAGCCTGCGAAGCGTCAGGCTGTGACCAACGCAGACCGCACCATCGCTTCCATCAAGCGCCATATCGGCAGCGATTATAAAGTAAGCATTGATGGTAAGAGCTATACCCCCCAGGAGATTTCTGCCATGATTCTGCAGAAGCTGAAGGCGGATGCAGAGGCATATCTGGGCGAGAAGGTGACAGAGGCAGTGATTACGGTTCCGGCATACTTTAATGACGCCCAGCGTCAGGCCACCAAGGATGCAGGAAAGATTGCCGGCCTGGATGTAAAGCGTATTATCAATGAGCCGACTGCTGCAGCTCTTGCCTATGGCTTGGACAATGAAAAAGAGCAGAAGATCATGGTGTATGATTTAGGCGGCGGCACCTTTGATGTGTCATTGATCGAGATCGGAGACGGCGTAATCGAGGTACTGTCCACCAACGGCGACACCCGCTTAGGCGGCGATGACTTTGACAACCGTATCAGCAGCTGGCTGGTAGAGGAATTTAAGAAGGCTGAGGGTGTAGACTTATCTGGCGATAAGATGGCCATGCAGAGATTAAAAGAGGCAGCGGAGAAAGCAAAGAAGGAGCTGTCCACAGCCACAACTACCAATATTAACCTGCCGTTTATTACGGCTACGGCAGACGGTCCCAAGCACTTGGATACCAATTTAACCCGGGCGAAATTTGACGAGCTGACCCATGATCTGATTGAGAGAACCGGCGTGCCGGTGCAGAATGCCCTTCGCGACGGGGGCGTAACCACCTCAGAGCTAGGTAAGGTTTTGCTGGTAGGCGGTTCTACCCGTATGATTGCCGCCCAGGATAAGGTAAAGCAGATGACCGGCAAGGAACCCAGCAAATCTCTGAATCCGGATGAGTGCGTGGCTATCGGTGCGGCGATCCAGGGCGGAAAGTTAGCAGGCGATGCAGGCGCAGGGGATATTCTCTTGTTAGACGTGACCCCATTGTCTCTTTCCATTGAGACCCAGGGAGGCATTGCAACCAGGCTGATTGAGAGAAATACCACGATTCCTACCAAGAAGAGCCAGGTTTTCTCCACTGCCGCTGACAACCAGACTGCTGTGGATATCCATGTGGTTCAGGGAGAGCGTGAGTTTGCGCGGGACAATAAGACTCTCGGCCAGTTCCGCTTAGACGGGATTCCGCCGGCAAGAAGAGGCGTACCTCAGATTGAAGTTACTTTTGATATTGACGCCAATGGTATTGTAAATGTATCGGCCAAGGATATGGGAACCGGAAGGGAACAGCATATTACCATTACTTCCGGATCCAATATGTCGGACTCTGATATTGAGAAGGCTGTGAAGGAGGCAGCGGAGTTCGAGGCACAGGATAAGAAGAAAAAGGAAGGCATTGACGCCAGAAATGATGCAGATGCCATGGTATTCCAGACTGAGAAGGCATTGGAGGAAGTGGGAGATAAGCTGGATGCCAATGATAAAGCTGCTGTGGAGGCAGAGTTAAATGCCCTTAAGGAAGCCATCAACCGTGCGCCTATCGATCAGATGACAGATGCTCAGGTAGAGGATATTAAGGCTGGCAAGGAGAAGCTGATGAACAGCGCTCAGGCATTGTTTGCTAAGATGTATGAGTCAGCTCAGGCAGCCGGAGCAGCAGGCCCTCAGGATCCAGGTCCTGATATGGGCAGCACAGGCAGTGCTTCCGGCCCGGCAGGGGATGATGTGATCGACGGTGATTTTAAAGAAGTCTGATTACAAGAGGATAGAGTGAAAGGGCTGGCGCAGTCAATGCGTCAGCCATTTCGGCGTATAGTGCAGTGTAAAAAGGCACAGCAGGATGGAGGAGACCATGGCAGAGAGTAAGAGAGATTATTATGAGGTTTTGGGCGTTCCCAAAAACGCGGACGATGCGGCTCTGAAAAAAGCATATCGCGCCCTTGCTAAGAAATATCACCCGGACAGTAATCCAGGAGATGCAGAGGCAGAGAAAAAGTTTAAGGAGGCGTCAGAAGCATACAGTGTGCTCAGCGACGCGGATAAGCGGCGTCAGTATGACCAGTTCGGTCATGCTGCTTTTGACGGGGGAGCCGGAGGAGGCGGCTTTAGCGGTTTTGATTTCTCCGGGGATATGGGTGACATTTTCGGTGATATTTTCGGTGACATTTTCGGTGGAGGAAGAAGCCGCAGCAGCCAGTATAACGGGCCTATGAGGGGAGCCAATGTAAGGACTGCTGTCCGCATAACTTTTGAGGAGGCAGTGTTCGGATGCGAGAAGGAACTGGAGATCAATTTTAAGGAGGAGTGTTCCAAGTGTCATGGAACAGGAGCCAAAGCAGGCACCTCTGCGGAAACCTGCACAAAGTGTAACGGAAAAGGCAAGATTATGTTTACCCGGCCGTCTTTCTTCGGCCAGGTTCAGGAGGTTCAGACCTGTCCGGAGTGCGGCGGCAAGGGAAAGGTGATCCGGGAAAAATGTCCGGATTGTTATGGCACTGGCTATGTGACCAGAAAGAAGAAATTCAAGGTTTCGATTCCAGCCGGAATTGACAATGGGCAGAGCGTGCGCTGCGCAGGCGGCGGCGAGCCAGGCGCCAATGGAGGTGAGAGGGGAGATCTGCTGGTGGAGGCTGTAGTGTCCCAGCATCCTACCTTTAAGCGGCAAGATACCAGCATTTATTCTACGGTACCCATTTCCTTTGCCACGGCAGCCCTTGGCGGGCCGATCCGTATCAAGACTGTGGACGGAGAGGTGGAGTATGAGGTGAAGGCCGGAACCCAGACTGACACACGGGTGCGATTAAAGGGGAAAGGAGTTCCGTCCCTGCGGGCAAGAGGGATCCGGGGAGACCACTACGTGACACTTGTGGTTCAGGTTCCGGAAAGGCTGAATGAGGCTCAGAAGGAGGCGCTGCGGAATTTTGACGCGGTAATGCGGGGAGAGAAGCCGGAAAGCGGTGAGAAACATAAAAAGGGCAAGCTTTTTGGGAAATAGATGAAGGAGTAACAAAGAAATGGAAAAGAGCCGTCCCGTGCTTGGCACGCGGCGGCTCTTTTGGTTGCAACCCTAATTTTTAAGGTTTTTTGAAAATGGTCTTTTTCTGTTTGAAAAACTCAGCGGTGTGTGATGGAATTGTAATGCATCAAGGAATTTCGTTTACTTGATTATATTTTTTATTTTTTTGCTTTGCTTTTCTCTCAGAAATCGACTCTTTTCATCATCCGTTCAATAAGTTAATGCAATTGAAGAAATTTTTATTGCATAGAAAATTATTTTTTTTGAGAAATTTTAAAAACATCCGCGAAGTTCATTGTTTTTAAAGTATGAAGGATTTCTTTACAGGGATACGTTCCTCCAAGATTTATCGTCCCAGATGAAGGGTTGCATAAGTTTTTGCCGATAGACCTGTGTACTTTTTGAAGCAGCGGTAAAAATAATTGGGATCGGAAAAGCCTACCAGCCCGGCAGCCTGGGCGGCGCTGTAATTGTTGGAGGCCAAGAGCTTTTGTGCACTTTGGATACGATAACGGGCCAGCAGTTCGGAAAAGCCCATGCCAGTATCTTTTTTGATACATTTGCTGAGATAATCCGGGTTGGTTTTGATGTTTTCTGCAAGTGCGGGCAGGGCGAGATTCTGCATGTACTGTTCAGAGATTATGTGCAGAGCCATGCGGGTATAAGGATGTTCCGGTTCAGAAGGAAGGAAAGGGAAGCTGTGGCAAAGGGACCGGGGGCAATCGGAGGAGAGAATCAGCTTACGGATAATGTCCTCTAATTCTTCTTCCAGATAAGGCTTTACCAGGTAGTCGTTTACCCCTATGCGAAGGGCTTTCTGGGCATACTGGAAGGTGCTGTAGGCGGTGAGAATGATGATGCGAAGGTCCGGGTTGCTTTTTTTTAGCTGCTCAGCCACATAGAGGCCGTCATGGACTGGCAGTTCGATGTCGAGGAGAGCCAGATCGATGGTATGAAGGCGTCCCGCCTCCAAAGCAGCCTTTCCATTGTTAACAGCGCCCACGATGGCCATGTCAGGAAAGCTCCGCCGAACAAAGTTTGTGAGAAAAAGCAGTTCTTTATATTCATCTTCAACAATCAGAATATTCATGAGGATTCTCCTTGTATAGTTTGATGCGAACCGAGGTTCCTTTACCGGGGGTGGTCCAGATCTCCATTACATCCTTTTGGGGGTAAAGACGGTGGAGCCGCTCATAGATATTGCGGATGCCTATGCCGGAAATATTTCCCCTCAAAATCTGGAAGAGGAGATCCGGATTCGCCCCATCTCCGTTATCGGTGACAGTCAGCAAAGCATATTCTTCATAATCTTTTATGGAAATACAGATCCGGCTCCCCTGCAGGGTATCCTTCAAACCGTGTTTTAAGCTGTTTTCTATCAGCGGCTGAATGATGAAGGGAGGAATCAGCAGGGAGGGAAGGGTTTCCTGGATGGACAGTTCTATGGATATTCTTCCCTGATAACGTTCCTGAAATATGATCAGATAAAGCTTTAAAAGTTTTAGCTCCTGTTTTAAAGGAATCTGAAGCTGGGTAATGGCCAGAGAGGAGCGCAGAAGGTCAGCGGTGGATTTGACTAGGCGGGCGGCTGTGCGGGTCTCACCGGATTGGATTGTGTGGACAATCAGGTTTAGGGTGTTGAATAAAAAGTGGGGGTTGATCTGCATCTGCAGCATCTGGCAGTGGGCCTCATTGAGCAGCTCTTTCTGGTGGAGCAGCTCTTTTTCGGATTCGGATTTTTCAAGAATATTCCGAAAGGAGAAAAAGAGTGTGGTTACATAGCAGATGGTAACAAGTCCCCATATAATAAATTGAAGATTCTTAAATTTCTGGAAATCTTTTTGTATAAAAGTCCATTTTTCATAGCTGTAATCCAGATAAGAACTCATAAACCGGGCATAAGCTTCATTCATCTCTGAGAAAATAAGACGAATGGAGCGCAGCGATTCAAAGGATTCCAGAGAGCCGGAATAGGGATACAAATGTTCTGCCACAAAATCCTGCTGAGCCTCATTGATCTGATTGATAACCCGGGAATATAACAGACAGTTTTTGTTCTGTGTAAATTCCTTCTGCAGTAAGGAGGTACATTGAAAGATAAAATCCGTGCTCTCGTTGTAGGAGGAAAAATCCTCGCCCTTCCCGGTGGGATTCTGACTATAGGACAGCAGGGCGTTCTGGCAATTCTGGATGGAGTTGCCCAGCTCGGTAAGCATCTGGTTGGTATAGGTCAGGCGATTTATGGAGGCATCCATCTGTTTTTGATAATTTTGATTCAAAATTTGAAAGAACAGATACAAAATGCCAAAGGAGCCAACAAACAACAGCAGCATGGATTTCAGGGTTTGTGTGTTTTTTTTCATGGATTCATGTCCTTTTCTTACAAGCGTGTTTTGTTTATTATACTCTAAATATTAAGTTCATATCAAGACGGAGGCGGATTTTGCCGGAATAGTACTTAAAATGTCGGGAAAATATATGATGTTTCTGCAAAGAAAGTGTTAAAATTTAGAAAAAGGAGGGTTATTACAATGAGAAAACAGATGTGGATTTTGGCCCTGGCGGCCGTGGTGGGAATGAGTGGATTGACAGGGTGTGCGCAGACGGAAAAACAGGCAGAGACCACAGCGATCAAAGAGACAAAAGGGGAACAGTCTGCCGGCACAGAAGCCGCAAAAGAGGAGGAGGCTGGCGGAGCGGCAAAGGTTTATGATTCTCCGGAGATGATTTTGCGCTATGCAGAGGTGAATGCGGAGAAGGATGAGAGAGCTCAGGCCAGCAGACAGTTTGCAGATCTTATTAAAGAGCGGACAAACGGCAGAATTGAGATTCAGGTATTTCCCGGGGCTCAGTTAGGAGATAACAAGCAGGTATTTCAGAATCTTCAGCTTGGCGCCATTGACATGACAAATTCCGTGCCGGCTCAATATAAAACCATGGGGCTTGACATTCCCTATGTAAAGGTTTTGGGGATTCCGTTTTTGTTCCGGGATGAAGACCATGCGGTAAAGGTTATGCACGGAGAATTTGGAGAGCAGCTAAAAAGTGATGTGACAGCAAAAGGCGGGAAGGTGGTAATCCTTGATTACTTTGTGGCAGGATCCAGAAGCTTTTTTGCCAACAAGCCCATTAATACCCTTGCGGATTTTAAGGGACTTAAGATTCGGGTACAGCAGGATGAGGTTTACATGGATATGGTAAAGGCCTTTGGAGGTTCCCCCACCCCCATGGCCACCTCGGAGCTCTATTCAGCCCTTCAGACCGGGGTGGTGGATGGAGCGGAAAATCCGGTAAAGGGATATTACAACAACAAGTATTATGAGGTTTCTCCGTATTATGCTTACAGCCGCCACATGATTGAGCCTACGGCCATCACGATCTCGGAACTGACTTGGAACCGGCTTTCTGAGGAGGAGAAGGAAATCTTCCGAGCCACGGCAGCAGAGGTAACGGCAGAATTTCAAAAGACCATCAAGGAGAAGGAGTCGATACAGATCGAGGAGCTGAAGGCAGCGGGCACAGAGCTGATCGAGCTTCAGGACTATGATAAATGGGTGGAGGCAGCAAAGCCGCTGGAAGAAAAGTATGGGGCAGGATTTGAAGATATGATCAAGAAAATCCGTGAGACAGAATAAGTAAAAGAGGCGGACTATGGAAGAAAAATTATATGATCTGATTGACAGAATATGCAGCTTCTTCCTGCTGGGAATGGTGATTGTGGTAACGATTGTCGTAGTCGGGCGTTATATGTTTAACGTGACGCCCGGCTGGGGTGAGGAGCTGGCGTTGTTTTGCATGACCTGGTTTGGAATGCTTTCCGCGGCACTGGCCGAGAAACGGGATGCTCACATCCGCGTTGCCGCCATGGATAAGATTTATCCCCGGCAGATGACAAAATTTTTACATAAACTTTATTATCTGGTTAAAATCCTGTTTGCTTTGGTTTTGCTGACAGAGGGGATCAAGCTGACGATCACCAATTTTCCTGTGATGATGTCCGGGATGCATGTCAGCGAGGCATTTTTGTACTTGTCGGGACCGGTAACCGGAGGAATCCTTCTGATGTTTTTGCTGCTTCGGTTTAAAAGGGAGGTGCTTTCTTAATGGATTTACAGTTTGCGGTTGTGCTCCTTCTTGGTGTGTTTTTTATTTCCGTACTTTTGGGCCTGCATATTGTCTATGCCCTGGGAATGGCGTCCATAGTGACCGCCTTGTACTTAAAGCTTCCCATGCAGGTGATTGTTCAGGCCATTGTGGGGAAGCTGGGAAATTTTGCCCTGATGGCAGTTCCCTTTTTTATTCTGGCAGGGGAGCTGATGAGTGTGGGGGGAATCTCCGACCGGCTGATTAAGCTTTCCCGGTCCCTGGTGGGATGGATGCGGGGAGGTCTGGCTCAGGTAAACATTGTGGCTTCCATGTTTTTTGGAGGTATCTCCGGCTCCGCCGCGGCAGATACGGCATCCCTTGGAGCGATTCTGATTCCCATGATGAAAAAGGACGGCTATGACGAGGAATTTGCCACAAATATTACAATGACCAGTTCTGTGCAGGGGATCCTGATCCCGCCCAGTCACAATATGGTAATCTATGCGGTGGCAGCAGGGGGCGTATCCATATCAAAACTGTTTATGGGAGGACTGGTTCCGGGGATGTTTATGGGGCTGTGTCTGATGATTTACTGTATGATTGCCGCCAGAAAGCATAATTATCCCCGGGGAGATGCTTTTTCCCTCAGAAATGTGATTGCATGCTTAAAGGAGTCTGTGTGGGCGCTTGGAACGGTTCTCATTGTAGTGTTTGGGGTGATGACAGGGATTTTTACGGCTACCGAGTCAGCCGCCATTGCCGCCATCTATGCTTTCGTTGTGGCGTATTTTGTATATAAGGATGCACCGTTATCCAGTTTAAAAAAAGTGCTTTCCAACACAATCCGCACCATGTCCACGATCCTGATTTTGTCCTCTTGCGCTACAGCTTTCAGCTTTCTGATCACTTATCTCCAGATTCCGCAGATGCTGGCAGAGTTTCTTATGGGGTTTGCCGGCAACCGGATTTTGCTGCTTTTGATGATCAACCTGTTTTTGCTGATTCTTGGCACTTTTATGAATATGGTATCCATTATTCTGATCGTTACGCCGATTCTTCTTCCGGTAGTCACAGGGATCGGGATGGATCCGGTGCATTTTGGCGTAATGCTGATTATGAACCTGGGAATCGGACTGCTGACTCCTCCTGTGGGGAATGTGCTGTTTGTGGGCAGCAGTGTATCGGGGGTTCCCATCGAGCGGCTGGCAAAGACTATCCTTCCCCAGCTTGCAGTGATGGTTTTGGCTCTTTTGATTATTACCTTTGTTCCGGCGTTTTCCATGGCGCTGCCAAACTTTTTAATGAAATAACAGGAGGAAAGCAATGAACAGGAAAAAGAATGTGATTGTTTTGCTTTGCGACCAACTGCAAAAAAGAGTAACGGACCCGGATCATATTTGTATTATGGAAAATTTGTCCCGGCTTCGGGAGGACAGTGTGAGTTTTACCCAGGCTCATGCGGCAAATGCCATTTGTTCCCCTTCCCGGGCGTCTTTGATGACCGGGAAGCTGCCTCATAATCATGGGATGGTGGACTGTGCCCATACGGTTCCTGCCTTTCGGGCGGATTATGACAGCTCCCTTGACACCCTTAGCAGAAGGCTGAAAGCAGCAGACTACAGAACCGCTTATTACGGAAAATGGCATGTGGAGCGGACGTATGATCTGGGCCAGTATGGCTTTGATGAATACGAGACAGAAATGGATCTGCCGGTATTTCACCTGACTCCGGTCAGTAAAGTGGTGATTCGCACAGAAGGATACCGGGATA
The DNA here is from genome assembly GCA_003611875.1 of bacterium D16-56. GTDB lineage: Bacteria > Bacillota > Clostridia > Lachnospirales > Lachnospiraceae > Brotaphodocola. The sequence continues at coordinate 82,831 of RAYY01000007.1, read as the reverse complement.
AAACGATCTGCGGGACCTTCAGCGAGGATCAGAAATCTACGGAAGAATACTATATTTACTCAAAGGCAATGGATTTTATGAAAAAGGCAGGGGCGGAGGGACAGCCGTTTTGCACATTTATTTCCACCTATGCCCCTCACGACCCTTACGCAGTGCCGGAGGAGATCTACAAAAAATACCATGATATCCCCATAGAATTGCCCCTGTCATTTGGCGAGGATATGGGGGACAAGCCGTCCGTTTACCGAAGGCTTCAGTCAGTCTGGAAGGAGCTTTCCCGAGAAGAATGTAAGGAAATACTAAGGTGCTACTATAGCTATTGTACCTTGGTTGATCTTCAGATCGGGCGTCTGGTGGAATTTTTGAAAAGGGAACGGCTCTATGATGACACGCTTATTGTGTTTACGGCAGATCACGGTGATCTTATGGGAGCCCATGGACTGTTCTGCAAAGGGGTGCCTGCTTTTGAGGAAACCTACTCCATTCCCCTTATCATGAAGCTGCCGGGACAGGAAAAGGCCGGCTTTGTGTGCAGTGCCTATGCCAACACTTATGATTTAGCCCCCACGATTCTGGAGCTGCTGGACTGTGAACCGCTTCAGAATCCCATAGACGGAACCTCACTGGTTTCCTATCTGGAGGGAGAAGACCCAAAGGACAGTATATGCTTTGCGGAGTTTGAGGGACAGAGATATGCATATACCCAGAGAATCGTGTGGAGCCGGGGATGGAAATATGTATTCAATACCTTTGATTATGATGAGCTGTATGATCTGAACCGGGATCCCCACGAGACAGAAAACCTGGCAGCCCTTTCCGAATATGAAGATAAGAAAAAAGAAATGGCTGCTCTTATGTGGGAGTGGATTCTTAAAACCGGGGACGACACGCTTACAGACGCCCAGTACGTAATGCTGCGCTTTGCCCCCCAGGGGCCGAACACACAAAAGAGTAAGGCATCTTTTGCCGTATTTAATAAACCTTTTTAACAGACGGATACAATTTTTCTATTGCTTCCCTGCACCGGAAAAGCAGGAGCTTATAAGAACGAAAAACGCTGTATAGCCTTTATTTCCAAGCTTTACAGCGTTTTTTCATTTGTTATGGTTTTGGTAATATGAAAGGCATATATCCATGTTGTCAAACATCCGAGAAATTTTCAAATAGGAGTTAGGGGTTGACATTTTAACACTTTACCACTATAATACATACAAACAGTTGTAGCTATTACAATAAATTATATGTGACAGGCGACTGGCAGAAAATGAGGAGAAAAGGGGAAAATCTATGAAAATGAAAAAAATAATGGCACTTGGTTTGGCAGGATGTCTGGTTTTGTCAGTGACAGCCTGCGGCGGTTCCGGAGATACGTCCAGTGCGGCAGCTTCTGAAGGCACGACTGCAGCGGACAGTTCAGCAGCCACAGATACAGAAGCAGCTTCTGGTGAGGCTGACAAGGCGGCAGGTGATTCTGCCAAAGGCCTGACACCAGAGGAAAGGGCAAAGGAATTTATAACAGTGGGTACGGGTCCAACCTCTGGCATCTACTTCCCTATTGGCGGAGCGTTTGCAACGGCTTTGGGCAATTATGGATATCAGACCTCTGCAGAGGCTACCAATGCTACAGGGCAGAACATCCAGAATATTTTAAACGGGGATGCCGAGATTGCCATTGCCATGCAGGACGCGGTCATGCAGGCATATACGGCTACAGGAGCTTATGAGGGAAAAGATCCTGCCACTGGCCTGAAGGCATTGATGCGTCTGTGGCCTAACTATGTACAGTTAGTGACCACTGCGGATACAGGGATTACTTCCGTGGAGGATCTGCGCGGTAAGCGGGTAGGCGTAGGCGCGGCCAATTCCGGTGTGGAGATCAATGCCAGGATGATTTTAGATGCTTATGGGATTACATACGATGATATTACTCCGGATTATCTGGCTTACGGCGAAGCTATTGACAACATGAAGAACGGTCAGTGCGATGCTGTGTTCGTAACCTCCGGCCTTCCTAATGCGACGGTAATGGATCTGGGTGTGTCCTATGACATGGTGGTGATTCCCATTGACGGTGAGGGCCGTGAAAAGCTGGTGAACAATTATCCCTATTATGCAGAGTCTGTGATTCCTGCGGATACCTACAACAACAAGGAAGACGTAGAAGGGGTATTTGTTTACAATATTATGCTGGTCAGGGAGGACTTAAGTGATGAGATGGTTTATGATATTTTAAACGGTGTGTTTGAGAATATCAGCACCATCAAGGCATCTCATAATGCTGCTGATAAGAATATTGATATTACCTTTGGGGTAGATGATATCCAACTTCCCCTTCACCCAGGGGCAGAGGCGTTCTGGAAGGACAATGGTTATATCAAATAAAAGGGCACAAAAGGGTGCGGCGCATGCAACAAGCTATTGCAGCCGCGCTCTTTTGCCGCTTTATTCGTGCAGGCAAGGAAGTAAGCGCCGTGCTTGCGGCGGAGCTGTATTGAAAGGGACGGGGGCAAGGCAGGCTGCCGGGAAAAGAGGATTGCCGTGAAGAAATATAGACAATGTAGGTTAGTGTTTGCCGTGGCCTTGGCGCTGTGTCTGGTATTTGTGTGGTGGGCCTTTTTTGCTCCTGCCGGAACCGTGTTTCAGCTCTATGACAGGGAACGGGATCAGGTGGTGCTCTCGGTTCCTATAAAGGCCGGAGACAGGCTGAGTCTGGAGATTGAGCATTCCTTTGAACATATTCCCTGGTATGAGTACTATACGGTGACAGAGGACTATCAGTTTAATCTGGATGCCATTGCGGTGGCCGGCTATGGAGCCGGGATACCGGCTGAGATGGATGTGCCTACCCGCATTGAAGACGGGCTGGTGTGGATGGAGGAGATTAACAGTGTGTTTCCCAAATTCAGTTGGATTACGTCCAATCAGTATATGAAGGTGTTTACACTGAATGACAAGGAGATTTTTGACTTTCGCTCTCTGCCGGACGCAAGCCGGATTCGGGGGGAGATTATTAAGAAAAGGGGGTATTTGTCTAATGTCTGATGTGAAGGTTGATTCTGTAAACGGTGCGGAGATCATAGAAAAATATGAAAAAGAATCCCGCACAAGAAAATTTGCCAGCCGGCCTTTGAACTTGGCGGTTTATGTGCTGTGTCTGGCCTTTACTCTTTATCATCTGGCCTATGCGTCCGGGATCCGGCTCTTACAGATGGTAAATATTAAGCATCATGCCATTCATGTGGGAATGATTCTGGTGCTGGGATTTGCTTTGTATCCGGCATTTCGCAGAAGCAGCAGAAAAAAGATAGTCTGGTATGACTGGATTTTTGTGGCTTTGTGCGCAGTTATGCCGGTGTATGTGTTCGTGCGATATCCGGTTTTTATCTCCACAGGTTTTTCTGGTGAGACCATTGATATTATTATGGGAACCTTGCTGATTCTTTTGGTGATGGAATGCTCCAGACGGATTTCGGGACCGGCGCTGACCATTCTCTCAGCCGTTTTTCTGATTTATGCTTTGCTGGGACGTTCTTTTCCTGGTATTTTCCGTCATCGCGGATATACCTGGCATCGGGTGGTTACTTATCTTACTACAGATATTTACGGTATTTACGGAACTTCCATTAAAGTGTCAGCAACGTACATTGTATTGTTTATTATTTTCGGGGATGTGATGAATAAGTGCGGCATGGGGCAGTTTTTTAATGATATTGCCAATGCTCTGGCAGGCCATACGAAAGGCGGCCCGGCCAAGGTGGCGGTGCTTGCGTCCGGCTTTTTAGGATCCATCAACGGATCTGCAGTGGCCAATGTGGTGACTACGGGAACCTTCACCATCCCTCTGATGAAGAAAACCGGTTATTCCAAGGAGTTTGCCGGAGCTGTGGAGGCCACGGCTTCTGTGGGGGGTCAGCTTCTTCCGCCTATTATGGGAGCGGCTGCCTTTGTTATGGCAGAGACTTTGGGAGTAAAGTATGGCGTGATTATCCGTGCTGCCGTGCTGCCGGCCCTGATTTATTATTTGGGAATCATCCTTCAAGTACAGATGCGTGCGGAGAAGGATGGTTTAAGAGGGCTTCCCAAGGACCAGATGCCTAAGGCGTTCCAGGTCATGAAGGAGCGGGGACATTTGCTCATTCCTATTGTGTTTTTGCTTTATATGTTGATCTTTAGTGGCAAGACCGTTATTTTCAGCGCTTTTTGGACGATTTTGGTGACCATTCTTGTGGCGGAGCTTCGTCCGGTCAGCCGGATGAGCTTAAAAGATATTGGTGACGCTTTTGTATCCGGCGCCAAGTCTACGGTGTCTGTGGCCATTGCCTGTGCCTGTGTGGGGATCATTGTGGGTGTGTGCGGCCTGACCGGATTTGCACTCAATGTGGCTCATGCCATTATCAGCATTGGTCAGCACGCCATTCCGGGCAGTGCGGCAGCCAGCCTGTTTTTAACGCTTTTGTTTACTATGGTTACTTGTATGATCCTGGGAATGGGTCTTCCGTCCATTCCATCCTATTTGATTACGGCAACCATTGCAGCGCCGGCTTTGGTGGAGCTTGGCCAGGCAGAGATCGCGGCTCATATGTTCTGTTTTTATTTTGCCATGTTTGCAAACCTGACTCCGCCGGTTGCGCTGGCGGCCTTCGCGGCGGCAGGTCTTTCTGGGGGAAGTCCCATGAAGACTGGATGGCAGTCCGTAAAGCTGGCCTTGGCAGGCTTTATCGTGCCGTTTATGTTTGTGTATAATCCTCAGCTTCTTCTGGAAAATGTAACAATTATCAGTGGTTTTCAGGTGATAGTCACATCTTGTGTGGGAGTTTTGCTGATTGCGGCTGCTGTGGAAGGATACCTGAGAGGAAATCTGAATGCAGTTCTTCGGGCTGTGGCGGCTGTCGGCGCTTTGCTTTTGATTGACGGCGGAGGAATGACAGATATATTGGGGGTTCTTTGCCTTGCAGTGGTTTTGGGAGCCCAGGTTGTGAAGATCAAGATGGTTGCAGCCAAGAAAGCAGCCGCATAAAGGTTTGTCTGAAAGTGTAAGGTTCAGAGGACAGGGACTTGTATCCCTTGTCCTCTGAGGGCAGCAAAAAATTGGTTATGATTTTATTGCAATAGCCTCAATCTCGCACAGTACGTCTTTAGGAAGGCTTTTCACTGCCACACAGCTTCTGGCAGGTTTGGATGTGAAATATTCTGCATATACTTTATTAAATTCTGCAAAATCTCCCATATCGGCAAGAAAACAGGTAGTCTTAAATACATTCTCAAAGCTTGCTCCCGCTGCTTCTAAAATAGCGCCTACATTCAGGCAGCTTTGTTTTGCCTGGGCGGCAATGCCTTCCGGAATCTGGCCGTTTTCCGGGTTTACGGGAATCTGGCCGGAGGTGCAGACCATCTGACCCACTTCAAAGCCTTGCGAGTAAGGACCGATTGCCCCAGGGGCTTTTTTTGTTTCGATTGCTTTCATTTTGTCTCCTTTTCCCGGTGTCATAGGGACACCATTTGATGAATTGTTTTGTAATCAGTAAATGAATGTAATATAGATAGTACAACAGCTCAGCCGTATGTGTCAATCCCTGGAAAGTTTTTTGAATTTACTATAATAATTGGTATTGTTTGCACTATTTTTTGAATTTTTTCTTTGGCGACAAATTGGCATTTTTTAAATTGACTTTTTTTGGAAAATGGGTTATGATTCTGAATAATACTATTTCCTACATATAATTTTTGCAGGGGGTTTTTTTTATGTCTGAAGATAAGAGAGGGGTTGGCGCTGTTTCAATTAACAGCCTCAGTAAGAAGATCACATCCAGGCTGGCTGTGATCGTGGCAGTTATGTTTTTACTCATTGTTTCCATTTCCGGTATGATTTCCATGATCTCGCTGGAAGCTGTCACAAAGGATAAATTGGAAACACTGGCATATGAAAACGTTTTTTTGATCAAAAATGGTATAGAAAATTCCTATGGCCAGGCACTGGGATTTGCCAATTCACTGAGGAATATATCGGCATTGCCGCCAGAAGAACAGAGGGATGCCATTGATCATGCCCTGAAGGGATTTTTGTTAGGGGATGAAAATTTTACAACGGTATTTGCCTATTTTGAGCAGAATGCCATTGCAGATGCTAACGGGGAACCATACAGCGTACATAAAAGGGATATTGCCTATGAGGCAATCGCCTATTTTAATGAAAACAGGACAGATGTGGTTTTTGAAAAGCACGAGGATGCTTTTGATAACTTTGATAAAGAATATTATAAGACCATAAAATCTTCAGGTCAAGTGTATGTGATGGAGCCTTATGTATATCAGCTCCAGGGAAAAGATATTATGATGATCAGCATCATTGCCCCAATCTATGATGCGGACGGACAGTTTTTGGGAGTGGCAGGGTGTGATGTGGCGCTGTCTGATATGCAGACACAGCAGTATGCCCGGATAGGCTATGAATCCATTCACATGGTGGTGCTTGCAGAGGACGAGACAGTACTTTTGGACACCCATGATTCTTCTATGGTAGGAAAGCATGCATCAGATGTTGGCTATGATGAGATTTTGGCAGGAAAGAGCCGTTTAAGCTCCATGAAGGAAGGGCCGAATGTAAACAGTGTCTCTTTTATGAACAGTAAGACCATTAATTATGCCACAGGGAGAAAGGGAATCTCGGTGATGGTTCCCATGAAGCTGACCAGCGGTAATAATTGGACTCTTTGTGTTTCCATTGACAAGAAAGAGTTTGACAGCGCTCTGATTCGGGATGTGGCAAAATTAATGTTTGTGGTTATTTTGTTTGGCATTGTGCTGCTTTGTACCATATACCAGATTATTAAAAAGTATCTGTCTCCGGTACAGAAGATCTTAGAAGGTGCTTCTAAGCTGGAAAAGGGAAATCTGAAAATCAACATTGATGTGGATACCAATGATGAGCTGGGACGTATGGCAAAGGCACTGAATCATATCAGCGCTACCATGGATAACTATGTAAATGATATTTCCCATCAATTATCTCAAATGGCGGCCAATGACATGAATGTGGAGATCCGGCAGAAATACATCGGCGATTTTATTCCGATTCAGGCATCCATTGAAAAGATAGCAGATTCTTTAAACGGCACTCTGCGTCAGATCCGGCTTTCAGCGGATCATGTGGCATCAGATTCTGTCAGTGTATCAAATGGCGCTCAGAAGCTTTCTCAAGGCGCGGAAGAACAGGCGGATGCTATAGAGGAACTGGCTTCTTCCATAGAAAATCTTTCTAAGGATATTACAGCCAATGCGGATGATGCGCAGAAAATGAGCATGAACGCTGCAAAGGTAAGTGAGCAGATTGAAAAGGGAAGCCAGGATATGAATAAGCTGATCCAGGCTATGTCTGAAATACAAAAGTCTTCTGCAGGCATTGAAAAGGTCATTAAGGCAATAGAGGAAATAGCAAGTGAGACAAACCTGTTATCTGTAAATGCATCGATTGAAGCTGCCAGGGCCGGAGAGGCAGGAAAAGGATTTGCTGTTGTGGCAAATCAGGTGCGGGATCTGGCTCTGAAAAGTGCGGATTCTGTCAGCCAGACAACAGAGCTGATAAAGTATTCCCTCACGGCAGTGGAGAATGGGGTTTTGATTGCCGGGGAGACGGCAGATTCCTTATCTGCAGTGATGGAGGGAGCAAGAGAAATCGCAGGTTCAGTTAATAAAATAAGCAGTGCTTCTCAAAATCAGAAAATGGTTTTGCAGGAGGTAGTAAAGAGTGTGGGGCTGATAGAGGGCGTTGTGCAGAGTAATATATCGGCTGCCCAGGACAGTGCGGAGACAAGTGAAGAATTGTCGAAACAGTCAAAGCGTTTTTATGAGTTGGTAAATCAGTTTAGGCTGAAAGGAATATAAAGGCAGAGGTACATAGTCTTTGGAAAGTGAGCAAAGGCTATGTGCCTTTTTCTTTTGTGAAAGGGAATTGTATGGAAATGGGGATTTTGCTATAATATGGATTGTAAGGATGGAAGGATACCTGTGCTGTATAAAAGGCTGTATTTACACTATATAAGGCAGGAAAGGTATCATTGAGCCTATTGGCGTTTTTGAAGATGAGAATTTTAATTAAGAAGGAAGATATCAGAATGGGAAAAGGATATTACAAGGCGCTGCTTGCAGCAGCAGTCTTAGCCCTTGCAGGGTGCAGCGGGAAGGAATATGAAAAGATTCAAGGGATTGAAAAAAGTGAGGAAAATCGAGTGCTGGAGAAGCAGGAAGATACAGGAAAGCAGGAAGAAAATCAGGAATGGGAGATTGTGATTTCGGACGATTTGGAGGCAGACGCACAAATGGTTTCCGGCAAATTGGACGGGGAATTGGATTTGACCGGGGAGGTTCCTTTAGGTGAAGACAGCAGTACAGAGGATGACAGACTGACGCTTTTATTTTCAGGGGATGTGCTTCTTTCGGATCATGTGCTGAATGCCTATGATAAGGCCAACGGGATTCATGGGGTGCTGGATGAGGAATATTGCAGGCAGATTGAAGAATCAGATTTTTTTATGGTGAATCAGGAGTTTCCATTTAGTGACAGAGGTACAGCAGCAGAGGATAAACAGTATACGTTTCGTCTTCCGCCAAAGAGGGCAGCTTTGTTTGGGGAGATGGGGATTGACGGGGTGACGCTGGCCAATAACCATGCCTTGGATTTTGGACAGGAGGCTCTTTTGGACTCTTGCCAGGTTTTGGATGGCGCAGGGATTCTGCATACAGGTGCAGGAGCAAATCTGGAGGAAGCCAGGCGTCCGGTGTCAGTGGAGATCAAGGGAAAGAGGATTGCCATAATCGGAGCCACCAGGGTAATACCAGTGGCAGACTGGGCAGCAGGAAGGCAGCACCCGGGAATGCTGGCAGCTTATGATATGACTGTGCTTTTGGATGAGATCCGGGCCAGAAGGCAGGACCATGATTTCGTGGCAGTGTGTATTCATTGGGGAATTGAGCGGGATGAAAGGCCCCAGGAATACCAGAGAACCATGGCAAGGCAGATGATCGATGCAGGGGCGGATCTGGTGGTAGGCTCTCATCCCCATGTGCTGCAGGGAATGGAATATTATGAGGGAAAGCCGATTGTATATAGCCTGGGGAATTTTGTTTTTGGAAGCTCCATTCCGCGGACAGCGCTGCTGCAGGTCACATGGGATATAAAGGACGGGGCGGAAATGGGAGAAGGTGAGCCGGTTCTGCGGCTGATTCCAGGAACCTCCGGGGCAGGATATACCCGGATGCTGACAGAAGAAGATAAGAGGAGGGAATTTTTCCGGTATATGGAAAGCATTTCTTATGGTGTTTGGTTTGAGGAAGACGGGGAAGTAAAGAAGGATGAGGATGGATATAGGGAGGAATCAGAGTAATGGATCAGAGTAATTTGGATGAGATGATAAAAACGATTAAAAGGTTAGTAATGCTGAACAAGGATCAGGTGCCAAAAGGCTCTTTGCTGTGGAATAAAAAGCCGATCAAAGATGTAGATGATTTGATGAATTTTCTAGTAGAATTGTTTAATAAGGAAGAAGAGGAAATCCGAAAGGAACATGAGAAGAAGTTTGTTACAGACGATTATGAGGATGGTGTACGCAGTTTTGCAACTTGGCTAATGGAACGTTTATTGCCTTTCCATAATCAACTGAAGGACAGGGAAAGCTATAAGGCGCTGTGTAGAAAAAGACATATTGGATATGGTTATTACAATTTAATCAATAACGAACATTTTAAAGGCGAGAAAATTTCAGATGGCAGTTCTCAGAAATTGTTATATCTTAGCTTGGCAGAATTTTATGATAACTTTTATGGAAGTTTTTATGATAATGAACAGGCTATTGAATTGTTGTGCAAATTTTATCCAAATGACCCTGATATGGATGATCATGTGCAGAAAATCGTCTCAGCATTGTATGTTCACATTTTAAATGCAGGCACTCCAAATGATATAGGCTATGCATTTCGTGGAATAAAGCAAATTCAAATGTATATTGACTATTTGCCGGATTCTATCATATATGCGCTACTTAATAGGTATTCGTTGTATAATCTTATCTATCAAAAAATATGCCGACATCAGGTTTTTGCCATAATTGCTCATACATGTTTTAAGGACAACTTGAAAATCAGACTAAAGTTCTGGTATTTGGATTCTCTGGTGATTGCAGATATAATGGGTGATTTTCTTTTGGAAAAAGTCAAGGAAGATGAAAGGGAAATAGAGAATCATAACAATTATTATGATTATAGATTGTCGGATGAGGAATTTATTATTTCAGATGAACCATATACGTGTTGGGAAAACTCTGTATCTACACGAGAGCGGAAGCTGTTATGGGAAGATAAAGTGGTTGCTGTAATCCGACTGCAGGACGATCAGATTAGAGTGTATAAGAAAGATACAGAAGAATATGAAAGCTTTCCCTTTATTTATAAGGATTGGCTAATGGAAGGCTTTGAGGACTCAGAAATCAAAGAAAAGCTTCGCAGTCTTGTATTTGCGGCGGGAACACATAAAACAATGCCTTATGGTTCCATGACGTTTTTTTTAGCATATTTAGATCATTACAGAGGCTTGCAGGATCAGATTATTGATTTTAACCATCAATTTATTTATGACAGCGAAGAAAAGCGCTTGAAAAGAAATACAGAGACTTCAGACAGGATTCCTCATCTTTACGGAAAGTCCGTATCTTCTTTATCCTGTATTGTGGGAAAGAATGCAAAGGGGAAAACCAGTATTATTGATTTTCTTCGGGAGACGTTTTTTAAGATTTTAAAGTTTATACAAGAGCAGCGATTATCTTGTGAGAATGGTTATATAGAGGAGAGGGAGTATGAGGATTATGGTATTTTGGATAAAAATGCCAGATTTCTAATGGTGTTTTCTTTGGCAGAAAGCTCTTATTTTGTTACCAACATAAAGGGAATAGATTGGGAAAACAGTGAAGCAGAGCCATTTCACAAGGGGGCATACAGAGCAGTAAATGAACTGAGCAAGGTTGCATACTTTTCTAATCAGTTGAGAGGGGATCAGGCAGATTTGCTGCTGGATGAACAGAGAGAGGTGGTTTACGATAAGGAAATCAGGGAAAAACGGAATATTTCAAAGATAAATAATGATTTCAGACAGGCTGACTATTCGGAAAAGGAAATTTTTATCAGAAAGCGGAATGGAATCCGGCAGGCCCAAGAAAAATTAAGAGATGAGAATACTGCCGAAAATCCTGCAGAAGACACAAAAAGGAGTAAGCGGATTATTAACCGGGATATCTGTTATCAGCTTGCATTTCTAAAGAAATCAGGCGCTAAAAAAATATGTAGCTACATTGACGTGAAAGAGGAAAAAATGTTCCGGCTTGTAAGTCGGGTGTATGGGGAAAAGAAGAAGGAGTTTTTCTTAAAGGATCTGGAAAATCAGAAAGAACCAGTGAAGGAGAAGCTTCAAATTATAAAGGATCTGGAGGAATTTGCACTGTTTCCGGATACATCCTTAAAATATTTGTCAGCAGGCCAGTATGCAAAGCTTTCTTTTTTGGCGAGACTTCACTGGTTTTTGGAAGGGGACTTGAAAGAGATTGAACGGTATAATGATTTGGCGCAGGAGCAGGTGTTCAGCAGGGGAGATGTTCTATTAGATAATGAGACAGGGCTTATCTTTATTGATGAAGGAGAAATCTATTATCACCCGGAATGGCAGCGCAGATATGTAAAGCTTTTGCTGGAACTGGTCAATAGGCAGGATAAGAAAGTTCAGATTGTCATAACAACAAATTCCCCGTTTATGATATCAGATATTTTAAGTGAGGATATTACATATCTGTCAGACGATGAGGCAAAAGAGAAAGACAGAGAAAGAAAAGCAGAGTGTACTTTGGGACAAAATATTCACAAGTTGTTGAGAGATAATTTTTTTATGAAGTATACAATCGGGGAATATGCCAGAGATATTATTGAAAACCTTATATTTTGCCTGCAGGAAGATAGTAAACCGGCAGAAAACAACGAAGGTAAGACAGAAAGGAGCGATGAATCGGCACAAAAGGAAAAAAGCATGACGGCGAAAGAAAAAGATGACCAGAGAAAAAGGGATATGGACGAGAAAATGGGGATTTATTTTGATGAGGTTAAAATGGATTATAATACATTCCGTTTATTGATCGACCGGATCGGAGAGCCTGTTTACAGGGAAAGCTTAAGAAAAATGTTGGATCTATCGCCGTTTGCAAAGGAGGATAAAGCCATAAAAAGACAGATTGAGGAACTGGAAGCCGCGCAGAGGGAGCTGCAGGACAAGATAAGTAAACTTAAGGAAACTAAAGGAGAAGACGAAAATTGATAGGACTGAATCGCTACTCAGAGGGATTTCAACAAGATTATTGGGAAACAGTGGAGAAGAAATTATTTCCATCCAAAAAAGAAAAGGAAGCTGAACAGAAGCTGATATTGGATAGCTGCAAAAAGTTTCTTCCGAATGATTTTTTTGATTCTGAGACGCCGTCATTGAAAGAACTTGTACTGGCTCCTTTTAAAAAATTGAAAGAGGCGAAATCATACATAGAACATACTTCTAAGGAGCAGATGAGGGAGGAATGCTTTGATCCAAGGAGTAAAAATAAATCCCAGATTAATGATTTGTATTTTAAGATTTATGAAGCATTTGACAAGGTGGCAGATTCACAAAAGAACAAGACTTCTATGAGAGTAAGAATGGTGGCAGCGGCTGATATAACCGTATGTCCGTACTGTAACCGGGATTATATTAATTGCAGGGCAGAGACTGTAGCAGGAGCTCAGTTGGACCACTTTTTCAGCAGATCAGAATATCCGGTATTTGCCGTTTGCCTATACAATCTTATCCCGGTATGTGCAAATTGCAACAGGGTAAAAAGCGCAAAGTCTGAAGAATTTGCTTCTCCGTTTGATGAGACAATCGATTGGGACAAAGAGATTACATTTACTTATAAATTGGACGGGTTGAATGTGGCAGAGATTGATATTGAGATTGAACCGGATAATAAGGCAATAGAAAATAATATAGCTGCCATGCGTATCAAGGCGGCATATCAGATCCATACTCTTGAGATAATGGAATTACGGGAAAAGACGAAAGCTTATTCAGACAGTCAAATAGAGGAAATCCGGGATGTTCTGCATTGTCTGAACATCTCGGATGAAGAAATCAAGAGAATTGTATTTGGTAAGGAGATCCTGCCAGAGGATATGAGAAAAAAGCCTCTTGGAAAGCTCCTTCGTGATATACATAAGGACTTAAAGATCTACTGAACAGGCAGCAGAGCCTTTTAGGGATTGCCGGAAAGGCAGGCGCAGCCCTGGGTAATGCCTCGTTCCCGGAACCGTCTGGTTAAGGTGTTGAGAACGCGGCGCTTGTCAGCGCTCCATAAGGGGGCAAGGAGCAGGCGTTTGGGGCCGTCACCAGTGAGGCGGTGGATGACAATGCGGGGCGGCAGAAGGGCTATGCAGTCAATAACCAGGTCAACATATTCGTCCATGGTGAGTACGGGAAAAGGAGATTGCCGGTATTGTGCGGCAAGGTCTGTTCCTGAGAGGATGTGGAGCAGGTGGAGCTTGATTCCTTGAATGTCCTGACGGGCAAGGTATTGGACTGTATCTAACATTTTTTGCCGGGTTTCTGAAGGAAGACCAAGGATTACATGGACAATGGCTTCTAAGCCGCAGCCGCGCAGGCGGCTGAGGGCATCTTCAAAGCAGGCAAGCTCATAGCCACGGCGCATCCAGGCGGCAGTGTCATCGTGGATGGTCTGAAGTCCCAGCTCCAGCCATACGGGCTTGATCTGGTTTAGCTCTGCACATAGCTTCAGTACTTCATCCGGAAGGCAGTCAGGGCGGGTCGCCACCGAGAGGATTTGAACATAAGGATGGCGGATGGCAGCCGTATACAGAGAGCGCAGGTAGGAGACGGGGGCGTAGGTGTTGGTGTAGGACTGGAAGTAGGCAATGTACCCGGCAGGAGCAGAGCCAAGCTTATGGCGGATTCTGGATGCAGCATGTTCAATCTGGCTGTGTACATATTGAGTAAGACGGGTCTTTTGCATTTCAGGGTAGATTTCAGAGGAGAACTGCGCGTCAGATCCAGAGAACAGCGGCTCGGCAAATTCTCCGGAACCTCCGGCGCTGCAGAAAATACAGCCGCGGGTGTCAAGGGAGCCGTCCCGGTTGGGGCAGGTCATGCCGCCGTCCAGGGCAATTTTGTAGATTTTGGCGCCAAAATGCTGCTTCATTTCGTAATCCAGGGAGTGATATGGCTTTTCGTTCCAGGTCATGGTGGTTTTCCTCACATTATCAATGTATGAATCGATTGGTATCCAGGGTAAATGGTGTGGGTGAAATGTTTTTTCGACTTATCCTATAGTATAATCCAGGTGTGAAAGGATGGCAATGGTTTGTTATGATTGGTTAAGCTGGAAAAATGTCTGTGATAAAAATAAGAGGATAGGATTATGGAAGGATGATAATGGGAGCGTTTGTGATGGAAAAAGCTGTGGGCAGTGTTTGGGGACAGCCAATAAAAGCCGGAAGGGGAAGTCGAAAAGGGTTATGAAGGGAAGAAGCAGGCAGTGTCCGAACAGTATTCGGACAGGGTGGTTCAGACTGGCCTTGGGGCTGGCAGGAGCTGTGGTGATCGGTTTGTCTGTGTGGTATTGGGGAAGGGCAGCAGGGCTGAGGAGACGGATCGGACAGGCAGATTCTTCAGAGATTTATCAGGAGCCGCAGGAGAATTTGATTGATCCGAAAGGAGCATCCCAGGGGATATGGATTGACAGTGGGAAAAGCTCAAAGGAGCCGGAGGAGGCAGAGCAGGAGGAGGTACAAAAGTATCAGGACTTCTTAAGGCGGATGGATGGGGCGGCTACCAGGCGTCAGATTGAGGAAAACGGGTTTACGGTGATGGAGGATCATGTATTTCCTCTTGAAATGGCAGGAGAGGGGGAGGTTTTTCTTGTTCCGGCCATAGACCGAGAGTGTCAGAGGCTTGTGCTCTTTTTTGCAGATTCAGAACAAAATATCCTGTTTCGGACAGAGCGTCTGATGGCTAATTGCCAGGTGCCGGGCAGGCTAAGGCAGGGAAACCGGGGAGTGGCTGCTGTGGCATTTCCGGACATTGACAGGGATGGGCTGGATGATGTAGTGCTGATTACAGTGAGCAATGGCTCGGAGAACGGGATAGGAGCCATGTATAAGGTGGGGGATGTGCTGTTTCAGGGGGAAGGCGGCTTTTACCGGGATTGGAGACTGTCAGATAAGATCAATCGTTTTGGCATGAATAAGAGTGTCCGGCTGGCCATGTCTTTTGCCATGGACGGGGAGCCGGCAGAGCTTCTCTATGAGGCCGTCACCATGACACAGCTAAAGGACCGGGGGTTTGTGGTAGATGAACGGTATTCTTACAGAAAGGATTTTGAGAAGCTGGGGGAGCTTTTGGTGGTTCCGGGTTTTTACAAGCTGGCAGAGTATTACATCTTTATGATTTATCTTGTCAATGAGCAGGGGAAGATCGTGTGGAGCGCTCAGCCTATGGGAGAGTATGAAAATCTTTATGGAATCGTGGGTATTGACACCCAGGATATTGACGGTGACGGACTCAAGGATCTGGTGGCTCTGGCAAAGTATACCTATGACACGCCAGAGGGACAGAGGATAACAGAAAAGGATTACACGATTTATTACCAGAGGACCGGAGGTTTTCTTATGGATACGGAGTTTAAGAGCCGATATCAGTGTGGGGAGGAGACTGCCATGGAGGATATCGTGGAGCTGGCCCGGTCTTACTGGGGATGGGGAGCAGGAAATGATTAAAATTTTGATTGTGGATGATGAGAAACCGATTTGTGACCTGATTGATCTGAATCTGTCTGCTGCAGGCTATCACTGTACCTCCGTGCAGGATGGGACAGCGGCAATACCGATGATTGAAAGGGGAAAATATGATTTGATTCTTCTGGACGTGATGCTGCCTGGGGTGGATGGGTATGACATTATGGAATATATCCGTCCTCTCAAGATTCCGGTGATCTTTATTACAGCCAGGTATGAGGTAAAGAACCGGGTGAAGGGGCTGAAGCTGGGGGCTGATGATTATCTGGTAAAGCCTTTTGATGTGGTGGAGCTGGTGGCCCGTGTGGAGGCGGTGCTGCGGCGGTATCACAAAGGGGAGAGGCTTTTATCAGCCGGGGATGTGGTGGTGGATGTGGAGGCCCGGC
This sequence comes from bacterium D16-56, assembly GCA_003611875.1. GTDB lineage: Bacteria > Bacillota > Clostridia > Lachnospirales > Lachnospiraceae > Brotaphodocola. Next base: position 66,581 of record RAYY01000007.1, on the reverse strand, counting down.
AGGTGACGCGGGGCGGCGTGCCGGTGGTGCTGACCAACAAGGAGTTTGGGCTGCTTCTTCTGTTTATTCGAAACAAAAATGTGGCTCTTTTTCGTGAGACCCTGTATGAGAATGTGTGGGAGGGGGAGTTTACCGGAGACAGCCGGACCGTGGATCTGCATGTGCAGAGGCTGCGCAGGAAGCTGGGCTGGGAGAATTGCCTGGTAACGGTCTATAAGGTGGGATACCGCTTAGAGGTGTCTCAATGAAATTTTCATTTAAGCTTCTGCTTTGGACGATTATGGTGCTGGCACTGGCATTGGGAATCAGCGGATATTATTTTGTTACTTATGTGTTTGAGACCTCTATGGCACGGGAAACCGGACAAGCCATGGATGAGAGCAGGATTCTGCGGTTTGCCTTTGAGACAGCAGCTCTCAATGCTCCTACCAGGTATGATGTGCTGGCAGATCATACGATCCAGGAGATTGCCCGCAATTTAGAGAACGGGGGCAGCCGTCTGCTGCGGATCTGTGACGAGGACGGGAATGTAATCTACGGAAGCAGTGAATTTCAGGGAAATGATATTTTGCTGTCAAAAACCGGTTTGTCGGTGAATACCTGGCAGGTTATCCGGTTGGGAAAACAGTATTATGTGCAGACCTGCATGATGGCTGACAGCCTGGACCGGGCACTGTATCTGGAGACCATGCGGGATGTGACAGAGGTGTTTCAGGATCGGGCTTTGGGATTTTTAGTGTACCGGCGGGTGATGGTAATCATGCTTGTTCTGGGTACCTTTATTATGCATGGGATTGCTTCCTGGCTGACCAGGCCCATCCGACTGCTGACCAGAGCCACCAAGCGGATGGCAGAGGGAGAGTATGGCTATCAGGCAAGAAAGGTAAGTGATGACGAACTGGGGCAGCTTACCTTGGATTTTAATCAGATGGCCAAGGCGCTTAAGGAAAATGTCAGCAGGCTGGAGGAGGAGCTTCAGGCCAGAGAGGACTTTGTGGCAGCCTTTGCCCATGAACTCAAGACGCCCCTGACTGCAATTATCGGCTATGCGGATATGCTGCGCTCTCATCGTCTGGATGAGGAAAAAAGCTTTTTATCGGCAAATTATATTTATACAGAGGGAAAGCGTCTGGAAGCCATGTCGTTTCGTCTTTTGGAGATCATGGTAACCCGGCATGGAGAGCAAAAGCTGCAGGCAGTATCAGTACATATGCTTTTTTCATATCTTCATGATATGTATGTGAATAACAGAACCATGAGATTCCGTTGGAAGCATGATAAGGGAATGGTTCTGGCAGAGCCTAATCTGTTAAAGTCAGTGCTGATGAACCTGATTGACAATGCCTGCAAGGCTTCGGAGCCAGGGAGTGTGGTGGAGGTGGAAGGCCGTCTGCAGGGGAAAGGCTACTGCTTTTATGTAAGAGATCATGGCATGGGTATTCCTAAAGAGGAGCAGGAAAAGATTATTAAGCCATTTTATATGGTAGATAAATCCCGATCCAGGAGCAAAAACGGCGCCGGACTGGGGCTGGCACTGTGTGAGGAGATTTTAAAGCTTCATGGCACCAGGCTGAAGATAGACAGTGAGTCAGGAAAGGGAACCTGTATGAGCTTTGTCCTGCAGGCTGTGGGAAGGTCGGGGGAAAGGAGACGCTAAAAGGAGATGAGAGGAAGGATTTTTAATATCTTTTTTCTGGTTTCAGTGATTGTGGCGGTAGGCGTATCCATATGGGGGCCAGAGGCTCTGTCTGATTATCGGGATCGTTCTCTTTTAGGAACGATTCATGAGCAGCAGGTGGAGTCCGGAGAAGAGGGCTACCGGTATCAGCTTAGTCCGGCGGAAAAGCTGTATGTATTATCCCGGGCCTTGGAAAGCCAGGCAGCGGCAGAAAGCGAGTGGGGATTAAAAGGCCAGGGGCAGGAGACCTGGCAGCAGGAGTCAGGGGGCAGCTATGCTTTTGTGGTAAATCACAGAGGACTGTCAGAAGATGTTTCTTATGAGGAAATGAATGAGGCTGTCAATCAGGCTCTGTCGGATCTGAAGGAAGCAGGGATTCTTCCGGAATCCGTGCAGAGGGTAGAGCCGGAGTTGTATGAGGCAGAGCTTTACTCTGCCATTGACGTGCGGGAGCCGCGAAATTCGGCGGCTGTATGGAGGCTTACCCTTTCCCAGAGCCAGAGAGGGCTCTTAAAGGAAAATCGGCTGATGGAGGCATATATGGATGCAGATGACGGGAAAATCTATGAGTTCTACGCCAGGACAGAGCGAAAATGGGAGGACATGGATCCAGACACCCTGGTATCATCCTGGTGTCAGTATCTGGGCCTGCCAAAGCCCCGGGCTTTTGAGTCCTCCGGCATTCTTTCGGAGGCTACGCCATTTTTCAGGAAATATGTGGTTCAGGGAAACGGGGAGGAGAGAACCATTGTTACCGTTGGATTTTATGAGGGGATTCAGGAAATTTTTATCAGAATCACACAATAAATGGAAGATAGTTATTGTATACCTGCGCTGTTTTGTGATATACTTTTTCAGACAACAACAGCATGGATGCTGGCGCAGTTTTCAGGTGTCTGTACATAGGGGGCCATGAGCTGTCATTTTTATTTGGTTCATGGCTTTTGAAGGGCAGCAGGATTTCTTGAGACGAGGAAAGGAGAAAAATGAGAGCAGACGAGACATTGCAGCTTTTAGGCAGCGAACAGGCAAGAGGCCTGATGGTAAAGCTTTATGGCGAAAAGCAGGCAGAGGAGAATACCGAACGATACCGGCAGATGATTGAGAAGTTTAAGGAGACCTATGGAGACCGGGATATTCTGATGTTCAGCTCTCCTGGAAGGACTGAGATCAGCGGCAACCACACGGATCACAACCATGGAAAGGTTCTGGCAGGCAGCATTAATCTGGATTGTGTAGGGATTGCGGCCAGGAATGATTCTTCGGTGGTAAATCTGGTCAGTGAGACGTTTAACCAGAAGTTCAGCATTGATATAGGGGACCTGGAACCCAGCGAGAGAAAGGCAGGGACAGAAGACCTGGTAAGGGGGCTTTTACAGGGGTTTCAGGAATCTGGCTATGAGATCGGCGGGTTTGATGCCTATATTACCAGCAATGTGATCAGCTCTGCGGGAGTCAGCTCTTCTGCGTCTTTTGAGATGCTTCTGTGTTCCATGATTAATACCTTTTTTAACCATGGACGTATGGATACGGTGGCTTATTCCCATGTGGGAAAATACGCGGAGAATGTTTATTGGGATAAGGCGTCCGGGCTTTTAGATCAAATGGCCTGTGCAGTAGGCGGACTGATCACCATTGATTTTAAGGATCCGACGGCTCCGGCGGTGGAGAAGATTGAATTTGATTTTGCCTCTCAGGGACACAGCCTGATCATTGTACAGACAGGGAAGGGGCATGCGGATCTCAGTGCGGATTATTCTTCTGTACCTGCGGAGATGAAGAAGGTGGCAGAGTACTTTGGCAAGGAGGTCTGCGCCGAAATTACAGAGGAGCAGGTGATTCGGAACTTAAAGGGTGTCCGGGAGTTTGCCGGGGACCGTTCGGTGATGCGGGCCCTTCATTTCTTTGAAGAAAATAAGAGGGTGGAGGCAGAGGTGGCTGCTTTGAAGGAAGGCAGGTTCCAGGATTTCCTGGATGGAATCACGGCTTCCGGCAATTCCTCCTGGAAGTGGCTGCAGAATTGTTATACCAATGGGGCATATCAGGAACAGGGGATTACGGTGGCTCTGGCTTTGACAGAGCTGTTTCTTGCAGAGAAGAAGAAAGGTGCATGCAGAATCCATGGCGGCGGGTTTGCCGGGGTGATTATGGCCATGCTGCCCGATGATATTGTGGAGGAATATGTGGAGTATATTGAGGCTGCCTTAGGGGAGGGAAGCGCTTATCGGATGAGCATCCGCCCGTATGGAGCTATTTGTGTAAATGAAATGATGGAGAGGTAGATCAGAGCGCCATATACCTGGAGAGGGCTGCAGGTATATGGCGATGTGCTGTGGCGGGGAGGATGAGATATTTTCAGCAGGATTGAAAAAGGCAGAAGTGTGATGTAGGATATGGACGGAATGAAGAATAATATAAGCTGGAGAAAATACATACCTGCCTTGATTTATGTGTTGCTTTTGTTAGGGTGTCTGGCTGTAGTGTTTTTGGCCGGAAGATTTGCAGGGCATAGGGGAGGGGAGGAGACGTCTGCTTTTGGGGAAGAAACATCATCAGAGGCTCAGGAGCAGAAAGAAGAATCGTCTGCAGAACAGACAAAGACAGAGGATGATACAAAGGAAACATCTTTGGGAGAGGATGATTCCTTGGACAAAAGCAGGGGAGCATGGTCTGGCGGGAAATGCATAGACCAGGAGATGCCGTCAGAGGATGAGAGAGAAGATGAGTCTTATGTGCCGCCCAGGGTGATGCTGGCGTCAGATCTTCATTATATTAGTCCGGATACCCATGATAACGGAGCTGCTTTTCAAAGGATGGTGGCACAGGATGATGGGAAGATCAGTCAATATAGCCAGGCTTTGATTGATACATTGACAGAGGAGGCAATCAGGAACAGGCCGTCAGCGCTGGTGCTGACAGGGGACATTACCTTAAACGGAGAGAGGGAGAATCATTTAAAGCTGGCAGAAGGGCTGCACAGGGTGACGGAAGAGGGAATTCCTGTATTGGTGATTCCCGGAAATCATGATATTAAGAATAAAAATGCGGCAGAGTATTTCGGAGAGGAGAGGACAGAGGCAGAATATTTGGAGACGGCACAGGATTTTGAGGAAATTTATCATGAGTTTGGTTATGATCAGGCTGTCAGTCGAGATGATTTTTCTCTGAGCTATGTGTATGCTCTGGATGATGCTCATTGGATGATGATGCTGGACACCTGTCAGTATGAGGATCGAAATCATGTGGATGGGCGGCTGAAGGATCAGACCCTGGAGTGGATGGATGAAATGCTTGCCCAGGCAAAGGAACAGGGGATTGAGGTTTTGCCGGTTGGGCACCACAACCTTCTTTCAGAGAGCCGGCTTTATACCATAGAATGTACCATGGAAAATCATCAGGATATTATCCGGGTTTTCGAAAACTATGAGCTGCCTCTTTATGTCAGCGGCCATCTCCATGCACAGCGGATTAAAAAGCATAAGGCAGAGCCGGGAGCGGCAGCAGATGCATATGGCGTCAGTGAGATTGTGCTGCCTCCCTACAGCATTCCTCCCTGTCAGTATGGATGGGTAAAGTGGGAGGAGGATGGCAGCATGCTGTTTGAAACCAGGAAAGCAGATGTGGCGGCATGGGCCAGAGACCATGGATGCCAGGATGAAGATCTGCTTGAGTTTGATCAGTATGGACCGGAGTTTATGAATAATGTAATAAGGGAGCAGGTAAAGAAGACGTTTGGGACGATTCCGGAAAGCCTGAAGGATGAGATGGCGGCATTGTACAGTGAGCTGTATTTTGATTATTGTGCAGGCAACCGGATGAATTGGGATCAGGTACGCACGACCAAGGCATACCAGCTCTGGGAGCGGTTTGCCCCTGACAATCGGTATGTGAAGAATATGAGCCAGATGATCGAGGATGTAAAACAGGATCTGCATGACTGGAAATGGACGAAAGGAGATTTGCCAGGCGATTAAATAGCAGGCAATAGAGAACGCTGTCAGTTATGGAGAAGAAAAAGAAAAGCGTGACAGGTCAAGAGGAAAAAAGCATTGTAAAAGGCGTCAGGATCCGTACCATTAACTATGGGATGCTTCTGGCAGCCAGTATGATATACATATTGATTCTATATGCAACGATTCATTTATCTCTAAAATATGAGGAGCTGAATATTGCTACGGAGAATTATGTGGCATGTGTGCGGCAGGCCGGAATGGTGACAGAGGCATCTGAGTATCTTACCATGAAGGCCAGGATGTATGCGGTCAACAGAGAAATAGAGCATGTACAGAATTATTTTACGGAGATTCACGTTACGAAGCGGCGGGAGGCAGCGCTGGAGGAGCTGGAAAAGTACAACGGAAGCCAGGAGGCATACGACTATCTGAAAACGGCTCTGGAAAGCTCCAACGAGCTGATGAAGCGGGAAATGTATTCCATGAAGCTGGTAGCTACGGCAATGGGCCATGATATCCGTGAGTTTGCTTGGGAGCTGGAAGATATCCGGCTTACAGGCGCGGATCAGAAAATGGATTCAGAGGCCATGCTGAAGAAAGCCGAGGACATGGTCTTTGATACGGTTTATCAGGATGCGAAAGCACAGATCAACAGAAATATTTCTTATTTTTTAAATCATGTAGTAGAGGCTACAAAACAGCAGAGGACGGATAATGCTTCTATGATGCAGAGGATCATGAATACTCAGAGGGTGTATATTGGCCTGCTGTTTGTGCTCAGCGCCATGAATCTAGTATTGGTGATAGCCCTGATTGTAAAGCCGCTGCGGGTATATATTCGATGCATTAAGGATGAGAAAAGACTGCCGATGGAGGGAGCCTATGAGTTTCAGTATTTGGCGCTGACCTATAACCATATGTATGACATGAATGAGGAAAACGAGGCGGCGCTGCGGTATAAGGCTGACCATGATGCTCTTACAGACCTGATTAACCGAGGCGGTTTTGACCAGATCTGTAAGTCCAAGCAGCTGCAGGGGAAAAGGATTGCACTGCTTTTGATCGATGTGGACCGATTTAAGCAGGTAAATGACGGAAACGGGCATCGGACAGGCGACCGAATCTTAAAGAAGGTGGCTGGGCTTTTAACAAATAAATTCCGTTCCAAGGATTATGTGGCGCGGGTGGGCGGAGATGAATTTTCCATTATTATGATGGATGCGGAGGCTGATATGAGCGACCTGATTGAGAAAAAGATTGAATCCATCAATCAGGTGCTGAGGAATCCGGAGGATGGTCTGCCGGAGGTGTCTTTAAGCGTGGGCGTGGCATTTTCTCAGAATGGCTATACCAATACTCTATATCAGAATGCGGATTTAGCTCTTTATCAGGTAAAGGAGAACGGACGCTGCGGTTGTGACTTCTACCAGGGATGAACCATATGTGGTTCAAAGGATGGTCTGCCGTCGAAATGCACTGGGAGTCATGCCGAAGCGTTCCTTAAAACGGCGGTTAAAGTAGGAAAGATTTTCAAAACCGCATTCGGCGGCCACAGTCAGAATAGAGTCCTCGGAAGCCAGAAGCAGCCGGGAGGCCATGGTCAGCCGGTAATCATTTAAGTAGGCAGTGAAGGATATGCCGAAGGTATTTTTAAAAAATTTCATGAAATGAGACTGGCTGAAGCCCACGGCTGAGGCCAGTTTTTCTATTGTGAGGGATTCCTGGTAATGCTGTTCTACATATTTCAGGATCTGACGGGATTTCTCTAAGGATTTTTCATGGGAACGCCGGCAGTCAGGGTCCGTGGGGGAAGGGCTGGTTACAAGGCCATAGTGGTGCAGCAGGAAGAACAGTTCAAAAAGCTTTCCCTTGATGAATAGTTCAAAGCCGTCGGGAAAGGTCTGCCGGATCTGGTCGATCTGGTCAATGCAGGCGGCAATGGCGGGATAAGAGGGCATATCAGGGTGCAGGCAGGAGGGAAGACGGCGGCGGCGCTGGTCAATGGGGGCTATGTAGGTTTCCCAGGAGGAATCGGTCTGACGAGAGCTTAAGAGGGACAAGGGGAAAATAATGTTCTCGTATTCCATGAAGTTTTGCTGCATCTGACAGATGGAGTGGAGCTGTCCGGGACAGATGAACACCATGTCTCCGGCAGATACCTTCAGAGCAGAGAAATCTACGGATACAATGCCGGATCCTTTTTTTATATAGACAAGTTCCAGCTCGTCGTGCCAGTGGGTAGGAACGTGTGTGAAGTCATGGGGAATGGAGCAGGGGTAAGTCAGATAGGGGAAGGGAGCGCTGCGGAGCGTGGGTTTTTCCTGATAGTTTTCGTATTGGATAATGTTCATAAAAACGTCCTTTTCTGTGGGGGCTGCAGTTATTATGATAGGATTGTATCATGAGTTTCCAGGATAATGCAAGAAAAATATGAGGGGAGGGCATATAATGGTATCAGACAGCAGAAGAAATGATCGATCATATTTATATAATATTCTGGAAAAGATATAGGCAAGAGCATACCTATTTGCCAAATGCTTGGAAACAGTCATGGGATCATCAGAATATGCGGCAGATCATTTGGCTTACAGGTAAAAAGACAGCAAGGAACAGAGAAAGTAAGGAGGTAATCATGGGTAAGATTGCAGAAGAATTGAAGAAGCGCTGTGGGAAAGAGATTTCGCTGTGCGATAACCGGGAGCTGTATTATGGGCTGCTGGCATTGGTGCAGGAGGAAGCAGGAAAGCGGGAAATCAGCGACGGAAAGAAAAAGGTTTATTATATTTCGGCAGAGTTTTTGATCGGGAAGCTTTTGTCTAATAACCTGATTAATCTGGGCTGGTATGATGAGGTACGGGATGTACTGGCAGCAAATGGGAAGGACATCTGCCAGGTAGAGGAGGCTGAGCCGGAGCCGTCCTTAGGCAACGGCGGGCTGGGACGTTTGGCTGCATGCTTTTTGGATTCTATGGCAGGTCTGGGGTTAAACGGCGCCGGAATCGGGCTGAATTACCATATGGGACTGTTTAAGCAGGAGTTTGAGGATTGTCTTCAGAAGGAGATGCCTAATCCGTGGATTGAGGATAAGAGCTGGCTGATTCGTCGGGAGGTATCCTACCCGGTTCGATTCGGGAAGCTGACCGTGCATTCTCGTTTGTATGATATTGCGGTGACAGGGTATCAGAACCGGACAGACTGGCTGCATCTGTTTGATGTGGAAAGTGTGGATGAGGGAATTGTGGAGGAAGGCATTTCCTTTGACAAGGAGGAGATCGGGAAGAACCTGACGCTGTTTTTGTATCCGGACGACAGTGACGAGGCGGGACGGAAGCTGCGGATCTATCAGCAGTATTTTATGGTCAGCAATGGAGCACAGTTGATTTTGGATGAGTGTGTGAGAAAGGGATGTGATCTTCATGACCTGCCGGATTATGCGGTGATTCAGATTAATGATACTCATCCGTCTATGGTGATTCCGGAGCTGATCCGGCTGCTTGTGGAGCGGGGAATCGATTTTGACGAGGCGGTGGAGATCGTCAAGAGAACCTGTGCTTATACCAATCATACGATTCTGGCGGAGGCGCTGGAGAAATGGCCGGCTGCGTATCTGAAAGAGGTTGTGCCGCAGCTGGTGCCGATTATTGAAATTCTGGATGACCGCATCCGCCGTAAGTATGAGAAGCCGTCCGTGGCAATTATCGACCGGCAGGATGTGGTGCATATGGCTCATATGGATATTCATTATGGGTTCAGCGTTAACGGGGTGGCATATCTGCACACGGAGATTTTAAAGAATACAGAGCTGAAGGAATTTTATGACCTGTATCCGGAGAAATTTAACAATAAGACCAATGGCATAACCTTCCGGCGGTGGCTTTTGCACTGTAATCATCCTCTGGCGGATTTTATTACCGGAAAAATCGGTTCAGGGTATAAAAAGAACGTGGCTGAGCTGGAGAAGCTGGGAACCTTTGATGATGAAGCCTCGCTGAAGGAGCTTTTAGCGATTAAGCATCAGAATAAGCTGGCATTAAAGCACTATCTGATGGAGACTCAGGGAATCGAGGTGGATGAGAACTCGATCTTTGATATTCAGGTGAAGCGGCTTCATGAATATAAGCGGCAGCAGATGAATGCGCTGTATGTGATTCACAAATATTTGGAGATCAAGAGAGGGAAGGTTTTGTCTACGCCGATTACCGTGATCTTCGGGGCGAAGGCAGCGCCGGCTTATGTGATTGCCAAGGATATTATTCACCTGATTCTGTGTCTGGAAAAGCTGGTGAACAGCGACCCTAAGGTCAGCCCGTATCTTAAAGTGGTGATGGTGGAGAATTATAATGTGACCAAGGCGGAGAAGCTGATTCCGGCCTGTGATATTTCCGAGCAGATTTCCCTGGCGTCTAAGGAGGCAAGCGGCACCGGCAACATGAAGTTCATGCTCAACGGGGCAGTGACTTTAGGGACCATGGACGGCGCTAATGTGGAGATTGCCGATCTGGTGGGCAAGGAGAATATCTATATCTTCGGCGAGTCCAGCGAGACGGTGATTGAGCATTATGCCAAGGCAGATTATGTTTCCAGGGATTATTATGAGAAGAATGAGGATATTAAGGAAGCGGTGGATTTTATTGTCGGCAAGGAGCTGATGGAGCTGGGAACCGAGGAGAATTTGAGGCGGCTCCATGATGAACTGCTGAAGAAGGACTGGTTTATGACGCTTTTGGATTACGAGAGCTATGCCCAGGCCAGGGAGCAGGCTTATAAGGATTATGAGGATCGAATGGAGTGGGCGAAAAAGATGCTTGTGAATATCAGCAAGGCAGGATTTTTCTCTTCTGACCGGACGATTGAGGAGTATAACCGGGATATCTGGAAACTTGGTAAGGATGAACAGGATTCCAAGGCTGAATAAGGCAGATGGATATGAGATATCCGGCAAAACGCGCCAGTGACACGTTTTGCCGGATTATTTTTTACGCAATGATAAATTTTTTCTTAAAAGATAACAGAAAATTTGCGCTTTCTTACGGAATTGCCCCAACTATTGACCCTGGAAGCATTCCAGGGTGTATTGTGTGATTGTCAGCAGGAAACAGAGGTGCTGACAAGACAGAAAGGGGAAAAGATCATGAGAAAACAGACAAAACAATTTTTAGTTCCCTGTGCAGCGATTGCATTTACCATAGGAGCGTCTATGACGTCACTGGCAGCAACAGGGTGGCAGGAGGAAGGAGGTGTTTGGCGTTTTTATAACTCAGGAGGCGATATGGCCACGGAATGCTGGAAGAAATCCGGGGACCATTGGTTCTGGCTGGATTCAGACGGAGAGATGCTGACAGACAGCCTGGTGGAGGACGGAGACGATTATTACTATGTCAATGAAGCCGGGGCCATGGTGAAGAATGAATGGCGGGAGCTGGATAACACAGACGACGGAGACGATGCAGCGGATACCTGCTGGTATTATTTAGGGGCAAACGGAAAGGCGGTGAAGGCCCCCAGTTCTGGAAAAACTACCTTTAAAGCCATAGGAGCTTCCAAGTATGCGTTTGATGAGGAAGGGAGAATGCTGTATGGCTGGGTGGATGAGGAGTCAGGGCGCGTAACGGAGGAGGATGCCTGGAAGACCGGCGTGTATTATCTGGGGCCAAGCGGTGACGGAGCCCAGAGAGCCAACAAATGGGAGAGCCTTCAGGTGGAGGACGACGAGAATGAGGATGATGATTTTGAAGGCTATTATTGGTTCTGGTTTGGGGCCAACGGCAAGAAGGTTCATGATACCACCAAAACCATTAACGGCCTGAAATACCGTTTTGAGGAAAATGGAAATGCTCTGTTTAACTGGTACAGTACTCCCGGCAATGCAACGCTGGCTTCCGCAAGCAGTATGTATTACAACAGCCCTGAGAAATGCTGGCAGGCGAAGGGCTGGTTTCAGGCAGTTCCCAATGAAAATATAGATCCGGAGGGATACGAGGATGGAGAGGAGCGCTGGTTTTATGCTCAGACATCCGGAGAGCTGGTAAAGAGCCAGATCAAGAAAATCAACGGACAATATTATGGATTTGACGAGTACGGAAAGATGCTTCATGGACTTTATAAGATGTCCGTCAACAACAGGGAGATCCAGAGCTATGTGGAGATTGAGAATGAAAGCGATCTGCCTGAGGAAGGGGATGCATGGCAGGTGTATTACTTTGGCGATTCACCGAAGGAGGGAGCCATGAAAACCGGAGCTGCCAAGATTGAAGTGGATGGTGAGGATTATACCTATGAGTTTAGAAAGTCCGGCAGCGAGAGAGGCGAGGGATATGACGGCATTCAGGACGGTTCCATTTATATTAAAGGACGTCTCTTAAAAGCAGATAAGGATGCCAAGCTGGAAAAGGTTACTTATGGCGGCGAAGAATATCTGATCAACACATCCGGTAAGATCCAGAAGAATAAGAAAAATGCCAGGGATGCGGATGATAAGTATTATTGCACAGACAGTAAAGGGATTGTCACCTATGAGGGAAACGAAAAATGGGAGAAGGAGGATTCGAATATCGATTAATAAATTAGAAAGGCGCATCACAAAATAATTGCCTGCTTATTAGGAGAGGCACACTCTTTTCCGATTATAATATTTTACATGAAATTCAGATACAGAAGGGGGACATCCGGCAGCGAGAATCAGACTGCCGGGTGTCCCTTTTTATGAGCTATAAGATGTTTTCTCAAAAACGTCAGAAGACCGGTATGAAAATTTTTACAAAGCAGGTATCCAGTCCGTCCATACGCCCGTGGGAGGCATAGGTGGAGTAGAAATGCTGAGAAACCATAAAGCCTTGTTTTTCTGCCCAGGTGATCATGGGAAGCAGATCATCTGGAGATGGAGTGATGGATCTGCATGCACAGCAGGAGGTTACACACAACATGGACCGGGGAGTTTTGGGAGTATTATTTGTAATGGGGTAATCCACATAATCCTTCAGGCTTTCATAAAGTACAAGCTGTGAGTTTTTATGCTCGGTATGGATGGTATCCTCTGTCCGGCTCCAGGAAAATTCGCTGAATGTGTACATCATATCCAATCCAGGATAGCGTTTGGAATACTGAAACCAGTGTTCCACACTTCCAGAAAAACTGGTATGGGGGACAATAATGTAGGCTGACGGAAAGTCCTGCAGGGAGATCTGGCCTAAATTGCGGCGGATATCCTCACAGTCTGTTTTGGTAAGCTGAAGCCGGGCAATATTTTGCTGGTGGAGCCGTATGGTTTGCTCTTCTTCCTTTAGCCGGCTGTCCATAATGGCAGTCAGGTCGTCTATGGAATTCTCTGAAGCCCAAAGAGTTTCCATGTCTCTTAGTCCAATATCCATTTTTCTCTGATAAAGAATGCTGATCAGTCGAGAAATATCCTGATCCGTATAGTAACGATAGCCGTTCTCTCCCCGCTGGGAGGACAGGATACCGCGTTTTTCGTAGTAACGGAGTGTGTCGCGGCTTAATCCCATCAGGTTTGCCACATCGCCGATCAAGTATTTTGTATTTTCCATAATCATAATAGTTTCACCTCCAGTTATTGGTATAACAGGAAAAGGGGGGAAAATCAATAAGGGTAATAAAACTGTAATAAAATGTAAGAGAGAATCAAAAGGGAATTAAGAATCATGTAAAGGGAGGGCAGCAGGAAGAACATCATGATAAAATTTTGCACATAATTTTGCGCAAAAACGGGATTGACTTCGCTGCAAGGACATGATATAATCGTGTCAATGTAAAGTTTTTGAAGCAATTCAGGATGGTGATTGTGAAAACAAGCCAAACCTATATACAGAAATATGTTTTGAAGGGCAGTTCCTTTCAGGATTTATTTGTGTATATGGGTTTTTTTTATTTAAAACGGAAGTGGATTTGAGACAAAGAGGCAGACAGCAGGGGCCAGCTGACAGAAAGGGGAAGGTTATGAGGATTTTTAAGATTCTCAACAACAATGCCGCTGTGGTCAAAGACGATACAGGGCAGGAGCAGATTGTGATGGGAAAGGGAATCTGCTTTAAGAAGAAAACAGGGGAAGAAATCAGCAGAGATATGGTGGATAAGGTATTCTGTCCTTCCACGGCTGATGTCAGCGGGAAATTCCAGGTGCTGATTCAGGATATGCCTATGGAGCACATTGCTTTAGGTGAGGAGATTATTGAGGAAGCAAAGAAAAGGCTGGGAAATGGGCTGAATGATATGGTTTACATATCCCTGATTGATCATGTACATACATCGATTATGCGTTTTTTGGATGGGGTGACTGTGAAAAATGTCCTTTTGTGGGATATTCGGAGATTTTATAAGGAAGAATTTCAGATCGGATTATGGGCGCTAGAGAGAATCTGGCAGGAGTGCCATGTGAGACTTCCGGAGGATGAAGCAGGATTTATTGCTCTTCATCTGGCAAATGCACGGATGGATGAGTCAGTCATGCACAACATGTATGAGATTACCCGGATTATTCAGGATGTGGCAAATATTGTAAAATACTTTTTCCGAGTTGATTTTAATGAGGAGGATGTGTATTATTACCGGTTTATTACTCATGTAAAGTTTTTTGCCAAACGAGTGGTGGAGCATCACACATATCCGGAGGAAAATGACGACTTGTGGATGGTGATCCGGGAAAAATATCCGGAGTCCTACCGCTGTACAGAGCGGATCGGACAGTTTGTGGAACAAAAATATCAGTATGCTCTTTCTAAGGAGGAAAAGCTTTACCTGACGATTCATATTGAACGGGTGGTAAGTAAAACAAAGCAGTAAAGAATGATTCATGCATGTCAGGGTGGTGACATTAAGTTGGCCAAACCTTCATGGGGAAAGCTCTGAGTCTGGAATAAGCCTGGGCTTTCCTGATAAATATCAAAAAAATTTATGGAGGTAAAGGACATGGGAAAGTACGGAAAACTGGCAGAGAACATTGTCAGCAATGTAGGAGGAAGGGAAAATGTGATCAGTCTGACCCACTGCATCACCAGGCTTCGCTTTAAGCTGAGGGATGAGACAAAGGCTAAAGATGAAGTGATCAAAAACATGGATGGGGTTGTCACTGTGATGAAAAGCGGCGGCCAGTATCAGGTGGTGATCGGAAATCATGTGCCGGAGGTGTATGCGGAAGTACTGCCTCTCATTGGAGGAGGGGAGGAACCTGCTAAGGAGGAAGATGTTCCAAAGGGAAATTTGTTTAATCAGGCCATTGATGCTATTTCCGGGATTTTTCAGCCGATTTTGGGCATTATGGCAGCCTGTGGAATGGTCAAGGGACTTAACGCTCTCTTTGTAGCCATGGGATTGTACACAGATGCCTGCGGAGGATATTTGCTGCTCAATGCCATTGGTGACGGGCTCTTTCATTTTCTTCCGCTGTTTTTAGGGTACACTGCAGCAAAGAAGTTTGGTTTAAAGCCAATGGTAGGTCTGGTTGTAGGAGCGATCATGTGTTATCCGGCAGTCCAGGGCAGTGCACTGTCAGCAGGGGGAGAGCCTTTGTATACCCTGTTTGCAGGAACCATGTTTGAGTCAGCAGTATATACGGACTTTTTTGGGATACCGCTGATTGCCATGGATTATACAGGCACAGTGATACCCGTGATTTTTGTGGTGTTCTTTGCATCTAAATGTGAGAAGTTTTTCAGCAAAAGGATTCCGGATTTGGTGAAATTTTTCTTTGTGCCCATGCTGACTTTGGTTGTGGCGATTCCGGCCGGCTTCCTGCTGATCGGGCCGGTGGCAGTATTCAGCTCTGCCATTATTGCTGAGGCAGTCATGACGGTGAGGAATTTCAGTCCTATGGCAGTAGGGGCTATTGTGGGCCTGACCTGGCAGATATTGGTTATTTTCGGCATTCACTGGGGATTTATTCCGGTGCACATCAACAACATTATGACCAATGGGTATGACAATGTGATGATGCCGTTTTTTGCCTGTACTTTTGCCACTTCCGCAGTGGTGCTGGCAATCTTTTTCAAGACAAAGGACCGTCAGCTTAAGGAAATGGCTCTGCCCAATTTTATATCCGGTATTTTCGGGGTGACAGAGCCTGCTATTTACGGAATTTTATTGCCTTTAAAGAAGCCATTTGTGATTAGCTGTATTGCCGGAGGAATCGGCGGCGGATTTTACGGTGCGTTTAATTTCCGGAAATTTATGATGGGCGGAATAGGAATCTTTGAGTTTCCGGCTATGATTGAGCCGGACGGAGGATTGGGCAATCTGGTTGTGGCGGTTTTGGGTGTAGTGATTACCATGGCTATTGCTTTTGCGGCGACCATGATCTTTTATAAGGAGCCTGAGACACAGGACATCAGCGGAAAGGGCATTCCGGAGAATGACTCTATGAAAGGGGGCAAAGAAGCAGGAAGCAAGGATGGAGAAGCGGCAGCACAGGGTACAGATACGGCTCCCATTATGAGAAAGGTAGAGATTGCAAGTCCTTTAAAGGGAAAAGTATTAAAGCTGGCAGATATTCGGGATGAGGCGTTTGCATCCGGGGTGTTAGGAAAGGGCGCTGCCGTTCTTCCAGAGGTCGGAGAGGTCTTTGCACCGGCAGACGGAGTAGTCTCTGCACTATTTCCCACTCTCCATGCTATCGGACTGACGACCGATGAGGGAGCTGAGGTGCTGATTCACATTGGTCTGGATACCGTGCAGCTAAATGGAGAAGGATTTGAGGCACTTGTGAGCCAGGGAGATCGGGTGAAAAAGGGCCAGATCATGATCCGGTTTGACAGGAATTTCATTGAAGGAAAGGGATATTGCCTGGAGACTCCTGTGCTGATTACCAATTCTGACGGATTTTTGGATGTGGTGGAGACTTCCAGAGACATGGTAGCTCCTGGTGAAAATCTTTTAAGCTTATTGAAATAGGAGGGAAGCATGGGATTTCCAAAGGACTTTTTGTGGGGAGGCGCTGTGGCGGCCAACCAATGTGAGGGAGGATATTGTGAGGATGGACGGGGACTTGCTAATGTAGATTTGTGTCCGTCAGGAAAGGAAAGACATGATGTGATCCGCGGTCATGGAAAATCCCTTCGAATGGAGGAGGGATATGTTTACCCATCGGCAGAGGCCATTGATTTTTACCATCATTTTCGGGAGGATATCCGGTTGTTTGGGGAGATGGGTTTTCGGGTATTTCGGCTGAGCATTGCCTGGACCCGGATCTTTCCGAAGGGAGACGAGCAGGAGCCTAATGAGGCGGGGCTTGCATTTTATGAAGAAATATTAAAGGAGTGCAGGAAATATCAGATTCAGCCATTAGTGACGATCTCACATTTTGACTGTCCGGTACACTTGATTGAAAAATACGGTGGGTGGAAGAACCGCAATATGATTGATTTTTATTTGAAATTATGCCGGGTTTTGTTTACCCGTTATCGTGATTATGTGGTTCACTGGCTGACATTTAATGAGATTAACATGATTCTCCATGCACCTTTTATGGGAGCAGGTCTGTACTTTTCGGATGGAGAGAACGAGGAACAGATCAAATATCAGGCAGCCCATCATGAGCTGGTGGCCAGCGCCCTGGCTGTCAGGCTTGCCCATGAGATCAATCCCAGCAACAAGGTAGGCTGCATGTTTGCAGCAGGAAGTGTGTATCCTTATTCATGCAGGCCAGAGGATGTGATGGAGGCCCTTCTGGTAGAGCAGGAAAATTATTTTTTTGCAGACGTACAATCTCGAGGGTATTACCCCTCTTATGCCAGAAAACGGCTAGAGAAAATGGGAGTTTATCCAAGGATGGAGCGGGAGGATAAAGAAATTCTCCGGGAAAATACTGTGGATTTTGTTTCCTTTTCCTATTATAACAGTCGATGCGCCTCCGCAGCCACTCAAGATACGGCAGAAGGAAATCTGTTCCGGTCAGTGAAAAATCCTTATCTCCAGTACAGCGATTGGGGATGGCCCATTGATCCGCTGGGACTGCGGATTACCCTGAACCAGATTTATGACCGATATCAGAAGCCCTTGTTTATTGTGGAAAACGGACTGGGAGCCCTTGATACGCCAGGATCAGACGGAACGATAGAGGATGATTACCGGATTGATTATCTCAGGGAGCATATTCGTGCCATGAAAGCAGCAGTGGAGGAGGATGGGGTGGATCTGATGGGCTATACTGCCTGGGCGCCCATTGACCTGATCAGCGCAGGAACCGGAGAGATGAAGAAGCGGTATGGTTTTATCTATGTGGATAAACAGGAGGATGGAAGCGGAACATTAGGACGGTCACGGAAGAAATCCTTCTATTGGTATCAGAGGGTGATTGAGACGAACGGAGAGGAGCTGTAAGCGCCATAGCAAGATAGGAACCCGGGAGGAAATAAGGTTGAAGAAATGGGAATACAAAATCAAAAATGAATTGGGTATCCATGCAAGGCCGGCAGCAATGCTTGTCCGGGAGGCAAAAAGGTATGAGAGCAGAATATTGCTTGCCGTGGAAGGGAGGACTGCACCGGCTACGGATTTGATGGAGATTATGGAGCTGAATGCGAAATGTGGGCAGACCGTGAAGGTTGTTTTTTCCGGGAGAGACGAAGAAATGGCCTATGAGGCACTCAAGAAATTTTTCGAGGGAAATCTTTGAGAGACCGTGTGTGAAAAACGGGAAAAGAGCGGATAGGGGGAGTATCCGCTCTTTTTTTAGTTTTCTTGTAAATCGGAAGGGTTCGTGATAGAATGTGATGAGGAAAAAATTTGACTTTAGCTCTGCGGACTGTCGGTAAACGCGATTTCGGGACAGTTCCTGACCGGATGGAGCATTAGATTTTAAGAAGGAGGAATCAAGAGATGGGGAAGGAAGCTGCGGCAAAAGGAATCCTGCTGACATTAACAGGGGGAACCCTGTGGGGGTTTTCCGGCACCTGCGGTCAGTTTTTAATGCAGGAAAAGGGTCTTATCTCAGACTGGCTGGTTCCGCTTCGTCTTCTGACAGCAGGCAGCCTGCTGCTTTTGATTTGTTTTTTAAAAGAAGGAGGGAGGATTTTTGATATCTGGAGGAAAGATAAGGCCGGGATTTTGATTTTTGGAATTTTGGGTATGAGTATGTGTCAGTATACTTATTTTACGGCAATCGGAGCTTCTAATGCAGGGACGGCTACCGTGCTGCAGTACACCGGTCCGGTGCTGATTCTGATTTATCTGTCCCTGCGTCATAAGAGAATGCCTCGTCCCATAGAGCTTCTGGCAATTTTTCTTGCAGTGCTGGGAACCTTTTTTCTTGCCACTCACGGGAATCCGGGAGCAATGGTTCTTTCCGGCAAAGCATTATTCTGGGGACTTTTGTCAGCAGTGGCGCTGGCGGTCTACACCGTGCAGCCAGGAGAGCTGCTGGAAAAATACGGTTCGGCGGTGGTGACAGCATGGGGGATGCTGGTGGGCGGAGGAATGCTTTGCGGGATTTTTCGGCCGTGGAGGATTCCGGCTGCAGTGGACGGCCAGGTCATGCTTGGCATGGCTGCAGTGGTGATTCTTGGAACTGTGCTGGCGTTTTCCTGCTATATGGAGGGAATCCGGTGTGTGGGGCCGAAAAAGGGAAGTCTATATGCTTCCATTGAACCGGTATCTGCCACAATTTTTTCCGTAATGTGGATGAAAGAGGCTTTTGGTTTTATGGATCTGGCAGGGTTTGCCTGTATTTTGTCTACGATTTTTTTGCTGGCGGCAGATAAAGAGCAGGGCAGCAGATAAAGGGCAAGGCGGCAGGAAGCAAGGGGTAAACCATAGCTTTAAAATTGCTCTGGCAGTGAGACGATGAAGAAAGACTTGAAATTCGGGAATTGATGGAATATAATAGGCAGAAAATGAATAGGCAGAAGGCAGGGATTATGAGACGGATTCGGATTTTGAGCCTTATTTTGTTTGGGCTTATGTGGGCTATGTGTCTGACAGGCTGCAGCGCTGCAAAAGGGAATGGGCATAACAAAGCTCTGCGTACTGACAGCAGGGAGGATGAGGAAAGGGAAAGGAAGCTGAGGGTTGTGACTACCTTGTTCCCTTATTATGACTTTGTCCGTCAGGTGGCAGGAGACTATGTGGAGCTGGCTTTGGTAATACCGGCAGGTATGGACAGCCATTCCTTTGAGCCTACTCCGGCAGATATGAGGACAATTCAAAATGCCGATATTCTGATCTGCAACGGCGGAGCCATGGAGCATTGGCTGGATCAGGTACTGAAGGCGTCTGACACTTCCGGGACGATCATTGTTACGATGATGGATTATGTGGATACCGAGGAGGAGGAACTGGCAGAAGGGATGGAGGCGGATCATGAGGATCATGATGGCCATGAGATGGAGATTGAATATGATGAACATATTTGGACTTCTCCGGTCAATGCTGTCAGGCTCACAGAGGTGATCCGGGATGTATTGATCCAAACGGATCCAGAGCACAGGGAGGAATATGAGGGGCAGGCAGAGCAGTATAAAAAGGAGCTGGAGAGGATTCATCAGGAGCTGTGCAGGGTGTCCAGGGAGAGAAAGCGGAATTTGATTGTAGTGGGAGATAAGTTTCCTTTCCGGTATCTGGCAGAGGAATATGATCTGGATTACCGGGCAGCTTTTTCCGGCTGCAGCACGGATACGGAGCCCAGCGCCCGAACCATTGCTTATCTGATCGATAAGGTGAGGCAGGAGCATATTCCGGTGGTTTATTATCAGGAGCTTAGCAGCAGCCGGGTGGCGGAAATTATCGGCGAGGAGACCGGGGCCTGTCCGCTTTTGCTTCACTCCTGTCATAATGTGACCCGCGCCCAGTTTGAGGCAGGAGTTACCTATGTGGAGCTTATGGAGCAGAATGTTGAAAATCTAAGAAAAGGATTGGATGAATGAAGCCATTTATCGTATGTGAACATGTGGATTTTGGATATGAAAATCAGGATGCGGTGATGGATCTGAGCATGGAGATCCATCCTGGTGATTATCTGTGTATTGTAGGGTCCAACGGTTCTGGGAAAAGTACCCTGATTAAGGGACTTTTGGGACTTCTTACACCTACTGCAGGAAGCCTTGCAGTGGCGGAGGAACTGCAGAGAGGCGGAATCGGCTATCTGCCTCAGCAGACAGCGGCCCAGAGAGATTTTCCGGCTTCTGTGTACGAGGTGGTGCTGTCAGGAACCTTAAGCCGCCGGGGAAACCGGCCCTTTTATTCCAGGGCAGAAAAGGAGCTGGCGCGGCAGAGCATGGAGCGGATGGGAATCCTGAATCTGAAAAACAGATGCTATCGGGAGCTGTCCGGCGGACAGCAGCAGCGGGTGCTGATTGCCCGTGCCCTTTGTGCCACAGAACAGATGCTGATATTGGACGAGCCGGTTACCGGGCTGGATCCATCGGCAATCCAGGAGTTTTATGGCTTGATTCGGGAATTGAACCAGAGGGATCACATTACCATTGTCATGGTTTCCCATGATATTCGCAATGCGGTTTCTCAGGCCAATAAGATTCTCCATATGCAGCAGAGAGCGCTGTTTTTCGGTACGGCGGCGGATTATGTGGAAAGCATGGCAGGGAGAGAGTTTTTAGGAGGAAGATCATGATTCTGGAAATGTTGTCATATCCCTTTCTTGTGCGGGCGCTTTTAGGCGGGATGCTGGTGTCTTTGTGTGCGTCGCTTCTTGGGGTGAGTCTGGTGCTGAAGCGGTACTCCATGATCGGGGACGGGCTTTCTCATGTGTCCTTTGGGGCTTTGTCTGTTGCAGTTGCCGTGGGCTGGTCGCCTTTGGCAGTCTCCATTCCTGTGGTAATAGCAGCAGCGTTTTTCCTTCTTAGGATCACGGAAAACAGCAAGGTAAAGAGTGACGCTGCCATAGCTGTGATTTCTGCCTCTGCTCTGGCAGCAGGGATCGTGGTAACATCCCTTACCACGGGCATGACTACGGATGTGAGCAGCTATATGTTTGGCAGCATTCTTGCCATGAGCCGTCAGGATGTGATTCTGGCAGGTGTTCTGTCAGTGGTGGTGCTGTGTTTGTTTGTGTTTTGCTATCATAAAATGTTTGCCGTCACCTTTGATGAAAGCTTTGCCAAGGCTACAGGGGTCAGGGTAAAATTTTATAATATCCTGATTGCGGTGCTGACGGCTGTGACAGTTGTGCTGGGAATGCGGATGATGGGAGCAATGCTGATTTCCAGCCTGATTATTTTTCCGGCTTTGACTGCAATGCAGGTATTTAAAAGCTTCCGCGGCGTGGTGGTCTGCTCGGGGATTCTGTCTGTGCTGTGCTTTTGCGGCGGGATGATCCTGTCCTATGGTCTGTCAGTGCCGGCAGGAGCCAGTGTGGTGCTGGTGAATCTGGCCGCGTTTGCCGTAGCCGGAGTGGTTTCCCGATCCGGGATGGTACGGGAAGACGGTTAGGAGCTGCTGTACTAGTACAGCATTCTCAGGATAAAAGGGAGGTGTATGAAAATGCCAGCTTCAGGAAGGGGGCTGTTGAAAAAATTATATCAGGTGCGCAGCCATTTGACCCAGACTCAGTTTATCGCTTATGGCTTTTTAGGTATGATCCTGATGGGCTCGCTGCTGCTGATGCTGCCGATTTCCAGCAGAACAAGGGAGGCCAGCAGTTTTTTGAACTGCCTTTTTACGGCAACCAGTGCGTCTTGTGTGACAGGGCTGGTGGCTTATGATACCTGGAGCCACTGGTCGCTGTTCGGTCAACTAGTGGTCCTGACCATGATTCAGATCGGCGGTCTGGGCTTTGTGACCATTGGCGTATTTCTCTCCATTGTGCTGCGAAGAAAGATCGGGCTGAAAGAAAGAGGTCTTATGCAGGAGAGTGTGAATACCCTGGAGATCGGAGGCGTGGTGCGGCTTGCCCAAAAGATTATTATCGGCACGGCGATCTTTGAGGGGACAGGGGCCGTGCTGCTGGCAATCCGGTTTATCCCCCAGTTTGGACTGGCCCGGGGGATTTATTACGGGATTTTTCATTCTGTCTCCGCATTCTGCAATGCTGGATTTGATTTGATGGGATGTCAGGGGCCTTATAGCTCTCTGGTCAATTATTATAATGACTGGCTGGTGAATCTGACCGTCATGTCCCTGATCGTCATCGGCGGCATTGGCTTTATCGTGTGGGAGGATTTGAACCGGCATGGACTGCATTTTCGCCGATATATGCTTCACACCAAGATCGTGCTTTTAACTACCTTTGCCCTGCTTTTTGGCAGTGCATGGCTGTTTTACCGGTTTGAGGAAAATAATCTGCTGACAGGGATGGATACAAGCGGGAAAATTCTGACCTCTCTGTTTTCCGCGGTTACGGCCAGAACGGCCGGTTTCAATACCGTGGATACAGGGGCTCTTACGGATGCCAGCAAAATGCTGACCGTGATTCTTATGTTTATCGGCGGCAGTCCAGGTTCCACAGCAGGAGGGGTCAAGACTACTACAATCATCGTGATGTATTTGCATCTTTGGTCCTCTATTCAGAGAACCTATGGGGTCAATGCCTTTGGCCGGCGGCTGGAGGATGATGTACTCAAGAGGGCCAGCGCGATTTTTATGATAAATCTGACGCTGGCACTGGGGGCAGCCTTGTTTATTATGGCCACACAGCAGTTTCCGGTAATGGATGTGCTGTTTGAGAGCTTTTCTGCCATCGGAACCGCAGGAATGACCACAGGAATTACCAGAGATCTGAACAGCTGGTCACGACTGGTCATTGTATTTCTTATGTACTGCGGAAGGGTAGGAAGCTTGTCCTTTGCCCTGTCCTTTACCCAGCGCAAAAAGGTGGCGCGAATACAGCAGCCGGTAGGACAGATCACAATCGGATAGAACCTTTTTTGAGAGGAGGAATTAGAATCATGAAATCCATATTGATTATTGGAATGGGGCGGTTTGGAAAACATCTCTGCACCAATCTTGCCCGTCTGGGGAATCAGATTATGGCAGTAGATGAAAATGAAGAAACACTGGAGGATATGCTGGACTATGTGGTCAGTGCAAAGATCGGAGACTGTACCAATGAGGCAGTGTTAAGAAGCCTGGGCATTGATAATTTTGATATCTGCTTTATCTGTATCGGCAACAATTTCCAGAGCAGCTTAGAGATCACCAGCATGGTGAAGGAATTGGGAGGCAGGTATGTGGTCAGCAAGGCAAACCGGGATATTCATGCCAAATTCCTTTTGCGGAACGGCGCAGATGAGGTGATATATCCGGACCGGGACATTGCGGAAAAGATGGCGGTGCGCTACAGCGCAAACCATGTGTTTGACTATATTGAACTGACAGAGGAGTTCTCTATCTATGAAATTCCGCCTTTGCCGGAATGGGTGGGAAAGAGCATTATTGAGCTGAGCATCCGCAATAAATACCGGATCAGCATTCTGGCCACCAAGGAAGGGGAGAGGGCAAAGCTGATGCCAACGGCAGATTATGTGATCCGGGCCGATGAACATTTGATGGTAATCGGAAAGAATGAAGATGTAGATAAGATTTTGAAAGAGCTTCATTGATCAGAAAAAACAGGAGACAGGCAGAATTTTTGCCGGCCTCCTGTTTTTTACTGCAATTTTACCGCAATTTATAGAAGAAACCTTTAACTACTTCAGCTTCCGGTCCAGATACGCCCATAGCCGGTACATCAAAAAGCCCCAAGCAAAAAACAGAATAAGAAGGACGCTTAAAGGAACCGGGTTGTCGTAGTGGTCAGGCAGGAAATATTTCTGCCAGCCGGGAATGTCCGTATAGTAATATTGTCCCGGACCAAAATCAATTCCCGGCGCCTGCCCCATGTTGTTGGCCATCATATAGACCGCGAGGATAAGAGCAGCAATAAAGATCAGAACACCTGCCGTGCAGACGATTCTCATGGGGGTCCAGGCTCTTGCTGGTTTTGAACTATTTTCTTTCATGGGAGTATCCTTTCCGTGCTTATACCGTAATGTTCGGAATGGGGAAAATCCGTCCGGACAGCAAAAGCCAGGCGACAAAAAAGGTCAGAACCAGGTTGAAGACCTGACCTACAATGTACAGGACAAAAGGCTTGCCGCCTTGGAACTGTTCTGCCATCTCCTTAAAGTTGGTTTCAAGTCCGATGCAGGTAAAGGCAAGGGCAAAGCACCAGGTCTGGAACTCTTTAAGGTCAGATAAGATCTGTGCGGTAGCATCCACGCCGATGGTGTTCTGGAACACAAAGGAGAAGAACAGGGAAGCGCCTAAAAAGCCCAGGATAAACTTGGGGAACCGATGCCAGATCTCGGAAGCGCCTACGGTCTGGTCTGCGCTTTTGTCTACCTTTGTGGTGAAGAACACGGCAACAGCAAAGGCAACAAAGCCAATCAGGATGTTCTGGATCATTTTAACCAGGGCGGCTACCTGGCCGGCAAGCTCTCCCAAAGCGTTTCCGGCTAAAACCACGGCTCCGGTGGAGTCAACCGTACCGCCGATCCATGCGCCTCCCACCATGGGATCCAGGGCTACTACCTTGCAGAACAGAGGCATTCCTACCATCATCAGCACAGTAAAGATCAGGGAAATGCCTACAGCAAAGGTTAAATCCGTCTTCTTTGCTTTACACGCTGCGGCAGTGGCAATGGCAGCAGAGGTGCCGCACACAGAGGTGGCTGCAGCAATGGTCATAACCATTCTCTTGTTTTCCATTTTCAGGTATTTGGTACCCAGAATCCACATGAAGATAATAACTACAGGTGTTACTGCCCAGGCAATCCCCAGACCGTAAAGACCGAATTTTTGGATGTTGGAGAAAAGCACAGAGGCACCCATGAGAACCAAACCGGTCTTTATGTAAAATTCTGTTTGAATGGCAGGTTTCAGCCATTCCGGTACTTTTAATAGGTTGGAGATTACCAATCCTAATATTAACGCCCAGAAAGCATATTCCAGATATTTGCTAAAAACAACCTGGGAGGAAATCAGACGTACAAAACAGGTCAGTGCGAACAGTGCAAGGAAAGCAACCGCATATTTTGTCAGGTTCTTTCCCATCAGATGATTAGAGACGGCAAAGATGATAATTAATGCAACCAGGGTCAAAAGGATCCCGCTCCAGGCAGTTATGCATGCTTCGCTTCCATTAAAAAATTTCAAGATGGAACCACTTTCCGCATCACCCCATTTTCCAAAGGTTCCGGCTTTAAAGGCAAACGCGCCGGTAATAACTCCCATGGATGCAATGGCAATGATGATAAATGCGCCCCAGATGGACAGCCAGTCTTCCTTGTGCAGCATGTCTGACATCTGGAACTTTTCGGCGACCACCACATCATCATTAACAGGGGCCGTGTTGACAGTTGTAGCTTTTTTACTCATGTGTACCTCCTAAAATAGATAAATTTTACTGTCAATAAAATAACGGGAGCGTTAAAATATTGACAATATAATTATCATTATAGATAATATATACAAAAAAATCTATTGACAATATAGCTGATATTAATGAAAAATATTATTATAATATGACAAAAAATACAAATTATAGGTTATTTTTTTAACAGATCATACCGAACTACCGTTGGTTATGAAACTGCGGATAAAACAAAAAATGAAAATGAGAATTTTTCTCAATAAGTATCTTGACTTTTTTACACAAACAGCGTATGATAACGATGAAAATGATAATCGATTTCAGAAAAGAAACGAAAAAATAAAAACAGAAAGGGAAAATGTCTTATGCCGTTGTCAATGATGGAGCAGGGGGATGCCGGAAGAATCACGGAATTTCACGGACAAGAGGAGATGAAGCGGCGTCTGCAGGATTTGGGATTTATTCAGGGAGAAAGTGTGCGTGTAGTAGGAGAGAATCCCGGAGGGATGATCTTAATGGTGAAAGGTGTAAAGATTGCACTGAATCGGGCATTGGCCAACCGTATTATGGTGGAAAATTAGGTGGAGGATAAAAGGGAAGATGACACTGAAGGATTTAAAACCCGGTCAGAATGGGATTGTGGCTTCAATCAGTACGACCGGTTCTATGAAAAGAAGGATTATGGATATGGGGATCACTCCGGGAGTGGAGATTCGAGTTGTTAAGGTGGCTCCTTTAGGGGATCCGGTAGAGGTGAATGTGAGAGGGTATGAGCTGAGCCTTCGCGGGGAGGAAGCTCGAAGTATTGAGATGAAGTAGGGGTGTTTTTGTACTTTGGTTAGCTTAAACTAACTAATCTTTGGGATTTATATTAAAGTTTAAGAGGAAAATAAAGTGACAGAAAGTAAGAGGAGATAAAAGCGATGGGCATGATGATTGCGCTGGCAGGAAATCCTAACTGCGGAAAAACTACACTATTTAATGAGCTTACTGGTTCGAAGCAGCATGTGGGAAACTGGCCGGGAGTTACGGTTGACAAGAAAGAAGGCGTGTACAAAAAAAATAAGGAGGTGGTTATTTTAGACCTGCCTGGCACATATTCTTTGTCTCCCTACTCGGCTGAGGAGATCGTGGCGCGGGACTATATTGTTAAGGATAAACCGGATGCAGTGATCAATATTGTGGATGGCGCCAGTATTGAGAGGAACCTGTATCTGTCTCTCCAAATTATGGAAACCCGGATTCCCATGGTGATTGCCATGAACATGATGGATGAGGTGGAGGCAAGGGGAGACAAGATTGATTGTCAGAAGCTGTCTCAGGTTCTGGGTGTACCGGTTGTTCCGATCGTGGCTCGCAGCGGCAGGGGTTTAACGGAGCTGATGGATGCTGCGCTTCGGGCAGCGGAAAAGCACGAAAAGCCGGAGAGGATGAGCCTGTTTGGCGAGGATCTGGAAAACGCCATTGCAGGGATTGCAGACGTACTGGGAGACCGTGATTCAGATGAGAGCTGGTGGAAGGCCATTAAGCTGGTGGAAAATGATCAGGTAGTGGCAGAGACTCTGGAACCGGCAAAGGCTTCTTCTGTAAAGGAATTGGTTGACAGTGCAAATAAAAGTGCAGATGGAGATGCAGAGGCAAAGATTGCCGATATTCGATACCAATACATAGGACGGATTGTAGGAGAATGTGTCAGAAAAGCGAACAGAGGGCATGTTGAGACAAAATCCGATAAAATGGATAAGATTCTTACAAACCGAATTTTAGCGCTGCCGATTTTTGCAGTAGTAATGTATGTGATGTTTGCCTGCACCTTTAGTGAGAATTTTTTGTTCATAGAGGGCCTTCCCAGTCCGGGGGTATGGCTGGCAGGGATTGTGGAAACGGTCTGGGAGGTTGTTGCAGAGAGTGTGGCAGGTGTTGTAGAGGGTATGGGCGCTTCCGAGTGGGCGGTGGGTTTGGTATCAAGCTGTCTTGACGGAATCGGGGCTGTGGCAGGATTTCTTCCTTTAGTGCTGGTTTTGTTTTTACTTTTGTCGTTTTTGGAGGACAGCGGATATATGGCCCGTGTGGCATTTGTAATGGACCGGATTTTCCGCCATTTCGGGTTAAGCGGACGTTCTTTTATTCCTATGCTGATGGGATTTGGCTGTTCGGTACCGGCGCTGATGGCTTCCCGGACACTTGAGAGTGATAAGGACCGGAAAATCACAATGATGATCACTCCGTTTATGTCCTGCGGCGCAAAGCTTCCGATCT
This sequence comes from bacterium D16-56, assembly GCA_003611875.1. Lineage (GTDB taxonomy): Bacteria > Bacillota > Clostridia > Lachnospirales > Lachnospiraceae > Brotaphodocola. The sequence continues at coordinate 38,383 of RAYY01000007.1, read as the reverse complement.
ATGCCATGTTTGCGGCAACGTTATTTGCAGACAGTAATCAGACGGCCATTGTATTTTCAATCTATATGCTGGGAATTGTAACTGCAGTTGTGGGAGCTTTGATTTTAAATAAATTTGCATTTAAGAGTGATGCCTCACATTTTATTATGGAGCTTCCTCAATATCGGGTACCTACTCTGAAAAGTGTATTGATCCATGCCTGGGAAAAGGTGAAGGGATTTGCGGTCAAAGCGGGAACCGTGATCTTTGCCTCTACGGTTTTGATCTGGTTTTTATCTAATTTTAACATGAGCGGAATGTGCGATATGGAGGAAAGCCTGCTTGCCTCCATAGGAAATGGTATTAAATGGATTTTTGCTCCTTTGGGGTGGGCAGATTGGAGAGCATCCGTGGGAGTCGTTACCGGGTGGATCGCCAAGGAAAATATTGTTGCTACCTTTGGACAGGTGTTTGGCAATGTCAGTGATGAGGTAGTGGAGGCTGTGATGGCAGGAGAAGAAGCATTGCCGGCTATCGGAGAGGTGTTTAACCGGGTTTCGGCATATTCTTATATGGCATTCAACCTGTTGTGCATGCCCTGTTTTGCGGCAGTTGGGGCTATTAAACGGGAGATGGGCTCCTGGAAATGGACGCTGCGTGCAGTGGGATTTCAGATGGTTACAGCCTATGTGGTGGCGCTGCTGATTAATCTGATCGGAAATTTGATTTTTTAGTAATGATTTTTATAGCTTAGATGGTATGAATTTTAATAGGATCCCAGATTTGAGAGAAGGAGTTTGTTATGTCAAAGGAGAGCAAAAAAAGTTTGATTATAGAAGAATTGAGAAAGAACGGATGCAGAATTACCAACCAGAGACAGATCCTTATTGATATTATTCTGGAGGATGAGTGCAGCAGCTGTAAGGAAATCTATTATCAGGCAGGCAGAATGGGCTCAGCGATTGGCATGGCGACCGTGTATCGGATGGTGAAAATGCTGGAGGAGGCAGGGCTGATTCACAGGAAGAACATGTACAGAATTGACTATGAGTCATTGTCTGCCGGGGCGTAAAAGGAACGATAAGGGGAACGGAACTGTTTGGGAGTTTCGTTCCCCTTTTTGATGCAGGCTGTTTTGGACAGAGAAGAAAGGGCTGGACGGAAGGCGGAATTTCGTATATGATAGGAGCAAAGGCTTTTTAAAGCTCATACAAAAGGCAGCAGGAGGGGTGTTATGCACGAATCGGGTGAGAATTATCTGGAAACCATATTAATGCTTAAGGAGAAAAATGGAAGTGTGCGATCCATTGATATAGCCAGAGAGCTGGGCTTTAGTAAGCCCAGTGTCAGCCGTGCCATGAGTATTTTGCGGGGGAATGGGTATATTGCTATGGAGCCGTCAGGGGAGATTCATCTGACAGACAGCGGAAGAAAGAGGGCGGAGGAGATATACAGGAGACATTGCCTGCTGACAGTGTTTATTAAGGAGGTGGCCAAGGTTTCAGAACAGACGGCAGAGGAGAATGCCTGTCGGATGGAACATATTTTGGATCAAGAGGTGGTGGACGGAATCAGCCGGTTTATGCAGGAACGCTCCAGCGAAGGAAAATGAATGGGCGTGAATGGAAAATGGATTGACTTTCTGATGAATTTGTGACAGAATTTTAGAGTATATTGGAAAATCTGATATTTTGAGAAAAGAGGTCAGGGATTATGACAAAAATTGATATTATTTCCGGCTTTTTAGGCGCCGGAAAGACCACATTTATCAAAAAGCTTTTACAGGAGGCTATTGGAGGAGAGCAGGTGGTGCTGATTGAGAATGAATTTGGGGAGATCGGCATTGACGGTGGTTTTTTGAAGGATTCAGGCATTGAGATTCGGGAAATGAACTCTGGTTGTATCTGCTGCTCTCTGGTAGGAGATTTTGGGAAGTCTTTGGAGGAGGTTCTGACCAAATACAAGCCGGATCGGGTGATTATTGAACCTTCCGGAGTGGGAAAGCTTTCAGACGTAATGAATGCAGTGCGCAATGTGGCCAAGGATCTGGAGGTTCGTCTAAACAGCGCGGTGACGGTGGTGGATGCCAATAAGTGCCGTATGTATATGAAAAATTTTGGGGAATTTTTCAATAATCAGGTGGAGAATGCAGGGACCATTGTATTAAGCCGTACTGATGTGACAGCGCCTGGAAAGGTGCAGAAGGCGGCGGATATGCTTCGGGAGCATAACCGGACAGCCACCATAGTGACAACGCCTATGGATCAGTTGGGGGGCGCACAGATGCTGGAGCTGATTGAGAAGCCGGATACCATGCTGGAGGATTTGCTGCTTCAGGCCAGGAAGGAGTATGAAAAATCTCATCATCACCATCATGATGACGGGTGCCAGGAGCATGACCATGATGAACATTGCTGCGGGCATCGTGATCATGGGCATAGCCATGGGGAGCATGGCCACGGTCATGAGCATGGTCATGGGGAATGTGATCATGGGCATAGCCATGGGGAGCATGGTCATAGGGAATGTGAACATGGTCATGAGCATGTCCATGGGGAATGTGAACACGGTCATGAACATGGGCATAGTCATGGAGAAGGTGAGCATAGTCATGGGGAACATGACCACGGCCATGATCATGGGAATAATGAGAATGGACATCACCACGATGATGGAACAGAATGCGGCTGCGGGTGTCATGATCACCATGATCATCATGCGGACGAGGTGTTCAGCAGCTGGGGATTAGAGACGGTTTCTCCTTGCAGAAGGGAAAAGCTTGAGGAGATTCTGGAGGAGCTTGCCTATGGCAATCAGTATGGGGACGTGCTTCGGGCAAAGGGAATGCTGCCAGGCGAGAATCCGGGAGAATGGTATTATTTTGACCTGGTGCCGGAGGAGTATGAGATCCGTATAGGAGCGCCGGATTATACAGGAAAGGTATGTGTGATCGGCTCAAATTTAAATGAGGCTGAGCTTAAGAAAGCTTTTGGCGATTAAATAGCAGAGGGAAAGGTCGTGAAAGCGTTATGGGGCCGATGATTGATGATGAGATTATGCCGGTATTCCTGATTAATGGTTTTTTGGAAGCCGGAAAAACGGAATTTTTGTCGTTTACCATGGAACAGGAATATTTTCAGACAGAGGGAAAGACCCTTTTGATTGTCTGTGAGGAAGGGGATACAGAATATGATCAGGAGCTTTTGAAGGATTCTCGAACCTCTGTGGTATATGTGGATGAATTAGGACAGATGTCCCCAGAGAGGCTGACAGAGCTGGAGCTTTTATATAATCCGGAGCGGGTTCTGATTGAATGGAATGGAATGTGGAATCAGGACGATTTAAAGCTGCCAAAGGACTGGATGATTTATCAGCAAATTACCATAGTAGATATGTCCACCTTTGAGCTGTATGTGAAAAATATGAAATCTCTCCTTGCTGCCATGGTACGTGGTTCCGAACTGATTATTTGCAACCGGTGTGACGGAATTGAGGATTTGGAACGATATAAGCGGATGCTTAAGTCCATGAATACCAAATGTGAAATTGTATTTGAGGATGAGAATGGAGAGATTGACCAGCTGTCCGAGGAGGATCTTCCCTATGATTTAAATGCAGACGTGGTAGACATTGGTCCGGATGCTTATGGAATCTGGTATATTGATTGTATGGATAAACCGGAGCGATATGTGGGAAAGGTTGTAGAGTTTACGGCTATGGTATTGAAATCTCCGGATTTTCCGAAAAACTATTTTGTTCCGGGACGGATGGCCATGACCTGCTGTGCAGAGGATATGACTTTTCTGGGATATATATGTAAGTCTAAGGAAGCGCGGCATTTGGAGACAAGACAATGGGTGAAGGTACGTGCCCGAGTAGAGTTGGAATTTTGGAAGGATTATCATGGGGAAGGGCCTGTACTTTATGCAGAGAGTGTGGAGCCGGACCAGCCGATCAAAGAGGTGGTTCAGTTCGGGTAGGAATGTTCGGGACCGTTCCTCATACGAAAACATCCGGAAAACGTATGATCCATGCGTCTTCCGGATGTTTTAAATTAAAAATGTGTCTGTGAGAATATTATACGGAAATGTCGATAGAAACGCTTTCTGCCATCGTAATATCGGCTGAAACGGAGGACAGATCCGGAACCGTACCAGAAGAAACAGCCGGTGAAGCAGAGGAGAGTGAGCTTACCATGTCGGAAACCATCTCGCTGGCAGCATTTTTTCCGTCCTCTGCCATCTCTTTCATAGCGTAATTCTGCTCATCCTTACGGCGTCTTTTTCGCCGGGCAGTCAGTTCTTCCTGAATCTCTTTTGCTTTTTGCTCCTGCATTTGCTTTTCAGCCTTTTGCTGCCGTATCTCTAATTGTTCTTCCTTGGCCAGGTGCATCAGCTTCTTTTGGATCCGTTTGATCAGTTTTTCCATCCTCTTGATCATCTGGGCAATCTTTTTGGCATCCTTGCCCTCGCTGGCAGCTGCCGACATCTTTAGATTGGTCAGAGCCCGCATGGCTTTGGAGGCCACCTGCTGAACATCAATCCGGGATTCTGCTCTGGCGAGCATGGAGGCAAGCTGCCCCACTGAGTCGTCAGGCGCGGAAGCTTTTGCCTTAAAGCCTCCGGAGCCGGATTTCTCGGAATTTTTGGAAGAAAGAGCCTTTAGGGACTCACTAAGCGCATCCATGTCAGGGTCTGTAAAGGGATCGGTTTCCATTTCGCTGGCATATTCCCTATCATTTTTAATATCCTCTTGGCGGAGGGTAGTTTTGTATGAACCAGTGCTCTGCGGCCAGCTTCCTGCTGTGACTTTCATAAATAAGATCAACCTCCTTGTATGAGAAAAATGTGAGGATTTTGTGAAGTTTACTATAGGTTATATATCGGCTCTTTTTCTGAAAAGGAAATACCTTTTTTGGAAAAATATTCATAAAAATAGTACAAATTTCACTGCGACACAGGGCAAGCCGCTAAAGCATACATTGATAATAAGTAAGCTTTGAGGTGGCTTTCTTTGAAGACATTTCCAAAGCCCCTGTCGCCTGGGGAGGAGAAGCTTTGGCTGGAACGCTGCTTAAAAGGCGATAAGGAAGCGCGTAATATTCTGATTGAAAGGAATATGAGGCTGGTGGCCCATGTGGCAAAAAAATATCAGAATACAGATTATGATATGGAAGACCTTTTGTCAGTGGGAACGATCGGACTTATTAAGGCAGTGAACAGTTTCCATGCAGACCGGGGGTCACGGCTTGCTACTTATGCAGCTAAGTGTATAGAAAATGCAATACTCACATAGCATCCACATTTTGGGACACAGCTGCAAAAGGGAAAAAGCAGAAAATGCGCAATCCTTATTGACAAAGATTCTCAATAAGAGTATAGTTTTCACGGATACGGAATTTATCCGGTGTAAGCGGCTTTGAGGGATGGAGGATAAAATGAAGCTGAATGAAGGGGAGGTCGGAAAGACCTATCTGGTTAAAAATGTGATTGCAGATGCTGCCATTACACGGCGTCTGGAGGCGCTGGGAGTCAATGAGCTGACACCTGTAAGTGTGCTGAATAAAAAGGGAAGCGGTTCGGTGATTTTTAAAGTGCGCGGCACCAGGCTGGCAGTGGGAAAAAGAATCAGCGACGGTATTCTGGTAGAAAAGATGCCGGATAGTTAGAAGGGAGCGTTTAGGCGTGGAAAAGAATCAGAATGAAATCTGTGTGGGATTTGTGGGCAATCCAAATTGTGGGAAGACCACATTATTCAATGCTTTTACCGGCGCTAATCTAAAGGTTGCCAACTGGCCGGGGGTTACGGTGGAACGGGTAGAGGGCAGGACCAGTTATAAGGGCCGGCCTATTCGGGTTATTGACCTTCCGGGAATATACAGTCTGACCTCTTATACCATTGAGGAGATTGTAACCAGAAGGTGTATTGAGGAGGGAGAGGTGGATGTTATCATCAATGTGGTAGATGCTTCCTCATTAGAACGAAATCTGTATCTGACCTTGCAGCTTTTGGAGCTGAAAAAACCGGTTATTCTGGCACTGAATATGATGGACATTGTGGAGGAGCGGGGCATGGAGATTGACCTGCACCGCCTTCCGGAGATGCTGGGATATATTCCGGTGGTACCGGTTTCAGCGCGGAAGCGGACAGGTCTGGATGTGCTGATGCATGCGGTGGTTCATCATTATGAGGAGGAACCCCAGGGCGTAGTGGTTCGGTACGACAGTAGGATTGAGGAAAAAATCAGCCGTATTGAGAAAATATTATATGCCAAATATGGTGAGATGGAGAATATGCGCTGGCATGCAGTAAAAATGCTGGAGAAGGACAAGGAGGTGCAGAACGATCATCCGGTGGATGTGGATCATATAGTAGGAGATGGTTTTGAAAAAAAGATCATCAATGAAAAGTATGACTATATTGAGGAGGTAATCCAGGAGTGCTTGTTCAATAAGGAAGAACGGGCGGCTGCCACAGACCGGATTGACAGTTGGCTGACTCATCCCATATGGGGGATTCCCTTTTTTTTAGGGATTATGGCGGTTGTTTTTTTTCTGACTTTTACAGTAGGCGATTTTTTGAAGGGGTATTTTGAGGTGGGATTGGACTGGTTTTCCGAAGCAGTGTTTTCCTTTCTTACCCATATCCATGCATCGGAAGGAATGACATCCCTGGTAGTGGACGGAATCGTGGCAGGAGTAGGAGGAATCCTGACCTTTCTTCCTAATATCTTTATTTTGTTTTTAGCCTTGGCATTCCTGGAGGACAGCGGCTATATGGCGCGGGTGGCATATGTGATGAACGAGGTTATGGGGCGGGTGGGACTTTCAGGAAAGGCGTTTTTGCCTATGCTGCTGGGGTTTGGCTGTACAGTGCCTGCAGTGATGGCATCCAGGGCGCTTTCTAGTGAGAGGGATCGAAGAAGGACGATTTTGATTACTCCGTTTATGTCCTGCTCGGCAAGACTTCCGATCTATGTACTGTTTGCAGGGATGTTTTTTCCGGATCATGCGCTGATTGTGGCTTATTCCCTGTACCTGATTGGTCTTGGGGCGGCTATTTTGATTGCCTTTGGCGTACACAGGATGGACAGAGGAGATAAGGAGGATACACTTTTAATTGAACTTCCGGAATACAAGACGCCGAATGGCCGGACTGTTTGGATCTATGTGTGGGATAAAGTAAAGGATTATCTGTCCAAGGCCGGAACTACGATTTTTGTGGCATCCATTGTATTGTGGTTTGTGCTGAACTTTGGTCCTGCAGGATATATTTCAGATGTGACAGAGAGCTTTGCAGCTATGTTTGGCAAAATACTGGCTCCGCTTTTGGCTCCGGCAGGACTTGGCTATTGGCAGGTGGCAGTAGCGCTGATTTCCGGACTGTCAGCCAAAGAGGTGGTGGTATCCAGCTTTTCCGTGCTTTTTGGAATCAGCAATATTAACTCGGCCGGCGGTATGGGAGAGCTGATGTTAAGTCTGTCAGCCATGGGCTTTGGAGGTGTGAACGCTTATGCATTGATGGTGTTTTGCCTGATGTATACGCCCTGTGTAGCGGCAATCGGGGCAATTCGCCGGGAAACCCGGTCCTGGGGCTTTACCCTTAAGCTGATAGGATTTCAGATTCTGGCAGCGTGGGTAGCTGCGGCGGCAGTATTCCAGATCGGAAGCCGGATCTTTTAGAAACATATAACACACTTAGGGGGCGATAATGTGAATCCGGTCATCGGCCCGGGTGTAAAGATAAATATGATTGGAAAGCTGATCCTCCGTGGGAACCTCGGAACCGTTGATATTGGTTACCATGGAATTAAGATAATCATGGGAGATTCCTGCTTCGTTGGGAGTAAGAAGGACTTCGTGGATGCTGGATGGGATGATGATCAGGTCATTCCCTAAAGATTCCGCGAAGTTTTTTAATACATTTTGATACAGCATACAGCAGGCTCCGTAAATACCGGTCTGATTGGAGAGAACATAAAGAGGAGCTCCATGATCATCTTCCTCTAAAATTTTGTCCAGATATTCTTCATTAAAGGCACTGCCAAGATTCTGGCGTGCGATCTCTTTCATTACCTCTGACATGCTCTTAATGTCTGCGGGATATACGGCAGGGGTATTCTTGAGTGCAAGTCCAAGAAGCTTTTTTGAGGATTGATGCCAATGAGCAGAAAGCTCATTATGGATCAGAACCGTCATCTGTCCGGAGGCGCTCCGCTCAAGAAACAGATAGAATACAATGGACAGATCCAGATAAGGGATATGCGGAACATCAGAAAGAAGCTCCTGGTTGGAGTCTGTGTGAATAAGCCGCATCATGATCCTGGACTTTATGGCATTAAAATCAAGGAGGCTGTCTTCACTGACGCACTCCGGGGGCTGGTTGTTGGAGAATAGGTTCAAAATATCCATTGAAATAGCTTCAATGGACATGCCCTCCTGATATTGTTCGTAGTAAGGATCCAGATAAACGGTAGGGGAAAAAGCCAGACCGGGTGTTCCGATACTAAGACCATCCAGCAGGATCCCGTTGTTTCTTGGTACAGGCCGGATAATGAGCTGCTGTCCGTCCTTTAAATGCTTTGCAAGCGCCTGCTTTAAAGTTTCCAGAAATGCTGTGTAATCCATAAAGATACCTCCTAGAATAATAATAGAAATTGCCTGATGTTATCAGAGAAAGAAATTCCGACAGGAACAGCAGATCTCCGATGGAAGGAATAACACGAAAACCTTGAATCACCAAGATTTGGTTAAATTTATTATACTGGATTTATGAGGATTTTACAAGAAAAAATAAAAGAAAAAAGAGAAATAAAAATAAACGAAATATGAAAAATTATGAAAACAGGAAAGAACGGCTTGTAGTTTGGCAAAAAAACAGATAAAATATGTATGACATGACAAGAATAAGGAAGCTAAGGAAAGACAGGAAAGAAAATATATGAACCGTATGATAAAAAAAGCAGGGATTCTTTTTGGGATTTTTGCAGCAGCGGTGGCTGTGTATATTGCCGGAAATCAAAGGCTGCGGATAAAGAATCAGGAACAGGCTGTATACACGGCTTTTGAGGAGACGCGCCTTCCGATTGTGTATGTGGAAATGTTTGGCCGGGAGATGAATCCTCTCTATGGCTACCGGCAGGATATGGGCAACACAGTTGTCAGGGACAGCCTTACCATCCTTCCGGCGGATCGGCTGCTCCCCATTCATATTACAGAAGGCACAGAAGCAGTTGTGGGAATCCGGTATGAGATCCGGAGTCTGGACCTGCAGAGGCTGGTAGAGCAGACCAGCTTAGATTCCTGGGATATGACGGAGGACGGAATCCGCACGGTTCTTCCTATTCAGAATCTGCTGGCCCAGGACAGAGAATATTTGCTGAGGCTGGAGCTTGATACGCCGTCTATGGGGACCGTGTGTTATTATACCCGCATCATGTGGACAGAGGATTTAAAGGCTCAGTCCATGATTGATCTGGCTGTTGATTTTTCCTCCAAAACCTTTTATTATGATCAGGCACAGGAGCTGGTGACCTATATGGAGCCTACCAGCAGCGAGGATAACAGCTCTTTTGGCCATACCTGTATTCACTCCAGCTTTTCTCATTTGACATGGGGGGGACTGAAGATGGTGCAGGACGGGCAGGTTCAGATAAGGCTGAAGGAAATGGATGGGGTGATGGGGTGCGTGGCTCTTACCTATATGGCGTCCCGGGAGGGGACAAACGGCGAGGAGATTTACCAGGTAGAGGAAAGCTTCACCATGAAATGGAATGAGCTCCGTACTTATCTGATGGATTATGAACGGACAGTGGATCAGATCTTTACCGGGGAGCAGGACGATTATGCAGGTAAGAGGATTTTTTTGGGAATCACCAACGATGACCGGGTAGGGGTAAAGCACAGCCCTGACGGTAATGTGATTGCATATCGGACGAATCGAGAATTGTGGAGCTATGATCAAAAGGAACACCAAGGCGCACAGGTGTTTTCCTTTCGGGGAAATGATCGAAAGGACATGCGGAATAACTACAACAGGCATGATATTCGTATCCTGCAGGTGCAAGATACAGGAGATGTGGAATTTCTTGTCTATGGATACCAGAACCGAGGAAACCATGAAGGGCAGTTTGGCATTGTGGGATATCGATATGAAAAGGAGAACAACGTGCTTCAGGAGATTTTCTATATTCCGGTCACAGCTTCTTTTGAACAGCTGGCAGCAGATTTAGAGCGGATGGTGTACCTGTCAAAGTCCGATATGCTTTATCTGTATTTGGATCATGCGGTTTATGGGATTGATTTAGAGAGCAATGAAACGATGGTGGTGGCAGACAGTCTGGAGGAGGGAAGCTATGCCGTCAGCGCAGATAACGCCCGATTTGCCTGGCAGGAGGGAGGAAAGCAATTTGAGTCTTCCATACTGCATCTTTTGGATTTGGAGACGGGAGAAAAGCATGATATCCGGGGCGGAGAAGGGGAGTATATAAGAGTTTTGGGCTTTGTGGGAAGAGATTTGGTCTATGGTATAGCCAGGGCAGGAGAGGAATGGATATCTAATGGCCGGATGCAGGGATTTCCCATGTATGCTGTGGAAATCATTAACGATGAGATGCAGGTGGAAACCCGCTATGAACGAGAAGGCTATTATGTGGATGGGGTTACAGTGGATGAAAGCCGGATCCATTTAAAACGAATGACAAAGCTTGGGGAGCAGAAATACGCAGAGGCCCAGGAGGATACTATTGTGTGCAATGCCGATATAAGCTTTGGCAGGCTGGACGGTATAGGATGGTTTGCCTCTCAGGAACGGGGCAGGGTTTATTTTGTACAGCTAGATCAGGAGGTCCGCAGCGGCAGGGGAGTCCGTCTTCGGACGCCGAATAAGGTGGAAACAGAGATTTCCGGGGCATTGGAGCTGAAGCCGGGGAGCGAGTATCACGAACTGAGATTTTATGCATACGGCGGCGGACGCCTGTTGGGCATTACAGCTGATTTTTCCGATGCGATTCAGATTGCCTATGAGAGAATGGGAATTGTGACAGATCAAAATCAGCAGATTCTCTGGAGCAGGGTTAATCGGGGGACAGTTAAAAATATTTCGGATCCTTTGACGGCATTTGCTCCTTTAGAACGCCGTCTTGGCAGCTTTTCTGTCAGCAGAACCTACAACGATGAGCTGATCGTCTTAGACGCCAGAGGATGTACCATGATGCAGATGCTCTATTTTGTGGATCAGGGGATTCCGGTGGTTGGGTATACCGGAGATAATTCTTATTTGCTCCTGTGTGGATTTGACCAATATAATGTTACGGTTTATGATCCGGCCACAAGAGAGACCTACAAGGTGGGGCTTAACGACAGTACCGAGTATTTTCGGGCAAGGGGCAATGACTTTGTCTGTGCAGCACAGGTACAGTAGAGAGGGAAGACTTCCGCAGGAAGCTCTTTTTCGTGAAACGGGAGTGTAGGAACTGCCACGAAAGCCTTGCATATTTTTGGAAATCCATTATAATAAATAGAGACGGCTGTTTAACAGTTCAATTACGGAGGAAGTAGAACATGGATATTCGTTACTCAGTAAATCAGAAGGATTTTAAGCGCTATACTACGGAAGAAACCAGAAAGGAATTTCTGATCGAGAATCTTTATGTGGCCGATGAGGCAGTTGCGGTGTATTCCCATGTGGATCGGATGGTTACTTTGGGCTGTATGCCTGTTTTGGAGACGGTGGCGATTGATAAGGGAATCGATGTCTGGAAAAATTTTGGGACTCACTATTTCCTGGAGAGAAGGGAGATCGGTATATTCAATATCGGAGGAGCCGGAACCATCACTGCTGACGGACAAGCCTTTCACATGGGTTATAAGGACTGCCTGTATATTACCAAAGGGACAAAGGAGGTTACTTTTGCCAGTGACGATTCATCAAAGCCCGCCAAGTTTTACATGGTAAGTGCGCCGGCACATAAGGAGTGCAGGACTACGTTTATTCCCATTGAGAAGGCTGCCAAAAAGCCCTTAGGGGCCATGGAGACTTCCAATAAGCGGGTGATTAACCAGTTCATTCATCCAGATGTTCTTGAGACCTGTCAGCTTTCTATGGGTATGACCGTGCTGGATCCGGGGAGCGTGTGGAATACCATGCCGGCTCACACTCACGAGAGACGTATGGAAGTATATATGTATTTTGAGATACCGGAGGATAATGTAGTGTTTCACATGATGGGGGAAGGAACGGAGACACGCCATATTGTGATGCAGAATGAACAGGCGGTTATCAGTCCGTCCTGGAGCATTCATGCCGGAGCCGGCACCAGCAATTATACGTTTATCTGGGCCATGGGCGGCGAAAACCAGGCATTTGACGATATGGACGTCATACCGACCACAGGGCTTCGGTAGACAGGATGGAAACGGGCTTCGCTGACAAATTATAATATGGCATTTGCCATGCATGTAGGAAAAGGAGAATTATCATATGATTTTGGATCAGGCAAAGAATTTGGATTTTTACAAGGGTTTAGGAGTAGAAGGACGCTACGCAAAGGCTATTGAGTGGCTGAAGTCCAATGATCTGGCGGCCTTGGAAAACGGCAAATATGAGATTGACGGGAAGAATGTATATGCAAATGTGATGACCTACACCACGCTGCCTTGGGAGGAAGCCAAGTATGAGGCTCATGAAAATTACACGGATATTCAGTATGTGATTGACGGCACGGAGATTATGACCTATGCTCCGGTAGATGGCCTGAAGGCTGTGGGAGAGTACAATCCGGAAAAAGACGTGATTAAATTTGACAATGAGAATCCTGGTCTTCAGGTAGTCTGCAACGGAGGGGATTTTATGATTTTCTTCCCCTGGGACGGCCACAAGCCAAAGGCAGCCAATGGGGCTCCTTCTTTTGTGAAAAAGGTAGTAGTAAAGATTTTGGAAAAATAAAGGGCTGACAAAAGGAATCCAGGCTGTCATTTGTTTGAAAACGAATGGCAGTCTGGGTTACAAACTTCCGGAAATCATCAGATATAATATCAAAAGTGTGATTATCTGGGAAATATTTCGTAATATCTGGACAACGGTCTGGAAATACTATATAATAATTTTGAATTTTTTGTCTGAAAAGAGGGATGGGCATGTATTCATTTAATGCCCGGGTACGTTACAGTGAGGTGGGAGGAGACCGGAGACTGTCAGTGCCGGGAGTAGTCAATTATCTGCAGGATTGTTCGACCTTTCAGTCAGAAGACTTAAGGATGGGTATTGATTATCTGGAGCAGAGTCATCGGGCGTGGTGGCTGTCGTCATGGCAGATTGTGATTGACAGATATCCGCGTCTCGGGGAGGAGATTGTGGTAAGTACCTGGCCCTATGATTTTAAAGGGATTTACGGGTACCGGAATTTTACGATTTGTGATAAGCAGGGAGATTATCTGGTAAAGGCAAATTCCATATGGTTTCTGTTTGATACTGCAGCCGGACGGCCGGCGAAAGTGGAGGAGAAAGATATTCGAGGGTATTGGGCAGAGGGAGATAAAAAACTGGACATGGAATATGCGCCCAGGCGGATTGCGGTGCCTGGGGACTATGAGGCAGGAGAGCCGGTGACAGTGGCCCTGCATCATATTGACACGAACCGCCATGTGAATAATGCGCAGTATGTGGCGGTAGCAAGGGAGGCGCTGCCGGAGAGTTTTAAGATCCGGGAGATAAGAGTGGAGTATAAGAAGGCAGCAGTATTAGGCGATGCGTTGATTCCCAGAATCAGTCGGGAGAAAGACGCCTGTACGGTTGCACTGTGCAGTCAGGACGGTACGGCGTATGCCGTAGTATGGATGAGGACAGCAGGGTAAGGAACGAAAAGCTCCGATAGCACAGAAGCACTGTGATTTGACATAGAGCGGGGAGGAAGATGGAACCGCCGGGCGGATGGCAGGAAAGAGGGAAAAGAAGCTGCAAAGCTGCAGATACCGATAGAGTAGGGAAAGAGAGAGTTTCATGATTGAGTTGGGTAAGATTCAAAAGCTGGTTGTTCAGAGGGTAAAGAGTTTTGGCGTATATTTGGGAGAGGAGGGCGATCTGGCCAGTTCGGTACTGCTTCCCAAAAAGCAGGTTCCGGAAGGGACAAAGCCCGGAGATACGCTGGAGGTTTTTATCTACAAGGACTCGGAGGACCGGCTGATTGCGACGACCGGAACACCAAAGCTGCAGGTTGGGGAGGTTGCAGTGCTGCAGGTAAAGGATGTTGCAAGGGTAGGAGCATTTCTTGATATGGGATTAGAGAAGGATCTGCTGCTGCCTTTTAAAGAACAGAATCATAAAGTACAGGAGGGAGAGCTGTGCTTGGTGGCGCTGTATGTGGACAAAAGCAGACGTCTTGCCGCCACCATGAATGTTTACTCTTATATGAGCGCAGAGTCTCCTTATAAAAAGGATGACAGGGTTACAGGTACCATCTATGAGATCAATGAGAATCTGGGAGCCTTTGTGGCAGTAGATAATCAATATTATGGCCTGATTCCTAAGAGGGAGATGTATGGAGAGTTTCGTCCCGGGGATAAGGTGGAGGCGCGGGTGGTTAAAGTCCGTGATGACGGCAAATTGGATTTGAGTCCGCGTCAGAAGGCCTATAAGCAGATGGATACGGACGCAGAGCTGGTGATGAAGGCAGTGGAGGAGTTCGGCGGTGTCTTGCCGTTTAATGATAAGGCAAGGCCGGAGACGATTTTGCGGGAGATGAAGATGAGCAAAAATGCTTTCAAACGTGCGGTAGGAAGGCTTTTAAAAGAAGGAAGGATCCGGATTATGGAGAAAACCATTGAACGGGTATAACAGGAGGATTGCATTGGATACGATTGAGTATTATAACAAGTATGCAGCAAAGATTTTTGAAGACACTGCGGAGCTGGATATGGAGGATCTGCGCCGGAGGTTTCTTAAATATTTGGAGGAGGGAGATACCATTTTGGATTTGGGCTGCGGCTCCGGCAGGGACAGTCTGGCGTTTTATGAGTTGGGATATGATGTGACGCCGCTGGATGCCTCTGAGGAGATGTGTAAACTGGCCGAAATACATACAGGTATTGAGGTGCTGCAGATGGCCTATGAGGACATGGAGTTTGACGAGGTATTCGACGGCATTTGGGGCAGCGGAGCCTTGATCCATGTGCCGGAGAAGGAGCTTCGGGGAATTTTGGAAAGGCTTATTGACGCCATGTGCCGGAAAGGTGTTTTGTTCTTGTCTTTTAAGGAAGGGGATTTTGAAGGCTTTCGGGGAGAACAGTATTTTTGCGAGTATACAGAGGAGAAGCTGGAGCGGATTCTGCGGGAGACGGGGCGGCTTGAGATTAAGAAGCTGTGGACCGGTGATAATGAAGGCCGGAATGGCGAGGAACGTTGGGTGAATGTTCTGGCCAGAAAGATATCTTGAGAATTGTCTGAAATTCAGAGGAATTTATACAAGAAGAACGGGCAGACGTTGGGCAGGATTCACAAGTTTTTATAGCGATAAGAAAACGAGCGGTATTTTTTTGTGGAGAATTATGAAGTTAGACATGAAAAGCGGGTTCTTTTGAATCCGCTTTTGTGATTTTTAGCATTTTTTTATTCACATAGGCAGAATCTACAAATTTAAAAATAGGTTTTTGGTAATTTGCCATATGGCGAAAATATTCTGAATATTGTATAGTTAAACAAGTAACGAATGCAGGGGCAGTTTGGGAATGCCCGATCAATCGCAAGACAAGAACTTATGATCAGGAGGAAAAAGAGTATGGCTAGTCTGTCATTAAGAAATGTTACAAAATCTTATCCAAACGGATACGTAGCAGTTAAGGATTTCAACCTGGAGATTGCAGATAAGGAATTTATTATTTTCGTAGGACCGTCAGGCTGTGGTAAGTCGACCACCTTACGTATGGTTGCCGGTCTGGAGGATATTTCTTCCGGTGAGCTGTATATTGACGGAAAACTGGTTAATGACGTAGAGCCAAAGGATAGAGACATTGCAATGGTATTCCAGAACTATGCGCTGTATCCTCATATGTCTGTATATGACAATATGGCATTTGGACTGAAGCTGAGAAAGGTTCCCAAGGATGAGATTGACAAGTTGGTGCAGGAAGCAGCCAGAATCCTGGATCTGTCCCATTTGTTAGACCGTAAGCCGAAGGCTCTGTCCGGTGGTCAGAGACAGCGTGTGGCTATGGGCCGTGCTATTGTCCGCAGCCCGAAGGTATTCCTTATGGACGAGCCGCTGTCCAACCTGGATGCAAAGCTGAGAGGCCAGATGCGTATTGAGATTTCCAAGCTGCATCAGAGACTGCAGGCTACCATCATCTATGTAACCCATGACCAGACCGAGGCTATGACCCTGGGTACCAGAATCGTCGTTATGAAGGATGGTATTGTACAGCAGGTAGATTCTCCCCAGAATCTGTATGACAAGCCCTGCAATAAGTTCGTGGCAGGATTCATCGGCGCTCCTCAGATGAACTTGGTGGATGCTACGGTAGGCAAGGCAGGCAGCGGCGTGACCTTGACCTTTGACGGAAATACGATTACTCTGCCGGAAGAAAAAGGAAAAATTCTGGATCAGAAGGGCTATGTAGGAAAGGTTGTGACCCTGGGCATCCGTCCTGAGGATCTTCATGATGAGGAAGCTTATCTGAAGGCTTCTCCTGACAGTGTATTCTCTGCTACGGTTCGTGTATATGAGCTGTTGGGCGCTGAGGTTTATCTGTATTTTGATCTGCAGGAAACCAACTGTACGGCAAGGGTAAATCCGAGAACCACCGCACGGCCGGGCGACACCATCAAGCTTGCCATGGATTTGAGCAAGGTGCATGTATTTGATAAGGAAACCGAGCAGGTTGTTACCAACTAATAAGCTGTTTATTCAAATAAAATATGTGAAAAAATGGTGAAAAGGGCAGGCGAGTACTCATACTCGCTTGCTTTTTTTTCCACTTTGCATTAAGATATAAAATAAGGACAAAATTTCGAAGAAGAGGAGCGTAGACCATGATTTCAAATCAGATTCTTCAAACAACTATTGAAGGTTTAAAAGGAATTACAAGAATTGACCTTTGTATCTGCGACACCGAGGGAAAGGTGCTTGCCTCAACATTTCCGGAGGCAGAAGAATATGAAAGCTCCATCCTGTCTTTTGTGGATTCGCCGGCAGACAGCCAGGTGATTCAGGGGTATCAATTTTTTAAAGTATTTGATGAGCATCAGTTAGAGTATATTTTACTGGCAAGAGGCGGCAGCGATGATGTGTATATGGTAGGTAAGCTGGCGGCTTTTCAGGTGCAGAATCTTTTGGTGGCTTATAAGGAGCGGTTTGACAAGGATAATTTTATCAAGAATCTGCTGCTTGATAATTTGCTGCTGGTGGACATCTACAACCGGGCGAAGAAGCTGCATATTGAGACCAATGTTCGGCGGGTAGTGTTTTTGATTGAGACCAAGCATGAGAAGGATGTAAATGCGCTGGAGACTGTGCGCAGCTTATTTGCAGCCAAGACCAAGGATTTTATTACTGCGGTAGACGAGAAGAATATTATCCTGGTGAAAGAGGTGAAGCCTGCAGAGGACTATGAAGATTTAGAGAAGACTGCCAATATGGTTCTGGATATGCTGAATACAGAAGCCATGACCAAGGTTCATGTTTCCTTTGGCACGATTGTGGGGGATATTAAGGAGGTGTCCCGTTCCTACAAGGAAGCAAAGATGGCGCTGGATGTAGGGAAGATCTTCTACAGCGGCAAAAATGTGGTGGCATACAGCAATTTAGGTATAGGCCGCCTGATCTATCAGCTTCCTCTTCCGCTGTGCCGGATGTTTATCCGGGAGGTGTTTGAGAACAAGTCGCCGGATGACTTTGACGAGGAGACCCTGGCTACCATCAATAAGTTTTTTGAGAACAGCCTTAATGTATCAGAGACTTCCAGACAGCTTTATATTCACAGGAATACCTTAGTGTATCGGCTGGACAAGCTGCAGAAGAGTACAGGGCTTGATCTGCGGGTATTTGAGGATGCTATCACCTTTAAGATTGCTTTAATGGTGGTCAAGTATATGAAGTATATGGAAAACCAAGATTTTTAAGGACACTTATGATAGAAATCGTAGATGTTAGCAAAACATATGGAACCGGGAACCGGGCCTTAAGAGACGTGAATATTACCATTGGGGATGGGGAATTTGTATTCATTATGGGACGTAGCGGGTCCGGAAAGACGACGCTTCTGCGTCTTCTGATCAAGGAGGAGGAGCCTACCTCCGGAGACGTCATTGTCAATGATATAATGCTGCAGAAGATGCGGAGGCGCCATATTCCCAGATACCGGAGGACTCTGGGAATTGTGTTTCAGGATTTCAGGCTTTTAAATGATCGAAATGTGTTTGAAAATGTGGCTTTTGCCCAGAGGGTGGTGGGGGTCCCCCTTCGGACGATTCGAGAGTCTGTGCCGGAGATGTTAAAGCTGGTTGGCCTTTCTTCCAAGTATAAGGCGATGCCTCAGCATCTGTCCGGTGGGGAGCAGCAGCGGGTAGCCATTGCCCGTGCGCTGATCAATCAGCCGGAGGTGTTGTTGGCTGATGAGCCTACGGGCAATTTGGATCACCAGAACGCAGTGGAGATCATGAAGCTTTTGCTGGACATTAACCAGATGGGAACCACAGTGGTGGTAGTTACCCATAGTCAGGAGATCGTGGAGCAGATCGGGGGACGAGTCATCACCATGGATCGGGGGAGGGTTATCAGTGATGAGATAAAGAACAGGAGCGGCCATGAGGATTAGTGTGTTCTGGTATTGTTTGAAGCAGGGAATAAAAAATATATGCAGAAATATCTGGTTTTCTCTGGCCTCCATTGCCACGATCTCTGCCTGTGTGTTTTTATTCTGTCTGTTTTTTTCTATTATCACCAATATTCAGTTTATGATCAAAAACATGGAAAGCACTGTGGGGATCACGGTTCTGTTTGAGGAGGGCTTAAGCGAGACCGATATTCTTGCACTGGGGGCTGCTATCGGAGGGCGCAGTGAGGTGAAGGAAATGGTCTATGTATCTCCTCAGGAGGCGTGGGAGTCGTTCAGGACAGATTATTTTGCCGGTCATGAGGACCTGGCTGAGGGGTTTGCCCAGGATAATCCGCTGGCAGGTTCTGCAAGCTATGAAATTCATCTGTATGATATTGCATCCCAGGATCAGCTTGTGGCATACCTGCAGGGACTTGAAGGTGTGCGCCAGGTGAATTATTCCAATACAATAGCAGCCGGGTTTGCCGGGTTTAACCGGATGGTAGGGATATTGTCTTTGGTGATCACAGGGGTTCTGTTGTTGGTGGCCATGTTCCTGATCGGAAATACGATCTCTGTGACAGCTGCTTTCAGAAAGCAGGAGAGCCAGATCATGCGCCTGATCGGCGCTACGAATTATATGATTCGGGCGCCTTTTCTTGTGGAGGGACTTTTAATCGGGCTGATCGGAGCCGGGATTCCGCTGGCTGGGATCTATGTGCTGTACACCCGTTCGATCTCGTATCTGGCAGAGCGGTTTCAGATTCTGTCAGGAATCTTGATGTTTCTTCCGATGGAAGCGATTTTTCCGTCCATGCTTGTGGTAGCCATGTGTCTTGGCGTAGGAATCGGTTTTTTTGGAAGCTTTTTTACCATACGGAAGTATCTGAGGGTGTAGGGAATGAAGTGGATAAAAAGCAGAAAAGGAACGCAGTTTGGGATGCTTCTATGGGTGGCTGCTTTGATTTTAGTCAGTCCGGTCTATGGGACGAAAAAGGATGTGGAGGATGCCAAGCGAAAGGCCAGCAGCCTGGAAGAAGAAAAAAAGAAGGTAGAGGCTACCTTAAAGGGGCTGGAAGGTTTAAAGCAGGACGCCGCAGCCTATGTCAGGGAGCTGGACAGCAGTCTGACCGTGCTGAATCAGGAGCTGGACGAGCTGGCTGATAAGATTGTACAAAAGGAGGCAGACATTGAAATTGCCGGACAGGAGCTGGAAATGGCACGGGCCGTGGAGGCAGATCAGTATGAAGCCATGAAGCTCCGTATAAAATATATGTACGAGAGAGGGAAGACCAATTATCTTGATATGCTGCTTCAGTCTAAGGATCTGGTACAGCTTATGAACCGGGCAGAATATGTTCAGCAGATTGCAGAGTATGACCGGAAAAAGCTTTATGAGTATGAGGACATCCGAAAGGAAGTGGCAGCCCGGGAGCAGCAGTTGAATCAGGAGCATGAGGAGCTTCTTCTCCTTCAGGAACAGACAGAGGCAAAGCAGCAGTCTGTGGAGACATTGCTGGCGCAGAAGAATCAGGAGCTTAAAAATTTTGAAAGCCGGATTCATGCGGCTCAGGGGCAGATCAGTGCATACGAAAAGGATATACAAGCCCAGGAAAACAAAGTAAAGCAGCTTGAGGCGGAGATCAAAAGAAAAGAGGAGGAGGCAAAGAAGGCAGCGGAAGCCGCCGGACAAAAGTATAATACAGTAAGTCTTGGGAATATTAAGTTTATATGGCCCTGTCCTGCCAGCAGCCGGATCACCTCCGGATTTGGGGCAAGAACCTCCCCTACGGAGGGCGCCTCTTCCAATCATCAGGGGATTGACATCGGTGCAGCCTCCGGCAGCAGTATTTTGGCAGCAGCTTCCGGGACTGTGGTGATTGCTACATACAGCTATTCGGCGGGGAATTATATTATGATCAACCACGGCGGAGGAGTGTATACCGTCTATATGCATTGTTCCCAGCTTTTAGCATCAGAAGGGCAGGATGTGATCCAGGGACAGACCATAGCAAAGGTTGGCTCCACAGGATATTCTACAGGACCTCATCTGCATTTTGGAATCCGCGCCAATGGGCAGTATGTGAATCCGAGTAATTATGTCAGTCCTTAGGAGCTTGTTCATAAATAGCTTGTGGACGGTTCTTTAGCGCAGCTTTGTCTATATGCTGCAGGATCGTATTGGCTGATAAATAATCATAGAGAGTAGGAGTGAAAAGTGGAAAACGAAGTGAGAACAAAGGGTAAGTTCTGGAAGGGTGTGCTGGTAGGCTCGCTGGTGACAGCTTTTGCCGGGCTGATTATTGTGGGAATTGCGGCGGGAATCAATTTAATCGGGCAGACTGTTATGGATAATCAGGCGCAGGTACAGATGGAGGAAGATCCCCAGAGAGCAGAGAATATTAACATGGAACAGGTGAATCAGAAGCTGGAGACGCTGCAGCAGCTGGTGGACCGGTATTTTCTTTTTGAAGAGAATATTGACAAGGATCAGATGGAGGCAGGGATTTATAAAGGGCTGCTGGCCGGATTAGAGGATCCCTATACAGTGTACTACACCCAGGAGGAGTATGAGACTCTGACAGAGGAGACAGAGGGGGTTTACTGTGGGATTGGCGTGTTGGTAAGTCAAAATATTTCTTCTGGCTTGATTACAGCTCTGCGGGTATTCCAGGGTTCTCCGGCAGAGGAAGCGGGGATGAAAAAGGGAGATATCCTTTACAAGGTAGGGGAGGCTTTCGCGTCGGATTTTGAACTGGATGTGCTGGTACAGCAGGAGATCCGGGGAGCGGAAAATACCTATGTGGATATTACCGTACTGCGGGACGGTGAGGAGATAGAGCTTCATATTCAGCGGCGGATCGTGGAAGTGACTACGGTAGAATCTAAGATGCTGGAGAATAATATTGGTTATATTCTGGTGACACAGTTTGAGCTGGTGACGGGAGATCAATTTAAAGCTGCCATCGATTCGTTAGAGGAGCAGGGTATGGAACGGTTGATTATTGACCTGCGGGATAATCCGGGCGGGGTATTGGATGCAGTGGTGGAGATGGCTGCCTATATTCTGCCGGAGGATAAGCTGAAGGGGACGATCGTGGCAACCTCGGATAAAAACGGCAGAGGGGATCGATATTTCAGCAGCGGAGGGGAGATCTGCTTTGAGTCGGATACAGGGCAGAGGGATCCCAGGTATCCGAAAAAGGATGGACATGAGCTGAATATTCCTATGGTGGTTTTAATTAACGGCAACTCGGCCAGCGCATCGGAGGTATTTGCCGGCGCAGTAAGGGATTATGGTTATGCAAAGCTGGTGGGAACGACTTCCTTTGGCAAAGGAATTGTACAGAGTCTGGTACAGTTGGATGACGGGTCGGCAGTAAAAATGACGGTTTCTCATTATTATACTCCCGGAGGAGTGGATCTGCATAAAAAGGGATTGGAGCCGGATGTTGAGGTGGAGCAGGAGATTCCAGAGGATTTGAAAGGAGCCTTTGAGATTCCCTTAGAGAGGGATAATCAGGTTCAGAGGGCGATCCAGGTGCTGATGGAGGAGAATTAATTGTATGAAAAAAGCCATTCCTGTTTTGAACGGGATGGCTTTTTTGTGTGTGACAGTATATTTTTTTTCTTTTTAAAGATCCAGCTTTAAGTCTCCGGGGTGAATCCATTGGAGCCTGAAAAGTATTTTTCCAAAGATCCAGGTGAGTATGGCAGGAAGCAGGAAGCATACCAGCAGGATTCCAAGCCACATGCGGCTGCCGCCTTCCATGGCAGTATAAATGCCGATAGGACCTACCAGCCCGCAGGTACCCATGCCGGATCCGGCAGGAATATTCTCCATGCGGAAAAGGCAGGTGGCCACAGGACCAGTGACCATGGAGGCCAGGGTGGGGGGAAGCCAGATTCGGGGATTTTTCACAATGTTGCCCATCTGCAGCATGGAGGTGCCAAGTCCCTGGGCCAAAAGCCCGCCTACACCGTTTTCATGAAAGCTTAGGACGGCGAATCCGATCATTTGGGCACAACACCCGGCAGTGGCAGCTCCTCCGGCAAGGCCGTCCAGGCTTAACATAATACAGATGGCAGCGCTGCTGATCGGCAGGGTCAGGGCAATACCGATTAAGGCAGATACCAGGATGCCCATAAAGAAGGGCTGCATTTCTGTGGCAGTCTTTACCAGATTGCCAAAGGCTGTCATAAAGGCGGATACGCCGGGGCCTACAAATTGTGCAATCAAGACACCGGAAATGATGGTGACACCAGGGGTGACTAAAATATCTATACGGGTCTCTTTTGACACCAGTTTACCTGCCTCTGCGGCAATGACAGTGGAAACCAGTGCGCCTACCGGACCGCCTAAGGCATTGCCGGCAATGCCTACTGTGGCGGCCGAAAACAGCACAAGCTGAGGAGCCTTCAGGGCATGGGCAATGGACACGCCTAGGGCGGCTCCGGTGGCGCTTTTGCAGTACTCGGCTATGGTGTTGAAAAGGGGGATCTGGGTTTTTTCTCCTAAGGTTCCGAAAATGGTTCCGATAAGCAGGGAGGCGAACAGGCCGAAGGCCATGGCGCCTAGTGCGTCGATCAGATAGGTTTTGACAGTGATGTTTACATTCTTTTTTTTCAGAAATTCGTTTACGGTTGTGTGTGCCATGATATATCTCCTTTTTGATTTGGTTCGGCGGTATTGCCGAATGGTATTCCTGCAGGCAGCTCCGGAATTGTGGAAATGGCTCCGGATCGTGAATATCAGGCGCTGCAGCGCAGGACAAGCGGGAAATGGCACACATTTGACATCCCAAGTCAAAGCAGTTGTTTGAAGGAGGCTCGTGAAAAATCTCGCTAAGTGTTCACAGTACACCGTGTCCACTAACCTCATGCCGCGCCTGCGGCTTGCATTCGCTAAGTGGTCAGGTGTAGCTCACACTAAGCTCGTGAAAAACCTCGCTAACTGTTCACAGTATATCATAAGCTGGGGAAAATGCAAGAAAAAATTAGAAAAAAGGGGAAAATTGTTAAAAATATATCAAATGGAAAATTTACAGGAAGTATGGTATACTTGGATAAGACCAGAATGCATGGAAAAAGAGATTTGGGAGGAAGGTTAAGGAGGGGTTTGGAATGCTGCGAAAGATATGTCCAATCTGTGACCATGTGATGAAGTATCCTCATTATTGTGGTAATTGTAAAACCTGGGTGAAGGTTTGTAATGTGCAGAATGTGAATTATTATTTAAATGAGAGTCATCCTAAAGGGGAGCAGCGATGCAGTTATCATGGAATCGGGGGAAGCGGGCGGGCAGAGACGGTTTCTGGCAGTACCGGAAAATCAGAGGGAGTTTTGGCAGAGATCAGGCCAGAAGGTCAGGTGCTGAAAAATCAGAACAGAGCTGACAGCGGATTGGAAAAGAACAGTACCGAAGGAGGAACGGCAGGGTGGGTTTCTCAGAATACATCTGTACCGCCTGCTTTTTATGAAACGGCTGATAAGGAGAAGGGAACGCGCAGAGAGCCCAAGGGAATACTCTGGGTATTTGTAACCATGACGGTGGTGGTAACAGCCGCCTTTGTGGTAAAATCTTTTGTGGCAGCAGCCCGCAATAAGGCTGTATCTGACTTGTATTCTCATTTAGAGCAGGCGGAGGAGCAGGCAGAGCTGTATGAAGGGGACGGATGGGAGTATGGAGACGGGGAGGATTTTGAGGACGATTGGGGAAGTGGGGAGGAATGGGATTTTTATGATGATTGGGATTATGAAGATGATTACGTATATGTGGAGGATGAGGATGTAATTGCAGCGGGGATTGCCTGCAATGAGCTGGGACATTTTAATATTTCTCAGTTGGAAATGAAGGAGCGAACCAGGCAGATTCTGGGGAAGCATGGTTATACTGCAGACCAGACCAGCCAGGACTCGTATAATGTGGAGATGCCGGATTATGAGGGGGACACGGTGTCGTCGGAATATTCTACCTATTTCCGTTATGATATAAGGGAGTCAGATGACTGGATGGATGAAAATGAATATGTGGAGCTGGACTATGATACTGCTACCGGGGAGATTCACGGCATAGAGGTTATGGTAAAGGATAAAGACGAGCTGGTAAGCTTGTCCTTGGAGCTGCTGGAACAGCTTGAGGAGGGAAGCGGTCTGCCGGAGGGAATGTGGTCGGTTTCCGTAAGGCGGGATATGCCGGGAGTTTTGGATATCGGCGATGGCTATTGGCTGATGGCAGGGAACGTTTCGATCAGAGGCTATCGTTACGATGACGAGTATTATTTTTATATTAGTCTGTGGAATTACGAGGAGGATTTCACGGATGAGGAGATGTATATGCAGGAGCATACTTATTTGCCAAATGATTGGGAAAAACAGTTATATTAAAGGAGGGAAAGAAAGTTGAAAATACGAGAGATTCTTTCAAAAGGGGAGCCTACCCTTTCTTTTGAGGTGTTTCCGCCGAAGACAGAGGATAAATATGAATCGGTGGAGCATGCTGTTTTGGAGATTGCCAGACTGAAGCCGGCATTTATGAGTGTGACCTACGGGGCAGGCGGAGGAACCAGCCGTTATACGGTTGATATTGCGGCTACTGTGCAGGCGCAGGGAGTCACTCCCTTAGCCCACCTGACCTGTGTGTCTTCCACCAGAGAAAAGGTGGTTTCTGTTCTGGAGGAGTTAAAAGCCAGGGGGATCGAAAATGTACTTGCCCTGCGGGGGGATATTCCTGTGGGCGGGCAGGTGGAAAAGGATTTTCATTATGCTTCCGAGCTGATTAGGGAAATACGGAAAATAGGAGATTTCTGTATTGGAGCGGCATGCTATCCAGAGGGGCATGTGGAGTCTGTGGACAAGGCGCAGGACATTCAGCATCTGAAGGAAAAGGTGGAGGCAGGCTGTGATTTTGTCACAACCCAGATGTTTTTTGATAATAACATTTTGTATAATTATCTGTACCGGGTTCGGGAAGCCGGGGTTACGGTTCCGGTGATTGCCGGGATTATGCCGGTGACAAACAAAGCGCAGATCAAAAGGATCTGTTCCATGTCGGGAACTTATCTTCCCGCCCGGTTTAAGGCTATTGTGGACCGTTTTGGAGATAATCCGGCGGCTATGAAGCAGGCAGGAATTGCCTATGCTGCGGAGCAGATCATTGACCTGATCGCTAACGGGGTAAACGGAATCCACATTTATTCCATGAACAAGCCAGATGTGGCAGCCAGGATTCAGGAGAGTTTATCGGAGATCCTGTGCTGAGAAACAGCAGTCAGGCCCAGTGAAAATCCGGATAGACGGGTGATTTTTATAAATCAGCAGAGAAAGGCAGCTAGAATGAATGGACAGGATGAAAAGATGGCTGGACACAGGGAAGGATTTTCCCTGGAATGAGAAAGAGATTCTGCGGTATCTGGGACATCGGGGACAGGAAATTCCAGAAAATGTGGACGAGCTGATAGAAGATTGCATGAGAGAGCTGGAGCAGGCTGCAGCGGCAAGATCTGTTTGGAGGGAATATCCGCTGAAGATTCAGGATCATGTGCTGGATATGACCTTTGTGCAGACAAGAAGCAGCAACCTGGAGCGGAACCTAAGGGATTGTCAGAGGATTCTGGTGTTTGGAGCCACCTTGGGCAGCCGGGTAGATGTGCTTCTGCACCGGTATGGCTTGCTGCAGATGAGCAAGGCAGTCATCCTGCAGGCCGCTGCTGCCGCTATGCTGGAGACATACTGCGATTGGAAAAATGAGGCGCTGCGGCAGGAATATCAGGAGAAGGGATGGTATATGCGCCCTCGGTTCAGTCCAGGCTATGGAGATTTTCCTCTGGAGTGCCAAAGGCAGATCCAGGCGGCGCTGGAGCTGGGGAAGCGGATTGGCGTTACTTTGACAGACAGCCTGCTGATGGCGCCCTCCAAGTCAGTGACAGCAGTAATGGGACTTAGCAGAAAGCCCAGGATGTGCAGTATTCAGGGGTGTGAGGCGTGCGGAAAAAAGGATTGTGCATACCGCAGGTAGAGAGGAGACTACAAATGGATATCAGAGAGGCAATACAGGAGAGGATATTATTTTGCGACGGCGGTATGGGAAGCCTTCTGCAGGCCAGAGGCTTAAAGCCGGGAGAGCTGCCCGGAACCTGGAATATCACTCATCCGGAGGCTTTGGTGGAGATTCACAGAGCCTATCTGGAGGCAGGGGCGGATATTGTTACCACCAATACCTTTGGGGTGGATGGGCTTAAATATCATGAGGGGTCAGGTTTTTTGGCGGAGGATGTAATTCGGGCCGCAGTGCGAAACGGACAGGAGGCGATTCGGCAGAGCGGGAAGAAGGCTTATATTGCAATGGATATAGGGCCTACAGGAAAGCTTTTAAAGCCTTTGGGGGATCTTGATTTTGAGGATGCAGTCCAGCTGTTTGGCCAGGCGGCAGCAGCAGGTGCAAAAGCAGGGGCGGATCTGATTTTCATTGAAACCATGAGTGACAGCTATGAGGCAAAGGCCGCAGTGCTGGGCGCTAAGGAAAGCTGTGAGCTGCCGGTTTTTGTGACAGTAACCTTTGATGAGAAGGGAAAGCTTTTGACCGGAGGGAATCCTGCCTCGGTGATCGCCATGCTGGAGGGGTTGGGGGTGGATGCCCTGGGAATTAACTGCGGCTTGGGTCCGGTGCAGATGAAGGAAATTGTAAAGGAGGTGCTGCGGTTTGCGTCAGTACCTGTGATCGTAAATCCCAATGCAGGGCTGCCCCGCAGTGAAAACGGACGGACTGTCTATGATATTGATTCAGATACCTTTGCCGTTCTGATGAGGGAGATTGCCCAAATGGGCGCAAGGGTGGTGGGAGGCTGCTGCGGTACTACGCCAGAGCATATCCGACGGACAGTTGAGTGCTGTAGGGGAATAAAGCCGGTTCCGGTGAAAAGAAAAGCCAGGACCGTGGTCTCGTCTTTTGCCCAGGCAGTGGAGATTGGTCCGGATCCTGTCATTATTGGGGAGCGGATCAATCCTACGGGAAAGTCTAAGTTCAAACAGGCTCTGCGGGATCATAATCTGGAATATATTCTTCAGGAAGGGGTTTCCCAGCAGGATCACGGAGCTCACGTGCTGGATGTAAACGTGGGTCTGCCGGAGATTGATGAGCCGTCTATGATGGAGGAGGTGGTGAAGGAGCTTCAGAGCATTATTGATCTGCCCCTTCAGATCGACACCTCAGACCTGACAGCCATGGAGCGGGCAATGCGGGTGTACAATGGAAAACCTCTGATCAATTCGGTCAATGGTAAAGAAGAATCCATGAGGGGAGTATTTCCGCTGGTGAAAAAGTACGGCGGCGTGGTGGTGGCTCTGGTTCTGGATGAGGATGGAATTCCGGATACAGCCGAGGGCCGGCTTCAGGTAGCCAGAAAGATTTACCAGACAGCGTCTGAGTACGGCATTGGGCCGGAGGATATTATAATTGACGCTTTGTGCATGACCATCAGCTCCGACAGCCAGGGAGCGGTTACTACCTTGGAAACCGTGCGCCGGGTTAGGGAGGAGCTGGGGGGAAAGACCATTCTCGGAGTATCCAATATTTCCTTCGGACTGCCGGTACGGGAAAATATTAACGGGACATTTTTTGCCATGGCCCTGGAAAATGGATTGAGTGCTGCCATTATCAATCCTAATTCTGACACCATGATGCGGGTGTATCACAGCTTCCGGGCTTTGATGGGATTAGACGACCGGTGCGGGGATTATATTCAGGCATATGCCCAGGAGGCGGCCAGGCTGAAGGCAAAGGCAGAGGCAAGGAAAGCAGGAGGCGCAGGTAAAAACAACACAGATAAAAGCAGCGCAGATCAAACCCGCAGCAATTTTAGCAAGGCTATAGAGCAAGATTCGGATATAAGCTCCCCTTTGGCGGCTGGCATTGAACGGGGATTAAAGGACCAGTCCGTGCGGGCGGTCAGGGAGCTTTTGGCAGTTCGGGAGCCTATGGATCTGATTAACCAGGAGATGATTCCGGCCTTGGATCGGGTAGGAAAGGGCTTTGAGGCAGGGACTATATTTCTTCCTCAGCTTCTTATGAGCGCGGAGGCTGCCAAGGCGGCGTTTGAGCTTGTTCGGGAAAGCCTGCAGGCATCAGGCGGGGAACAGGAGAAAAAGGGAGAGATCATTCTGGCTACAGTGAAGGGGGACATTCATGATATCGGGAAAAATATTGTGAAGGTTCTGTTGGAGAATTACGGATATGAGGTACTGGATTTAGGCAAGGATGTGCCTCCGGAAAGGATTGTGGATCTGGCAGTGGAAAGACAGGTAAAGCTTGTAGGACTCAGCGCTCTGATGACTACAACAGTTCCAAGTATGGAGGAGACAATCCGGCTGCTGCGGGAAAGGGCGCCTTGGGTCAAGGTGATGGTAGGAGGTGCTGTGCTGACCAAGGATTATGCAGATTCCATGGGGGCAGACCAGTACTGCAGGGATGCTATGGCTTCCGTGAACTATGCAGAAGGGATTTTTGCTGGAGAGAGATAGGAATCTGGTTGTACAGGAGAAAAGCAGATCAATGGAGTGGCAGGACGGAAAAATAAGATGTTGGTGGGCTAATCCGAAAAATGAAAGATATATTCATTACCATGACAAGGAATGGGGAGTTCCGGTGCATGATGACGGCAGGTTATTTGAAATGCTGGTGCTGGAGGGATTTCAGGCCGGATTGTCATGGGAGTGTGTGCTGAATAAAAGAGAAGCGTTTCGGCTGGCCTTTGATGAATTTGATCTGGAAAAGGTGTGCGGGTATCAAGAAGATGATGTAGAAAGGCTTATGAAGAACCCAGAGATTATCCGCAACCGGCGAAAGATTCAGGCGGCGGTGAAAAATGCAGGGGTATTTCGTGAGATTCAGAGGGAATTTCAGAGCTTTTCGAATTATCTTTGGCATTGGACAGAAGGGAAAGTGGTTCATGAAAAGGGAAAGACCTGCTCAGAGCTTTCCGATAAAATATCGAAGGATTTGAAAAAACGTGGGATGAATTTTGTGGGGACGACGATCATTTATGCTTATCTGCAGGCGGTAGGAGTGGTGTACTCCCATGAGGCGGGATGCTTTTTGGAGAAATAATCGGTCTCGCCCAAAATTGCACTTGTATTTAACGGTATCTTTCGGTAGAATAGTAATAGGCTGAATTTGGGATTCTCTCAGAATAGGAGAGATGAACGTGAATAAAAAGAACAGAAAGAAATATGGCAGAGCATTGGCTCTTGTGGTTTTTGTGGCAGCGGCCGGTTTTTCCTATAGCTGTGGTGCGGTCGGAAAGGGAGAGCTGCTGTCAGCAGCAGAGGGATCTGCGCAGAAGGATGCTGAGCAGCAGATGCTGACCGGGCAGGATATTTTGAATGGGTCGGAGGCTTTGCCGGGGCAGAGTGTTTTGGGTGAGTCGGAGGCTTTGCCGGGACAGGATGTTTTGAATGGGTCGGAGGCTTTGCCGGGACAGAGTGTTTTGGGTGAGTCAGAGGCTTTGCCTGGGCCGGAGATTTTGGGGACACCTTGTTTTGTCCATGTCTGTGGTCAGGTGAGATATCCCGGGGTTTATGAGCTGAAGGAGGGCCAGAGGGTTTTTGAGGCCATCGAAATGGCAGGAGGATTTGGAGACAATGCGGCTGAGGATTATCTGAATCTGGCAGAGCCGGTTTGGGACGGTATGAGGCTGGAGGTACCGGACCGGGAGCAGGTGCCGGATACGGAATGGGAGGCCAGGACCGGTGTTCAGTCAGGAAGCCGTGAAAAAGCCGGGATATCGTTGGACGGCGGGACTGCACCATCTTCGGGCAAGGTAAATCTTAATACGGCCACAAAGGAAGAACTGATGACCCTTCGCGGGATCGGGGAGGCCAGGGCAGAGGATATCATCCGTTACCGTGAGGAGCAGGGAGGATTTGGCCGCATTGAGGATATTATGGAAATTTCCGGTATTAAGGATGCGGCGTTTCAGAAAATAAAAGACGACATCATTGTGTGACAGCAGAGTGTTCCGAAAGACTGATCTGCACAGAGGAATTTGGGGCGGATATTGAAGGATGGGACTCTGGCAGAGAATGGGGAAGGTAAGGGAAGATATGGCGAAGATTTTGGTAGTGGATGATGAGAAGCTGATTGTAAAGGGTATCCGTTTCAGCCTGGAGCAGGATGGAATGGAGGTGGATTGTGCCTATGACGGGGAGGAAGCGATCCAGTTGGCAAAACAGAATGAGTATGATGTGGTGCTGTTGGATGTGATGCTTCCCAAGTTTGACGGGTTTGAGGTCTGCCAGGCTATTCGGGAGTTTTCCGAGATGCCGGTCATTATGCTTACGGCCAAGGGCGGGGACATGGATAAGATTTTGGGTCTGGAATATGGGGCGGATGATTATATTACAAAGCCCTTTAATATTTTGGAGGTCAAAGCGCGGATCAAGGCCATTATGCGGCGGAATGCCAGAAAATCCGGCAAGGGAGGGAAGCAGGGAAACCGCGTAATTTCAGCCGGAGAGCTGAAGCTGGACCAGGAGGGGAGACGGGTATTTATTGGGGAGAGGGAGATCAATTTGACAGCCAAGGAATTTGACCTTCTGGAGCTTTTTGTAAGTAATCCTAATAAGGTGTACAGCCGTGAGATGCTGTTATCACTGGTGTGGGGCAATAAAGCTACCGAGTCGGGAGATGTGCGCACAGTGGATGTGCATGTTCGGCGGCTGCGGGAAAAGATTGAGCCTAGCCCCAGTGAGCCCAGATATGTACACACCAAGTGGGGAGTAGGATATTATTTCAGGATTTTGGAATAGGTGCAGCAGAATCATAAATTAAAGGAGTAGAATGGCATGGATATTATCATCAGGCAGGTAATGCCGGAGGATCTGGATGCCGTGGCCCGGGTGGAGGCAGTCTGTTTCCCAGAAGCAGAGGCTGCGGCCCGGGCTTCTTTTGCGCAGAGGATACAGGCGTTTCCGGAAAGCTTTTTTGTGGCGGAGAAAGACGGACAGATCGTGGGATTTATCAATGGATGTGTGACCGATGAGAGGATGATCCGTGATGAAATGTTTGAAGACACAGCATACCATAAGCCGGATGGGGCTTATCAGAGTATCTTTGGTTTGGATGTGGCGCCGGAGTGGCAGCATAGAGGATTGGCAGGAGATTTGATGAAGCATTTGATTGAGGATGCAAGGAAAAGAGGGCGGAAAGGGCTGATTTTGACCTGTAAGGAGCATTTGATTGGTTTTTATGAGAGATTTGGGTATCGGAGCCTGGGGGTTTCCCAGTCGGTTCATGGAGGGGCTGTGTGGTATGATATGATTTTAGAGCTTTGAGATGGTATTGAACCGAAGAAATAGGGAACGTTATTGGATGAAGAACTACTATATTGGTAAAAATTCATGAGCAGTGATGACAAGAGGAGAGGCAGGTCAGGAAAAGGAATGATGAATAAGAAGGGATTAAATGGGCAGTGGAGAAGGCTGGATAATACAGCAAAGATTTTCCCTGTGATTGCCAATGAAAATATGAGCCAGGTGTTTCGGATTTCGGTAACATTAAAGGAGCAGGTGAAGCCAGAGGTGCTGCAGCAGGCTTTAGAGGATATTCTGCCCCATATCCGAAATTTTCGAGTAAGGCTTAGGAAAGGGCTTTTTTGGTACTATTTTGAGGAGAATAAGAAAATCCCCCAGGTGCAGAGGGAGACCACGTATCCCTGTCGATATATTGACCCTCATGGGAACCGAAAATTTTTGTTTCGGGTAACGTATTATGAAAAAAGAATCAATTTGGAAGTGTTTCATGCCCTGACAGACGGTCTTGGAGCAGTGAACATGTTAAAGGATCTGACAGGACGGTATCTGCAGCTGATTCATGGGGAGGATGATGGTTTTTGGAGGATTGAGGATGAGGAAATTCCCAGAGAGCAGGAATTTTCCGTGGTGGACAGTTATCTGGAGAATTATCGGGAGGTTCCGCGGCGCAGGTATAGTTCTCATCCTGCATACCGGCTGGAGGGGAATTATCTGCCTCTTGGGACAGGACAGGTGCTTCATGGATATGTAAATACCAATGAGTTGAAGAAAGTATGCCATGGGTATGGGGTTAGTATTACAAAATATCTGGCAGCAGTGTTGGTGTGGTCCATTTGGCAGGAATATCTGGACGGAAAGCCTTGGTCTGAACCGGTAGTATTGAATCTGCCCATTAACCTGCGGGCATTTTTCGCCTCGGAGACCATGGCCAACTTTTTTGCAGTTACCATGATCGGACATTTGTTCCGGAATCCGGATATAAGCTTTGAGACGCTTCTTGGAAAGATTTCCCGGCAGATGGACAGAAAGATTGATAAGAAGCGGTTGGAGGAGAGCATTTCTTATAATGTATCGCGGGAAAAGAAATGGTATCTGCGGGTGATTCCCCTGGTACTTAAAAGTCTGGCCTTAAATCTGGTATTTTGGATGAAGGATCGGGCTTATACTATGACGTTATCCAATATCGGAGTGATTAAGGTGGAGCCGGATCAGGAAAAAGAAATCGAACGCTTCCATCTGATGATAGGAGTATCCAGGAGACAGCCGGTAAAATGCGCCGTCTGTGCCTATGATCAGGAGGTGGTGATTACTTTTACCTCTGTATTTTCAGACAGTCATTTACAGAGGACATTTTTTGACAAGCTGAAGGAAGATGGAGTCCGGGTACAGTTGGAGGGAAACGGGCCGTCCTCAGCGAAAAAGCGGGATATGTATCCCCGCGTCCGGAAGGTGCTGATTCTGCAGAAGGGCGGGGAGGCCAAAGCATCCCGGATGGTAAAGCAGGTAGGGCATACAGGGGGAGAGGCGGCCAGGGAGATTAAGAATTATCTGGCCGGCGAGAGGAATTGGAAGGATGAGCTGTTAAGACGGCTGCATGTGTGAGAGAAGCAGAATCAGAGAAGATGATCGGTTGGGAGAACTTATGAGGACAGATAAGGTTAGCCTGCGGGGCAAGCTGATGCGGGACATGATGAAGAATATGATGGATTCGGCCATGGGACACCGGATTCAGACAGGAGAGCTTCGGAAAAATCCTGTGGAGCCTGCGTGGATTTGTCCAGCAGAGTATGAGTATGAGATCATAGAAATGGAAAAATTTTCTATGGAGTATCTGCGCCCGGCGCAGGTATGCACAGGGCGGGTGATTTTGCAGCTTCACGGAGGCGGATATATCGGGCCGATGAAAAATATTTACAGAGATTTTGCGGTCTATTATTCCAAGAGAAGTATGGGGGGCGATGTGCTGACCATTGATTACCGGGTGGCTCCGGAATATCCTTATCCAGCGGCTCTTATGGATGCAGTGGAGGCGTACCGATGGCTGTTGGAGGAAAAACAGTATGCACCGGAAAAGATTGTGGTGGCTGGGGATTCGGCCGGCGGAGGACTGACCCTGGCGTTAGCCATGTATCTGCGGGATCACCATATGCCTATGCCGGCTGGCCTGGTGTTAATGTCACCTTGGACAGACTTAACCTGCAGCGGGGAGAGCCATGAGACCAATTTTAACAGGGATCCCCAGTTTGGAGGCACTACAGACAATCTTCTTCACAACAGTGTGTATATTGGTGAGGCGGATCCTTCAGATCCTTATTTATCCCCGGCATTTGGACATTTTGAAAAAATGCCTCCGGTTCTGATTCAAGTGGGAAGCGAGGAGGTTTTGCTTAGTGATACGCTGACCGTGGCAAACAAGCTTCGGGCAGCAAAAGGGAGACTGCGGGTGTCTGTTTATGACGGTATGTTTCATGAGTTTCAGATGGCGCTGCGGCTCATTCCCGAAAGCCGGGAGGCGTGGGAGGAAATAGGAACGTTTCTGGAAATTATCTATGGAATACGCAGAAAGCCAGATGGGAAGGTTGTGAAGCGGGTAAAATCAGGGAGACGGCAGCAGAGGAAAACAGATGAAGATTACTGTGGTGGCAGTGGGGAAAATTAAGGAGAAATTTTTTGCAGATGCTGTCTCAGAATATAGAAAGCGGCTGGGACGGTACTGCAAACTGGAGATTCTTCAGGTGGCAGATGAAAAGACGCCGGACGGGGCCGGTGAGGCTTTGGAAAAGCAGATTAAAGACAGGGAAGGGGAGAGGCTTCTTTCCCATATCCGGGACGGGGAGTATGTGTTTGCCCTTGCCATTGAAGGGAAGATGATGAGTTCTGAGGAAATGGCACAGAAGATGGAAAGGCTGGGGGTAGAGGGAAGGAGTCAGGTCGTATTTGTGATTGGAGGTTCTTTGGGACTGTCTGAGGCTGTGCTCCGGCGGGCTGACGAGCATTTGAGCTTTTCGAAGATGACGTTTCCTCATCAATTAATGAGGGTAATTCTTCTGGAGCAGATTTATAGAAGCTATCGGATCATGACAGGAGGACCATATCATAAGTAAAGGCGAAAGGAAACGGATGTTCTTGGAAATAAAAGAGAATAAGAGTTATATTTTTACCCCATGGGAGTGTGTGGCTTCCATGGGGCTATTCATGACAATAGAATCCATGCTTTGTAAGGATTCTATTGTAGGTTTTGTGTTTCCTTTGGAGAGATGTATTCTATCAG
Organism: bacterium D16-56; assembly: GCA_003611875.1. Taxonomy (GTDB): domain Bacteria; phylum Bacillota; class Clostridia; order Lachnospirales; family Lachnospiraceae; genus Brotaphodocola. The sequence continues at coordinate 3,019 of RAYY01000007.1, read as the reverse complement.
TTCATGCAAATCACATTGCAGGGCGTAGCACAATCTTGACAGCACAGCAATATCCAGCCTCTGAACCTCATTTTTACAATATTTTTTCAGTTGTGTTCTTTGCATTTCAGCCCGAAAGGATAATTTATTAATAGAGATATTGCTCTTTTTCATAACTTCTTCCAGATGAATTTTTACGGTTCCAAATTCGGTATCCTTTATATTAATACCTCCGTATATTTATGGTAGTTTATTAAATCAATTATTGAGATGAGTAGATAAATATTGTATAATTATTTAGATAGATATTTACTTATATGTAAGGGATAAGATTATGGAAGAAAAAGCGGACAAGAAATTTTTTTTGGAAGAAAGCGAAGAAAACCGAAATCTTTTACAAAAATATGATAAATGCGACAGATATGACTATCTGGTTGCTGTTGCCTGTGGAGCAGTAGGAGGGCTGACTGATATTTTTTTTGTGGGAGCTCCTGGGAATAGTGTTCTGGGGAACTGGACAGACACGCAGATTGATAATGTGGTAAAAGGGTTTGCTAAAATATCCGGTTGGAGTCCTAACAGTGGCCAGCAAGGGAATATTGCAAGTGCTGATAGAGTCAGGAGTATTTACAGAAGTTAGAATATTAAATACCAAACAAGGGATTCTTTCAGGCTATTACAATGATGTAGATAAGCTGATTGAGCATATCCAGCGTTATGACAGGCAGTACAATATTTACATCACAATGAACGCTTTAAGCGAAGGAATCGAGGCCAGAGGCAAGAACCATCTAAAGAATTATGCGAAGAATACAACCAGCGACAAGGAAATCCGCTGCCGTAGATGGATTCTCATTGACTTAGACCCGGAACGTCCGGCCGGAATTTCCAGCACAGAGCAGGTAAAGGTCGATACAACAACCTATAATGCGGCCAGAATTACAAAGCTTTATGGTACAGTTTCCTGCAAGGGAGATTCCACAGAAGAACGTCCACACAGGCGTTCCAAAATCCTGTATGCACCAAAGAAACGAGTGCCGGTAGCGATTGAGCTGTTACAGCAGATTGCGGCGCAGTGTGTGGAGAAAGGGAATAAAAAGAAAACAGTGAATAGAAATGAGAAACGTGAGCCTGCAGAAGCATATCAGGGAGCAAGATGGAGTTTGATTTGCGTTTATGGCTGGAATCCCATGAGATTCCCGTCGCAAGGGAAAAGCAGGTAGAGAATGGCATGTGCTATGTTTTGGAGTCCTGCCCATGGAATCAGGAACATTCCAAGGACAATGGAGCTTATGTCATACAGTTTGATGATGGTGGGATTGCGGCTGGCTGTCACCATGATAGCTGTAAGGAAGAAAACTGGGAAACCCTCTGGCGTATGCTGGAGGGCGAGAAGCCTATGCCGTCAGTGAAAAAAGCAAAGACAGAGAATCTTCCGTCAGCAGAAAAAGAAAGCCCGGTGGATGTTCTTTTAAGACTGATAGAGGAGCAGGGTCATATTCCGTTCCGAAGCACAGAAGGGGAGGCTTTTATCCAGATTCCAAACAAGGTCAGTTTTGTGAATTATCCGCTTAAATCGGAATATTACCAGATGTGGCTGAGGAATTTGTATTATCAGACCTACAACCGGGGCAGCCGGAATGATATGATTCAGGCAGTCATGGAAACTCTTGTGGCAAAAGCGCACTGCCAAGGGAAAGAATACCCGGTATACAATCGGTTCGCTTTCCATGAGGGCCACCTGTATTATAACCTGGCGGACAGAGATTCCACAGTGCTTTGCGTTGACGAATCAGGGATAAAGTGCTGCAGTGAGCCGCCTGTCAGACTGATAACCAGAAAAAATATACGTCCTCAGCCCATGCCGCAAAAGGGAAAGTCATTCAGGAAGCTGATGAATAAATACTACCATTTTGCCAGTATGTCAGACCGTATTCTCCATAATGTTATTTTGATTGTCAGACTCATAACAGGGATTGAGCAGCCTATCGTTATCTACAAAGGCAGCAAAGGCTCCTCAAAGACCACTTCCATGGAAATGGATAAACGCTGTCTGGATATATCCAGCAACAATGTAACGGTCATGCCGAAAAATGAGGAGGACTTTCTGCTTCTTCTGGAATCACAGGATATCGTCTGTCTGGACAACATGGATTCCATTACAAAAAGTCAGGCAAATATTTTCTGCCAGGTAGTGACGGGGGCAACAGCGGTTAAGAGAAAGAAGTATTCAGACAGCGAATTGTGCGAGATTAATATAAAGTCTGTTGTGTATATGAATGGAATCCATCTGCTTTCCGACCGTTCCGATTTCCTTGACCGCTGTGTATTTTCTGAATATGAAAGCCATATCATCAGAAAAACGCAGGAGCAAAAAAGACGTCATGGAAGAATTTGAAGCGGATAAGCCCTGTATCCTTTATAGAATGTTTGAGTGTCTTTCCAGAGCTATGGAAATTGAGCCTTTGATAGAAGTGAATATAGACGACCGACTTCTTGATTTTTTAAAATGGGGGTGTGCCGTAGCAGAGGCTATGGGGTATGGACAGGAGAAATTTTTAGAGGCATATCAGAAAAACCGTACTCGTCTGAACGAGGAGCTTTTGGAAGAAGATGAGGTTGCCGGGGCGGTCATGGATTATCTGGAGGAATCCGGGAATTTTGAAGGGGCAATGAGCGAACTAAGCGCAGAATTGTCTGATATGCTCTATGAAAAAGGAATGTACGCCAGCAATAAAATCAAACAGGCGAACCACTTATCAAGGAGATTAAAAGAACTGGAGGCCGGACTGCACAATGTTGGGATTTGCGTGGAGATAGGGAAAAACAACGGAAAACGTTTTGTAAAAATCAGCAGAGAGAATACAGAATAAGACGATAAGGACAGTAAGGACGATAAAAAACAGAAAAAAGGTAGAGAAGTCTATTGATAAAAAAAGTAGCAATTTATTGTCGTGTATCAACACAGGAACAGGCAGAGGAAGGGTATTCTCTTGAGGAACAGCAGCGTTTAATCCGTGAATATTGCCAGCAGAAGAAT